>CAJWEW010000001.1 GCA_913030915.1 uncultured Rhodobiaceae bacterium
AAGATTCCCCACATGGGTTGGAATACTATTAAACTTAATAGAGCCCACAGTATTTTCAATGGATTAGAGGATCAGGAAGAAACGACTGTATATTTTGTACATTCATATTATTTTCAAGTAAAAAGAATGGAAAATTTATTGGGCTACTGCGAATACGGCAGTGAAATTACCGCAGTTATTGGCAAAGATAATATCATTGGATGTCAATTTCATCCTGAGAAAAGTCAGAAAATAGGTTTGGAATTTATTAATAATTTTATAAATTGGAGTCCTTAATGATCCTATTTCCAGCTATTGATATTAAGAACGGTGAATGTGTCAGGCTCCGATTAGGAGATATACAGGACTCTAAGATTTATAATAGTAATCCACTTTCACAAGCAAAAAAATTCCAAGAAATAGGTTTTGAGTGGGTACATATTGTTGATCTTGATGCCGCTGTCAATGGACAAAGTAAAAACAAACCTATTATTGAAGAAATAATAAAAAAAACAAAATTAAAGGTTCAACTCGGTGGTGGGATCAGAACAATTGAGATGATTGATTATTGGCTATCACTTGGAGCCAAAAAAATAGTTCTCGGCACAATTAGCATTACAAATATTAGTTTGGTAAAAGAAGTCGCAAATAAATATCCTCAAAAAATTGTTTTAGCGCTTGATAGCAAAGATGATTTTATATGTATAGAGGGATGGAAGAAGCAAACAGGGGTCAATATTTTTGATCTAATTAAGGAGTATGATAACACTGAAATTGACTCGATACTTCACACAGATATAAATAGGGATGGGATGCTTGAGGGATTGAATTTTAAGGGTTCTAAAAAATTAGCCATGGCAACTAATATATCGGTGATACTAAGTGGGGGTTTAAAGTCTATTGAAGACATTAAAAAATTAAAAAAAAATGATAATTCAATTTTCAAGGGAGCAATAATTGGCAAGGCTCTCTACGAAAAAAAAATAGATCCTACAGAAGCACTTAAAATTATCAATAGTGAGGGTTAATAATTGTTAAAGTCGAGAATAATACCATGCTTGGATGTCAATAATGGGCGAGTTGTGAAAGGCACAAATTTTGTAAATCTAAGAGATGCCGGAGATCCAGTTGAAGTTGCTAAAATATATGATGAACAGGGTGCCGATGAGGTATGTTTTTTAGATATCACCGCAAGCCATGAGAACAGAGATACGATCTATGACATTGTGAGAAAAACTGCAGAAGTATGTTTTATGCCATTAACAGTTGGTGGCGGTGTAAGTAAAATAGAACACATACGAACATTATTGTTATCTGGAGCCGATAAAGTATCGGTAAATTCTGCAGCAGTTAAAGATAATAATTTTGTTCGACACTCGGCAGACAAGTATGGTTCTCAATGTATCGTGGTTGCTGTAGATGCAAAAAAAAATAATGCAGAGAATAAGTGGGAAGTTTATACTCACGGAGGCAGAATTAATACTGAGATTGATGTGTTGCATTATGTTGAAAGAATTGTATCATTGGGTGCAGGTGAGCTGCTCATCACATCAATGGACAAAGATGGAACAAGATCTGGATTTGACAATATACTAATTAAGAAAATTACAGACATTGTGAATGTTCCAGTTATTGCGAGCGGCGGGGGTGGTAACCTTCAACACCTTGTTGATGGTATTAAGGTGGGGCATGCCGACGCCGTATTAGCGGCCTCCATTTTTCATTTTGGGGAATACACAATTAATGAAGCCAAGCAGTATATGAAGGAACAGGGCATTAACGTCAGATAGGGGGATTTATGTCTGAAAACTCAATGAAAAATATAAACTATTTAGAAAAGCTTACAGAAACAATAAAGAATAACGCTTTCAAGGATGAAGAATTTTCATATACTGCAAAATTAATCGGAGACATTGAGTATTTATCTAAAAAAATCGGTGAAGAAGCATCTGAAGTAATAATTGCAGCGCTATCTAAGGACAGAGAAAACCTTAAAAAAGAGGCTGCAGATCTGATTTATCATCTAATGGTATTGCTCGAGCAAGGTAATTTAAGTATTGACGATGTTTGCGGCGAACTTATGCGAAGAAAAGGTGTGTCAGGTCATGAAGAAAAAAAATCTAGAAAATAGTAATTTATCACATGCATCAATCAAAAAATGAAAATTCACCTTATATAATTTTTTCAAGAGAAGAATGGGCTGATTTGGGTTTTGGCGCTACTTTAAATCTAACTGAAAATGAAATATTAGAGCTCAGAGGCTTAAATGAACCAATGTCAATAGATGAGGTCCGAGATGTGTATTTACCAATTTCTCGCCTCTTAAATTTATATATATCTGGTACGGAAAAATTATTTGAGGCAACCAATTTATTTTTAGGAAAAAAAAATTTTAAAGTACCATTTATCATCGGTATTGGTGGGTCTGTTGCAGTTGGAAAAAGTACAACTTCAAGAATTCTTCAAGCTTTATTATCCAAATGGTCAGATAATATAACGGTATCACTTGTCAATACAGACGGTTTTTTGATGAGTAATAGCAACCTTGAAAAGAGATCTTTGATGGAGCGTAAGGGTTTTCCTGAGAGCTACAACTTAACACTATTACTTGATTTTTTAAATTCAGTTAAATCAGGAAAATCAAATGTTAAAGCGCCTGTTTACTCGCATTTGCTCTATGACAATGTTCCTGATGAATTTATTAACGTAAACAAACCCGATATTCTAATTATCGAGGGATTAAATGTGCTTCAACCTGCCCCCCTTCCAAGTGATGGTAACGCCATTCCGTATGTATCCGATTTTTTTGATTTTTCAATATTTGTTGATGCAGATGAAAAGAATATAAAAAATTGGTACATTCAGAGATTTTTGAAACTAAAAGCGACTGCCTTTAAGGAAGAAAAATCATATTTTAATAAATATTCATATTTATTAGATGAAGAGGCGGTTAATGTTGCAACGTCACTTTGGGAAAAAATAAATTACGTGAATTTGATAGAAAATATTTTGCCAACTAGGCAAAGAGCTAGCTTAATACTTAGAAAGTCAGAAAATCATTCCGTTAATCAAATTTCATTGAGAAAGCTATAAGACGTATCTCTGGATATTTTTTTTATTTCCTTGTAATCAGAAAAATCTAATTTACCACCATCTCTTTTTAAAATTTTTGAAGCAATAAAGTTGCCAGTCTTCAAACAGTCAATTGGGCTTGATTTATTTAAGTATGCTTTTAGGTACCCAGAGACAAATAAATCACCCGCCCCTGTTGTATCTGTGCAATCTTCCACATCGTTTGTCGAAGCATGAATTAGTACACCCTTTTCGATGGACAGGGAGCCATCCTTCCCAGATGTCATGATTAATCTTTCTACAAACTCTGAAAGCTCAATCATTTTCTTTATAAGATCTATTTCTGTCTTAACCTCTAAGAGAGCCTTCATCTCCATTTTATTACCAAAAATAAGATTTACATCATTGGACTTAATTAGATTTAAAAAATCATCTCTATATTTGTCAACACAATCCATATCTGATAGAGAAATTGCTACAAAGCCATTATTCTTTTTTGTACTTCGGATTGACCTGGATACAAGTTCGAGTCCATGGGGCGAGTATAATATGTACCCTTCTATAAAAATACCAGAAATCCCACTAAAAGCAGCTTTTGGTATGTCCAATGAATCAAGCTCTGCAGAGGCCCCTGGAAAAGTATACATAGTTCTTTCCCCATCTGGTGTTACATAAACAAGTGAACGTCCTGTTATTGATTTACCATCAATTACCATAAGGCCTGTTTCTACCTGATGCTTTTTATTCTCCTCGAGATAGACTTTCCCGAATTGATCATTACCAATTTTCCCTATGAAGCATACTTTTTCTTCCAGCATTGATAAACCACAAGCGCTATTATTTGCACTCCCACCCGGAAGTATTTTTTTATTTGATACCAGCTTGATTTTATCATTAATCTCATTTTGAGAGACAATTTGCATTTTACCAATAAAATTAGGATCAATTTGATCTATCTCATCGAGGTGAGAGATTACATCGATAATTGCATTACCAATAAAAAGTACACTCATAATATGATTTGGTTTCTAATATCTTTTTACAAATAACTCAGTTTTTTTGATTATTTTCTTATTTTCATATTCATAAACAATTGGGATCCCAGTTGTTATTTCAACATTCACAATTGCATCTTCACTCAACTCCTCTACATGCATTATTATAGATCTGAGTGAGTTACCGTGAGCGGTAATTATGACATTTTCACCATTATGTAATTTGGGAAGTATATTTTTCTTGAAGTACGGGATAGTACGGTTACAAGTATCTTTCAGGCTTTCCCCATTTTCTGGAGCAACATCATAGGAGCGTCTCCATAGTTTAACTTGTTCATCCCCCCATTTATTTCGTGCTTCATCTTTGTTCATGCCAGTTAAGCTGCCATAGTTTCTCTCATTTAATGCTTGGTCTGATATTATGGGGATATCTTTTTTTAATATATAAAGAACAATTTCCAGTGTTTTGGCGGCTCTTTTGAGTGCACTCGTGTAGGCGTGATTAATATCAACCTTTAAATTCTGGATCGCAAATGCAGCTTTTTTCGCATCTATTTTACCTTGATCAGTAAGACTCACATCTTCCCATCCGGTAAAAAGATTTAATTTGTTCCACTCGCTTTCACCGTGTCTTAATATAATCAATTTTGACATATAATTTCCTATTTTTCAATATTTAGAACATCATCCATACTGTAATAACCAGGGTCCTTGTCTTGCGACCATCTTGCCGCTAACATTGCCCCTTTTACAAAAATTTTTCGGCTCAACGCTGAATGGGATAAAGTAATCACTTCACTGTCGCCGGCAAAGATAACAGAGTGTTCACCGACTATATTCCCACCTCTAATTGAAGAAAAGCCGATGGTATTCTTATCTCTGCGACCAGTATTACCATATCTTTCATAAACAGCATTGTCTGTTAAATTTAATGATCTTCCTCTTGCCGCTGAGTTTCCTAATAATAATGCGGTACCGGAGGGTGCGTCGACTTTTTGATTATGATGTGTTTCCGTAATTTCTATATCAAAATCTGAAAGTACTTTAGCAATCTTTTCAGTCATTTGCGATAGTATATTTATACCGAGACTCATATTACCCGACTGAACAAGAACTGCGTGATTACCCGCTTTCTTTAACTTCTCAATTTCTTCATTTCGAAAACCAGTCGTGCCAATTATATGCGAGATCCTAGCTTGCGCAGCTAATGTAGCATTTGTGAGTGTTGTTTCAGGATTAGTAAAGTCAATAATGACATCAGCAGATTTAATAAGTTCTAAAATGTCAGAAACGATTTTGATATTCATATTAGCTTCACCAATTACTTCACCAATATCTTTTCCAATCCAGTCTGAACCGGCAGCTTCTGATGCACCAATGATGTCAATCTCAGCATCTTGATGGGCACATTTTAATAGTTCACGACCCATTCGCCCTGCTGCACCTGCAATAATCACTTTCATGATAGAACCGTATTATTTTAATTATAATTTTGTCATCATCTTACGATGAAATAACTCTTAATGCAAAAAATCTCTAAAAAAAATCTTTAAATTTCTTAAAAAAACTGCTGCTGAGGGGGTTTGTTTTTTCATTTGATATTTTTTCGAATTCAGCGAGCAATTCTTTTTGTCTTTTTGTAAGATTAATTGGTGTTTCTACAATAATTTGTAAGTGAAGATCCCCAAAATTATTTCTTCTTATAACTGGCATCCCCTTACCTCTTAATCTTAATTGTTTATTATTTTGAGAGCCTTCAGGTAAACTAACGCTTAGTTTGCCGCCATCAATTGTTGGGATATCAATCTGACCACCGAGGGTTGCTCGTACCATGGATACAGGAATATTTAGATATAAATCCTGCCCATCTCTTTGAAACAGTTTGTGGGGCTTGATTGATACAAATATATATAAATCACCAGTTCTGCCACCCCTAATTCCAGCCTCCCCTTGACCACTAAGCCTGATCCTATTACCGTCTTCAACGCCAGCAGGGATATTAACGTTTAATTTCTTAGGTTTTTTTACTCTTCCTTCGCCACTACATGATCTGCATGGATTTACGATAATCTGCCCCCTGCCTTGGCATGATGTACAGGTTCTCTCTATTGTGAAAAAACCTTGGCTTGCGCGTGTTTTTCCTGACCCTTGGCAATTCGGACAAATTATCGGTGCTTCTCCTTTTTCACTGCCATTACCGTTACAGTTTGCGCAAACGGAATTCATCGGGACATTGATAGTATCAGATTTCCCATGGTATGCCTCTTCGAGGGTTATTTCCATGTTATATCTTAAATCAGAGCCTCTATTCGAGGCTTCTTGGGATCTCGATGTTGATGAAAAGTCACCAAAAAAGTCGTTAAATATATCGGAAAACGCTGAAGAAAAATTACCATCAAACCCACCCGAGGAAGGACCTCTTCCACCCGAACCATCAAATGCTGCATGTCCATATCTGTCGTAGGCGGCTCTACTTTCAGGGTTTTTTAGTCTTTCATATGCTTCTGATATTTCTTTGAATTTTGCTTCAGATTCTGGATTACCTGCATTGTGATCAGGATGGTATTCCTTTGCGAGTTTTCTAAAGGCGCTCTTTAGTGACTTATCATCACAATTTTTTTCGACTCCCAATACGTCATAGTAATCTTTTTTTGCCATACCAGTCTTCCTTTGATTAGGAGGGCTATTGATTATGTATTTTTATCTTCATCAACTTCTTCAAAATCAGCGTCTACAATCGTACTGTCTTCGGGCTCTGGGTTCTCAGTCTCATCGTTTTGAGCATCCCCTTGTGCTTTGTAGATTGCCTCCCCTAGCTTCATAGCTTCCTGAGTCAAGGCTTCGAGATCACTAGCTATTTTTGCGGAGTCATCACTTTCCAAAGATGTTTTCAATTGATTAATGGCATCTTCGATCGATTTTTTATCATCTTCATTAATTTTATCACTATTTTCGGAGAGACTTTTTTCTGTTCCGTGTATTAATGATTCTGCTTGGTTTTTTGTCTCTATAAGCTCTTTTTTGGCCTTATCCTCTTCCGCGTGTTCTTCCGCATCTTTAACCATTTTTTCGATATCATCATCTGATAGTCCGCCAGAGGCTTGAATCTTGATTGATTGTTCTTTATTCGTAGCTTTGTCAACTGCTTTTACGTTTACAATTCCATTTGCATCAATATCAAAAGTTACTTCGATTTGCGGAATACCACGTGGAGCCGGAGATATTCCAACGAGATCAAAATTTCCTAATAGTTTGTTATCTGCTGCCATTTCTCTTTCGCCTTGGAAAACTCTTATTGTAACAGCTGACTGGTTATCTTCTGCAGTTGAAAAAGTCTGACTTTTTTTTGTAGGAATTGTTGTGTTTCTATCAATCAGTCTAGTAAATACACCGCCCAAGGTTTCAATGCCAAGTGACAGCGGTGTTACGTCGAGAAGAAGTACATCTTTCACATCCCCTTGTAAAACACCCGCTTGTATGGCAGCGCCAATTGCAACGACTTCGTCAGGGTTAACTCCTCTGTGGGGTTCTTTCCCAAAGAAGTTATGCACTTTTTCGAGAACTTTCGGCATTCTTGACATTCCACCAACCATTACAACTTCGTCAATCTCGCCGGCTTTTAGTCCTGCGTCCTTGAGTGCTTTCTGACATGGTGTGATTGTATTTTCAATCAGATCTGCAACAAGTGTTTCAAATTTGGCCCTTGTTAGTTTTATATTAAGATGTTTTGGTCCTGATTGATCAGCGGTAATAAAGGGCAGATTTATTTCAGTTTGAGTAGTAGAGGATAACTCTATTTTTGCCTTTTCTGCAGCTTCTTTTAGTCTCTGAAGAGCGAGTTTATCCTTCAGTAGATCTACAGCCTGATCTTTCTTAAATTCATCAGCGAGATAATTCACAAGCCTTGTATCGAAATCCTCTCCACCTAGAAATGTATCCCCATTTGTTGATTTGACCTCAAATACTCCATCCCCAATCTCTAGAATTGATATATCAAATGTACCTCCACCAAGATCGTATACAGCTATTGTTTGTCCATCTTTACGATCAAGACCATAAGCTAGTGCCGCCGCAGTTGGTTCGTTAATAATCCTCAAGACGTCAAGGCCTGCAATTTTTCCTGCATCTTTTGTAGCTTGTCTTTGCGCATCGTTGAAATACGCAGGGACTGTAATAACCGCTTGAGTAACATTTTCAGAGAGATAGCTTTCAGCTGTTTCTTTCATTTTTTGAAGTATAAATGCAGATATTTGTGAGGGTGAATATTTTTCGGATTGAGCCTCAACCCAAGCATCCCCATTATCAGCCTTGGAAATCTTGAATGGTACAATATCTTTATCTTTTTTAACAAGAGGATCGTCAAATCTTCTTCCCATAAGTCTTTTCACAGCAAAAAGTGTGTTTTCAGGGTTTGTGACGGCTTGACGTTTGGCTGGGAGTCCTGTTATGCGTTCAGAGTCTTCACCAAATGCAACCATTGATGGCGTAGTCCTTGCGCCTTCAGAATTTTCGATAACTTTTGGATCCTTGCCGTCCATAACAGCCACACAAGAATTCGTTGTTCCCAGATCAATGCCTATAATTTTAGCCATCTTTTATACTCCTTATTATTAAAAAAGTAATGAATATAATAAATATAGTCCCTATAAGTGTTATATAGGGCTAAAAATTATTCCTACAAGATATCTGCTAATTTTTTTTGTTAAATTTCTACACACGCATCGGCATCAAGACGTACAATGTCGCCTCATCATTCGGGTCTAGAACTAAGCAAGGTGAATTTGGTTCAGAAAATAAAAGCTTTACCGAGTCACCACTCAATTGCGATAAAATATCTAACAAATATTTTGAATTGAAACCAATCTCAAATTCATCACCTTTAAAATCTACAGATATTTCTTCAATTGCAGTTCCTGCTTCAGGGCTAGTCACAGATAAGGTAAGACTACTATCTTTCAAAGATAATTTGACTGCTCTTCCGCGTTCGCTCGATAACGTTGCTACTCTGTCTACGGCATTGGTAAGTATATTTGTTTTCACTGACATTGTTTTATCATTCTGGAATGGTATTACCCTTTGATAATCTGGGAATGTTCCATCAATTACTTTTGAGGTAACTTCAATACTATTAAAAATAAACTTTAATTTATTTTCGGAAATCTTAACCTCAACATCTCCGTCATTTTCTTGGGTTAGCTTCTGTATTTCAGAGATTGTTTTTCTTGGTATAATGATACCTGGCATCCCTGATGCTCCCTCGGGCAAAGTTAATTCCGCTTGTGCCAGGCGATGGCCGTCAGTCGACACAGTTCTGAGGGTTGAGAGTTTATCACCATCTGCTGGTATTGACTCATGAAAGTAGATACCATTTAGGTAATAGCGTGTTTCTTCATTTGAAATGGCAAACCTTGTTTTTTCAATCAATCTATACAATTCTCCACTCACAATTGTGAAGGCATGCGAAAATTCATTATCTGATATTTCAGGGAAGTCTGATCGTGGAAGTGTTTGTAGCTTGAAGTTTGATTTACCTGACCTTATTGTCAAATGATCTTGACTATCGTCTTTTGACAGGGTTATTTCAGATGAGTCTGGTAATTTTCTAATTATATCATAAACAAGGTGAGCTGGAGCGGTTAAGCTCCCACCTTTTTCAATTTTTGCATCAATTTCTTCAATTAGTTCTATGTCTAGATCTGTGGCTATTAATTTCAAACCAACGCCTTCTGCGATAATTAGAATATTTGCAAGTATCGGTATTGTGTTCCTTCTTTCAACAACATTTTGTACATGAGTGAGTGCTTTCAGGAACTCATTTTTTTGAAGTATTGCTTCCATCAGTGTTTTCGATTAATTACTTATAATATACTAAGAATATAAAAATATTAGTCCACATACCAATATTTATTGCAATAATTGACAGAAAATATCAGTCAGTCATTCTTTGAGGGAGTTTTCAAGTGTGGAAATAGATTCCTTAATGCTTGGATTTGTTTTTATCAGTTTTTCAATTTTTCTGACTGCATGAAGCACAGTAGTGTGATCTCTGCCTCCAAATTTTCTTCCAATCTCAGGTAGAGAGCGAGTAGTTAGTACTTTTGCTAAATACATTCCAATTTGCCTTGGGTAAACTATTGTTTTATGTCGACGTGATGATAAAATATCTTGCTTAGTAACATTAAAATGTCCGCTAATTGTTCTTAAAACATCTTCGATCATGATTTGCCTATTTTGTTCTTCGCTAATTAGGTCTTGGATCGATAGGGCAGCCTCTTCAACTGTAATTGGTCTTTTATTAAGGCTGTGAGCGGCAATAATTCTATTCATCGCGCCTTCAAGCTCCCGACCGGAGCTTTGGATTCTTCTCGCAAGAAAATCTAGGACAGATGGTGATATTTCGATACGCGTGTTGCCGCGTAATGTTTGAGCGAGTTTTTTTTCAAGGATGCCACGTCTTATATCAAAATCAGTAGGACCTATTTGTGCAACCAATCCACCAGATAATCTTGATCTCATTCTATCGTCTAACATTTCAAGTTTCGAAGGGGCTGAGTCACCAGCAATTACAATCTGGTGCTTGGAGGTATCAAGAGCATTGAATATGTGGCAGAATTCTTGTTGTACGGACTTACCTTGAAGAAATTGCATATCATCGATTAGCAGTAAATCAACATCTGCAAATAGTTTCTTAAAACTGATAGTATCTTTGGATTTTACTGCTTCCACAAAGGAGCTCATGAACCTCACCGCAGACAGGAATAAGACTTTCCTCTCAGGATGTCTGGCTTTAGACTCCCATGCTATTGCATTCAATAGATGGGTTTTTCCGGTCCCAACGGGTCCATGTATGTACAAAGGGTTAAATTCAACGGGTATATTTTTTTGGGGCTGAGAAACCCGCATTGATGCTGCGTGGGCGAGTGCATTCGATCTACCAACTACATAATTGCTAAAAGTATATCTTCTATCTAGAGGGGAACTTGTGTTTATAAGGGAGTTTTCATCAGTATTATCAAGCATTATAGTATTCTGCAAACCAGGAAGCGAGCTATCGCTATCATTTACTGAGCCTTTTGCTTTCTCACCGTGGGTCCGCACTCTTAATTCAATATGATTTATCTCTGAAATTTCTTGTTTCCAGATTTCGGTTAATTTTTCAGAGTATCTGGATTTTATCCAACTTTTTAGAAATAGTGTTGGTAATGACAAAGTTAAGGTTCCATTTTCAAAGCCATGAACTTCCATTCTGGCAAACCAGCTATTATATAAATCATCCCCTATTTGAATACGTAAGTTAGTACTCACTTTTTTCCAGCTATCATCAATATTGATTTTTTTATTAGGGGTATTTATTGTTGTATCCATGGCAACCCTTCGTATTTCCATCCATTAATTTTAGCCCGGTGGTGAAACTCATCGGGATCGCCTTCAAACCCTGATGCAATATTATAGCAATTAATCCAACCATGTTGCGCCATCATAGACGCGGCCCAAGCACTTCGGGCACCAGAACGACATAAAAAAATGACATGACATTCTTTATTTGGTACATTTTCAATTATGACCTCTTCAAGCTCAGCGACGAAGTTTTCATTTAAATTCCCGCCAGGAAAAAACTGTTGTTCAATATTGATAAAAGATTTTTTTAGTGATGAAAGGTCTGCGTATCCAACATAATTTAATTCAGCTTTGGTCCGAACATCAACGAGTAAACTCTCATCATAATTTTCAAGTATGGACCAAGCAGTCTTTGGATTTATATCACCTGCATATTCTGTATTTTTGCTAATTGTATCGATTTGCATTCGAGTCTTGACCCCTATTTTGAATGGTATTTTTGTTTATACCATGTGGATAATCCGTTGAAATTATCATGATTACTATATGTAAATATAAATTTATTGGAAAGCCTATTTTTATATATTCAGTATACTGAATAAATAAATTTTATAAAATAAAGTTATCAATCAATATTTATAAATACTGACAACTGACTGTAGAATAATAATAAATTTTAATTGCAATTAAGGAGGGTTTAATTAGAAATTTTATTTGAAATTTTATGATTTTTTTTTAAAAAAACGAATAGATTCTGACCCTTTTTTTATTACTTTGACACTTTAATTATAAGTTATTGAAATAGAATAATAATTTACAAGCATAAAAAAAGTTAAAATATTCATTAAAAGCTATAAGAAAATAATCAGCAAGTGTACTGATTTAGTACTCACAAATTAGATGTTTATTATGAGCTTATAAGTTTTTTTGTAAGTCTTGATATCTTTCTCGAGGCCATTTTTTTATTGAAGGCACCTTTTTGTGCGCCTCTCATTAGTTGCTTCTCAGCATTGAGGAGAGCTTCTTTGGCATTTTTCTTATCACCAGCTTCGATACTCGCTTCAGCTTTTTTGACAAAAGTCCGAACCATGCTTCTTCTCATCTTATTGATAAGGGTTCGTCTTTCAATCTTACGCACCATTTTTTTTGCTGATTTCGTGTTTGCCAACTTTATATTCCTTTTGGTTAATATCTGAATATATAGAGATTGAATGATATTCAGTCAACTCAATAATGCATTAATTTTTGAATTGAGGTTTTCTTCTCTCCAGAAAAGCATTCATTCCTTCAATACCGTTGTAGCCTCTCAGTAATCTCATGAATTCATTTTTTTCAGCCATTAGTCCGTCTGAGAGATTATCACAAGAATCCTTAATTAATTTTTTTGTTGAAATTATTGCCTCGATTGGATTTAAGGATATTCTATCAGCAAGTTGGAGTGCATTTTTTATTAATTCACCAGTTTCGTAGGTGTGATTAATAAGACCAATATCTTTTGCCTCCTCCGCTGTAATAGAATTTCCTGTCAAACACATCTCCATTGCCATGCCCTTCCCAATCTTCCATGGTAGCCGCTGTGTTCCACCACCTCCACAAATAAGTCCCAAGCTAATTTCAGGTTGCGCAAATTTTGCCTCTTTTGATGCTAGGATAATATCACACATTAATAGTAATTCATTGCCACCGCCAAAAGCTATACCGCTTACTGCAGCAATTATAGGTTTTTTTACTGTATCAATGAACTCCCATGACCTGATGAATTCTGGATTAGAAGCAAGTTCATTTATGTCAGCGCCTGCACTAAAGTTTTCGGATCCAGAAATTACGACGCACTTAATTAATTCTGATTGATCGCATTGTTTCAGCGCATCTATAAGTTCATCAGTAAGTTCAGAGTTTAGCGCGTTATATTTATTTTTTCTGTTGAGGATTATGTGCATCACACAATCATTGTACTTCTCAATTAAAATATTTTTATATTTCATCTATTTCCCATTTTTTGGCATTTCGTGCAATAAAAAGTGGATCTCCCTGTCTGAACAATTTTTTTTATTTTTGCGCTACAATTTTGACTGTTGCATATCATATTTTCTCTATTATATACATTAAACTTATATTGGAAATAGCCACTCTCACCTTTCAAGTTCTTATGGTCCCTTATCGTTGAACCGCCGACCTTAATAGCATCATGCAATATAAATTTAATGGAAGAAATTAGATCGCCAGTTTTTATTTTATTTTTCACCACTTTTCCTGACTCCATCATTGGCGATATTTTTGCTCTAAATAATGCTTCAGATGCATAGATATTTCCTATACCACCCACGATCTTCTGATTTAATAGTGCACTTTTAATATTGGTAACCCTATTTTTGAGGGACTCTTGTAAATATTTTATATCAAATTCATCACTTAAGGCGTCGGGACCTAATTCTGCTTTGAGTTTTTTAATTTCAACTTTCTGCGGGTTTACCAGTTTAAAAAATCCAAACTTCCTTATATCAATGTAGTCAATTTCTGATTGATCAGACATTTTGAACCTCAATCGCACATGTTTGTTGTCGTTGTGACCCATTTTTTGAGCATTTATTAAAAAATTCCCAGTCATTCCGAGGTGAATAAGTAAAGAATATTTATTCTCAAGGTCAACAATAATATATTTTGCAATTCTGCTTATATCAGTGACTCGTTGATTTTTTATACTCTCTGCTAAATTATGTGGTATTTTATATCTGAGTTTGTTGGTAAAAACCTCTATAGAATGGAAAGTTTTATCTATTAAGTAATCTGATAGATTATTTTTAATTATTTCCACTTCAGGTAATTCCGGCATTTTATCAATAATCAAATATTTTTAGTATTTCACTTTTATAAACAAAGCACTAAATAATAGATATGGCAAATAATAAAAAATACTTTTTTGGGGATACCGAAGTATCGAAGGAAGATAAAGTAAAAAAGGTTAACGAAGTCTTCGACTCTGTCGCAAAAAGATACGATATCATGAATGATATATTATCATTTGGTGCACATCGTCTCTGGAAAGAAATTCTAGTTAATTCAATCTCAAATATAATATCTTCCAGAAGAGAATTTCGTTACTTAGACTTGGCTTGTGGAACAGGTGATATAGGGTACAAGTTATTAGATAAGAAATTAAAAAATATTAATGTATTAATGATGGATATTAATGAAAAAATGCTCGAGCAGGCAACAAAAAGAAAAGAATACCGTGAGCATAAGAAAAGCATAGATTTTATAGTTTCAGACGCAGAAAATATACCGCTTGCCAGCAACTCAATTGATTGTATAGCAATTGCTTTTGGTATAAGGAACGTTGCATCAATAGAAAACGCTCTATTCGAAATAAATAGAGTTTTAAAGTGCGGGGGAAAATTTCTTTGTTTGGAATTCTCCAATGTAGAAGTTCCATTATTAAAAAAATTTTATGGCTTCTACTCAAAAAATATAATTCCGGAGATTGGAAGCTATATAGTGAAAGATCGAAGATCATATCAATACCTCGTTGAGAGTATTGAACGATTCCCAAAGCAAGATGAGTTAACTGACTTATTTACAAAGTCAGGATTTATTAATTCTAAATATATAAACTTATCTGGAGGTATTGCATGCATCCACTCAGGATGGAAAATGTAAGAAAAAATTTATGCGTTATTTCACTCACTTATATCAGATTATAAAAGTTGGTTATTTGTTCACCAGATGTGAGCTTCCAGATAACTTCCTTCCCAAAAATAACAAGTCTTTACTAAATAAACTATTGAATTATAATAAAAAAAAGAAGAAAACATTCAGTAGTACACTTGAAAGCTTGGGGCCAGCCTATATTAAACTCGGACAATTTCTTGCTACAAGACCGGATATAATTGGTTCAAAATTTGCAAAGGAATTAGCAAATCTCCAGGATGATCTTCCAAAGTTTGATAAAAAAATTTCAGAAGAGATTATCGAGTCGGAGTTTAATACAAACATCCATAATGTCTTTGCTGAATTTGATGCGCCAATAGCGGCTGCATCAATAGCTCAAGTCCATACTGGAAAATTATCAGATAACCAAAAAGTTGCTGTGAAAATCGTGAGACCAAATATTGAAGAAAAGTTCAATAAGGATTTTGACTTCTTTTATTTTCTTGCCGACTTTATGGAAAGCTTTAACCCGGATCTTAAAAGACTGAGATTTAAAGAGTCAATACAAACAATGCAGAGGTCGGTTCAAATGGAGATGGATCTGAGGTATGAGGCCGCTGCAATCTCCGAGATAAATACAAATATGAATGAAAATGATGAGTATGTTGTCCCAAGAATATTTTGGGAGAAAACCACAAAAAAAATACTTACTATTGAATGGGTAGACGGAATATCGGTTAGAGATAGGGAAAAATTAATTGAAAAAAAATATGATCCAAAAGATTTAGCAAGAATAATAATTCAGTCATTTTTAACTCAAGCTTTAAGAAATGGATTTTTCCATGCAGATATGCATCAGGGCAATCTCCTGATTAACGAAGCAGGCAAACTCGTCATATTAGATTTTGGTATAATGGGAAGATTAGGTGAAAAAGAACAAAATTTTCTAGCCGAGATTTTGTGGGGCCTTATCACAAAAAACTACAAAAGAGCAGCAGAGGTCCACTTCGAGGCTGGTTATGTACCTGATGATCAAAAGCTTGACGAATTTAGCCAAGCATTGAGAGCAATTGGTGAGCCATTATCTGGGAAGAATGCAAATGATATTTCCATGGCAAATGTATTAACTCAATTATTTGAAGTTACCGAACAATTTAATATGGAAACAAGACCAGAGCTTTTACTGCTACAAAAAACAATGGTAGTTACAGAGGGTGTTGCAAGGGATCTGGATCCCGAGCTTAATATGTGGGATATTGCTGAGCCCATTGTAAAAAAATGGATGGAAGATAAAATATCACCTGATACGAAAATAAAGCAGGGGATTGAGGGTTTATCGAGGTTTGGTATTGCTATCAGCGAGCTCCCCAACTTTTTAAATGATGCTAGGAAAACGAACGAGACTTTTAACAGGTTTCTTGAAGAAAGCCAATCTAGAAGTAGACAGAGTCAAAATTACTTTAAGAGAAATAGTTTTTGGATTATAACAGTTGTAGCTTTGATCTCGTTGGTAATTTTGATCACTGGATAAAAAAATGCAAGAGCTAAAAAACAAAAAAATACTTTTAATAATTGGCGGAGGAATCGCTGCCTATAAGAGTCTTGAATTGATTAGATCCCTAAAAAAGTATGGATCACAATTAGAAGTTATACTCACAAGTTCTGGCAGGAAGTTTGTTACTGAGTTGAGTGTTTCACAACTTGCGGAGCGAGAAGTTCATACAGATTTATTTGATCTTAAGAGTGAACTTAAAATGGGGCATATAAACCTGTCGAGAAATGCAGACATAATAGTTGTCGCACCTGCAACTGCCAATTTGATATCACGTCTGGCGCATGGGATGGCAGATGAACTAGCCACCGCTACACTGCTCGCATCAAATAAACCAATAATCATAGTTCCTGCTATGAATCCACAAATGTGGAATAATCCAGCAACGCAAAAAAACCTCATGAGTATAAAAAAATTTGGCTACCACTTTTGTGGACCTGAAATCGGTGAGACTGCTTGTGGAGAAAATGGAATGGGTAGAATGGAGGAGCCAGCATCGATTGTTCACTATATTAATGAGTATTTTTCAAAAAAAAATAAACTCAAGAATAAGAAAGCTTTCGTAACAGCCGGTCCAACTATTGAGCCAATTGATCCTGTGAGATACATATCAAATAATTCTTCGGGAAAACAGGGATATGCAATAGCTTCAGCGCTCTCGAAATACGGAGCCAACACAACATTAATCAGCGGTCCCTCATTTGAAAAACCTCCAGAAGGAGTCGAGTTGATTAAAGTTAAAACTGCAATGGAGATGTTAGATGCCGTAAAAAGCTGCTCACCTGCGGATATCGGTATTTTTGCGGCTGCGGTCGTTGACTGGAAGATAAAAGAATACAAAGACCACAAAATAAAAAAAAATGGATATGATAGAAGGCTAGAGCTTATTGAAAATGTTAGTGTTATCCAGGGTATTGTGAAAAATAATAGCCTTAAGCCGAAGTTATCCATTGGATTTGCTGCTGAAACAGAGAATATTTGCGAAAATGCTAAAGAAAAACACTCAAAAAATGATTTAGATTGGCTTCTGGCAAATGATGTTTCAGAAGATCAAAAAGTTTTTGATGGTGACTACAATAGTATAGTTTTTTTTGATAGATCAGGGTCAGAGACATGGCAGAGGATGCCAAAAGTTGACGTTGCAGAAAAGTTAGTGAATAAAATTAGTGAATATTTTCAATAACTAGTATGAAAAAAAAGATTGAGATTAACTTTTTGGATGTTTCAGAGTCTGGCTGCGAAAATTTTCCCAAGTATCAGACAATAGGCGCATCCGGTCTTGACCTTGCCGCGAGTCCAGACATTGGCAAAAGCGGAATAGAAATCAAGCCAGGTGAGTGGGATTTAGTCCCGACAGGAATAGCAATTGAACTTCCAAAGGGTCTTGAGGCACAAATTAGGCCACGATCGAGTGTCGCATTTAAAAATGGGGTAACTATATTAAATTCACCGGGCACCATTGATAGTGATTATCGAGGTGAGGTTAAAATCATGCTAATAAACCACGGTCAGGAAACATTCACAGTCAAACCAGGCGATAGAATTGCACAAATGGTAATTACAAGGATTGAGCGTGTGAATTTAAAGAAAAGTGAGTTCATAACTAAAACAATTCGCGGCAGTGGCGGTTTTGGTTCTACAGGAATTTGAAATGCGAGGTCATATTGAACATACGCAAATGAGTGGAAAAGAACTAGAGAGGTACTCAAAACAAATTCTCGTTAAAAACATCGGTGGTGTTGGTCAAAAGAAGCTCAAATCATCAAAGGTTCTTGTAATTGGTTTAGGAGGGCTCGGGTCACCTGTGGTTACCCATCTCTCCAGTTCAGGCATTGGGAAGATAGGGCTTGTCGACAATGATAAAGTTGATTTATCAAATTTACAAAGGCAATTCATTCACAGTGTAGATACAGTTGGCCTAAATAAAACTGAGAGCGCAAAAATTTTTACTAATAGACTTAATCCAAATTCGATAATCTACGATTATTTAATTGATGCAAAAACACCAGAAATTATAGAGATTATTACACAGTATGACGTTGTCATTGATTGCACAGACAACTATAATACTAGGTTCAAAGTTGCTGATGCTTGTCAGAAATACAAAAAGCCCTATATTTTCGGAACAGTAAGAGCGTATGAGGGGCAAGTAACAACTATACTTCCATCAACATCAAAAATAAAAAATCCTAAAATACGAAACTTATTTGATGAGGAAAATATTTCGAATACTCAGGATGATTGCTCAGACATCGGAGTTTTATCTGTTACTACAACCCTCATTGGAACAATTATGGCATCTGAGTGCTTAAAACTAATTCTAAATTTTGACGAGGTATTAGTTGGTAAGCTGCTTATGGTTGATTTGTTTAATTTGAAATTTGAAACTATAAAATACAAATAATATGATCGTAAAATTACTATCAAGAAGGTTTCTTATTTTTATTTTCATTGCTATATTTCTAGCATTTGTTTCCTATGAAGTTTTTAAGAATGCCTTCAAAGAATTTGAGGATACAGTTGTAGACAGTTCAGCTTACACAACCCATGATAGCAACTATAAATTTAAAAGCTTAAGATCTAGTAAAACCAATGTGAGAGTTGGCCCATCTTTAGATCATAATATCCTTTGGACGTATCAGAAAAGAGGTCTTCCAATAGAAATATTGGAAGATATACAGGGGTGGAGTAAAATTAGAGATTATCAAGCTAAATCGGGGTGGATAAAAAATACGCTAATTACGACAAATAGAACCGGGATCATCTCCCCGTGGAAAATCACAGAAGATAATTCGAATTTTGAGAATTTATATAAAGATGCTAATAGAGAAGAAATAAATATAAAGCTTGAATCAGGTGTTCTTGTAAATATCCTTAGCTGTGATGGTGTGCAATGCCTCGTAAAAATACAAGACAAAGAGGGCTGGATAGAGCAGGATCTTATTTTTGGCGTTTATATTGGAGAGATTATAATATTGAAGGAATGATACAAATCTTATTCGTCACATAGGTTTATAACTAAATCTATAGATTTTATCTTTTTCCCCGGGGGAATTTTCGATGGTAACAGTGCTATCTTGACATCGTCAGCAGCTATATCTTCAATTATATTATTGCTCTTGATATGATAGTGATGTTTCGTATTCCTATCAAAGAATGTTCTTTGGCTATCTACCTGAAGGGTCTTGATTAGTCCATTTTGCGAGAAGTGATTTAGTGTATTATAAACAGTGGCCAGGGAGACCTTGAGATCGCCTTGCTTTGTTTCATCATGTAACTCTTCAGCAGTGAAATGCCCCTGGGGTAGATTAAATAATATTCCTGCCAGATATACGCGCTGTCTAGTTATTTTTATTTCGGCTTTTCGCAGCATTCCCATAATACATACTTTATTCATCTGCATTTTCGTATCTTTTGTTAAGTTTTGCATAATAACTAATCTTGATATATATTAGGGTTACTTTTGTTATCCTAATTTATAATAAATTTAAATTAATGTAAATTACTGAATTAATTATATGTCAAATTTTGATAAAGATACCTTCTCCTATGATGACCTTATAGCTTGTGCTCAGGGTAATTTGTTTGGTGCAGGTAATGCACAGCTGCCTATGCCACCAATGTTAATGTTTAATAAGATATCAAAAATTAATACTGGGGGAGGTTCTCATTCCAAGGGGCAAATAATTGCAGAAATGTCTATATCAAAAGATAGCTGGTTTTTTGACTGTCACTTCAAGGGGGACCCTGTTATGCCAGGTTGTTTGGGCCTTGATGCTCTATGGCAATTGTTGGGTTTTTACCTGGGCTGGTTAGGACAACCAGGTAAAGGAAGGGCGCTTGGTGTTGGAGAGGTGAAATTCTTTGGCATGATCACCCCAACTATTAAAAAGCTTGAATATATCGTAAACATAAAAAAACTAGTTACCAGAAATCTTACTCTCGGTGTCGCTGATGGAGACCTTTACGCCGACGGAGAGAAAGTTTATTCCGCAGAAAATCTAAAAGTTGGTTTATTTGAATAATTTTGAGGGGTCTATGCGACGAGTTGTCATAACAGGGATTGGTATTGTATCAAGTATTGGAAGCAATACTGAGGAAGTTAAAAAATCATTGTTCAATTGCACACCGGGTATCTCAAAAGCTATCGGATATGATAATTTGGGATTTAAGTCACAAGTCTATGGTTGTCCAAATATTGATTTAGAGGAAAATATTGACAGAAAAAAATTGAGATTTCTTGCTGATGGCTCGGCCTGGGCATATATTGCAGCTGAGCAAGCAATTTCTGACGCAGAGCTTGATGAAGGCGATGTCTCTCACGAAAGGACAGGTCTAATTGTTGGAACTGGCGGGCCGTCTACACGTGCTATCGTAAAGGCTGCTGACCAAACAAGAGATAGAGGCGCCAAGCATGTTGGACCTTTTGTTGTTCCAAAGGCAATGTGCTCCATGGCTTCTGCGACACTATCAACATATCTTGGTATAAAGGGAGTTAATTATTCAATATCATCGGCATGTGCAACCTCAAATAACTGTATTGGGAGTTCGTACGAGCTGATCAAATGGGGCAGTCAAGATATAATGATAGCAGGTGGTGGAGAAGAACTGGACTGGTCCCTGTCTGTACTATTTGATGGGATGGGAGCCATGTCCTCGAATTTTAATGATGATCCAACAAAAGCTAGTAGAGCTTATGATTTAAGTAGGGACGGCTTTGTAATTGCAGGTGGCGCAGGAATATTAATATTAGAAGAGTATAACCATGCAATCTCAAGAGGAGCAAAAATATACGCTGAAGTTATCGGTTATGGATCTACATCTGATGGTAATGATATGGTGCTATTGTCTGGTGAAGGAGCGGAGAGAGCTATGCGACTTGCGGCAGCAGGTTTAGAGTCAGAAATTGATTATATAAATCCTCATGCGACCTCAACACCACAAGGGGATATTATTGAAGCGAATGCGATACGTAATGTTTTTGGTGATAAAGTTCCAACTATATCAGCAACAAAATCACTCAGTGGTCATTCTCTTGGTGCCGCAGGAGCACATGAGGCAATTTTTTCACTGATTATGATGCAGAATAACTTTATTGCAAAATCATGTAATATTGACGAGCTAGACTCAAATTTTAATGATTTACCAATAGCGCTTGAACGCAAAGATGATATGGAAGTTAATACCGTCATGTCTAACGCATTCGGTTTTGGTGGTACAAATGCATGCCTTGTTTTTAGGAAGATATAATTATGTTAGATCCCAATGATATAAATTTATCGCTGATGAAAGGCAAAAGAGGAGTGATTATGGGAGTTGCAAATGATCATTCAATAGCATGGGGTATTGCCCAGTCATTGGCAGCAGCTGGAGCTGAGCTTGCATTTTCATATCAGTCTGAGACTCTAAAAAAAAGGGTTGAACCGCTTGCAAAATCATTAGGATCAGATTTGATTTATCCTTGCGATGTTGAGTTAAGTGAAGACGTTGAAATGTTTTTCAATTCAATCCAGAATAAGTGGGAAAGTATTGATTTTCTTGTGCATGCAATTGCATTCTCAGATAAAAATCAGCTTAAGGGGCCATATTATAATACAACGAAAGAAAATTTCACCAAAACAATGCTTATATCATGCTTTTCTTTTACGGAAATTGTCAGAGAAGCTCAAAAAATTATGACTAGCGGTGGCTCAATTATTACTCTTACATTTGATGGGGCAAACAGAGTAATGCCAAACTATAATGTTATGGGTATAGCAAAAGCAGGTCTTGAGTCCTCAGTCAGGTATTTGGCCGCGGACTTTGGAACAAGAGGTATTAGAGTAAATGCAATATCTGCGGGCCCAATGAGGACACTAGCAGGAGGTGGTATTGCTGATGCAAGAGCAATGTTTAATTTTCAGAAAAGACATTCACCATTGCAAAAGACAGTTACATTATCAGACATTGGGGGATCTGCGATTTATTTATTATCGGACTTATCTGCAGGAGTTACAGGTGAGGTTCATTATGTTGACTCTGGCTATAATATAATCTCAACACCAAGGCCTGAATTGTTGCATGATGAAACTATTTACGACAATCAAGACTGATTTTATAGATTACAGGTATTTCTAGTCTTTCTTTTTTCGTCTTTGTCTGGTCTTTTCAGGCTTATTATTTGACTCAATCGCCCCTCCCTCTTCAAGGCCACTTTCTTGATTTATACCTTTCATTGATAATTTTGATTTTCCTCTATCATCAAAACCGATCAATTTTACATACACATCATCATTTTCATTTACCACATCTGTAACCTGCGAGGTTCGCTCATTACTTAATTGGGAAATATGGACTAAGCCATCTTTAGGACCAAAGAAGTTCACGAAAGCACCAAAATCTACAATTTTAACAATTTTACCTTTGTATATTTCACCAACCTCGGGTTCATCAACAATTTGATGTATTCTGATTTTTGCTGCCTCAATTGCGTTCTTATCGGAAGAGGCTATTGTTATGGTTCCCGAATCTTCGACACTTATTTTTGCACCGGTTTGCTCAACCATTTCTTTTATTACCTTACCGCCTGAGCCAATCACATCTTTTATTTTATCAGTTGGGATATTCATAGTTACGATTCTAGGAGCCGTATCAGCAACATCGTCTCTGGATGCCTTTATTGCTTTCTCCATTTCGGATAAAATATGTTTTCTGCCAGATTTGGCCTGATCTAGGGCTTTCTTCATGATCTCTTTGGTTATTCCTGCAATTTTAATATCCATTTGAAGCGTGGTTATACCTTTGCTTGTACCCGCAACCTTGAAGTCCATATCACCAAGATGGTCTTCATCTCCGATAATATCGGATAAAACAGCATAGTCTTTTCCCTCAAGAATTAGACCCATTGCAATTCCTGCTATTGGTTCACGAATTGGTACGCCTGCATCCATGAGAGCTAGTGATGTTCCGCAGACGGTCGCCATTGATGATGAACCATTTGACTCTGTTATCTCGGACACTACTCTAATCGTATATGGGAAATCATCTTTGCTTGGGAGTAATGGATTTACGGCACGCCAAGCTAATTTACCATGACCAATTTCCCTTCTCCCAGTTGCTCCAATTCTGCCAACCTCTCCAACTGAGAAGGGTGGAAAGTTGTAGTGGAGCATGAAGTTTTGTTTTTTTGTTCCATCTAAGGAGTCAATATATTGTTCATCCTCGGCAGTTCCAAGTGTTGTCACAACTATTGCTTGTGTCTCACCGCGGGTGAATAGGGACGATCCATGCGTCTGAGGTAGCAGACCTACTTCAACTGAAATTGGGCGAATATCAGATAATCCTCTTCCGTCTATCCTTTTTGAGTCTTTCAGAATTGAGTTTCTGACAATACTACTCTCAACATCTTTGAATATTCCCGACGCTTCAGTTTCATCGAAATTATCATCGAATTTCTCGTTAAGCTTTTCAATCATTTCATCTTTGATGATTCCAACCTGGTTATAGCGTTCCTGTTTGTCTGTAATTTTAAAAGCTTTCTCAAGCTTTGATCTCACCTCACCATCTATAAAGCTTGTAATCTCTGTATTATCCTTTTCCTCGATAATCATTGGGTCTTTTGCACACTTCCTTGCGAGATTTATAATCATTTCAATTACTTCTTGCATTGATTCATGAGCAAACATAACTGCCTCAAGCATCATTTTTTCAGTTAACTCGGATGCCTCTGACTCAATCATCAAGATTGCGTTTTTTGTACCAGCTACAACAAGCTCAAGTTGTGAATTTTCAATATCTTCAACTTTCGGGTTTAATATCATTTCATTCTCAATCAATCCAATTTTTGCAGCGCCAATAGGTCCTTTAAAAGGTATGCCAGAAATCGTCAAAGCGGCTGAGCAAGCAATCATTGCTACTATATCTGGGTCATTTTCATGATCATAAGTCAAGACAGTCGCAATGACTTGTGTTTCATTTTTAAATTCTTTCACGAAAAGTGGTCTTATAGGTCTGTCTATGAGTCTTGATATTAGAGTTTCTTTTTCTGTCGGCCTTCCTTCACGTTTAAAGTAACCACCGGGAATTTTACCAGATGCGTAAGACTTCTCTTGATAATTTACCGTTAAAGGAAAAAAATCTATGCCAGCTTTTGGTTTTTTTTCTGCGCAGACTGTAGCGATTACTGAGGTTCCGCCGTATGTTACAATCACTGCACCGTCTGCTTGCCTTGCAATTTTACCTGTTTCGATTTTCAGGGTTCTTCCACCCCAACTAATTTCTTCACTGTGTATATTAAACATTACTTTCCAATCTTATTTATCTTCTTATTCCTAGTTTCTTTATTACTTCTTTATATTTACCTTCATCTTTAAGTTTTAAATAATCCAGCTGCTTTCGTCTTTGGCTCACAAGTTTTAGTAAACCAGTTCGTGAATGATTATCTTTTTTATGTGTCTTAAAGTGTTCTGTGAGGTTCACAATTCTTTCAGTTAGTATTGCTATCTGAACTTCTGGCGATCCGGTATCTGTTTTATTTCTTGAGTATTCTTTTATTATATTTACTTTTACATCTTTTGTTATCGACATCATAATCTCCTTCGATTTTTATAATTTTTTTATCTACAGGTTAAATACTCGAACTGGTTGTAATTGCGTTTCTTCTAGGCTACAAATAGCAATCAATTTATCTGCAGATTTAGCTATTACTTTACCAGAGTGAGGTCCATTCCAATTACCATCAAAGGTGATTGCTGAACCATTTCTTAACCTGTTAGCATCATGATTATTAATTTGAACTGCCAGGATGTCGTCCAGCACAGTTTCAATTGGACTTATAATCATATTCAGATTATCTATATCATGGTTTAATTGCATAAGTCTATCAATAGATAAAATATTTTTTAAATTAAATGGTCCATATCTCGTTCTTTCGATCTTGTTTACATGACAACACAAACCGAGCTTATTTCCTATATGTTTGGAAATTGAACGAATATATGTACCTGTGCCGCAGGTTACCTCTATTGTACATTGCGAGTCACTATTCATTTCAACCAATTTGATATTTTCTATCACAATGGTTTTCACCTTACTGACCATATCGGGAATTACCCCTTTTCGGGCGAGCTCATAGGATCGGATACCATTAAATTTTTTTGCAGAATAAATTGGAGGTATTTGTTCTATTGGGCCAACATAGCTATTCAACACAGATTTTATTTCATTAATATCAGGCTTCCTATCTGACTTACCAATTATTTTCCCTGTTGCATCATCAGTATCTGTTTGTTCTCCAAACTTAATTGCGAATAGGTAAGTTTTATTTTTTTCGTGGATGAACGGAACAGTTTTTGTTGCTTCACCAAGTGCTATTGGTAAAATCCCTGTGGCCATAGGATCCAGTGTACCTGCGTGCCCAAGCTTACTCCCCTTAAATTTAGACTTAACTAGACGTAATGCGTCATTTGACGTTAAATCCTTATCTTTATAGAGATTTATCCATCCGTGAAATAAATTATTGTATGATTTTACCATAAATCAAATTTTTACTTACTATGAAAATTTAACTTCTCGATAGATTATTCAGTAAACGGTCTATCTTTGAGGCATATTCAAATGTTTGATCCTGTTTGTAGACAATTGAAGGAGTAAATTTTAGGGATAGCCTTGGTGCAATTCTACCTCTGATATATTTTGAATTCTTATTCAGGGCTGCAACTATATCGATAACTCCAATACCCCCAAGTGGCATTACATATGCAGTTGCATGTTTCAAGTCAGGGCTGACTGTAACCTGAGTTATTGTAATGGACACATTCTGGAGATCTTCATCATGTATAGTATCTCTGTATAGAAAATCAGAGAGCGATTTCTTGATTATTTCGCCAACTTTTAGCTGTCTTTGACTGTAAGAGTCCCTTTGTATTTTTCCTTTGAGCATTTTTTATAGTGATCTCTCGATTGTTTCAATTTCATAACATTCTATTATGTCCCCAGCCTTTATATCTTGATAATTTTGGAAAGAAATACCACACTCTTGACTTACTTGAACCTCACGAACTTCCTCTTGGAATCTTTTGAGCGACGATAGTTTGCCCTCGTGGATAACAATACTATCCCTAATTAGTCTCAAGTTTTCTTTGTTTTTAACGATACCATCAGTCACCATGCAGCCTGCTACCTTCCCAACCTTTGAGATATAAAAAACTTCTTTAACTTCAGCATTGCCAATTATTTTTTCATTAATAGTTGGATCCAACAAACCAGATAAAGCCAATTTAATTTCATCAATTAAATTGTAAATAATTGAATATTGTCTAATTTCGATACCATCGGTTTGAGCTTGAAGCTTTGCATTTGGGTTTGGACGTACATTAAATGCTAGTACTATAGCATTAGATGCAGAAGCAAGCGCAATATCTGTTTCAGATACTGCTCCAACAGCCGCATGAATGATTCTAACAACAACCTCATCAGAGCCAAGCTCATTCAACGAGGAACTAATAGCCTCTATCGAACCTTGCATATCTGCTTTTAATAAAACAGGTAACTCCTTGAGGTTCTTATCTTTTATTTGCCCCATCATATTCTCGAGAGTTAATTTATTGGTAAGTCCTGTTGCATAATTCTTTATTTTCCTTTGCCTATATTCGGTAATCTCTCTTGCTCTGGCCTCACTATTCACGACAGTAAATTTATCTCCAGCTTCTGGAACACTATTAAGGCCAAGGATTTCAATCGGATCAGATGGTTGAGCTTTATGGACTGATGTCCCCAAATCATCAGATAATGCTCGAACTTTCCCCCAAGCAGATCCTAAGACTACAATATCACCAATATTTAGAGTTCCCCTTTGAACAAGCACTGTTGCTACTGGCCCCTTACCTTTGTCAAGTGAGGACTCTATTACTACACCATCTGCGATCCGGTTTGGGTTGGCTTTGAGATCAAGTACTTCCGACTGTAGAATAATTGTGTCAATTAATTGATCAAGATTAGTTTTTTTTGTAGCTGAAACCTCAACCTCCAATATGTCACCGCCAAGTGACTCTACTATGACTTCATGTGCTAGAAGTTCGTTTCTTACCCTATTTGGATCAGCTCCATCCAGGTCTATCTTATTAATTGCTATTATTATTGGCACGTTAGCCTCTTTTGAATGGTTAATGGCCTCAATAGTTTGTGGCATTACTCCATCATTTGCAGCAACAACGATAACTACTATATCAGTAACTTTCGCACCCCTTGATCGCATTGATGTAAATGCAGCATGTCCCGGTGTGTCTATAAATGTTAGTGTATTTTTTTTCGAGGTACTAAGCTTGTATGCTCCAATGTGTTGCGTTATTCCTCCCGCTTCCCCTGAAACTATGCTCGTTTTTCTTAGTGCATCAAGTAAGCTTGTTTTGCCATGGTCAACATGTCCCATAATTGTAACAACTGGTGATCTTGATTGCAAATCATCTTCCTTATCATCAATTCCCTCAAGTCCTTCCTCAACGTCTGACTCCGAAACTCTTTTTACAGTATGCCCCAATTCTTCTGCAATTAGCTGCGCTGTGTCAGCGTCTATGACATCTGTAATCTTATTCATTTGGCCTTGCTTCATAAGAAGTTTAATCACGTCTACAGCTCTCTCAGCCATTCTATTTGCGAGTTCTTGTATTGTTATTGCTTCCGGAACTATAATTTCTCTGCTTATTTTTTGGGCTGGAATAGGTGTTGTGTGTTGCCTTCTTTCACGTTCCCTCCTCCTCCTTATCGAAGCAAGAGATCTTTGCCTCGGAGAGTCATCTAATGCAGTCGTCACAGTAATTTTTGTTTGTCGGCGTTCCTCTTGAGGTCTGAATCTTGTAAACTTATTCGGCGCTTTTGCTTCTTCTACTTCTTCGTCAAGCAATTTTTGTCCTTCTTGTTCAACTACATCGATACTTCTCTTATTTTTTTTGCCTCCGTCTGACTCTTGTGGAAAGGGAGCATTTGTATTATCAAGAATTTCGTTACTAAATGTATCATTCTCAGCGTTGGCTCTACTCTTTTGTCCTTTGGATGCATCTTCAGTATGTTTAGCATCAGCTTTCGGTACGTCTAAATTTGAATTTTTCGCGTCAAGTATTGCTTGGTTTCTAGCATTTATCTCTTTATTAGTAAGTTCACCGCTCTCATTTTTATCAAACGAGTTTACTTTTTCAGGATTTCTTATGACTCTTTTTCTTTTTGTCTCTACAACTACAGTGTTGGCCCTGCTCGATGAGAAGTTGGATCTAATTTGGGTAGGGTTAATGTCGGTTTTAAGGCTAAGAGTTTTTTTTGACCCTTTTACTTTTTTATTATCTTTTATATCTTTTTCTTCAGTCATATCCAGAATATATTCAATTTTTATAAATTATTGGGAATTATTTCAGTATTCTAGCATTTGCAAGTTTTTCTGCTAATTCTATTTTACTATCTTCAATCTCATTTGGAGTAGTATCATTAGTATTTTCGAGATCTTCTTCATCCACATCGGCTATCCAACCAAGTTTCATCCTTGCATGAAGGATCATCTCTTCTATTTTTTCCATCGTTATATCGAAGCCTGTGAAAAGTCCGCTTTGTTTCTTACTGCCTAATTCAGTCTTTTCTACCCATCCAAACAAGTCATCCGTTGAACATCCAGCAAAATCGTCTAGGGTTTTGATATCATTTTCTCCCAGAACAACAAGCATATTTGTTGTCATGCCGTCAATTTCTTCTAAATCATCATGGACTCCCAGCTCTTTTCTTTTTGCATCCAGCTTTAAGTCCTCTTCTTCAATAAATGTTTTCGCACGCGATTGAATTTCGAGAGCTGTATCATCGTCAAATCCCTCGATGGAGGATATTTCTGATGTTTCAACAAAAACAAGATCCTCAATGGATAAAAAACCCTCAGAAACAAGAAGTTGCGCAATTACTTCATCCACATCGAGTGCTTGTATAAAAATTTCACTTTTTTCATTAAATTCAGTTTGTCTTCTTTCCGACTCCTCAGCTTCAGTCAGTATGTCTATATCCCACTTGGTAAGTTGACATGCTAATCTCACATTTTGCCCTCGCCTTCCAATAGCTAATGACAGATGGTCATCAGGTACAACAACCTCTATACGTTCGATCTCTTCATCCAAGACAACTTTTGTTGCTTCCGCAGGGGCAAGTGAACTTATTACAAATGTAGCTATATCTGGACTCCATTTTACTATATCAATTTTTTCGCCTTGTAATTCATTAACAACCGACTGGACTCGGCTTCCCCTCATACCTACGCAGGCACCAACAGGATCGATTGAATTGTCAGATGTATGTACAGCAATTTTAGCTCTGCTCCCAGGATCTCGAGCAACAGATATTATTTCTACAATGCCATCGTATATTTCTGGTACTTCTTGCATGAATAATTTTGCCATAAAATTATTGTTAGTTCTTGATAGAAATATTTGCGGTCCTCTGGGTTCGCGCCTAACATCTTGAATGTAGGCAAGGACTCTGTCACCACTTCTAAAGTTTTCTCGAGGAAGAAGTTCATCTCTTCGAATAATAGCTTCGTTTCGGCCAAGGTCAACAATGACATTCCCATATTCAACCCTCTTAACGATCCCTGAAATAACTTCATCAATTTTATCTTTAAACTCGTCATATTGACGATCTCTTTCAGCATCTCTAACCTTTTGAAATATAACCTGTTTTGCACTTTGGGCTGCAATTCTTCCAAATTCAATGGGCGGTAGTTCTTCAGAGATAAAGTCACCTATTTCTGCTTCTTTATTTTTTTTCCTAGCTTCATTTAAATCTATCTCGGTTGCTTTATTTTCAACGACTTCGACAACCTCAAGTAATCTAGCAAGATTTGTTTGTCCAGTTTTAGGATCAATTTCTGCGCGAATTTCGTTCTCGCTCCCGTAACGAGTTTTCGCGGCTTTTTGTATTGCATCTTCCATCGCAGAGATCACAATATTTTTGTCTATGGATTTATCTCTCGCAACTGCATCAGCAATTTGCAGTAATTCAAGTCTGTTTGCACTAATTCCTGACTCGGACATATTTACTCTCCAATTTATAGTTTCAATAATTTATCACTAAATACTAGTTTAGCTTTGTTAATATTTTTAATAGCTATCTTCACTTTATTATTTGTATCAGCTGATTTGGCGTCAGTAAGTAGAAGATAATCCTCATCGAGTCCAAAAATTTCACCCCTATAATTTTTTTTATTTTCAATTTTCTCAATCAATTCTACCTTAATCTCATTACCAATATTCTGAATAAAGTCTTTCTTTCTTACTAAAATACGATCAATTCCGGGTGATGATATTTCAATTCTGTAATTATCAGGTAACAATTTGTTTGACTCAATCATTGGCATTATTGCTCTACTAGCTTTTGTACAATCGTTAATATTGAGTTCCCCAGAAATTTTTTCCAACATAATTTGTAATGCCATCTCGTGATTATTAATTTTTACTTGCACAATAAGATAACCAATCTCTCTAAGTTCAGACTCGATCAGTGAAGAAATTTTATTCTCTTCCAGTGTTTCGCTGTTTATACGATGTTCTTCCATCTTTCTACTTAAAATATAAAAACCCAAAAAAAAAGGCTTTTCGAGAAAGCCTAGCATTATTGAATTCCTGAATTTGTATTAATTATATCTTTATGGCATAAATATTACAAGCTTAATTTTTTGAAAGTTAAATAGACCGGGTTTTGGTCATTTCTGATGGCTTTTTTCTCGTATTTTGATTGTGTCGATGGGAATGGCTTTTGTGTAAAATCACTACTTTTTTCGCATATCCAATCAAAACGATTATCACGCAAAAAATGGAATAATATAGAGTGTATGTAGCCTTTATGATCGCTAGCTATTAAGATCTTACCACTTCTTTTTAATACTCTATGAAACTTATGTATATTGTTTGGATTGATTAATCGCCTTTTATGATGTCTTTTTTTAGGCCACGGGTCAGGGAATAATATGTAGATAGATGAAAGATAACAATCTGCCATAGTATCTAAAATATCGATAGCGTCATCTGTGCTAATCCTTATATTTTTAATTTGTTTCTCATTTACATCTCTAACTAGGTTTATGGCACCACTTATAAATGGCTCGGCTCCAATAAACATTTTATTTTTATTATTTATTGCTTGCCAAAGCAGATGTTCTCCATAGCCAAATCCAATCTCAAATTCAATATCATCGTCGATGGCGCTAATACTTACATCTCCGAGCTTATACTTTGGAAATAAATTTTTTAAAATATCTTGACTATGAGTATTCAGAGAGCGGCTTTTTTTCCTGCCATATAGCTTGGACATATATGGGTTGTCATTTCGCATAACTACGAAAGTTCTGATAAAAGTTTTTCTGCTAAATCTAATTTTTCCCATGAGAAAGATCCATCCAGACCAGGGGACCTACCAAAGTGTCCATAGCAGCTTGTTTTTGAATATATTGGATTTTTTAGTGATAGGTGATCTACTATCCCTTTAGGAGACAAATCAACAACTCTCATTATTGCATTAGATAGTTTTTTTGTGTCTATCTTAGCGCCATTGTCTAGTTTAATATGAAATGACATAGGTGATGAGAGGCCTATCGCGTATGAAATTTGAATCTGGCATTTTTTAGCAATTTTTGCATGCACAATATTTTTAGCAATATATCTGGCTATGTACGCGGCTGATCTGTCAACTTTTGAGGGATCTTTACCTGAGAATGCACCACCACCATGAGGGGCAGCCCCGCCATATGTATCGACAATGATTTTTCTTCCAGTTAGTCCAGCATCACCATCAGGTCCGCCAATGACAAACCTACCCGTTGGATTAATTATTAGATCCTTGTTATTTTTGACCCATCCTTTCGGCAAGGCGGACAGTATAACATCAACTAGAATGTCTCTGATATAGCTATTTTTTGCAGACTCGTTATGTTGGTTTGATACGAGAATTTTATTTGCGCACACAGGGTAATCATTTTCATATAATAAGGTTACCTGACTTTTTGCATCGGGTCCAAGTTCTGGCAGATTACCTGCTTTCCTCTCAAGAGATATTTTTGATAAAATTTGATTTGCAAAATAGAGTGGTGCAGGCATGTAGCAATCAGTTTCATCAGTCGCATAACCAAACATTATGCCCTGATCACCAGCACCTTGGTTTTTGCTTTCTGTTTCCACTACTCCTCTAGCAATGTCTTCAGACTGCCCATGAATTTTATCAATGATTTCTATCTTTTCCCAATGAAAATTTTCATCTTCATAACCAATCTCACGAATGCATTTTCTTACAAGATCTTCAAGATTGATTTTTTCACGAAAATTTAAAAGGCTGGTTTCACCTGCTAGTACCACAAGATTAGACGTTACTAATGTTTCAATGCCTGCACGTGCGTTTGGATCCAGAAGAATTAATTCGTCCAAAATTCTATCAGATAATTGATCCGCAATTTTATCAGGGTGCCCCTCTGAAACAGACTCACTTGTAAATAGGTATGCGTTCTTTGACATTTATGTATCTACCGATTTTTATTTTTTGAAATTAACTTTTTGTTTAAGTAGTATATTAATAAAAAACAAAGCAGCAAAATAGAAAATAAAGAATTATATCCGTATTTTGTATAAAAGGTTACATCGGTTTTTTGAGGCAGCATTGCCTTATCAAAATATTCTGTATTTAATTTTGATTTAATAATTATTTTTCCGTATGGGTCAATCACTCCACTAATACCAGTATTTGCAACTCTTACAACTGGTAAACCACGTTCAACTGCCCTTAGAGTTGCCATGCTAAAATGTTGATATGGGCCAGAGCTTCGGCCGAACCATGCATCGTTCGTTATATTTAGTATAAAATTTGTTTTTTGATTATAACTATGAAGGAATTCTGAAAATATTATTTCATAACATATCAGTACATGAGGTGTGATTAAGTCATCATTTAATATTGCCGTGCCTCCCTGACCATTTGAGAAGTTTCCAGATAACTCCTCAAAATTTAGAAATCCCAATTTTGATAGAAGGCGACTAAATGGTAAATATTCCCCAAAGGGCACTAACTTATTCTTGTCATACTTACCAATAATCTTATTTCTCCAATCAATTATAAATAAGCTATTATAAATTGATTGGTCACTTACTGCGCCACCCTCTCGCCTCAGGGAACCCAGCATGAGGTAGTCTTTTGATGTCATACTTTTTGTTAAATCAGAGGTTATTTGTAGATTTTCATCAATTAGAAATGGTACAGCAGTTTCAGGCCATATAAAGTATCTCTTATCTGGGGTTTCGTCTTTATTCTCTAACATTTCAACTGTTGCAGATATTAGTTTATTTAAATTGACTTGTGCTAATTCTTTTTCCCATTTATCTGTCTGTTTTATGTTCGGCTGGATTATATTAATTTCAATATTTTCAATTTTATCCGCGTATAATTTAGGCCTAGATTGTCCAAATATAACAACCCCAATTAAAATGAATAAAGTTGCTAGTATTGATATGTATTTTAAATCAGGCGATTTATTTAATATCAATATTAGAGGTATGGAAAATATTATTACTGTAAGTGTTGTTAAAAATAGCTCACCAAAAATAGAAATAATTTGCAGAATAATATTGATGTGAATTAAAGAATGGCCAATTTGCGCCCATGGGAAACCAGTAACGCTTATTCTTAGGTATTCGGAAATTGTCCATGCAATTGCAATAATAAATATTCTTGTTATATTTCTTGGGTAAAAAAAAGCTAATAGGAAAGCCGATAAACCATAAAATACAGATAAAATTAATGGAACCAATAACAAACTTGGCAGCAATAAAAGATAGTAAACTTCAATTTCAATTAATAGTGAAATATTAATCCAATAGAGACTAAAGAAATAAAAACCATACCCAAAAGACATACCCAAGAAGAAGCATTTTATGAAAAACATTTTTTTAGAATGTAAATTCTTTTCATCAAAAAGAGCGTCAAAATTAAATATATAAATTGGTATTGTAAAAAATAGGACCACATAAAAGTTTACAGGCGCAAGAGATAATACTGAAAGTGAGCCCATCAAAAAATTGATTAGACATTTCCGCATAAAGCTAAGATTACTTAATTTTATTAAATTAAAATTCATTAATTTAAGTATAAATTATTCACGTAACAAATAGGGGTTTTTGTAGCCAAGGTTACTCATAATATTTATCTCAATTTCTTCCATTTCAGCGGCGTTTGACTCAATCTCATGATCAAAATCCAGAAGATGTAGAATACCATGTATTATGAGATGGCTTAAATGTTCATTGAGATTTTTGCTCTGTTGAATAAGCTCGGCTGATATATATTCATATGATAGAACTATGTCTCCCAGATGAGGCATTTCTGATTTGAATGATAAAATATTTGTAGCTTTGTTTATATTTCGGAATTTTTTATTAAGCGCAGCTATATTTTTATTTGATGTGAGCAATATGCTTAATTCATCGTATTGAGTATTATTAACAAAAATTAATGTCTGTTCAGTAGCCTTCTCAATGACCGAATATATTTCAGAATGTTTTTCCCACTCATCAAAATCAATAATTATATCTGGCACTAGGTCATTTTTTGAGTATTTTTTCATACGCATTAATTATTTTTTTTACTAGTGAGTGTCTTACAACATCATCTGAGCTGAATTTAATTTGTTTTGTTTGAGTCATATTCTTTGTAACTTGTATAGCCTCAAGCAGACCAGATTTCACATTAGCGGGCAAATCAATCTGTGTTGGATCTCCAGTAATTACCATCTTGCTATTGATGCCAAGCCTTGTAAGAAACATTTTCATTTGAATTGAATTACAATTTTGCGCCTCATCTAAAATTATAAATGCATTTTCAAGTGTTCTGCCTCGCATAAATGCAAGAGGCGCAATTTCAATAATATTACTATCCAGTCCTTTTTGAACTTTATTTGATGGAAGGCAGTCGTAAAGTGCGTCATATAGTGGACGTAAGTAAGGATCTATTTTTTCTTTTAAGTCCCCAGGTAAAAAACCAAGTTTTTCACCAGCTTCAACAGCGGGTCTTGATAATATAATTCTATCAACCAATCCAGCTTCCAAAAAATATGCAGCAGATGCAACAGCAAGGTATGTTTTTCCAGTCCCTGCTGGGCCAATACCAAATGTCAAGGGGTTATTGTAAATTGAATTTATATATTCGTCCTGATTTAATGATCTGGGAAGTATCGTTTTAATTTTTGTTTTTATTATGCTTTTGTCCGACTTTTTGTGGTCAGATTTAATATTTTTAACTCTTATAGATCCCGAAACTTCATCAATATTATTATTTACACCTAAATTATCTCTTTCCACCATATCAAGAATAATACTCTTCGCTATATTTATATTTGAGTTGTCACCCGAGATTTGTACTGTATTTCCATGAGGTATAATCTCAACTGATACTTCCTTTTCTATTAATCTCAGATTTTCATCATTTTTACCAAAGATATTAACCAATTTACTTGAGTCATTAATTACAATATTCATACAAGATTTTGATACTCGGTTCACGGTTAGGCTCTGTTTACTCTTAACTGCTTTCAATTAACTCACCACTCAGATTATTAACTTTCATAGAATTTATTTTAATATCAATAAATTCTCCTATTTTATATGATTTTCTAGTATCCTCAAAAAAAACTGATTGTAAATGAGGAGTTTTACCAACTAAATGACATTCCTCTTTACCAAACTTTTCTATTAATATGTTTACAGTTTTGCCAATAAACTGATTATTAAATTGGAATTGCTGCTCTTTTAAAAGACTCTGAAGCAGGTTTAGCCTTTCAGACTTTGTGACTTGAGGGATCTGGCCCTCATATTCGGCGGATGGTGTTCCGGGCCTTGGGGAATAATGAAATGAGAAGGCCTGCGCAAATTCAATTTTTCTCACAAGCTCCATGGTGTCATTGAAGTCCTCATCTGACTCACCTGGAAATCCCACAATAAAATCTGATGAGATTGCTATTCCTTTTTTTGCTGAGCGAATTTTATCAATTATATCTATATATTTTTCAACACTATGCTTTCTATTCATTGACTTTAATATTTTATTTGAACCTGATTGTATTGGTAGGTGCATATAAGGCATTAACTTTTCAATGTCCCTATGTGCATAAATTAATTCGTCATCAACATCATTTGGGTGATTCGTTGTATACCTTAATCTTTTAATTCCGGATATTTTAGATAATTCATAAATTAAGCGCGCTAAGTTAGAGGTACTATTTGTTAAACTCTCTCCGTGGTAGGCATTTACATTTTGGCCAAGTAATGTTAATTCAACAACGCCCTGATCAACAAGTGACTTTGCCTCCTCGATCAATTCTGCCGTTGTTCTAGAATATTCTGAACCTCTTGTGTAAGGCACAACGCAAAAGGTGCAAAATTTATCACAACCCTCTTGTATTGTTAAAAAGGCAGTAGGCTTTTTTTCAATTCTTTTTCTTCTTGCAAGCAAATTAAACTTATTTTCAATTGGAAAGTCTGTTTCGATAATTTTCTTATTTTTATCCAATTTAGATACTAATTCAGGAAGCTTGTGGTAAGTTTGTGGACCTATTACCATATCAACATCAGGCATTCTCCTAATAATCTCACTATCTTCCGCTTGTGCAACACATCCAGCTACTACAATTTTTTTTGTATTACTTTGTTTTTTTAATCTTCCGATATCAGAATATAATTTTTCAGCAGCCTTTTCTCGTATATGGCAAGTGTTGAATATGATGAGGTCACTTTCATCAGAGTTTTTTGTTTCAGTAAAGCCCTTCTTGTCTAGAGATTCTAATATTCGTTCGGAGTCATATACATTCATTTGGCAGCCATATGTTTTGATGAATACTTTTTTCACAGTTATCACACTCCTCTGTTAAGAGACTGCAGGAATCCATCTCGCACAATAGCTTCGCATTCACTTGCAATATCTTTTCTAGATTTTTTTTCGGATATGTCAATTCTATTATGAAAAGTTACTTCTACCTCAAACGAGCCTGAGCGTATTATGTTATATAAGTGGCTAAGCAAATCCATATCCCCATACCAAGCGATTAGCATTCGCTCAATTCTATTCATACTTAATCCGTTGTATTTAGTGTAAGCGATTGATATTGGTTGGATGTTAAGTTTACTGTCATCTGAAAGTTCACATAATATAAATATTGATGATTTAAACGGAAGGACTCTATTTCCATCACTTGATGTTCCTTCGGGGAACAGGACAACATTTTGTTTATTAGATATTCTATCTTGTATTTTACTTGCTGTTTTAGCAAGTTCCTTATGGTTATTCCTATTTATAAATATTGTCCTTTGGAGTTTTGCTAACCAGCTTATGAGAGGCCACCTTGATACCTCGCTTTTAGATACAAAGGACGTTTTAATTACTGAGCTAATTATAAGTATGTCTATCCACGAGGCATGGTTTGAGACAATTAGTGACCCATCTTCACCCAAACTTCCTTTTACAACAATTTTTATTGATAGCAATCTTAGAATGATTCTGTGATAAATCATCGGGATTATTTTTGAGAACCGACTTTGAAATACATGCAGTAATACTTGAACCGGAAGTAGTAAAGTAGTTATCACAATGATGAGAAAAATAATTAAATAGCTTTTAAGAAATGACATAATTAATTACTTCTTATTACTTATTTTTTTTTACTGCATATATTTCAAGACGGTGATTTATAATACTATAGCCCAATTTATTGGCAATTTTCTCTTGCAGTTTTTCAATCTCCTCATCCCTAAATTCAACCACCTTTCCAGTTTCAATATCAATCAAATGATCGTGGTGATCCTTATAAACCATTTCATAACGAAATTTACCATCTTTAAACTCATGCTTTTCTAATATACCATTATCGTTAAAGAGTTTGAGAGTCCTATATATTGTTGCAAGTGAAATACTGTTGTTTATTGAGGTGGTTCTTCTGTATAACTCCTCCGCATCCGGATGATCATCAGATGATGAGAGCACTTGAGCAATAACTTTACGCTGCTCTGTCATTCTCAAGCCTTTTTGTATACATTTTTGTTCTATTCTATTTTTAACCATCCGATTTTGGTCATCTCTTTGTTTGCTGTTATCTTCAATATAACATCAATTTTTCGTGTTGGCCATTTGATATAATGCTGCATCAATCATTGTTTCGTTGTACTTGTAGTATGACTTTCTGGTACTAATTTTTCTAAACCCAATTTTCTCGTAGAGATTTATCGCGTGGATATTATTCACAGCAACCTCTAGGTAAATATTTGTGATACCCATGCCTTTCAATGCACAAAGCGTGTTGCTCAGTAATAAAGACCCAAAACCTTTTTGCCGACTTTTGATGTCAATTACCATCATAACGATATCGCAGTCTATCTCCGATATCATACCTGCAATAAAGCCAACCACGCACCCCCTTTTTTTCAGTATGTATAGAATTGAATTTTTATTTTTTATTGAATTTAAAAAAAATTTTTTGTCCCAACATTCATGATATCCACTCCTCATTATTTTTAGGATTTTTTCAATATCTCCTTTGCTAGCACAACTAAAACACGTACCTACATTATCCATAAATATCCTTTTTTTTATATTTCACAAAATTTGGGGTTTTAATGTATTTTGCTTCGATATTATTGGCAATATTTGAGTTTAATTCACAAATTTTACCTAAATTAGTATCTGGGATTATATAATTACTTGTAAGATTTTTAACGCTGAAATTATTTTTAATTAGATAACTCAGAAATTCATTTCCAGTCTCAATTATGTTGATTTTTCTTTTATCAATTTTATTTAGTACTTCATCTGCGTGGAGTAGAATAGGATCATTCCGATCGGGAACAGTTGCATTAAATTCTTTGTAGTAAAAATTGTTATTTGTCGAATGTGTTATAATAGCAAGGGTGCTAGAGATAGCAGAAGATCGATAAGTTTGTGCAATAAGTTCATGCTGCGTTATGCCATATGCATCTATGTTATTTACTAAAGAAATACTTTTTGCAACTGCCAGACCTGTTCTTATGTTTGTGTAATTTCCAGGCCCAATCACGCAAACCACTTTTTTAATATCTAAATAACTAAAAGTGCTCTTATCAATGATTGACTCTAGTGCGGGAACTACGTTTTCACTGTGTAATTGTTTGCTATCAAGATTTATTTTTTCGATAGTTTTAGGTTTATTATCGGTTATTAAGGCAATTATTGAGTTGTTTGACACAACATCAACCAGCAGTGTAATCATAGCAAACTACACAGCTTCAACTTCCATTACTTCAGGGATGTAATGTTTTAGTAAATTCTCAATACCATTTTTTAAAGTCATCGTCGAACTTGGGCATCCAGCACAGGCTCCCTGCAGGTTTAAGTAAACAGTCCCTGATTTAAATCCTTGAAAAGTGATGTCACCGCCATCGTGTGCTACAGCCGGGCGAACTCTAGTCTGTATGAGATCTTTTATTTTATCAACTGTATCGCTATCTTTGGGGTCAAAAAATTCCTCTTGTTTTTCATGACTAACTCCAACGATTATAGGTTTATTTGATAAAAAATGATCCATAATTTCACCAAGTATAATTGGCTTAAGTTGTGGCCATTCGTATGCAGACTTTGTCACCGTTATGAAATCATCAGAGAGGAAAACACCAGATACTCCGTCGATTAAAAATATCTTTGCTGCTAGAGGCGACTCCTCAGCTTCTTTTGAATTTTTGTACTCCCTTGTTGATCCAGGAAGAACATCACAACCAGGTATAAACTTAAGTGTATTCGGGTTTGGTGTTGATACAGTTTCAATAAACATAATTAATTCCCTTCTATTCCTAATTTAAATATTAAATATTTACAATTCAAGTTTTATATTTATACCGTTCAGTCTAGTTTGCGGTTAATTCTAGAATGGCATCTTTGGTGATTTGCCCTGGTATAATTGTTATCGGGATCGGGAAATTTGATGCTCTTGATCCTGTAAATTGTGACACAAGTGGCCCTGGGTTTATGCTATCTGTAGCAGCAGCCAACACAAGAAGTGAAATGGAGCCATCTTCATTTATAAAATCAATAATTTCTGTGGTCGGCTGCCCGAACCTTACAACTAGCTCTGGAACCAGACCAGTGTCTACATTTACATTCTCGGAATATGTTTTTAGTATTTCCCTAGCGTTTTCTTCGGCCTCTTCTTTCATAATAGCTTCAACTCCATAAACATTTTTGAAATCAGATGTGTTCACAACTCTAAGTAAAGTTATCTTTCCTTTTGTCTGCATGGCCCTTCTGGAAGCATAGCTGATTGCCCTATGACATTCTGAAGTGTCGTCAACAACTACTAAAAATTTTCTTATCTTTTTAGGCATCTAATTTAATAAAAATATTAACTCAATACCAATATTATAGGCATAAATTTATGTTAAACCTATTATTTTTTTTGTTTCTTCTAAAACAGGCTGCGCGATTGCTTTTGCTTTTTCGGCTCCATCTTTAAGTATGTTTCCGATATACTCTTTTTCGTTAATTATCTTATTCATTTCATTACCGATTGGACAAATTTTTTGAACTAATAAATCGGTAAGGCCCTTCTTTAGATCAGAGAATTGTTTCCCAGAAAACTCACAAAGTATATCATCTTGGCTTTGGCCACTTACTCCTGCGTATATTGATAATAAATTTATCAATTCATAACGATCCTTGATTTCAATTATATTCTCCGGAATGGCTGCAGAGTCTGTTTTGGCCTTTTTTATCTTATTAGAAATTTGATCTGCAGTATCTAGCAAATTAATTCTTGTCATATCAGATAATTCTGAACTCGACATTTTCTTCTGACCATCTCTCAATGACATTACTCGAGTTACAGGTCCAGTTATCATTGGCTCAGGTAATACAAAAAACTCATCCTTCGAGGTAATTTCAAGTATCCTATCACGAAAATCAATATTAAATTTTTGTGCTATATCTCGAGATAACTCAATATGCTGCTTTTGGTCCTCCCCAACAGGCACATGGGTGGCTTTGTAGGCAAGAATATCAGCCGCCATCAATATCGGGTAAGTGTATAGGCCAACAGACATTTTTTCCTTATTTTTTCCTGCTTTTTCTTTAAATTGAGTCATTCTATTCAACCAACCAACTCTTGCGACACAATTTAAAAGCCAAGATAGTTCAGCGTGTTCTTGAACACTGCTCTGATTAAAGATAATACTTTTTTTTGGATCAAGACCCGAGGCAATGAATCCCGCAGTTATTTCGCGAATATTTCTTTTTAACTTATTGGGATCTTGCCATACTGTAATTGAGTGTAAGTCTACAACACAATAAATACATTGATTTGTATCTTGTAATTCAACAAAATTTACAATTGCGCCAAGGTAATTACCTATATGTAGGTTACCTGATGGTTGTATACCGGAAAAAACTCTCATCACTTTATCGCATGTATCTAAAAAAGGACTTTAATTCAATAATTTTGAGTAAATGACAAATTATTCCATAAAAAATTATTCCAAAAATAACATAGCATAAAAGTATTAAAAAATTAACAATATATCCTTCTGAAAATTCTAAAATTGATGAACTTTTTTGAATTAAAAATAGGATAAATGTCATACCTATTGAGGCTGTAATAATTTTTATTATACGATTAAATAATCTTCTATTGATAATAAAGTATTTTTTTGCAGCAGATTCTCGATAAAGTAAAAAAAGATTTATCCATGAGGAAATAGTTGTGGCGATTGCAATTCCTAGATAACCTAAATATTTGAATAGTAGCAGCGATATAATTACGTTTGCTAGGACGGTTATACCAGCGAAGATCATCGGAGACCTTGTGTTTTCTCTTGAAAAAAACATCACTTGAAAAATTTTAATACAAACAAAAGCGGGTAATCCCAAGGCAAAAACAATTAATGCACTAGAGGTTGCAATTGTATCTACATACGTAAAGAAAGCGCGCTCAAATAGAACCATTATAATTTCTTGAGCTAGAAAAATTAGGCCAAATGCAGCTGGAGTTGCAAGAAGGAGTGATATTTCAAGTGATTTTTCCTGAATGAGATTAATATTTTTTGAATTTTTTTGTGCGATTTCTCTTGATAGCTCTGGAAGAAGTATAATCCCCATAGAGATGCCAATCATAGCGAGTGGAAGCTGGTATATCCTATCCGCGTAATACAAATAAGACACAGCTTTGTCTTCATATGATGCAATAATACTGCCAATTAGAATATTAATTTGAATAATGCCCCCGGCACCAATAGCAGGGAAGCTTAAAATCATAAATTTTTTTATATTATCTGAAATTTTTGGTAGTTTTATCTTCGGGAAGAAGCCATGTTTTTTGCATCCATGAATACATACAGCTAGCTGTAAAATACCTGAGAGTAAGAAACTTACCATCAATAATAGTGCTGCCGCACGAGTATTTTGTATTTCCATTGTCTGCACATGTAATAAAGCTATTATCATTGAAATATTTACAAATGTTGGCATTGATGCCGCGAGCAGGTATTTTCCTAGTGAATTCAAGACCCCACAGAGGAGTGTTATAAGAGATATAAAAAAAAGATATGGGAAGGAAATACGGGCTAAATCAATAACTAAATCTATTTTTTTTGGATCTTGCAAAAATCCGGGTGCGATTAAGTATACTACTGCTGGCATGAGTATTTCAAATATGCTGACAATTAGCAGTAAGGACCAGAATAAGAAGTTAAAAATCTCCCTAAAAAAAATATTTGCTTCGTCCTTATAGGGTAGTTTTTTTGAAAATATTGGTATAAAGGACATATTTAGAGTGCCTTCTGCCATAATTCTTCTAAAAATATTTGGAAACTTTAAAGCAATAAAAAAGGCATCAGCGATACTGCCTGCACCAAATGTTGCGGCAATTAGTATATCCCTGATAAATCCTAGTAATCGGCTTATGAGCGTCATACCAGAAACTCGAAACAATGGTTTGATTATATTCATAAATTAGGTTACTTATTTTCTTCCATTGAAGATAGCAACATACTTTTTATTAGTAAAAGCTTTTCAGGTGAAGAAATTTTTTCTCCAAACAGATTTGTTATATAAAAGATATCATTTGCCTTCTCTCCAAAAGTAACAATGTGTGCTGATTTAATATTGACGTTTGTCTCTTTCAATTTATTAGCAATTTGATAGAGCAATCCGGGTCTATCCCTACCCTCAATTTCAATTACAGTCGAGTTATTTGAAAATTCATTCGTTATGTTGACTTCATTTCTGACTTCAAAAGTTTTCTCGTAGCGAATTTTTGTGCTTTTCTCTGATATCTCACTATCTAGCGATAATTCACCACCTAAGCTTTTTTTTATGCAATCTGAAATTCTTATCATTCTCCTATCTTCATCATGATCTTGGAAATCTCGATTGACAGATATAGTATCAATTGCAATTCCATCTATAGTAGTTTCGATCTGGGCATCAATTATGTTCGCATCATAGAGTGAGCATGCACCGGCTAGTGTTTCTAATAAATTAGGATAGTCAGGTCCAATAAGTGTGATCGTTGTTGTATTATTTTTGGTATTTTTTTTACAATAAATTTCAAGGGAGATATTTTTTGAGTCTTTATCTTTTAAGATCTTTGCATGTTCGATTTGTTGATCAATAGAGGTCGTAAGCCAGTAGTTATTACTAAATCTATGAACGTATGAATTTATGAGTAGTTTTGGCCAGTCAGATACTACTTCTTTAAATTTATTTTGAGCTTTGATGCAGTTATTTTCATTTTCAATATATTTATTTTTATCTCCGCTCAAATAATTTGATGTCTCGTTATAAAGTGTACTAAGGAGACCACTTTTCCAAGCATTCCAAATGCTTGGACCAACTGACATTATATCTGCGACAGTAAGTGCTAAGAGGTAATCCAAATTTTTCTGATTTTTCACAATTTTAGCAAAATCTACTATTGTCTTTGGATCATACAAATCTCTTTTTTGAGCAATATCACTCATAACTAAATGATTTTTCACGAGCCATGCTGTCTGGAAAACTTCGGTTTTATTCATTCCAATTCTAGTACATAGTTTTTCTGTTATCTGGGATCCAAGGATACTATGGTCTTGCTTCCTTCCCTTACCAATATCATGTAGAAAAGAAGAGAGAAGCAGCACTTTTTTATTATCAAGTTTATCATTAAAATTTGAAGAAAATGGATGAGGTTGGCTAAGAGTATTATTTATTATTTGACTCATAAAACCAACTGTCTTGAGAAGGTGTTCATCCACAGTATAATTATGATAGAGGTTGAAAAGTGACATACCCTCAACTTTTGCAAAATCAGGTAGAAATTTACCAAGAACCCCAGCATCGTTCATGTTTCTCAGTATAGTTTCAGGTTCTCTCGAATTTGAAAATAGGTCCAAAAAAACTTTATTTGCGGGTTTACTATTTCGTAAATCATTATCAATAATCTTGAGTGAGCGATTAATGGATTGAATTATTTCGGGGCTAAGCAATACATTATCTCGATCGGCTATGACGAAGAGTCTTATCAAATCTAATTTATTCTTATTGAAGCTAAAATTATCTTTTGTATGAAGCCTACCTTTCTTTATGTAAAAATTCGACTCACGGTTATCCTTTTTTCGAAAAGACAAAATATTATCTAGAACTTCATAGACAGCTGGATCCTTTTTTATCGATTTTTCTTCAAGAGAAGCACAAACTATTCTTGTTAAATTTCCAACTTCCTTCGCAGTCATAAAATAATGCTTCATGAATCGTTCAACATCTTTTTGACCAGGTCTCTTGGCGTATCCCAACCGTGATGCGAGTTCGAGTTGTTTGTCAAAGGTTAGCACTTCGTTATCTCTATTTGAGATAAAATGCAAGTGGCATCGTACAACCCAAAGAAAATCTTCTGCTTTTTTGAAGCTATTTAATTCGGATGAGGTAAGGAATTGATCGTTTTTTGTTAGATTATCTAGAGCCTGAGTTCTAAAAAGATACTTACCAATCCAAAATAGTGTATGTAAGTCTCTAAGGCCTCCCTTACTCTCCTTGACATTTGGCTCAACAAGGAAGCGTGATGAACCATATGTACTATGTCTTTTATCTCTCTCATCTAACTTCATCTCTATAAATTCATCAGCTGTCTTGGCAACAATTTCTTTGTTGAACCTTTGAACTAATTTTTCATATAAATCCAAGTGTCCGTATATATATCTTGCTTCTAAAATTGATGTTCTTATGGTGAGATCGGATTTTGAGAGTTCAAGACATTGATCTAAGTTTCTTGTAGCATGACCAACCTTAAAGCCTAAGTCCCAAAGAATATATAGCATGTATTCAATGACGGACTCTGTCCAATCACTAAGTTTATTTGAATGCAAGAAGAGTAGATCAATATCTGAAAAAGGAGCAAGTGTTCCTCTGCCGTAGCCACCAACAGCCACGAGGCATATTTTATCAAAATTCTCTTGGTCTGTTGGTAAATGTATGTTTTGGACTATAAATTCATAAATTTTTTCTATGAGTATATCTTGGAATTTTGATATGCTTCGAGCTGTTCGAATACCACTCCCATGCCTTATTAGTGCGCTTTCAGCTTTTCTTCTCGCAGATTCTATTATGTCAGATAATTCTGTGATTAAGCTCTCACGGGTTTTTGAGATATTATCTCTATATTTCGATACAATTTTGTCTATGCACAAATCAAGAGACTTCTGATTTACTAATATGTCTATGTCTTTGTTCATATTGTATACTTATAGCTTTTTACAAACATTTATATCCGCAAATAATGCTTTTACATCCGAACGCTCAATTGCCGTACTTTGATATAGCCTATAATCGTCAAATTTCATGTGATACAATCTTTTTAATGTTCTCACAAAGTGAATTTATCTACGAATCTTTTTTCAATCAGCTCACGAGGCATTACAATAAAAACATCGATTGTACCAAACTGCTTATCAATAACCGCCCCATCTCCAACGTAGGCTCCTAACCTCAAATACCCCTTAATCAGCGGAGGCATAATTTTTAGAGCTTCTTTAATGTTTATCTCTTCTTTTTTCATCATATTCATATTAACGTATCTATTTTTTTTTGCCTTGACTCGCCACTCTTCCGGCGCTAATGCGTGATGATAAAGGAAGCTTAATGCCTTATCAATTTGCTCAGGTTTCGTTGCCTGAAAGCTTGCGCACCCGATCATTACATCAAAATTATTTTCCAATATATATTTCCAAACACCCTGCCAAAGAAGTTCAATCGTTGATTTTTTACGATACGAACTCAGGACGCATGAGCGCCCAAGCTCAAGAAATTTTCTTTCTTTATGCTGCTCAATAAGCGGTTTAATGTCGTACTCATCTTGGCTATAAAATCCTTTATTAGACTCTGCATCTCTCTGAGGGAGAAGCCTGTAAGTGCCCACCACATTTTCTTTCTTTTTTCCTATTAATAATATCCCCCTCTTTTTGTTTGATTTATCAATAACGAGCATGTGTTGGCAAATCTTATCGTATGTATCTCTATCTCTACGTGTAAATCTTGTGAGTATGCTCGGGTGCGCCGATAACTCTTTATAGAATACTTTAAATCTTAATTGTTGAGCCGCTTTTATCTCATTTTTTGTTCTTGCTAATCTTGCGTCCAAATCTATATTTTTTGGCTCTTTGGTTATTTTCTTGCGAATACTTAGAATTTTATTTTTATATTTTTGTGAATTATATTCTTTAATTTTTTGAGTTATTTTTGGCATGTGAGTGTGTATAAAATTATATCATTCTAATCATTTAGTTTTTTTTCGGCCTGATCCCAAAATATTTTTGCAACATCAATGCCGCTTAGTTGAAGTATTTCTCTTATTCCAGTTGGAGAGGTAACATTGATCTCAGTTATAAGATTATCAATTATGTCTATTCCGGCAAAAAATAAGCCAAAATCCTTCAAGTCTTGTGAGATAGCATTACATATTCTAGCATCTCCCTTTGTTATTTCAGTTTTAGTAGGTACCCCCCCAACATGCATATTTGATCTAATTTGTCCATGTTGTGGCAACCTGTTTATCGCCCCTGCAATTTCCCCATCAATGAGAATTATTCTCTTATCGCCCTCTTTGACTTTCGGAATAAACTGCTGAATTATAAATGGTTCATTATTCAATTCCAGAAAATTTTCAATTATTGATCCAAAATTTCTATCAGCACCTTCTGAATAAAAAACATTTGCACCACCATTGCCATATAATGGTTTTATTATTATTTTTTCATGTTTGTCTCGAAATTTTATAATTTCATTTACATTTCGAGTTATTAATGTGTTTGGCATAAAATCCATATATTTATTTACAAAAATCTTTTCGGGACAGTTTCGAACAAAAAATGGATTATTCAAGATAAGAGTCTTATGTTGAATTGTTTCTAAAAGATGGGTTGCAGTAATGTAGCTCATATCAAAAGGTGGGTCTTGTCTCATCAGCAAAACGTCATACTGATCTAGCATCACAGATCTTGGATCATTTAATTTTTCTATTCTATCAGGGCTATGGTAAACTTTTATCTTCTGTGCTTCCGCAGATAATAATCCATCGCTTAGGGTCAGCATATTTGGGGTATATATATCTATTTCACAACCTCTTCTCTGTGCTTCTAAAAGAAGGGCAAAAGTGCTATCACCAGACAAGTTTAGTCTCTCTATGGGGTCCATTTGTACTATGATTTTCATATTATATTTTCTATGCTTATTTTTTTTTAAAATTAAAAATATTATTTAGTTTTTTTTGATTTGAGACACAGATCATATACCATTTTTTTTGGCAGGTCATATTTCATATGAATCATATTTGCAATTTGTTTCACAGGCAAATCATTTATTAGTTTTCTTATATCATTTTCTACTTCGGTAATATCGAGATTATTTGTAATTAATTCTGAGGTATTAAACAGTATTACCATTTCTCCCTTTACAGATTTATTATTTATTTCTGAAAGAATATTACTAATTTTATTTGTAATAACTTCCTCAAATATCTTCGTCAGTTCCCGTGTTATTACAATCTCAATATCACCAAAATAATTTTGAATTTCATTTAAAGTTTTGTATATTTTTTTCGCACTCTCGAAGATGACAACTGTCGCATCCAGTTTTTTTATTTTTTGAAGTTCATTCTTTCTTTTTGATGCAGTGCCAGGAAGAAATCCCAAAAAATAGATCTTATCTGTTGGCAATCCCGATACGACCACAGATGAAGTCAACGCTGATGGACCCGGTATTGTGTATATTGGTATTTTTTTTTGCTTGCATAATTTGACTAATTTATAACCAGGGTCTGATATTAAAGGTGTTCCCGCATCAGAAATCAGCGCTACCGCTTTATCATCCATGAGTATACTTAAAATTTCATTGCGGGATATTTCGCCGCTAAAATCATTGTACACGAATAGCTGCTTTTTGATTTGATAATGGTTGAGAAGTTTCTTTGATACACGAGTATCTTCACAATAAATCATGTCAACAGAGTTTAATATTCTCACGGCACGATGCGAAATGTCTTCAAGGTTTCCAATAGGTGTGGATACAAGATATAATCCTGGGGTAATTTCCATCTTTCATTATTTCCAATTATTTTTAGTCTGCTAAACTAGATATTATACTATCGCAAACTAGTGATCCTTTTCTCGTAACTTTTATATTTTCTTCCGTTTTATCTTTGCTCAAATAGCCATTGGATATGAGTAAATTAATGTTGTCCTTATTTAATTTACCACCTAAGTTTTCGTACTTATTGATGTTTAGACCATCCCTTGTTCGCATCGACATTACAATATATTCGTCTTGGTTCTGTTCGTCTGTGAGAATACTGTTTTGGATTAAAGAGTGACCAAATTTTCTAATTCTTTTACCCCAATTATATGGGTCATATTCGTTTACTAGAGACCTTCTATGTTTTTTTTCCTCTCTAACGCGTGAGTGAGCACCTGGACCAATACCTATCCATTCTCCGCAATTCCAATAATTTAAATTATGCTTGCACTCGAATCCTCTTTTTGAAAAATTTGATATTTCGTATTTCCTCAGTGAGAATTTATCACAAATCTCTTCAGTAATTTGATACAACTCATTAGAAAGTGTTTCATCAGGTAGTTTAATTTTTCCCGATTTATATAACTTCTCATACATAGTTTTAGGTTCAATTGTTAGCTGGTATAAAGACAAGTGTTGTGTTTGAAGGGACAGCGCTCTTTCTAATTCCAACTTCCATGCCGTTTCATCCTGACCCGGTCGAGCGTAGATTAAATCTATAGAAACCGATTTAAAGTATTTTTGTGCAATGCCAATTGCTTCAATTGCCATCTCAGCTGTATGAGTTCTTCCTAGATTTTTTAAATCATTATTATTTAATGACTGAACACCAATTGATATTCTATTTATGCCAGTATTTGAGTAATCTCTAAATTTCTGTGACTCCACACTGGTAGGATTTGCTTCCATGGTAATTTCCGTATCATTCGCAATATTGGATCGGGCGGATAGATGAGTTAAAATTCTCTCTATAATATTAGGATACATTAAGGATGGTGTTCCCCCGCCAAAAAAAATAGATGAAATTTTTTTGTCATCTATGTATTTACCATGGTAATCTATCTCTTTTTCAATGAGGTCCAGGAACTCTTCTTGATCAATTTTTTTATTTGAAACATGACTATTGAAGTCACAATATGGACACTTAGACAAACAATAGGGCCAATGGATATAAATACTTAATTCGGACATCATTCACTTTTTTTCTGAGATAGATAACTTACAAATTTTGCAAATGCTTTTGCTCGATGTGATAACCCAACTTTTTCTGGTGTCCATGAGTGTTTTTCACTAGATGTTATTTCTCCAAATGTTTTGTTCATATTAATTGGCTCGAATATTGCATCATAACCAAAACCATATTTACCGCGTGGTGGCCAAACTACCCTGCCTTCAACTTTTCCTACAAAAAAATGATATTCCCCATTTGGATGAAAAAGACATAATGCACAGACAAATCTTGCTGTTCTCTCTGCAAATGGTATTTTTTTCTCATCCAGTAATCTTGTAACTTCACGCATTGCAAAATTAAAATCTTTATTTGGCCCTGCCCACCTTGCGGAGTATATACCGGGCTGTTTGTCCAATGCATCAATTTCAATACCAGAGTCATCAGACAGAGAAATTAAATTAGATAAATTGGATGCAGATTTTGCTTTAATTAGTGCATTATCCTCGAATGATAGGCCGTCCTCAACCGGTTCGGGCAGCATTAATTCCTTAGATGATGATATGTCTATTTTCAATAATCCAAGAAGTTCACGAAATTCAGATATTTTGCCCACATTGTGACTGGCAATTAGCAGTTTATCTTGATTAAGGTCATACATTTTTATGAAGTTGCCTTTTTTTGAGCTTCAAAAATTTTCTGGGAATTTACTCTGACCAAATCTAACATTTTATTCAAATCTTCAATTTTAAAAGTTTGCTCTTCACCGGTTGACTGAACTTCAATTAACTCAAAATCACTTGTAAATACAAAATTTGCATCCACTTCAGCTGCTGAGTCTTCTTCATAATCAAGATCAATAAGCACCTCGCCGTTCAAAATACCACAAGATATGGCAGCAATCTGTTTTTTTATTGGGCTTTTATTTATTATCCCTTGCCTCATCATTTGTTCTACGCAAAATTTTAGTGCAAGCCAAGCACCTGTTACAGATGCAGTTCTTGTGCCTCCATCTGCTTCTATTACATCACAATCAATAATAATCTGTTTTTCAGGAATTAACCTCAAATCCGTGCAAGCCCTCAGGCTTCTCCCGATGAGCCTTTGGATTTCTTGGGTACGTCCTGCTTGCTTACCAGATTTTGCTTCTCTCGACATTCTCTGATTTGTTGATCTTGGTAGCATACCATACTCAGCTGTGATCCAACCTTTCCCTGAATTTTTTAGCCAAAATGGAATCCTGTTATCAATTGAAGCTGTGCATATAACTCGTGTCTTACCGATTTCAATCATACAGGAGCCATCAGCGTTATCTATTATGCCTGGCGTTATTTTTATCGGGCGAATTGCCGTTATCTCCCTCTTATTTGCTCTCATTTATGTCTCTTGATTTTATGTTATTTTTTTTTATCAATATAAGGTATAAAAATGAAGAATTAAAATAGAAAAAGAATAACAAGAGAAATGGCTATTAAAAATTCAGATCTGCATCATCTCGACGATAGGTCGCGGGATATTTTTAAGAGAATTGTTGAAGAGTATTTGGACAAAGGTTTGCCAATCGGATCTAGAACCATATCACAAATGGACAAAATAAATTTATCTGCCGCTTCCATTAGAAATGTTATGCACGATTTAGAATCTCTTGGGCTTATTTATTCGCCTCATACAAGTTCGGGAAGGATACCAACGGAGGGTGGCCTCAGATTATTTGTAGACGCAATGCTGGAGATTGGCAATCTCACCGATACAGATCAAGCTGCTATGAAAGAGCAGGCCTTGACAAATAATATGACATTAGAGGATGCCTTGAGTAAAACGAGCGAGATGTTATCAGGTTTAACAAATTGCACGGGGGTTGTTTCGGTGAATAAAGATGTAAAATATGTCAAGCACATCGAATTTGTGTCCCTCGATAAAACAAAAATTCTTGTCATCCTTGTAGATGAGGATGGTAAAGTTGAAAATAGAATTATAAATAATTCAGAGGGACTTACAGCATCTAGTTTGGCATCTGCGAGCAACTATCTTAATCATCATATGAGAGGCCTTACATTGAGTGAGGCTATAGTAAGGATAGAGTCTGATTTCCGACACAAGAAAAATGAACTTGATAGGGAAACAAAAGATTTATTAACTCAAGGCCTAGCAACATGGAGCAATTCAAATTATAATAAAGATGATAAGATCTTAATCGTCAAAGGCGCATCGAAGTTAATCGCAAACATTGAAGCAAGTGATGATCTTGAAAAGGTCCGGCATCTCTTTCAAGATTTAGAAAATAAGCAAGAAATTATGGAATTGCTTGGAATGGCAGAAAAAGCTGAAGGAGTGAGAATTTTTATTGGATCTGAAAATAAATTATTTTCATTATCAGGCTCATCTATGATAGTTACACCTTATAAGAATGAAAAAAAACAGGTTATTGGGGTTCTTGGAGTGATTGGTCCAACGAGAATGAATTATGGTAAAATAATACCGATGGTGAATTATACAGCAGAGCTTATGAAGAAGATTTTAGGATAAATTTGTGATATTGAATATAATAAGATCAATGGTTATGATGAATTTAGATAAATTAAAAGATTGGCAAGTTAATGAAAGATAAAAAGGATAGACAGAAAGAACCAGAATTACGTGAGGATAGTGAGAACACTGCGGAGGAATCCACAACAGTGAATGAGTCTGACCTTGCAGATATGAGCTCCATGAATGAGGTGACCAAGGATGAGTCTGATTTAACTGAAATGCTAGAAGAGGCAAATGATCGGATCTTGAGAATGGCAGCTGAGATGGAAAATTATCGAAAAAGAAGTCTCAAGGAAAAAGAAGATGCGATTAAGTATTCAACCACAAAATTTGCACGGGATATAGTTACCGTTGCTGATGATTTAGAGAGAGCATTAGATAGCATCAAGGACATTAACCTTGATAATAACGAAACAACTAAAACCTTATTTGAAGGCGTGCAATTAACAATGAGGTCACTAACCCAAATACTCGAGAGAAATGGTATTGAGAGATTTGACCCTACAGGTGAAAAATTTGACCCTACTTTACATGAAGCAATGTTCGAGGTTCCTGACACGGAAAAAGAAACAGGAATAATTGTTCATCTAGTAGAACCAGGCTATCGTATAAACGACAGAATTCTTAGACCTGCAAGAGTCGGTGTCAGTAAGTCTAATAAATAATTAAAATTACTTAATCTGGCTATAATATATTTTATGAATAATGTAGAAAAAACAGCCTCAAGTTATGTTGATATTAGCAAATTGAATCTGACAGATTTCCGAAATCATAGTTTCACAAAAATAGAAACCGATAAAAAATTTATTGCTCTCGTTGGAAGAAACGGGTCGGGAAAAACAAATATCATTGAGGCTATCTCAATGTTTTCTTCAGGAAAAGGCTTGAGAGGTGCGCAATTATCTGAGCAATCAAATATCAATGGGAACGGTGGATGGTCAATATTTATGGAGGTAAAAACAGCTAAGGGAATAACAAAATTAGGAACAGGGATAGGCAATTCACAAATGATAGAGGGTAAAGCTAGGCAATGCCGTGCGGATGGTAAATTTTTAAAAAGCTCCCGAGAGTTTAATGATTACATTGGGATCATTTGGCTTACACCTCAAATGGATCGACTTTTTATTGGGCAAAGAACAGAAAGGCGAAAATTCTTTGATAAGTTGGTCTGTTTAATCGAACCAAGCCATGAGCAAAATATTAAAGATTATGATCGACTAATCATGCAAAGAAATAAGGTTCTAGTGGACTTGGACAATAAGAAAAGTTGGCTTGATAAAATAGAGAAACAGATATCAAAAATTGCTGCAAACATACTTATATCACGCCAAATTGCAACAAATAGACTCAATAAAATTATGGACGCAGAAGTAAAAAATAATTTATTCCCATCTGCTAAGATTGTCATGCGGGAGGAGCTTGGTGATATAAATACACGATCGTCAATGATAGAAATAGAAGCACAGCTTCAAGAATTATTTTTTCAATCCCGTATAAGAGACCGAGATACCTTCAGAACTAACGTAGGTCCTCATAGAACCGATTTTACACTTTATTATAATAAAAACGATATGTATGCAGAGAACTGTTCAACTGGAGAACAAAAAAATCTTCTTGTTTCAGTGATTTTGGCTGAAGCCCGAGTATATCAAGAAATTAATAATGGTATTTCACCAATACTTTTATTGGATGAGATTACTGCCCATATGGATAATGAGCGAGTTTCAAATTTATTTGAGCAGATTGGAGAGATTGGTTCACAGACTTGGTTAACAGGTACATCAGAACCTTTATTTGACTTTATAAGTGATAAAGCAGACATATTTAATATTAATAATGGAAAACTGAGCTATAAAGGGGTCTAATCGATTATAAACTTGCAGAATCACGTTTTTTTTTATCTAATATAATTACTGAAAAATACATTTAAAATCTCGTATGAGTGATACAAATCTTGAGCAACAAAAAGACTACGATGCTGGATCGATAAAAGTCCTTAAGGGACTAGATGCTGTGCGAAAAAGACCCGGCATGTACATTGGCGATACTGATGATGGATCCGGTCTGCATCACATGGTTTATGAGGTAGTCGATAACTCAATTGATGAAGCATTAGCAGGTCATTGTAATAAGGTTGATGTACTTTTAAATCCAGATGGTTCTGTGACAGTGAAAGATAATGGTAGAGGCATCCCAACTGATATGCATGAGGGAGAGGGTATATCGGCGGCTGAGGTTATAATGACTCAACTACATGCAGGCGGCAAGTTTGATCAAAATTCATACAAAGTTTCAGGTGGTTTGCATGGCGTGGGCGTGTCAGTTGTGAACGCCTTGTCATCTAAGTTAGATCTCAAAATCTATAGAAGCAAGACCATTCACGAAATGTCTTTTTTGGATGGCGTGCCAAAAGAAGGCCTCAGGGAAGTTGGGCCTTGTGAAGATCAGATTTCAGGAACAGAAATTACATTCCACCCTTCTGATAAGATTTTTACAAATATTAAGTTCAATTTTCAGACATTAGAACACAGATTAAGAGAGTTAGCATTCTTGAATTCAGGGGTTGAGATAAACTTATCTGATAATAGAGGCGTCGATAATAAGTCTGTCAGTATGAATTACACTGGCGGATTAGAAGAATTTGTTAAGTATTTAGATAAATCCAAACAATTATTGATTGATAAACCGATAAATCTTAAGCTTGAAAAAGAAGGTCTTTCTGTTGAGATTTCTCTTTGTTGGAATGATAGTTATCACGAAAACATATTGTGTTTTACAAATAATATCCCTCAAAGAGATGGGGGTACGCATTTAGCAGGTTTTCGTGCGGGACTGACCCGCACTATAAATAATTATGCAGGGCAGGCGAATATCCAAAAAAAGGACAAAATCCAGATAACAGGTGAGGACGCAAGAGAAGGTATGACTTGTGTCTTATCAGTAAAACTTCCAGACCCGAAATTTTCTAGTCAAACTAAGGATAAACTTGTTTCATCAGAAATTCGTCCGATTGTGGAAAGCTGTGTTAATGATGCCCTCGGCAGCTGGTTTGAAGAGCACCCGAACGAGGCTAAAAGTATAATTTCCAAAATCTTTGAGGCCGCTGTTGCCAGGGAAGCGGCAAGGAAGGCGCGTGAGCTCACGAGAAGAAAAGGGGCTTTGGATATATCAAGTTTGCCCGGTAAACTTGCAGATTGCATCGAGAGAGATCCTGCAAAGTCTGAGTTATTCATTGTTGAAGGTGACTCAGCGGGCGGATCAGCAAAGCAAGGAAGGGATAGAGACTGTCAAGCTGTTCTACCACTGAGGGGTAAGATATTGAATGTTGAAAGAGCTCGATTTGATCGTATGCTCTCATCGAATGAAATTGGAACCCTCATAACAGCATTAGGAACCGGCATTGGAAAAGACGAGTTTGATATAGAGAAATTAAAGTATCATAAGATTATAATTATGACAGATGCTGATGTGGATGGTGCGCACATCAGAACGCTATTACTAACTTTTTTCTACAGGTGGATGCGGCCGTTGATTGATGGGGGTTACCTATACATTGCTCAACCCCCTCTCTATAAAGTAAGCAAAAATAGATCTGAAAGATATATAAAAATTGATAAAGAGCTTGAAGAGTACCTCCTTGAATCTGGGCTTGATAATGCAGTATACCAAAGTGGCTCAGGTGCAGAACATAGCGCAAATGATCTAAAAGAAATACTTAAAATATCAAGTGTATTGAATGGAATAATGGGACAAATAAGTAGCAAATATCCAAAGTTTATAATAGAAGAATGTGCAATTGCTGGCGCATTAGATTATAAATTATATGATAATCGGGAATATGCTAAAGAGACTGCAAGCTATATTGCAAAACGGCTGAATAGTAGGTTTAGCATTAACCAATCTACTAATACTTGGATGGGAAAAGCAAACGAAACAAATGATTTGATCTTTGAAAGAGAAAATCGAGGAGTAAATGAGATTTACACAATTGATAAGCAGTTTATGCACTCATCTGATGCAATAGCTATTAATGAGTTATCATCCAAGCTTCAGGAAATTTATCTAAAGCCAGGGGTTTTAAGGCTTAAAGATAGTGAAAAGATAGTCCATACACCGACGGAGCTATTTGAGATGGTACTTGCTAATGGAAGAAAAGGTGCTTCAATACAGAGATATAAAGGTCTAGGTGAAATGAACCCTGATCAGCTTTGGGAAACTACCTTAGATCCTGGCATGAGAACGCTATTACAAGTAAAAGTAAAAGAGGCTGATGAAGCAAGTAATTTATTTACAAGGCTCATGGGTGACGAGGTCGAACCAAGACGTGAGTTTATACAGGAAAACGCTTTGAGGGTTTCCAATCTTGATATTTGATTATTATCAAATCAACTTACAGCTCAATATATCCCATCTGGAAGCTATGCATTCTAACTGATTTATCTTTTTGTATATGAACTAATTCACCAGTCTGAATACCAGCCTTATGGTCATTTGTTATGACATTAGGCTGAATAACAACCGTCATATTTTCCTTAAATGTAAACCCCTCATAGCTACTAGCTGGCCGGCTTTTTGTCCCGAGTACTGGGTCTAAATAGCCACCTCCATAACCATGAATTAAGTCATCCCAAATTGAAAAGCTGCCATCCTCAATCTTAGATGAGACTGCATTGATTTCTTCAATCGTAGTCCCATCTTTTAGAATTGAAAAAATACTGCTGAAGACCTCATCACCTACAGCGTGCAACTCATTATATAGTGGAGTCATTTTTTTAAAGCCAATAGTCCTTAATACCTGACCCGGATAATTCCAAAAGTGCGAGCTTATCTCGGTTGTAATTATATCATTTTGTGTAATATTTTTATTTGATGTATACTGATACGGAACACAATTTTCTGGATTATCCATATCGGTGATTCCAAAGAAATTGATTATTTTGTGACCTCCATGCTTTAAATAACCGCACTGCGTTATCTGAGACATCTCGTGTTCATTGAGCCCTGGCTCTAGGTTTGAGACAATATTATTTATACCCTCGTCTGTGAGTGCAGAAGCAATTTTCATCCACGATATTTCCTCATTACTTTTTATTGATCTCATCAAGTTATAGTCTTTGGAGATATCAATGATTTTTATATTTTTTTGCTGAAGCTGGGTTACATAGCTGTATGGCAATCTCCCAATTATTCCTATGGTATTATTTTGACCGAGGTCATCTATCATTTCAGGTAATATTTTATTTGCGAGTTGTCTTTGCCCCCAAAATAGTTTTGTTCTATCATTGATAAGCTTCTCAGCCATTGGGAGGTGATTGTAATGTTCTACATACAAATTTAAATTTTCATTTTCTCTAATCTCAACAAGAGCTTCTTGTGTTGTATGCCATCCAGTAAAGTATTGGACAGCATTACCTGAGCCAAGTGCTTCATATATGATAACTTTATCTAATTTTTTTTGGTTGATGACAGTCTCAATAAGGGAAAATCTTCTTTGATATTCTGCCTCACTAAAAAGAGGGTATTTCTCTTTTAAAATTGCTTTACATGTATCATCAAGATCATTAATGAATTGAGCATTATTCATAATTACACCAATATATCCCTATCAATATTTTAAAATTCTAACTAGGACAATCCATATAAAAGTTTGCCCGCAACCGGTAATGAAGCCCTCATTATCCGTCCATTCATTGAGTCAGTTATATAGAGCGTTTTTCTATCTGGACCACCAAATGCCGTATTTGTCATCAAACTATGATTATCCGTATAAATCAGATGTGTTGGCAGACAATTACTATCAAATCTCCAAACACCAACCCCTAAGTGATTCACAATCATTCCATCTTCGGAGTCCATTTCAAGTCCATCTGGTCCAGCATGGCCCCCAGATAACTGTATTGCAACACCGCTTTTGCTCACACTGTTATCTGCCATTAGAGGCAGTCGCCATATTTGTTGAGACCTTGTTATAGCTACATATACTTGATTTTCGGAATTATTCACCGTTATACCATTTGGGCTCGGTGCGTTTGTCACAAGTTTATGTAATTCACCACTGGCCGTTAACCTAAATACCCTCCCAGTTGGATCTATGATTCCCGTCTGACCTTGGTCAGTAAAATATAGATCCCCGTTTGATGTAAAGTGAAGATCATTTAGGCCTTTGAATCCCTCGGAATACATAGTCTCTATAATTGGCTCAATCGAACCTGAGCTTACGTCTAATTTCATTAAACCTTGTTTATAGCAGGCAATATAAGCGGAGCCGTCTTTGTGGAATTTTAATCCGTTTGGCCAACCATCGTATTCGCAAACAATATCCCATTCACCGTCTGGAGTTATTTTAAAAATTCTGCCGAAAGGAATATCTGTTACATATAGATTACCCTTTCTGTCAAAAGAGGGGCCTTCAAGAAATTGATTTACTTTTGCGCCTTGTCTATTCGGGTTTGACCATGCTGTTTGTTTTGTATCCCTGTATTTCTCTGGCAGCTCTGTGAATACTTCAGCTTTTATAAGCTCTGGTTGATTAAACGGATTTAACATTGAATTTCCTCACGGTAAATTTTAATTGGTTGAACATGTAAAGTAACATATAAAATATTTTTTATTATACATAGATTTTTTTTTATACATATATAAAATAATACAGATAATTATTTTTATTTTTTATGGATAAAATTATGAATAATAATGAGAACGAATTGAGTCATTCTAATTTTAGTGTAGACCATATTGCGCATGCAGTTCCAGATATTGAAGAGGCGATAAACCAATATAAAAGAGTTTTCGGCGCTAGAGTATCGGATATCAAAACAATAGAAAAGCAAGACATAAAGATTGCGATTGTATCTTTTGCAAATTTAAATATTGAGCTTATGGAACCCTTGAGTGATAAATCACCTATCGCTAATTATTTGCAAAAAAATCCAAAAGGTGGATTGCACCATTACTGTCTTTCTGTTGGGGATCTCAAGCAGGCGTATGGAGACCAAAAAGAAAAGAAAATAAATATCTTATCAGAGCCAACAGCAGGCTATCATGGAAGAAATTTATATTTTATTCACCCAAGTGAGGTTTGTGGTGCACTGATAGAGGTTGAAGAGCATGAAAAAGAATGATAATTTTCATTTGTCAAAAATTTAATAAAATTAACAGAGGTAAAAATGTCAAAAGCTGGTGGTGAATACAAAGAAGTATTATTTGAAATTAGAAATAAGGTCGCATGGATTTCAATAAATAGACCTGAAGTAAGAAATGCATTCCGTGAGCAGACTCTGGATGAGTTAACTGACGCTGTACTATCTACGCGTAACGATCCATCAATCGTGTGCGTTGTTATTAATGGGGTCGGTGATAAGGCTTTCTCTGCGGGGGGTGATTTTCACGCAATGATGAGGTTAGATTGGATTAACGCGGCGCACTGGAATGATCGCATGTTAGCGTTAGCAATGGCGATTAGAGGCTTACCAATACCAGTAGTTGCATCTGTTCATGGCTACTGTATGGGTGGTGGTCACGAGCTTGCACTTTGGTGTGATTTGGTTATTGCTGCGGATGACGCAATATTTGGGCAAAGCGGTGCAGTAGTCGGGGCCTGTCCTACTGTTGGGGCAACTCAATATCTTCCGCAACTAATTGGGTCAAGGTTAGCAAAGGAAATGATTTTTATGGCGAGAAGATTCACTGCAGAAGAAGCTGTAAGCATCGGATTAATCAACAAAGTGGTTCCAAAAGATAAATTAGACGAAGAAACCCAGAAGTGGTGCGAGGGGCTTATCGAAAGAAGTGGTCAGACTATAAGACAGACAAAGAAATCACTCAATCATGACTCCGACACACTATATGCAAGTTGGCAGCATGGTATGGAACTTCTTGCTCATGTATGGGGTTCTGAAGAGTCTCTTGAAGGCATGAATGCATTTCTTGAAAAAAGAAAGCCTGACTTTCAGCAGTTCCGTGAAAGAAGAAAAGAAAATGTTGAGGCATATCTTGACGGGCTTGATAATGATGAGAATGAAAGACCTAATTAGCACAAAAAGGACAATTTATGGCTAAAAAAGAAAAAGGCCCTCTAACTGGCATTAAGGTGCTAGACTTAAGCAGAATATTGGCGGGTCCATTTTGCACTATGAACCTTGGGGATATGGGCGCAGAAATCATCAAGATAGAGCAACCTGGAAAAGGTGATGATACAAGAGCATGGGGCCCTCCATTCGCAGGAAGTGAAGCTGCATATTTCCTCGGTATTAATCGAAATAAAAAAAGTGTGACATTAAACTTAAAATCTGAGGAAGGCATAACTATCCTAAAGCAACTTCTTAAGGATGCTGACGTGCTGATAGAAAATTTTAAGTATGGCACAATGGATAGTTATGGAATCAGTGACGAATGGAGAGAGAAAGAAGCACCTCAACTTATACATTGTCAGATTACCGGATATGGCGGAAGAGGTCCAAGAGGTAAAAGACCGGGGTATGACTTTCTACTACAAGCTGAAAGTGGGCTAATGAGTATCACAGGGGAAGAAAATGGGGAACCCATGAAAGTTGGTGTTGCATTAGTCGATATATGCACAGGGATGAATGCAACAATATCTATTTTAGGAGCATTAAATTCCAGATACAATACTGGTAAAGGGCAAAAAGTAGAGACCAGCCTGTATGCAACCAGCATTTCAATGTTAGTTAATGTTGCGGCAAATCACCTAGTTAGCGGTAAGCCCGCCAGAAGATTTGGCAACGGGCATCCAAATATTGTACCCTACAGGACATTTGAGGCGAAAGATGGCAGTATTGCTATTGCTGTTGGAAACGACACTCAATTTGCAAAATTTGCCACATGTTTGAACAAAGAAGAGTGGGCAACAGATACAAGGTTCACTAAAAATGCTGATAGAGTAATAAATAGACAATTAATCGATCAGGAAATACAGAATGTCATTGCTGGCAAAACAGTTACAGAATGGCTAGAGAAATTGTTAAGTTCAGATATTCCTGCAAGCGCTGTGAATTCTGTTGAAAGCGCATTAGCAGATGAACAGACTATAGCTAATGACATGGTCGTAAATATAGAGCATTCAGAAGCTGGAACACTCAAGATGTTAGGTGTTCCATATAGATTTTCTGATACACCAGCTCAGATAGATAAAGCACCACCACTTCTAGGAGAAGATAATAATGACGTCTTATCCTCTCTTGGATACGAGGAAGATTATATAAAAGAACTTCGTTCAAAAAACGTTATTTAAAAATCAAATTTTTATGATTGATAAAACTTCAACATCACAAGACGCAATAAGGAATAATGTGAATGCCGGAGATACTATATTTATTGGTGGTTTTGGTCACTTAATACCATTTCATCTCTCGCATGAGCTAATTCGCCAAAAAATATTAGATTTAACCATTTGCCGATCGGGGGCAGATATACTATTCGATCAATTAATTGCATCTGAAATTGTTAAAAAAGTTATTTTTGGTTATGTTGGAAATCCGACGGTTGGTCTGTCCCACTCATTCAGCAGAGCATACAAAAAAAAATCAGTAGAAATTGAAGAGTGGACAAACCAGTCGATCATAATGAGATTACATGCGGCAAGGATGGGTGTGAGTTTTATTCCATCGAAGATTCTTCAGATTGGAGATAAGCCAAGTAATATTGATTATCTAAAACAAATTAAATGTCCATACACAGATCAAAAATTTTCAGCGATTCCATCGCTAAAGCCTGATATTGCAATAATACACGCGCAATTAGCTGATAAGTATGGAAATATTCAAATGTGGGGTATTGATGGTGACACTATCGAAGGGGCGCTGGCATCAGATAAGATTATTGTCAGTGTAGAAAAAATTATTAGTAATTCAAAAATAAAAGAGTCACCAGAAAAAACAGTTATACCATCACACAGAGTTTCTAATATCATTGAACTTCCATGGGGTGCATACCCGTCATATGTTTCAGGTCATTATTCACGGGATGATAATCATTATATAGAATATGATACAATATCACGGGATGAGGATAAGCTATCTAGCTACCTTAAAAATTGGGTTCATGATGCTAGAAATATCGAAGCATATAAAAAGTTAATTGGAAATACAAAAATCAAAGAGCTTGAACAGGGGCTTTGTGGAGTAAAAAATGAAAATTGATTTCAGAGAATATAGCCCAAATCAGCGGATCGCAATAATTGCAGCATCCGAACTTGTGGGATATAAGTCCTGTTTTGTTGGAATTGGTATTCCGTCCGACGCAGCATGCCTGGCAAAACTTAGTGTTGAGCCTGAACTCAACCTTATTTATGAGTCTGGGGCAATTGGTGCTCTACCACTTTCTAAATCTTATTCGACTGGTAGCCCATCAATCGCACATGGTGCGGATATGATAACAGATAGCCTCTCTGTGTTTTCAGACTTGCAGGCTGGACGAATAGACGTTGGTTTACTATCTGCAGCCCAAATTGATATATTTGGAAATTTAAATTCAACCGTTATTGGAGACTATGACGATCCAAAGATAAGGATGGTTGGGTCGGGTGGGGCGCATGATATTGCATGTTTAATACCAAATCTAATCATTCTGATGCCTCATGATCCGAGGCGGTTTGTTGATAGTGTCGATTTTGCAACTAGCCCGGGTTCTGGAAGAGATATTAAGAAAATTAGAGACCAATTAAATCTGGCAGAAGGTCCCTCTATTCTTATTACCGATAAAGCAAAATTTATAATGTCGGATGAAGGTTGGTTGCTACATAGTATACTTGATAATTTTACTTTTGCAGAGGCAACTGAAGGACTGCCATGGTCATTAAAACCTCCTATTACCGGTCCAATTGAGACAGATCCAGCCATAATTTCTGCATTGGAACAAATTAATTATTAATTATTTCATCTATACTTTGAAGGGTTACATCAAGTATAGTATCAATTTCATCATTATTAATACAAAAAGCAGGTGCGAAACCAATTGTATCACCTGCTGGCATTGCTCGAGCTAAAACGCCATTTTTTGCCATCCTCATAACTATCTCTTGGGATAACTGCCCCTTTTTTTCAAAAAATTTCCTATTTTTCTTATCTTTAACAAGCTCTATAGCAGATAGCAATCCAATGCCCCTAACATCACCTATTTGAGGGTGATCTTGAAATTTCTCCTTTAGTTTGAAATTAAAGTATTTGGATATATCCTTACCTTTTTTGATAAGTTGATGATTATCTATATGATTTAAATTCGCGACTCCAGCTGCACAAGATATTGGGTGGGCAGAATAGGTTGAACCATGTGTCCACACACCGTATTTATCTGTTGCATCTCTTATTACATTCGATATTTTTTCTGATAATATTGATCCTGATAGAGGAGAGTATGCTGAGGTGATGCCCTTGGCGACAGTGATCATATCAGCTTCAATCCCAAAATAATCAACACCAAACATTTTTCCGAGTCTGCCGAAGCCTGTCACAACCTCATCTGATATTAGTGCAATATTGTATTTCTCCAACACATTTTTAATTCTAGGCCAGTAATTATGCGGCGGAGGTACCAGTCCACCATTTCCTATAACAGGCTCAGCAATAAACCCAGCTATAGTGTCTGGATTTTCTTTTAAAATAAGCTCTTCAAGCTGATCCGCACAAAATTGGGAATATTCATCTTCTGTTTGATCAAGATCAGCTCTGTGGAAATAAAATGCATCCTCCGTATGAAGTATCCCCTCGATAGGTAAATCATAATTAAAATGATATGTTTCTATTCCTGTGAGGCTACCCGTAAAAATACTCGCTCCGTGGTACCCACCCCTCCTTGATATTATTTTCTTTTTCTTCGTATGACCGATAAGATTGTTGTAGTACCATAATAATTTAATATTGGTATCATTAGCGTCAGAGCCAGATAAACCAAAATATATTTTTTTCATATTATTTGGTGACCTTTCAATTACCATGTCAGATAATTTGATTGAAGCCTCCGTGGCATTTCCATAATAACAATGGTAATATGCAAGCTCTTCAGCTTGTTTTTTTATCGCGTCAATAATATCTGTGCAACCATAACCAACATTAACACAATACAGACCAGAAAAAGCGTCTATAAATGAGTTACCTTGGGCATCTATTATCTCTACACCCCTTGCAGTTTTCATAATTCTATTATCGATTTCACCGCGTTCAAACTTTGCAAGGTGAGTCATAGGGTGAATAAGATATTCTCTATCTATTTTTTCGTATTCGTTTAAATTCATTGTTGTGTTAATGTTTATAGTGAATATTATACCTTAATACGTATGTGTAAATCTTTCAATATTTGATAATTAAATTAAAGGAATATAGTTATGAGTTTTTTTGAAAAAATGAAGTTGGCAAGAGAAAATAAAGATCACATTGCATTTGGTGAGCTACTATCTGAAAGCTACACATTTGTTAGACATCAGACTGGGACAACAATGAATAAAGAAGAAACCTTAGCAATGATTGAGGGGTTTTTTAACAGTGACGCTTTTGATGTTGAAAGTCACAGATGCGTTTATGAGAATGATGATATTCTTGTTGAACACATGGTAATTGCTTTCCCTGATAATACAAAAGAAGCTGTTTTAGCGGCATACACTAAAAAAGATGACAAATTTATTCAATGTGAAACTGGGGCAACAAGGATTGAGTAGGTATAGTGTGGGTAAGTGAAATCAACCTTTAGGGATTTATAGGGATATGTTGATATAGTTTGTAAGATGAGGTTTGGTAATACTAACTATCATCTACCCACACAACAACTTAACGGTGTGGTTTCATCTTTAGATCACTTTTTATATATTTTTTCCTTCACCATGTACATGTTTTTCAATATGTCTTGACGGTGACTGGCCATTTATATCAACACCCATAGGCGACCAAGTGCAAACATTGGTTGTTTTTGTCCATACTGTTTTATTTTCTCCTGGTACAAAAAACTCTACAAAATCGCAGCTGTTTTCATCTGTATAAAACCAATGTGGCTCGTTCTCAAAATTGTATAAAACATCATACTTTTCAAGTTTTGTCTCTTTGCCATCCAGAACTGCAATGACTTCACCCTCAGTAATTAACTGGTAGTGCTGTGCTCCAACATGATAGTGCTCAGGACAGGATGTATTTTTTGGGTATATTATCAACTCACCTTTAACTGAGTCTGTGCCTGCAAGGAGTTCTGATAACAAATATACCCTCTTTCTATCATCATGCTCGGATTTTAGAATTGGTTCATTCCCCCAATTAATTATGTTAATTTGCGAGTCATAGGAATCTGAAGCATTGCTTTCAAATATTTTATAATTATTAATTTTTGTTATTGCCAACTCCGTATCGCTGATTGCGCTTAATTGCACTTCTCCTTTGCCCTTAATTAATACAATCTGATCCTTATTTAAGTTAGCGTCAGATATCTTTACACCTCCCGATAATATTTGTATCCAGCTAATATCGCTATCTTTATTTAAATAATCTAAATGGGATTTATTTGATAGTTTATAATAATCAATTGTTATTCTGCTATCATCAAGGTCATCTTTTCGGAGTAAATTTTTACATTTAATATCTTGATCAATGATAATGTATTCAGCATCATTAAATTTCTTAACAATTGGCATTTTTTTGTCCTATTTGCATGTATTTAATTATAAGGATATAATTTTTATTGAACCTAGTAAACTCTTTTAAGATGCCTATATGAGAAGATAATATGATAGACGAATTTAAATATACATTGATATTATTAGCAATTTTTCTTTTATCTGGATATATCTTTCATAAGATTAAGTCCCGCGAAATTAAAAATATAGAGGTGCCACATTTTCTAAGTAGGATTGCAAGCATCCTTGGGTTGGTGATAATAGTATCTTTCGCATTAGGTATTACTATGGCAGTTATTACAGTAGTAAAATTACTAGGTTGAAGGATTGATATGTCGTTTAGACCAATAACAACAATCTCAAAACCGAAATCTGTTATTGAAGGTGCAGGGGTCTCTCTAGATAGAGTTTTTGGCTTCATGGAGCCAGAGAAATTTGACCCATTTTTACTTTTAGATGATTTTAGAAATGATGACCCAGAATATTATAAGGCTGGGTTTCCGTGGCATCCACACAGAGGTATTGAGACGATAACATACGTCTTGGAGGGAACTGTTGAACACAAAGATAGTTTAGGAAATACAGGATTATTATCGGGTGGTGATGTTCAGTGGATGACTGCTGGGTCTGGAATAATGCATCAAGAAATGCCCCAGGGTAATAAGAACGGTCAGATGCATGGCTTTCAATTATGGGCAAATCTCCCCTCAGAAAAAAAAATGATAACGCCAAGGTATCAAGATATTAAGATATCAAGTATACCCGTTATTGAGGATGACGATGGATCAAAAATTAAAGTTATCGTTGGTAATTATAGAGGGATTCTAGGACCAGTTGATGGCATTGCAGCCGAGCCAGAGTTTTTGGATGTATCCATACCGCCACATACTCATAAAGTAATAAAAATAGATACATATAAGAAGACTTTTGCATATATTTTTTATGGAAAGGCAGATTTCAAATATGCTTCAGCTCCAGCTGGAATAAAAGTAGAAAAAGAGTTTGGGGGGAGGGAATTAAATATAAGAGATTTATCGGGTAATAAAACCTTGATATACTTTGATCCCGGAGAATTTGTCTCTCTTCATACAGGTGAAGAAGGTGTTAGGTTCCTTCTTGTTTCAGGAAAGCCGATCAGGGAGCCGATTGCATGGCACGGTCCAATCGTCATGAATTCACGAAATGAGCTGATGCAAGCGATGCATGAATTAAATACAGGTCAGTTTATTAAATAATTAAAAAGCAGCAAAGAGGAGAAAAAATGATCAAAAACAAATTATTTGTGAAGGGGGGCTGTCCTTTTTCATATAAGTTCATAATTTTTCTGAATGAGATAGATAAACTTGAAGATTTTGATATTAATGTGGCTCATGCCGATGAACCTTCATACGAGGAAATTACTATGTATATACTTGATAAATCAGGTCAAAAGGCAAGTTTCCCAACCGTTGAAACAGATGATGGTATCTTCCTAGTGGGGTCTGACGAGTTAATTTTACATTATTCTGAAATTTATAAAACAAACAGGGATGATATAAAAATGCTTAATTATTGGGAAAAAAATATGATGCCGAGAATGCGGAATGTAATAAAGCAATTGAGAGAAGCAAACGAGAGAATTGAAAGCATAAGTCAAAAATAGTGTGAAATGTGAATCTTAGTCAGAGTATTGATATATATTGTGAGAGAGTATCTTCTGAAGTATTCTCTGAACCAATAAACTTTTTCACTAATCTTGCTTTTTGGGTCGCCTTCTTTTTATTGCTAAAAAAATATAATAAAAAAAATTATGAACATCTAAACCTGAGAATTTATTCCTCAATACTTATATTTCTTGTTTTTATAATAGGTACGGGCAGTTTTCTTTTCCATTTATTCGGAAATCTATGGTCATTAATAGCTGATACGGTTCCAATATTGATTTTTATAATCTTATACCTTTATCTCGCCGTCCGATTCTATCTTGAACAAACTCAAGTTATTTCTTTTTTTTCAATATTTTTATTTTTATTTTTAAATTATTCATTGAGTTATTCTGGCGTTGAGGAGGTATCCTCATACCTGATGGCTCTATTTTCTATGTTAATTATTGCATGTGTTGCATATAGAAAAAATAAAAGGGATATCTCATATGGACTATTTCTCACATCTCTCATCTTCATGGTATCACTTGGATTTAGGCAGCTTGATTTATTTACTTGTGCACAATTTTCACATGGCACACATTGGATATGGCATATATTGAACTCGATATTGTTATATACTCTCGTTATATTATTTATTGAAAGAAAAATTCGTTGAATTTTATTATGATTTATACGACATGTACGTCAGAAGACGAAGCGGCACATATTTCAAAGATTTTATTGGATAAGAATTTGATTGCGTGCAGTAATATCATTCCAAAGACCTTATCCATCTTTGAGTGGGACAGCAAGATTTCTAGTCAAAGTGAGTGTGCGTTACTACTAAAGACAATTGAAGAAAATTTTGATGGGGTATCTGCACTCATTAAAGAAAATCATTCATATGAAATGCCGTGTATTTTGAGCTTTCCTATCAAAAATATTGATAGTGATTTTGGTGATTGGGTAGAGAAAATAACAAAAAAACAGGTTTGAATTTATGAGTAAAAGTTTATTCGAAAGGATAAAGAATAATCGATTTTTCCAAGCTTTTGTTATTATTGCAATTATATTATCAGCCTTCCTGGTTGGTGTTTCAACATATAATATACCTGCACCAACAGTTGCATTTATTTACTTTTTAGACACTCTAATTACAATTTTCTTTGTTATCGAAATTTGTATAAGATTCTTTGCAGAGGATAAAAAATTATATTTTTTTAAAAATGGCTGGAATGTTTTTGATACTTTAATTGTGATAATTTCGATCATTCCAATTGGCCCAAACTCATCAATACTGGTGCTAAGATTATTGAGAATATTCAGAGTTTTGAGATTAATATCTGCCATACCTGAGCTTAAAGAACTGATAGAGGCACTATTAAAATCAATCAAAAGAGTATTTTATGTATCCTTGCTCCTATTCATAATAATTTATGTTTATGCTTCATTTGGAAGCATTTTGTTCGGACAATCAGATCCTCAGAGATGGGGAGATCTTGGAATATCGATGATTACCCTTGTTCAAGTTCTCACACTATCAAGTTGGGAAAATGTAATGTTACCTATGCAGGAGATATTTTGGTGGGCATGGGTATACTTCTTTAGTTTTGTCGCAATAGGATCAATAACAATCCTAAATTTGATTATTGCAGTTTTAGTTGACGTAATAACAAAGCAAAAATAGTTAACATAAAGTTACTACTTTTTTATAAAAAAACATTGTTTTTAGCATATTTTTCCAATATTTTAGGTGTAAGGAAATAAGGGGTTATATAGTTAATTTTTAAAAGGGAGAACTATTATGACAACAGGACAACTCAATCCAGCTGATTACGTCGGCGTAAGTTTCTGGATTATATCTGCAGCTATGGTTGCAGCAACATTCTTTTTCTGGGTAGAAAGAGATCGCGCAGTTGGTAAATGGAAAACATCTCTAACTGTAGCCGCAATGGTTACAGGTATTGCTGCCATCCACTATTTCTACATGCGTGATGTTTGGGTTAGCACAGGCGAGTCCCCAATCGTATTCCGATATGTAGACTGGCTTTTAACCGTACCACTTCAAATTGTTGAATTCTACTTAATACTGGCAGCTATTGCTGTGGTTGCAGCGTCGCTATTCTGGCGCCTGCTGATCGCATCAATTGTAATGCTAGTTGCCGGTTATCTCGGTGAAGTTGGTGCAATGAATGTCTGGCTTGCGTTCATTATCGGAATGGCAGGTTGGATCTACATCATTTACGAAATATTTGCTGGTGAAGCAAGTAAAATTAGTGCAAGTGATGGTACTCCAGCATCTCAACGAGCATTTAATGCTTTGAGAATCATTGTAACAGTCGGTTGGGCAATTTACCCACTCGGCTATGTACTTGGTTATGCTGGTGCCGGAAGTGCAGATGCGCTTAACATCATATACAACCTTGCTGATTTTGTTAACAAAATCGCATTTGGTGTTGTTATATGGGTTGCTGCTACATCTGACGCAAAATAATAACAACGTTGGTGGTTGTCTAGTACAACCACCAACACTTATAACCCCCTAAACTTCCTTCTTATGAAAAAGCCTACCATTCAAGTAATTTATAATCATTCTTGCTCGATCTGTAGGTTCGAAATTAATCACTATAAAAAACAAAATACAGATACAATTCAGTATCTAGATTTGCATCAAAATTTACCTGAGAAATTGGGCTCAATCGATAAAGCTAAATTGATTAGAAAACTTCATGTATGTGAAGGGGATAAGGTTTATATTGGCGTAGATGCATTTAAGTTAATTTGGTCAAAGATTGATCGCTATAAGCTTCTTGCAAAACTGCTTGACTTTAAAGTTGTATATTTTCTCGCAACGCATTTATATGAAGTGCTGGCTTTTTTTTTATATCTAAAAAACCGGAAACAAATTAATGAGTAAAAATCTGCCTGAAAAAATTTGTGTTAGGTGCAAAAAACCTTTCAGCTGGAGAAAAAAGTGGAAACTAAATTGGAGTGACGTCAAATATTGTTCAAAGCGATGTAGGGATAATAAGTAATCTTCATGTTGAATATAGCGCTCTCAAAGCCTCCTCATATTTTTCAAGCACCTTATACCTTTTTATTTTCATAGATGGGGTCATCATTTCATTTTCTACTGTAAATTCTTCATCAACAATAATATAGTTTTTTACTTTTTCGATAGTTGAAAGTTGATCGTTAACTCTTTTCAGTGCTTCATCAATAATCTTTTTTGAGGGCTCCATATCATTTATAAAACTTTTATCAATAACAATAATTGCTACTAGATATTTTTCTCCATCTCCATATACCATTGCCTGATTTATTCCAGGCTCCATTACCAGCATGGTTTCTATTTTCGTAGGAGAAATATTATCCCCACCAGAATTTACGATGATGTCTTTCATTCTATCTGTAATAACTAAGTAGTCGTCCTTATCAAAAACCCCAACATCACCAGTTTTTAACCATTCTCCTGAAAATGCATTTTTTGTTGCATCCGGATCTTTAAAATAGCCATTCATTACATTTTCACCTTTGACAAGAATCTCGCTCTCATCTGATATCTTCACATCAGTATTAGGCAACAATCGACCTACGGTATCGATCTTGTTATTTTTTGGGTAATTTACAGATATTACGGGTCCACTCTCTGTTTGCCCATATCCTTGGTAGATTGGAATACCAAGAGAGTATAGAGATATTCCAACATCATAATTTAGAGCAGCACCACCCGAGATCAGCCCTACCAATCTGCCCCCAAATCTATTTCCGATCTTTTTTCGAACCAAAAGAGATAAAATTTTATTATACATTTTACTCCCAAGTGAGAGTTTATCATACTCATACAATTTCCGCCCTAATGCGATTGTGTCATTAAATAATTTCTGTTTTAATTTACTTTCTTTGCTCATTTGTAGAGAAATCTTCTGTAAAAGGCTTTCATAAAACCTAGGAACCGCAGACATCAAGTGAGGCCTTACCTCACTAAGATTTTGAAGTAGCTTGTCTAGACTTTCTGCATAGTAAATCTGGTTACCCGAATATAAATTATAAAACTGCAAGGTATGCTCGTATGAATGTGACAGTGGGAGCCATGATAAAAAAAGTACATTCTCAATATCATTTAGCTCCGGTCCGAGTATTTTGAAGGCACCTTCGCAATTATGAAGAATTGAACCATGACTTAACATCACACCCTTTGGGAAGCCAGAAGTTCCTGAGGTATATATGATGCATGCAATATCTTTTCTATTTTTTCTTATTGCCTGATAAGAGATATGATCTATATTATTGTCAGCAGGCTTGCTCTGAATTTCATCCCATTTATGTATTGTAATTAAATTATTTTTTTTTGGTCCAAAATCATCGATAATTATTACATCCCGTTCTATGTTCAGTTTATTTAAAGCTAACTCAACTTTTGAATATAACAACTCAGAGGATACAATTATAACTTTTGTTTCGGAGTGGCTTATTAAATATTCATAGTCTTGCGATGTAATTGTTGTGTATGCTGGGACTGATATCCCATCTGCTGCCATTATGGCTAAGTCACTTATTTGCCATTCAGGCCTATTTTCTGAGACAAGCATCACTTTTGAGTCACTTTCAACACCTATTTTTTTTAGATAGTTTGCTAATTTTTTAACTCGAAGGTATGTGTCATTCCAACTCAGGAATTGATAATGCTTGTTATTTTTTGACCAAAGATATGGCGCATCACCATATTTCTCCGTTTGGTCACAAAAAACAGACAGTAGATTTCGATATTTTTGGATAGAGTCAGACATAAAGAATTATCTCATAATTATGGATATATTGAAAGTCTGGTTATTTTGCACTCTCAATTATTTTCTCGACAAATTTTGCTAATTGTTTGTCTTAGGAAACTATTTCTGTCAACTGCCACTTCTTGATGGTAACAACGTGTTCTTGGGTACCAAATATTAATACCATCTAGCCATCTCCAGTCCCAAGGCCTGTTAAGAAGTACATGTGTGTTAATGCCTGCTGCGCCGGCAATGTGTATTGTTGTGTTGTCAATAGATACAATAAAATCACAAGCGCCTGCCAAATTTAGTAGGCCATCGATGTCATTAAAAAGATCTATTGCTTCATCGTTATAAATGGTTACACCAAGTTTACGGCTCACTTGGTTGATCTCTTCGATTGACGAGTTATATTGAAGATTTACGTAGACATAATCATGCATTGAATTTCCAAATGATTTTATAAAGTTTAACAAACTATAACTGCGATCTTTGCCAGACTGATTATTTTCAGAAAACCAGCTAATGCCACAAATCTTTTTTTCACCTTTTAATTTTCCTTTTATCCTGTTTACCTCCTTATCATCAAAATTCAATATGACTTGGTTTGTTTTTGGATCTTGATCTGGCTTTGCATTATATTTTAGTAGACCAAACATTGATAAATGCTCATCATATTTAATTTTTTTAATATCATAATCATTCGGTAAAAACGTAATATTTTTATCAAAACTCCTGCTAAAAATTCCCTGTAGCCGTGGATCGCACAAAATAAATATCTCATCAAAATTGTTCATAGGCTTATTAAAAAAAAGTGAGCACATGATCTGATCTCCAGGTCCTTGTTCATCCCATATCAATAACTTCTTTCCACGGGAAGAGCCATTCCATTCTGCTGTCTCAAAATTATATCTCTTCGATAAGAATGATGGGCTATTCCAGCGATGATCAAATAATTCCCAGCCTATTTCGAAATTTTTTTGTTTTAAATTGGTAAAACCCCTGAAGTACATTGCCTCATAATGCTGAGGTTGTGACTTTATAATCTCTTTAAATGTATGATCCGCCGCTTCAAGTTGGTCGAGCTTATATTCTACAAATCCTTTGGTAACTAATATATCCGTATCTTCGGGGCGTATTTTTATGGCCCTCTCAATTTGTTTAAAAGCTGATTGCCATTCACCCTCTCGACCAAGAGCTTTCGCATAATTGTGAATACATGATGCATTATTCGCATTCAAACTTAATGATTTCCTATAATCAATGATTGCACGCAAATTGTCATTTTTTCTCCCATATGATAGCGCTCTCCAGAAATAATAGTCAGAATTATTTTTTTTATATTTAATTGCAGAGGACAAATAATGGATTGCCTCTTCATAAAATCCTTGGAAAAATTTTACACAGCCCATTTGATGCAGAAGCTCGGAATTATTGCTTGAACTCTTCAATAATTCTTGAAGTCGAGGCTCGGCATCTCCAATTTTTCCTGAAGATATCAAAGTTCCGATAAAATTTATTTGTTTAGTAATGTTGTTGTCAGAGTTTATCATGATTGATCAAAGTAATTTATGTATGATTTTCCTCTGCTCTTTTTTTGGCTTTTCCATAAAGATATCGATCATCTCATAGAATTCATTCATGCTCATTCCGAATGAAACTTCGAATGCTGACTCCCAGCCAACTATTGGTACATTGCCGTAGTATGATTTAAAACTATCTATAAAGTTCTCATTACCAATTTGGCTCTCAAGGACCGCTAATGCAATAGCTGCGGTCTCATACTGCAGCCACCCTTGGCATTCTTCACAAATACTTCTCACGTTTGCTTGATCTTGCCGCGTCGCAATATCACGGAGAGTAAATTTGTGGATCCTATTGACTTTTATTGCAGCATCTAGTGCCTCATTGAGGAAATCTTTATAATGATTGTTATAGCCATCTTGGTAGGTAAATTTTTGAGCTAATCCTTCAGCAAATCCTTCTTCAAGCCATACTGGTCCATGAGAGTATTCTTCTGTCAACCCTGCTTGCTCGGCAGCAATGTCATTACCCCATAAAAAGAACCCATTCTGATATACGTGAATATATTCGTGCGCACTGGTAATGATGGAGCGGCCTTCTTTTGTAGATCTATTATCTTCACTAAAAACTGCGGATTGGTATCTGATATTCTGACCGATCCCATGTGAAGGATTATGTGCTGCGCCACAACATCCAAAATTCGGGAAATCATTCATAGCATTTTCAAAGCAGTTTTCAAATGGCTCTTCGGTATATTTATCAGCAGAATTACAGTAGATTTTAGCAATTTCTTCAACGTCTACAACAAACCCTTTTTCTTCGTTATTGCCAACTAAGTAGACGTGATAGGGACCATAATTGCCGAGACGACTTGATACGATTTCAATTCCTCTAGTTACAGCGTTTATTGACTCATCACTAAATACACTCGTAGCAAAGATTAGCGGGGGGTATTCCGTCTTTGCGCTATTCATCAAGCACTCCGCTATTTTAACTTTATCCTTTTCAGGGGGAACACCGTTTTGAGCATCTCTAAGATTATCTAGTATATCCTCGTATCCATGCCAACAATCATATCCTACATAATTAGGAAGACTATTATCTAAAGCCATGAATAAGGGTTTTATATTATTTGAATATTTTTCAGTAGAATTAGAAGCGTTTGCCCATAGAACCAAAAGCCAAGAAAACACTGTTAACCAAATTAAGTTATTTTTTTTCACTCTACTCATTAGATGCTCACTATTGAATATATCACATATGTTCTTGCTGTCCATCGGACTGATTTTATTGTATCATGTTATTTTTATAGGTGTTAGGCAAAGCAATGAAAAAATTATTAGCAATTCCACTTATCTTATTTCTATTTATTTCACCTTCGATATCTCATGATGAGGAAGTTTACACCTTGGAGGGCCAATGGATGGTCTATTCAAATGATGATAATTTCATACATTATAAGGATCAGAATCAGTCATTACAAAGAGAAGATGGTGATGATATAGATGGCAGATCCTTTTATGATGAAGCGGACACAAGCAGCGATTATCAAGTCCATGCCATTTATATCCTAGCTGCTGACTCAAAGGATAAAAAATATGATGTCAACGGAACGATTGAAGATATTGTTTCTAAAGGTAATGTTCATCTAAAAAAATACACAAATCAGCAACAATTCAGATTAGATTATAAAGAAAACGGAAAGTTGGATGTTAGTTTCATTAGAGTCAGCAAAACGCGTAAAGAAATCAATAAAATAGAAAATGGTGCAGGCTATTTTACAGGAATGGCAATCAGTCGTGGCTTCAATAATCCGAGAAAACTATATGCGATTTTTTACCAGGATAAATACAAAAGAGAGTGGGGACAAGTGGGGGATTCGATTCTCGAAACACCAAATGGGAGTATTGAGATTAATGCTGGTGTTGTATATCTTGGAGCAGAGAAGACAAGTGATGCTTGGGTTCCTCATTTGCATGAACTATTCCATGCAATAGGTTTTGTACAATTATGTGCGCCAGGTGCAGTGACAGAAAGAAACTCTCGTTGGGGGAAAAATGATCATCTTAATTACAAGAATGACATAATGAGTGATAGGGGTGGAGACAAAAAGTATATTGATAAGAAAAGAAGTGAATATTATAGCCATTCCAATCTAAATTGCGAGCTTGATATTGAAAAAAGTGCATTCATGGAGCCCACAAAAGAAGATTATCAATTACAGCCGTTTTCGCCATCATGTAAGCTTACTAGGTGGCAGCCAAATTATAATCATCAGAGATCACTAGATTGTCTAGCAAAATTAGACTTTTAAAATTTAAAACTTTATGATGGTGGAGCCAGGGGGGCTCGAACCCCCGACCTCTTCGCTGCCAGCGAAGCGCTCTCCCAACTGAGCTATGGCCCCTTATTAGCAAAATAACATAAATATAAGTTTCATTAAATACAGAATCTTTTTTTGATAATATTTAATCGCAATAAAAAATATATCTCATTTACAATAGCTCGGAAGGGGTAATTCTCTTGACGCCTCTGTCTCGAAGATTTTATACTTCCCTTTTGAATATCTTTTGCAATCTCTCGCGCAACCATTCTCTATTATTTTTTGTTGTAAATCTTCGGTTTTACCTTTTTTTGAGACTGCACAAATACCAACATGCCGGTCGTAGGTCATATCACCTGTTAATTTGCATGAGATAGCATCGAATTCAGAGATAATTTTTTCTACTGTATTTTTGCAAGATTTATAGGTCTTATGACCTCTTTCTGCGGCGGATATCCCATTCAAGCGTATTTTTATATCGCAAAGTTTTATTGTGTCTGCATCTATTACATTCACATTACGGGAAGCGCAATTAATTTCTTTACTATGCGAAAGAGAGGTATAACTTATTAGAATAATTATTATGTAAGCCAGTCTTTTCATGATTCCATATTCATTTGGATTGTGTAGTATCTTATCATATTAGAATTAGAGAAAAATAAAATTGAAAATGAACAAAGCAGAACGCGTAAAAAATATTCTTGAAATATTGGACAGGATATATCCTGATCCTCCCATCCCGCTTGATCATAAGAATATATTTGAATTGCTCATCTCGGTACTGCTAAGCGCTCAATGTACGGACATTAGAGTGAATCAAGTTACGCCGAACCTCTTTCAGTTAGCAAATAATGCGAAAGATATGAGTCGTCTTGATTTAAATGTAATTTATGAAATAATAAGACCCTGTGGCTTAGCGCCCCAAAAATCATCAGCGATAAAGGAGCTGTCCAAAATATTGATCAGAGATTTTAATGGTCAAGTACCGGATACTTATGAAAAGTTAGAGATTTTACCTGGTGTGGGTCATAAGACCGCATCAGTTGTAATGTCTCAAGGCCATGGCTACCCTGCTTTTCCAGTTGATACTCATATTCACCGGCTAGCTCAGAGATGGGGTCTCACAAATGGAAAAAGCGTTGTTCAAACAGAAAAAGATTTGAAGAGGTTATTTCCGAAAGAAAACTGGAATAGATTACATCTACAAATTATATTTTATGGTCGTGAATATTGCCAAGCCAGAGCTTGTTTTGGTATTGATTGCGAAATCTGCACAACTTGTTACCCTGGTAGAAAAAAACCAATCAAGGTTAGGAAACCTTAAGGGATAATATGAAATGTAAACCATTAAACTATCTAAAACGTTTTATTGATACAAATTTTTACAAGGACAAATAATATGAATAGATTTACGCTGTTTTTTACTCTAGTCACCCTGTTTTTTATACATAATAACGTGTTCGCTGCAACATATGATGTCGAAATGTTAAATAAAAGAGATGATGGGGAAAAGATGGTTTATTCTGAAGATGTTTTATATGTTGACCTAAATGATACAGTTAATTGGCTAACTACTTCGCCTGGACACAACGTAGAGTTTATTAGCGCCCCAGAAAGCGCGGTTCTTCCAAAGAAACCATCTAAGGTGAATAAAGAATTCAGTTATACCTTCGATGAGCCTGGTATATATCTATACCAATGTTCTCCGCACAAGAGCATGGGCATGATCGCATTGGTCGTTGTGGATGGGGATCTCTCAAATATCGATGATATTGCATCTACGAGAGTTGTTGGAAAAAGTAAGAAAAAGCTCGAAGCACTCATAGCTGGCTTGTAGTATAACCATATATTAAAATCTGGTGAAACTATGGATAAAGTCGCCGTAATTGGAGCCGGTATATCTGGCCTTGCCTTAGCTAACAAGTTAAAAAAACATTTTGAAGTTGTCGTTTTTGAAAAATCACGCGGCTATGGGGGACGTGTTGCCACAAGAAGAGCTGGTGAATTTATATTCGACCATGGAGCTCAGTTTTTCAAAGTTAAAACAGATGAATTTAGGGAATACATAAAACCTATGATTGATCAGGGCGTCGTCGATATTTGGAAAGCACGTTTTGTTGAAATTGATAATGGTAAAATTACGAATAATCGCATCTGGGGGGATGACCCATCAAATTACATTGGAACGCCCTCCATGAATTCTATTGGAAAGTATATGGCAGATGGATTGGACGTAAGGTTGTCAGACAAAGTAGCAAATGTTGCCCAAGGTACAAAATGGGAACTATATGATGAAGCTGGTGCTAACATTGGTGAGTTTGATTGGGTAGTTTCTGCAATACCGCCCAAGCAAGTAATTGAAATGATACCTGATGTGATTAATTTATACAGTAAAATCAGTAGTTACGAGATGCTTGCATGTTACTCGCTAATGCTTGGTTACGAAGAAAAAATGGATATAGGATTTGATGCCGCACTAATAAAGGGAGCAGATATTAGCTGGCTATCGGTAAACTCATCAAAGCTCCCAGGCGCAAATAATACAACTTTTCTGATTCACTCAACCAACAAATGGGCATCACAGAATATTGATAGGGATAGGGATTGGGTAAAGGGTTATCTCTGCAATGAATTATCAAACTTAGTTCCGATAAAAACAGAAAGCGCGAATTATATTGGTTTACAAGGCTGGCGTTATGCAAATATAAAGAAACAAAATAATATTGAATTTTTTTTGGATAAAGATAATAAATTTGGTCTTTGTGGAGACTGGTTTGTTCAAGGTAGGATTGAAGCCGCTTATTTAAGTGGTTCTCATTTAGGCGATCAAATGCTGATATCCTAATTACTTTGCCTTATTCCAATATTCCAATATTTTTGGGAATGCATCTTTACCATTTTGAGCCCTCTGATCTGCAGTGACATCTCCCCAATCATATATTGCTTTTTTATATGCAGATCTTTTTTTAATTTTCTCATACCAATTATCAAGATATTTGAAATCTTTCCATAAGGGTCTCATCATAAAGGAGTCCAGTCGATGTAAATAAACAACAAATGAGATATCCGCCAACGAGTAGTTATCACCAGATAGCCACGTATTTTTACTTAAATGTTCATCCATTTCCACGAAGAGTGACTTAAATTCAATCATTGCCTCTTCTAGAAGGGGCGACTCTATTCCCATTTCAATATTTATTTGGTCATTTTTTTTGCGAACTTTATCTTTCATTTCTTTGTAGTATTTTTTAATCTGCCCTGGGTCTTTCTTTTTATAAATATGCCTGTTCACGAGACATACACCAATTGTTCGACTTGCGACGTGGATCCCTTCATCTATTTTACGCATCCAAAGACGCATCTGGGCAAGATCTTCTGGCTTTGATGGTTTTAATTTCGGATTTCCGCCATATTTTTCCTCAAGGTATTCAATAATTACTAAAGATTCGGGTATTGCAAGGTTATCATCGATAATCACTGGAACAAGGCCTTTGGGATTTAGCTCATAAAAATTTTTTGGAAGCTGATCAATATCTCCCAGCGCGGTATCTACAATTATACTTTCCCAGGGAATAGATTTTTCTTCGAGACACAGACGCACCCTTTGAGCTGCACTAGTTCTGTCGTAATGAAAAAGAGTAAGCATTATTAGATTTCTTTTGACGGTGTAGTTAGGTTTATGCTTATATTTTTTCTTTGAGTGAAGCTATCAAGCATCCCTTCAAGTGAAAATTCACGACCAATACCTGATTGCTTAAATCCACCATACGAATGTCCAGGGGCCTGTGCTAGACCTTGATTAACCTGTACCCATCCAGACTCAATTGCATGAGCTGCATTTATGCCTCTTGTTATGTCTCTTGTCCAAACGTATGCGGCTAAACCATAGTGACTTTGATTTGCCATTTTTATGACTTCCTCCTCGTCATCCCACGGAATTGCAACAAGTACGGGACCAAAAATTTCTTCCTTTGCAAGACGCCATTCATTTGATTTATTTCTGAAGATAGTTGGTATTGTGAAATACCCTTCACTAAGTGGTCCATCTTCCGGGGGCATGCCTCCACAAATAACCTCAGTGTTTTTATTATCTAAACCGTCTGAAATGTAGTCACAAACTTTTGTAAATTGTTTTTTATTTATGATAGTTCCTATATCAGTATCTTCATCGAGTGGATTACCGATGATTAGTTTATCAAGTTTCTCCGACAATTTACCAATAAAACTATCAAATATTTTTTTGTGTAGGAATAATCTTGAACCTGCTGTACAAGATTGGCTTTGCCTTGTAAATCTCATGGCGCCAATAATCCCATCAACTGTCCAATCTTCATTTACATCAGGATAAACAACCGAAGGACTTTTTCCTCCTAGCTCAAGAGATACAGGTAAAATTCGCTCCGCAGCTGCCCTCATGACAAGTTTTCCAACTTCCGTTGATCCCGTGAAGGATAACTTGTTTATTTCAGGGTGATATGCAAGCGGCTCACCACATTCAGGACCAGTTCCCGTTAAAAGGTTTAGAACGCCAGGTGGTATGAATTTTTGACAAATTTCAGCTATTTTTAGAATTGCCAACGGGGCGTCTTCAGCAGCCTTCATTACAAGTGTATTTCCAGCGCATAATGCGGGTGCAATTTTGCAGGCACCAAGCATAACAGGGGCATTCCATGGAATTATTGCACCAACTACACCTAAGGGTTCACGCCTTGTATAACTTAATACATGTTCTCCAAGTGGGATAGTCTCACCCTTCAATTCTGAGGATAATCCACCAAAATATCTGAATATATCAACTACAAGATTAATTTCCGGTCTTGCTTGGGTTTTTATTGCATTTCCGGTTTCAGTTGCAATAATTTTTGCAATATCTTCTTTTTCAATTTCTATGGCATCCGCTATCTTGAGAAGTATTCTGCCTCTCTCTTTAGGCATTACTTTTGACCAAGATCCGAATGCTTTCAGAGACGATTTTACAGCTATATCAACGTCAGACTCATTACCCCGCGGAACACTGGCAAATATCCTCTTATTTGCAGGGCACTCAATTCCAATCGTCTTTTCTGTTGCGCCATTTGTAAACTTACCATCTATGATCATTTGGTGATTTTTTATTTTCTGACTCATTCTTCCCTCAGCATATTTAAACTTTTTGATATCATATACTCACAGTAAATTTTAATCAATTGCTTGGTTGATAGTTTTACAAATATCCTCTTTGCATTCCATTCGCTTTATTATTTGATTATTGGAGTCATAAATTAGTCTAACACCATTCATTTTTCCGTCGCGGTAATTTATTTCTGATTTTTTAGTTGAGTCAATATTATAGAAAGTCCACAAGCCTTCCTTTAGCCCATCTTTATAATTACCCTCATACCAAACAGTATTATTAATATCCCAGATACACAAACTTTTTCCCGTATACGGTTTTTCAGATTCCTTGAGAAATAGGACTCCATATCTTTTTTTTCCATCGAGATCATCGCATATTGTTTGTGAACTGACTATAGCAAAAAAAATAAGGATGAGTATCAGAAAGAAAAAAAGAAGATATTGTATTTTTTTTTCAAATTTAATCAATATTCCACAAGCTCATCATCTATGACCTGCCAGAGATACCATGTAGCTACAGTTCGATACGGTCGCCACTTATCTGATATTTGACTGATTTTCTCAATTTGGCTGATTTTCTCAAAATGATCCAAGTTGTAAACTTTCTTTATTGCATTGATCAAGCCTATATCCCCGAGTGGGAGGATGTCGGGACTCATTTTAAAGAATATGAGGAACATCTCTATTGTCCATGGACCAATACCTTTGATGGCAATAAGGTTTGACTTTATTGTTTCTTCATTCGCATTTAAAAAATATTCTTTTGAAGAGATATCTGGATTTTCTTTAAAGTAGCTTGATATGTTGTAAAGATAATTGATTTTTTGACGCGAAAGCCCACTCTCTCTGAGTGCTTGATTGTCAATGGATAAAACCATACTCGGTGAAACATCTCCTAATAATAGTTGTGAGAGCTTTTTATGGATACTCTGCGCCGCCTTAACTGAGATTTGTTGTCCAACAATCGATTTTAGTAAAGTCCCAAAGGGGTCCACTCTTGATTTAAGGATATTTTCTTGATTTCGTTCAATAACTGATTTAAGGATTGAGTCTTCTTTTTTGAGCTTTATGATCGCTCTTTTCCAGTATTCAGGTTCCATCTGCTGATCGCGTCAAAGTGAAGTTGTGTTACTCATCGTCACTTTTTGGGGTGATAATCAAATCGGACTCTTCAATGTCATCTTCTTCAACCAGAAAGTCATTATCGTCATCTTCAATCAATTCTTCATTCTCTATATCTGGGATATCGATATCATTTTCATTTATAAGCTCTTCTTCAGCTTCGTCGTCGAGAATATCATCATCATCCATAATAATCGGATTATCATCTTCGATAACGCCTTTTTCCAAATTATTATCTAACGACTTTATTTCTGGCTGATCCCCTGTGTCATCTTGAGTAATTTCATCGATGATAGGAGTCTCTTGGGTCTTGAATTGAACTTTTGGTTCTTCAACTCCTTGTTGAACTTTTGTCTCACATACTGGACAAATAATTTCATTTTTATTTAGATCATAGAATTTAACACCACATTCTAAGCAGGTGTGTTTGTTCCCTAATTCAGCTCTAGCCACCACAAAACCCTTTTTATATTTTATGCCAATTTAATACTATGTTATATAATGTAATATTATAGTATCTACATCTATATATACATGATCATGAAAATAAACAACAAAAATAATCCAGTCATTATAGAGCCATCACATGGACTATCTGGCAGTATCGACACACCAAGTGATAAATCGATTTCCCATCGGGCTCTAATTCTTGGTTCTCTATGCCTTGGGGAGACGAAAATTCATAATTTACTTACGTCGGAGGATATTTCTTCCACAATTTGTGCTTTGGTGCAGTTTGGTGCGAATATCAATATTAGCGAAGAGCAAAACATTACAAAAATATACGGTATTGGTATTGGTGGATTATTGCAACCCAGTAAAAAAATCTATTTAGGAAACTCAGGTACTTCTGCGAGATTGCTCATTGGCCTTATGTCAAGTTGTGATGTTTGTGTAGAGTTTGAAGGTGATCCATCACTGTCTAAACGGCCAATGGATAGAGTATTAAATCCTCTAAAGAAAATTGGTTTAGAAATTGTGAGCAATAAGCAAGAACATTTACCATTAAATCTGAAGGGCGCAGTTTTCCCTGTTCCGATAAATCATAAACTTGTTGTTCCATCAGCTCAAATAAAGTCAGCTCTAATGCTCGCAGCACTAAACATTAAAGGCCGCTCTACAATAATAGAAACTATTAAAACTCGTGACCATTCAGAGAAATTATTTGAGTATTTCGGTGCAGATATTCAAATAAGGATGAATGATATGGGCCATAAGGAAATAATGATAAATGGGCAAAAAAGACTCTCTCCGCGAGAGCTAGATATTCCTGGTGACCCAAGTTCAGCTGCGTTTTTTATCGTTGCAGCACTTATATCAAAAGGTTCTAAGCTGAGGATAAAAAATGTAATGATTAATCCAACGAGGTCATTGTTTATTGACTATTTGATCTCGATGGGGGCAAAAATAGACTTCTTGGATAAATATTCAAAATGTGGGGAAGAAGTTTCAGATATTGACGTTACTGCAAGTGATTTAAAAGGAGTTACAACAAGTTTGAATGACGCCCCAGCAATTATTGATGAATTTCTAATATTATCTGTTGCGGCAGCCTATGCAAAGGGTGAAAGTAAATTCTGCGGGGTTTCTGAATTAAAAGTAAAAGAGAGCGATCGCCTCGAAGCCATAATTAATATGTTAACAGCTTCAGGTGTTAAGTGTGAGACGAAGGATGATGATCTCATTATATATGGGAATGGCGAAGTTCCCGGTGGCTCTACAATAAATTCCAATTATGATCATCGTGTGGCTATGTCAGCGTTTATTCTGGGGCTCGGTTCAAAAAGTCAAATTAGGATTGATGATGTTTCCCCTATCGCAACAAGTTTTCCAAATTTTATGGAAATTTATCAAGAAATAGGAGGAAATTTTCATAGTGGATGAAAAAATAATCATTGCAATTGATGGCCCTGCTGCAAGTGGCAAGGGTACAGTTGCAAAAAAACTTGCAAAAATTTTCAACTTACCCCACTTAGACTCGGGTCAGCTATATAGGTACATCGCATATCAAGCGATAAAAAGTACAATCAATCCAAATAATAAGCCGGCACTCATAGAGTTAACTAATAAACTTGATTTTGATATCAGTGAAATTGAAGATTTAAGGAATGATGAAATATCGACTATTGCTTCAATTATATCACAATACAGTGAAATTCGTGACCAACTAATAGAATTCCAAAGAGACTTTGCTTCAAATGGAGCGGTTGTTGATGGCAGAGACATTGGGACCATAATTTTTCCGAATGCCGATTATAAATTTTATATAACTGCATCATTGGATCAAAGAACAGAAAGAAGATACCTGCAACTAAAGAAAGATAATGCCGAAATAGATAGAAATAATATCAAAAATGATATAAGTAATAGGGATCTTAGGGATATTAATAGAGAAATTGCTCCTCTTAGGAAAGCGGATGACGCAATTGAAATTGATACAACTAAGATGAAAATTGATGATGTAATTGACTTTATTGTAAAATACATACATAAAGGTTAAAATTCTATACGAATTGGAGAATATTTATAAATGGCAAAAAAAGAACTCGATAAGTTAAATCCGTCTGTTGATGATTTTGCAGCTCTACTTGAAGAGAGTATGAGTAAAATAAACCTTTCTGAAGGAACTGTAATAAAAGGCAAGGTAACCGCTCTTGAGAATGACTTTGTGATAGTTGATGTGGGGCTTAAAACAGAGGGTAGGATACCTGTACGAGAATTCAAATCAGCTTCCGGGCAAAGCATACCCAATATTGGTGATGATGTTGATGTTTACTTAGATAGAGTTGAAAATTCTAATGGAGAAGCTGTATTAAGCAGAGAAAAAGCAAGAAGACAAGAAAGCTGGAATAATCTAGAGAAACTACATGCGGATGGTGTTCGAGTCGAGGGGGTAATTTTTGGTCGAGTGAAGGGTGGGTTCACCGTGGATCTTGACGGCGCAATCGCATTCCTTCCAGGAAGTCAAGTCGATGTAAAACCTGTAAGAGATATTGGCGGCATGTTAAATGTATCTCAACCATTCCAAATCTTAAAAATGGATAGGAAAAGAGGTAATATTGTCGTTTCCAGAAGGGCAATTATTGAAGACTCAAAAGGGGACTACAATCACGAGCTTTCTGATAATCTTGAAGAGGGTCAGACCCTTGATGGTATTGTTAAAAACATAACAGACTATGGAGCATTTATTGACCTCGGTGGAATGGATGGTTTACTGCATGTAACGGATATCTCATGGAAAAGAGTTAATCACCCAAGTGATTTATTAAAGGTAGGTCAATCAGTCAAAGTTCAAGTTACCAAAATAAATGCAGAAAGTAAAAGAGTTAGCCTTGGAATGAAGCAACTCGAGGCTGACCCATGGGAAGGCATTGCCGAAAAGTATCCAATAAATACAAAATTAAAGGGTAACGTTACCAATATTACGGACTATGGTGCTTTCGTTGAAATTGAACCTGGGATCGAAGGTCTTACACATGTCTCAGAAATGAGTTGGACTAAGAAAAATATACATCCAGGGAAAATTGTATCCAGCTCACAAGAGGTAGATGTTGTGATTTTGGAGATAGATTATGAAAAAAGAAGAATTTCTCTCGGGATGAAGCAGTGTGTAGAGAATCCATGGGCAAAATTTGCAGAGAATTATCCTATTGGCTCGGTTGTAAACGGTGAAGTAAAGAATGCAACAGAATTTGGTTTATTTGTAGGACTGGAGGGTGATCTTGATGGTATGATTCACCTGTCAGATTTAGACTGGAATGAGAAGCCCGAAGTCTCTCTTGAGAGGTATGTAAAGGGAGATACAATCAATGTAAAAGTGCTTGATATTGATGTAGAAAAAGAGAGAATAAGTCTTGGTGTTAAGCAATTATCTGACGATCCTTTTTCTGGTCTCAGCCAAATTAAAAAAGGAGATACGGTAACATGTTACATAACTAATATTCGAGATGGCGGCTTGGATGTTACAATTGGTAAGGACGGGGTTCCAAGTTCTATCAAAAGGACAGACTTATCCGTAGATAAATCTGAGCAGAAACCAGACAGATTTGATGTTGGTGAGATGGTTGATGCAAAGGTAACCCAGATCGATGCAAAAAGTAATAAACTCACATTATCAATAAAAAGTTTACAAATTGATCAAGAAAAAGAAGCTGTAGAACAATACGGATCTGCAGACTCTGGCGCTTCACTGGGTGATATCCTAGGGGAAGCATTAAATATCGCCAACGAGCAGGGAGAAATTGAAGCTCCTGCGGACTCTGCTGATACGGCTAAGAAAACAGTGAAGAAAGCAAATCCAAAAGCTGAAAAAAAAGATAAAGCAGAAAAGGAAGAAAAAACTAAAGACTCAAAGACTTCAAAATAAGTAAGTCAAATATTGGGCAACTCGTGATATGGACTCAAGTCAAGCAGTGATAAAATGGTCTTTAATAACTCAGCAGAAATAAAATGGTATCGTAGAAAACTATTTATATGGCGGATCTTCTCATTCGTTTTAATAGTATCTCTATTCTTCATTTTTTTTACTAACCCAAACACAAATATTAGCTCGAAACCGCACATTGCAAACTACAGTATTGATGGTTTACTTGTAAACGCAGATCAGATTTTAGAAGATTTAGAGTATTTGGAATATGAAGATAGCGTTAAAGCAATAATCATTACTGTCGATAGTCCAGGCGGAACAACTGTTAGTGCAGAAGAGATTTTTTTAAAAATCAGATCTATATCATCAAAAAAACCAATAGTTGTGGTCATGAAGAATATCGCAACTTCCGGAGCATATTTATTTTCCATTGGTGCAGACAGAATATTTGCACGTGAGAATACGATTACCGGGTCAGTTGGTGTCCTGCTTCAATGGGCAAGGATTGATCAAGGACTCGAAAAGCTGGGCGTTGAGATGAAAGAGGTTAAGAGCGGTAATTTAAAAGCAGAGCCAGATCTTTTTGGTGAGTCTGATGAAGAGGCTATAGCATTAACCCAAAGAATCGTTGACGAAACTTATACATGGTTTCTTAATCTAGTTAAAGAACGCAGAGAAATTGGAGAATATGTAGTTAGACAGATATCAGACGGGAGAATTTTAACAGGTAGGCAAGCTCTAGAATTAAATTTGATCGACGAGATAGGTGGTAATAATGAAGCAAAATTGTGGTTAATTGAAAATAAAGCAGTAAATACTGATCTCGAAATTCTGATCTATGGTCAAAATAAGAATACTAATTTTATTGAACTAAGTGTTGCAAAAATCATGGATTATTTTAATATAAATTCATCATATGGGAATGGTTTAAAGAATAATCTCTCACTGATAAATATTGACGGTCTTTTATCCATTTGGCAGCATCCAAGTTGATAACTTCTGGGGAAAATATGAAGAAATCAGAATTAATTGACCAACTAGCTAGAGAGTATCCTCACTTATATCATAGGGATATTGAAAAAGTGGTTGACGTATTTTATAACTCAATCTCCGAGGCTTTAGCTAATGGTCAAAGAGTGGAACTCAGAGGATTTGGTGCATTTTCAATAAAAGAAAGAGGCCCTCGGATAGGAAGAAACCCAAAAAACGGTGAGAGAGTTGCGGTACCAAAGAAAAAATCAGTTTATTACAAGCCAGGTAAAGAACTCAAGGAACGTATCAATAGCAGCAGCTAATAATCTAATCAAAGAGGAGTGGTAGTTTGACTTTTAAAAATAAAAATGCCCTTTTCTGCGCTCTTGATATGCGAAGTATCGACCAAGCGGTGACTTTCACAAGTAGCATTAAAGATTACATTGACGGCATAAAGATTGGAATGGAAGCTTTTTATTCAATGGGTATTGATGGGTATTTAAGATTACAAGATTTAAATATACCAATATTTTTAGATTTAAAATTACACGATATTCCCAACACAGTAAAATCAGCAATAAAATCCTTAATCCCACTTAATCCGTTTATGATTAATGTTCACATATCGGGGGGCGCCGAGATGCTAAGAGCTGCAGTTGGTGCAATTCACGAAAGTAAAGAGAGCAAGCCAAAACTGGTTGGAGTAACAATATTGACTAGTATGAATGAGTATAGCTTTGAAGAACAAGGAATGAAACTTAATGTCCAAGATCAGGTAATTAATCTTGCAACTTTAGCTGCTGATTGTGGACTTGACGGTGTTGTTTGTAGTCCATATGAGGCAGGTAAGGTGAAAAGTAAATGTGGTAAGGACTTTTTAACAGTGGTTCCGGGTATTAGGCTAGACAAAACAGAGTCTGATGATCAAAAAAGAACGCTGACACCATATGAAGCTGTTCGGAATGGTGCAGACATACTCGTTGTTGGAAGACCGCTCACAAAAGCGAATGATCCACTGGAAGTTGCCAAAATAATCAGAAAGAATATCGACGGTTATGCGAATTAAAATAAAGATTTGTGGGGTCAGTGAAGAAGATAACATCAAGTGTTGTATAGATAATTCAATAGATATGATTGGATTCGTATTCTATCAAAATAGCCCGCGTAATATTTCAATTTTAAAGGCTAAAAATTTATATCAAGAGTTTGGTCGAGATATTAACATTGTGGGGCTAGTAGTTGATCCTGATGAAAGCCTAATAGAAACACTAGTAAATGAAATTGGGATAAAGATGATACAGTTTCATGGTGATGAAGATTTAGGAAAATTACTGAACTTAAAATCAAAATATAATATACAAATTATCAAGGCCATAAATATAAATGAGAGTACTGATAAAACGCAATTGATGGAACTTCAAAGTAATATAGATTATTTATTATTCGATGCTCCCCAACCTAAAGCAGCCACCAGACCGGGTGGTAATGGTAATCGTTTTGATTGGAACTTAATTAATAACTACAAAATATACCCCAATTGGATACTATCAGGCGGATTAAGTCCTGAAAATATCGGTGATGCCATCGAAGCCACTGGTGCGAATTTTGTTGATGTATCATCGGGGGTTGAGAATATTGATGGCATCAAAGATAATGATTTGATAACAAAATTTATTTATAATGCAAGAAATTACATGGAGAAAAATTAAGAGATGGATAAGTTAAACTCTTATAAACTTGGGCCCGATCAAAATGGAAGGTTCGGGATATTTGGGGGAAGATTTGTTGCTGAGACATTGATGCCTCTTATATTAGATCTTGAGAAGTCATATCAGCTAGCAAAGAAAGATGATAGTTTCCAATCTGAGCTGGCTTATTTAAATAAATATTATACAGGGAGACCAAGCCCACTTTATTTTGCGGAAAGATTAACTAACTACCTCAATACAGCAAAAATTTATTTTAAAAGGGATGAACTTAATCATACAGGTAGTCATAAAATTAATAATTGTTTAGGCCAAATATTATTGGCAAGAAGAATGGGAAAAACAAGAATAATCGCAGAGACAGGTGCAGGACAACACGGGGTTGCCGTTGCCACAGTATCTGCAAGATTTGGACTTCCATGTGTGATTTATATGGGGGCAAAAGATATTGAGAGACAAAAGCCAAATGTCTTTAGAATGAAGCTACTTGGAGCTGAGGTTGTTCCTGTAAGATCTGGCAATGCAACATTAAAAGATGCCATGAATGAAGCCCTAAGAGATTGGGTAGCAAATGTTAATGATACATTCTATATAATTGGAACTGTGGCCGGACCTCACCCATACCCTGAAATGGTTCGCGATTTCCAGTCAATAATTGGGAAAGAAACAAAAGAGCAGATTCTTGATCAGGAGGGACGTCTACCAGATCAACTGATAGCGTGTATTGGTGGAGGATCTAATGCAATGGGTCTATTTTATCCCTTTCTAGATGATACAAGCGTGAAGATAACAGGAATTGAGGCTGGGGGCATGGGGCTTCAAGGAGAGAAGCATTGTGCCAGCCTAACAGCAGGAAGACCTGGTGTTTTACATGGAAATAGAACTTATCTTTTGCAAGATGATGATGGGCAAATAATTGAAGGTCATTCAATTTCCGCTGGTCTTGATTATCCGGGGATCGGTCCAGAGCATGCTTGGCTTAAAGAGTCAGGGAGGGTTGAATATATTGCAATTACAGATAGTGAAGCCGTCGAAGCCTTTAAAATATGTACAAAAACAGAGGGAATAATACCTGCACTAGAGCCATCTCATGCAATAGCTCACTTAATAAATATAGCGCCGAACTTATCAAAGAATGATCTTGTGGTTATGAATTTGTGTGGAAGAGGCGATAAAGATATTTTTACCATAGCGGAACACTTGAATATGGAGATATAATTGACTGAGCGCATCGATAATTGTTTTAATAAACTTAAACTAATCAATAAAAAAGCCTTAATAACTTTCTTAACTGCGGGCGATCCAAATTATGATCTATCACTGGAGCTAATAAAGTCATTACCAGAAGCTGGCGCGGATATTGTTGAAATTGGAATGCCGTTTAGTGATCCAATGGCTGATGGACCCGCAATACAGGCGTCATCACTCAGGGCGATAAACTCGGGTCATAAAATGGAAAAGACCTTTGAAATGATTGAGAGTTTTCGGAAAAATAATTCCCACACACCAATAATTTTGATGGGATATTTTAATCCAATATATAATTATGGGGTTAGGAATTTTATAGAAAAGATTATAGATATTCAGGTTGACGGCGTCATAGTAGTTGATTTACCTCCAGAAGAGGATAATGAACTTTGTGACGCACTTGAAAGTGCTAATGTTTCATTTATTAGATTAGTTACTCCCACAACAACACCGGACAGACTCAATAAAATTCTTCAAAAAACATCAGGATTTTTATATTATGTATCCATAGCTGGGATTACGGGTTCAAAGAGACCAGAGATTAATGAAGTTAAGACTGCAGTCCAAGTTATAAAAACAAAAACAAAAATCCCAGTAAGTGTCGGATTTGGCATTAGGACAAAAGAGGATGTTAAGAGGGTTAGTATTTTTTCAGATGGGGTGATTGTAGGCTCAGTATTAGTTGACATAATAAAAGATAATCAGCGAGAGGCTGACATTAAAAATAAAATAGTAAAAACAGTAAAAGAATTTGCAAGCGCGGTATAATTTTCAATTAGGAATGATGAATGAGCTGGATTAATAATATAGTCACACCAAAAATAAAGCAGATTTTGACAAAAAAGGATGTCCCAGACAATCTTTGGATAAAATGCCCTGAGAGTGGAGAAATGGTATTTCATAAGGATTTAGAGGCAAATCAATGGGTAGTTCCAGGATCGAACTATCATATGAAAATCTCTGCAAAAAAAAGACTCGATCTTCTTTATGACGACGAATACAGCGTTATTGGTGCTGATGTTGACGTTTCAGATCCTCTCAAGTTTAAGGATGAAAAAAAATATATTGACAGATTAAGGGATGCTAGAAAAAAAACTGGTTTAGTTGACGCAGTTGTTGTATCTCGCGGAAATCTTGGTGGTATTCCAGTCATTTGTGTTGTTCAAGATTTTTCATTCATGGGCGGATCTTTGGGGGTAGCTGCCGGGGAAGCCATCATAAAAGCCATGGGTACAGCACTACAGACGTCTTCACCTGTGATTTTATTTGCTGCAGCGGGGGGTGCCCGTATGCAGGAGGGTATATTATCTTTGATGCAAATGCCAAGGACAACAATTGCTGTACAAAAATTGAATGAGGCAAAAATACCATATATTGTTGTTTTAACAAATCCAACAACAGGTGGGGTAACAGCCTCATACGCAATGTTAGGCGATATACATATAGCTGAGCCAGGCGCTTTAATCGGGTTCGCGGGGCCAAGAGTTATAGAACAAACAATCAAAGAAAAATTACCTGAGGGCTTTCAGAGATCTGAATATCTCTTAGAACATGGTATGATTGATATGGTAGTTCACAGGCATGATCTCAGGAGTAAGCTTATTACTATTTGCAAACACCTTCTCAATAAATAATACATCAATCACACTTTATGTTATTTGAAATAAAATCTTTCCAAGATCGAATTGCCCATTTATATCCAAAAGTAATGGATTTATCACTGGGAAGAATTGAAAATCTTCTTAATAAATTAGGTAATCCACAAGACGGTATAGAGAAGATTATTCATATAGCTGGAACAAATGGGAAAGGCTCAACACTTACATATATTTCAAGCATTCTTACCGCAGCTGGCTTCTCGGTTGATTCATATACATCGCCACATTTAGTTCATTTTAATGAGAGGATCAAGATTGGAAAAAAAGGGTATCAGGAGGATATAGATGATGCTTCCCTGGAGGAGATACTCTTAGAGTGCGAGCAAGTAAATGATGGTGATCCAATAACAATTTTTGAATTAATCACAGCAGCAGCATTTCTGAAATTTTCAAAAACAAAATCTGATTTTCTCATACTTGAAACAGGTTTGGGCGGCAGACTTGATGCAACAAATGTTATCCAAAATCCACTTGTATCTGTGATTACACCAATAGGAATTGATCATCAGCAATTTCTCGGAAATTCTATACAAGAGATTGCGTTAGAGAAAGCAGGCATCATAAAAGACGGATGTAAAACTGTATTATCGTATCAGGATAAAAATATAATTCCAATATTTCAAGATATAATCAATTCTAGAAATAACATCTCTAAAATTTGGAACAAAGATTATTCTGTTATTGATAACGGGGAATATTTTTCATATTCCGATCAAAAATATCAGATGTCACTCCCACTACCAAATTTATACGGTAGGCACCAGATTATGAACGCTGGAACAGCGATCGCAACAATTGCAGCAATCGATAATATTTCCATTACGAAGGAGTCCTTTATTGAAGGCATACAAAATGCTGAATGGCCAGCAAGATTAGACTTTTTGGAGAGAGGTCCATTGCATGGGCATGTACATAATGATACTGAAATATGGTTAGACGGAGGACACAACAGTCATGCTGCAATCGCGATAGCCGATGCAATAAGCGCATTAGATAAAAAAAAGTTAATCTTAATTATTGGTATGTTAAACACAAAGAATTGCCGTGAATTTCTGGAGCCTTTTAAAAATATCACAGAGACTGTGATAGCAATTAAGATACCAGATAATATTAACTCACATACACCAGAAAAAATAGTTGATGATGCTGAATCACTTGGTATTTCCGCAATAGCAGAAATAGATCTTCATAATGCACTTATGCACACACGTAAGTATTTTGATGACTCTATGAGGATACTGATATGTGGATCTCTGTACCTTGCTGGTTATGCACTGAAAATACACAGAGGGTAATGGTTATATCAAATATTTTCGTCAATCCACTCAAGCAGTGTTAGTTTTGGGAAAGCTCCAACTTTTGTTGATACTAGCTCTGCATTTTTAAATAGTAACAGAGTTGGTATGCCTCTAACACCATAGTTTGTAGGCGTAATGGGATTTTCATCAATGTTAACTTTGACAATTGATAATTTACCCTCGTAGTCAGATGATATCTCTTCGAGTATGGGGCCAATTTGTTTGCAAGGACCGCACCATTCGGCCCAGAAATCTACAAGTACTGGAACCGATGAAGTATCTATCTCTGATTGAAAGTTATCGTCAGTAAGTTGTTTTGTTGCCATCTTATTACCTCGTTTTTAAAAAAGTAACATGTTAATTTAAGAAGTCAATAAACTACTTTCGTATTGCTTGAATATTTCCTCAAGATTATCATTATAATCATCGAGAAACTTTAGCTTATCATTATCCTCATCATATTTCTCTCTTAAATCATCAACAGCAGCAAATGCCTCAGGTATGGTAAGCCATTTTTCAGTATTACTGCTTGTTAGTCTTTTAGATATATCTTTATCTATTGATCTACGGTCTTGTTCATCCAATAGGGATGAGTCATATTCATAAATTATTTTTTTTGCAAAATATTTGTATCCTTCTTGCTCAAATTCTTCTGAGATAATAGGTTTTTGGCTCCAGTCAGCTGTATGAAATTTTTCCATTAACATCTTATCCTTGTTTGAAGCAAATCCCACAGAGTATAGGCTCTCTTCCCAGAAAGGATCTAGTTGCGATATTTGTTGTTCGAAATCGCTGCTCTCGTTCTGATGCCAGTCCAAAATTTTCATCTTAAAATCATTATTATTTTTTATGATGCCTGCCCTTTGATTAAGTTCTTCCATTCCAATAGCCTCATATTGTGGGAAGCTCATGGCGTAGTCTTTATCCATGAATATTGGATGTCTATTAAATCTTCGCGTTCTTAAAAATTTTGTTTTGCTGTCGCTATTTATCTGCTTCAGCTCGGTTATATTGAGATCTAAAAGCTCTTGGGGATCTCTTTTTAAATCAAAAAAAAGATTTATTTCTGCATTATTTCTATTGGAGTAGGATCCAATGTGCGCTGTTGCATAAGCATATACCTTTCCATAGTAGGCCTCATGATGGCATAAAATATCTCGATCTTGGATATAATTTGTAACATCGCTTTTCGAAGCAGTTTCAAGGGATTTTGACCAAAAGTCAGGTGTTTTCCGTTTTATTATTTTACATATATCGATTGTTGTTTCAACATCAGCCATAGCATCATGCGCATTTGAATGATCAATATTATTCGCCTTAGCGAGATTTTCTAGAGAAAACTGCTTTTTTACATCGAGAGTCTTGACACAAGATGGGTTAAACACAGAGGATGCGCGGACTATATTAAGTGCGTCAGCTCTTTTGTTGCCGTTTATCTGGGTAAAATATGGATTATGCAGATTTTGAAACAAAGAATTCCTTAAAAACTCTTCGTCAAAATCTATTGAATTAAAGCCAATATATATTGCACTGCCCCATTCTCTGAATTTATCTAGCATGTTACAGATAAGTCTATAGTTAGAAATATCATTTGTGTTACGAATTGACGTCATTGACAAATTGTTAACGAGTAATGCCGATGGATTTGGTATTAGTGTCTTATTTAAGTTACATTTAATTTCAAAACGATCCCTCTCGACCATGTTCTCGTCGCAAAAAATTGCTCCTACCTGAAGTATCTGGTCCCACTGACCATGTCGGGTTTTTTTCTGAATTTCTCCCCTGCCGGATGTTTCTAGGTCATAAAATATTAAATTACTCATCTTTAATTTCACTCAGAAAACTGGTTAGCAAGATTAATTGCTTCTACATTGCCCGCATGGTACCAAGTGTTTTCAAATACCAAACCGTAGCATGTTCTTTTTTTTATGAGTTTACTCCAAATTTGAACGAGAGAAAATCTGTCATCGTTAATAAGCTCTAGAGTTTTTGTATTGAGAACTGAAATACCCATAAATACCATTTTATCTGATCGATCGCTTTCAATCACAGTACCATCTTCAGTGATAATAAAATCACCACCACCAAAATACCCAACAGCATTTTTTGGTGATGAAAAGGCTAACAATGCATCCATTTTATCTGGATTAAATTTTTTTTGTAAGTCTTGAAGCAAATTTGAATAGTTATTTAATAATATGGCATCACAATTGATAATCATAATAGCTTTAGTAGTGTTCAGATCTATTGCATTCTTTATCCCTCCGCCTGTATCAAGTAATCTAGTCTCGTGGGAAATATGGATATTCGATATTTTTTTCCTTTCAATAAATTCGAAGATTTTTTTATGCTGATAGTGTGTATTGATATATATTTTATTTATACCAATCGTTGTTAGTGCATCAAAGATATAATCAATCATTGGTTTTTGGTTAATTTCAACCAAGGGTTTTGGCATATTTTTTGTGAGAGGCATAAGCCTCCTGCCAAATCCTGCTGCAAGAATAAAGGCATCCTCCACTGTTTTTTTATAATCAATATGTTTATTTGTTTTGAGATCCATCTTCACTAAATTCAATTTTAGATAAGCTTTTTCCTAATAATGTTGACTCAAATGTTTGCAGTCTTTTAAAAATTGAAATGAGCTCAATGATGGTTGGCCATGCGTTTACAATATATTGGAAAGAATTAGAAACTTGACCGAATGCAGTGAGTATTTGCTGCAATATCCCAAAAGTTATTTTACCAGCAACAATTGTAGGGATAAGTATTAAGTAGGCAAAAATATTGTCAGCTTGTAAATAGAAGCTTCTTGCAACGTTAAAATATAAATAGTGAAAATACAGACGAAAATAATTTCTTCTTACGTTGCTGAAAAGCTCATTTATTGATTGAGGGGTGGCGCGATCTTCATAGTCTTCCCCATAGACTAATTCCTTTCGAAGAGAAGCCTCAACCCTCTGGTTTCGGAATTCCAAACCGGGCAATTTTATTCCCACTATTGCTAAGAATATTGTTCCAAATAATGACCAGAATATCGCGGCATTTAATAACGGTGCCGGTATTTCACCCAGTATCGGTAAAACTGTAACATATTCAGACAAGGCAAGGAGGACCGGCAAGAATGCAATTAATGTCATTACAGCATCAATTATTGAGACTCCAAGACCCTCCATGATGGCCGCAAACCTCATTGTGTCCTCTTGGACACGTTGCGCTGCACCCTCTATTCTTCTGAGCTTTGACCACTGATCAGTGTAATAAAAATTCATAGCAGTGCGCCACCGAAAGATATAGTGGCTGACAAAAAACCTCGTTAAAACAAACACAGCAAGTGAAACGAAAGCAATTTGTGCAAATATAAATAGAAGAATATACAGATCTTCCGAATAGACGGTAATTTCATTTCCCAAAGCATTTTGAATAGCGTCAAAGAATGGCCTTCTCCAATTATTGATTGCAACTGCAACTTGTACTCCAAAATATGTCGAAAAGATTATCAATGATGAGCCCAGAATTGACCAATTTTGCCATTTATGAGGCGAATATCTAAACCAAAAACCAGCAAATATAAGTGTGGCAATGAGATAATATAAATAGAACCAGATAAACTTATTAGATATGAAATACCCAAGACCAATTATTGGCTCTGCATCTTCATTAATATTAAAACCAAAGATTTTTGCTATATCAGGTCCAATCCAGAACCAGATTACTGTTGATAAAATAATCCAAATTATGGCAGACGGAAAAAAAATTTTTGGTATGGGGAAGAAAGATCTAAACATTCAACGTTTCCTTGAAATTCTGATTTAGCCAATTTGCTAGCCTTTGTATTTTACCTGATTGCATTATACGTTTGATGTAACAAATTACTCGTGGCATATGAACTAAATAATTCTGATTGGTCTCAAGTATAGCAAGTCTTGCAAAGATTCCCAATATCTTAATTGATCGCTGAACTCCCAGAATATGATATTGCTGCATAAATGATAAACTATCAAATTGGAAATTACTGAAGGGAAAATCTTTTCTGAATAATTCAATTAAATATTTTTCTTGGTATTCATCTATCGTAATCCTTGCATCATTTGTAAGGGAGACAAGATCGTAAAGAGGGTGTCCGAATAGCGCGTCCTGAAAGTCAATCACTGCACATTTTCTGAAGCCATTTTCATTTTCTAAAAATAGAAGGTTTGGTGAGTGAAAGTCTCTCAACATTAGCGTCTTATCATTTGAAAGATTTGAATATACCTCTTCCATAATATCTTTAAATTCTTGTTTTTTATCTGCATTACATTGTTTTCCATGAACGAAGGGCCAATAGTAATCGATGAATATCTCTGCCTCATTAAGGTATATATCCAAATCAAATTCTTTTAAGTAATGTGGGTTTGAGTTTGTACTAATATTTTTTGGGTGATTAATATTAGAAATATGTATTAGTGTCTTTATTGCAGGATTATAGAGTTCCTGATAATTCTGTTTTGTTAACACATCTGTATAAGAATATTCTCCTAAATCCTCTTCGAGGATAATATTATCAATCTTATTTCTCGCTATTAAGTTTGGAACGCGTACGTCAATACTATCTAGGTATTCTTGAATTTTAATGAAATCATCAATACCGTTGGTTAGGCCGGTCTTACTTTTGATGTCACTTTCTTGGGTTGCATCCATCAGTATCATAGTATTATCTGAGCTCATAATCCTGTAGTATCTTCTTTTTGAGGCATCACCCGGTAATCTTTGTAATTCAGTGAAGTTTATATCCAGATCGCTGAGGAAATTTTCTATCTTAGCCCGATTATTAACAATATCCCCGAATTTGCCGAGAGGGTTTATTCTATAAAGTCTCTCATTTTCTATGCACTTAATTGAAATTTCAATACGGTCTTTAGGCAGTAAGTCCTGAAATTTTTCTGCCCACTCTATAATGCATATCTTATCCGTGAAGGAGTCGTTAAGGTCAATTTCAGGGAGCTCTATCTCACTCTCAATTCTATAAAAATCGTAATGTGCAATCTCAAGATTATCCCTATTATAAGTATGATATAAATTGAATGTAGGGCTAACAATATCTTCAAGAGGAGTTTGTGTTAGATCGTGTATGACGAGCTTGGCAAGAGTCGTTTTTCCAGCACCAATTTGGCCATTAAGTGTCATTACACCCCCCTCACTTAGGAGAGGGGTAAGCTCTTTTGTAAGTTTCTCTAAATCAGATAAATTTCGAGATATGTATTCACCACAGATCATAATTGAATTGCTGGTATTTCTATCGTAATATTATTTTCTTTGGGTTTAATATTAATTTTCCCTGAGAAAAAGATCGCATATTTATCAATAATAATATTTTCAATACTGCCAGGTACATAAGTAAATTCTCTATTTAAATTATTGATATCGCTAAATAGATTTTGCGAGATCTCATCAAATTTTAAAATAAACTTATAAGACCCGTCATTGAGTTTAATATCCATTCTTATTTTACATTTTTTGTTATCATCGCTTGACATGTGCCGGTCAACAAGTCTCACAACGCCAGTGAAGAGTCTTGAAATATGCGTTACATCGATGTTCATAAATTTGCTGCCATCTATGTCATTCCCTGCTAAATCATAATTGATGTTCAAGAAATCTAATTTATTCAGTTCGTCCTGAAAGATTTCTACTATATTATTCCCATCAATTTTTTGGTATTCGGACTCTATATTACCCGACTCGAGAGCAGTTATTTCAAGTATTTGATTAATTTGATGGTGCAACTCATTGCCAGATTTTTTTATATCTTTTATATAGTCAGAAATTTGTTTACCCGTACCACCCTTTTTTTGAGTTTCCTCAACTAATTCAGAAAAACCGATAATATTTTGCAGAGGTGCTCTTAGTTCATGAGAGATATTATTCATAAATGATGTTTTAATATTGTCTGCCTGCGCCAACGCACTATTTTTTTCAATAAGTGCCTCTTCAATTCTTTTGCTATCCGTTATATCGGTAAAAGTGTATAGGATTGATCTATCGGGTAAGATTGAAGACTGATAATATATAATTTTATTATTACCATAATTTAAGATATTGCTATGCTCTCTTCTATCTACTCCAGAAGACACAACATTAATAAATATCTCATCTAATATTTCTGACTTTTCTGACTTTTCTATAATTTCTATGAAACTTTTTACATGCATGCCTACCATATTGTCTTCAATTTGCCAGAGTTCAGTGAATTTAGGGTTATGAAGTTTTATTTTACCATCAATTCCAAAAAGTACGATACCTTCTGATAGGCTATCAATAGTCTGTTTTTGTATCTCAGACAGAAGTTTTGCTTCATTTTCAAGTGCTAATCTTTCGGTGTGATTCTCAAATATATGCGTGACTCCTCCCATGGGGTTTGGTTGTGATAGTATGCGCAATGTCCTCCCATCCTGCAAATACCACCATTGCTCTCGATCATTTAGAGTCTCATAAATATTGAGTTGTTTCTTCTTCCACTCTTGAAAGTTTGCTTGGTACGGCAGTATCGCTTTTTGTCTCATGCTATCTAATATTTCTGACTCAGTTGGCTTATTATTTAAGTATTCATTCGTCAACATTGAAAACGACTCGAATGCTGAATTAAAAAAAACGAGCGATTTATCTTGACCAAAAATAGCAACCGGACTATTTAACCTGTTCATCAATTGTAGATTTGTTTCAGTCTGTTTGTCGAGAAGATGATTTTGGGTATCTTCGTCGGTCTTATCTTCTGCAGTAATGATAGTTGAGCCGTCTTTACTCTCACTTTTCAGAATAAAAGTATATTGTTTCCCATTTAGTATTTTTTTTATTTTTGTTTTACCGCTACTAATATTTTTTAAATCTTCAATAGGGAATATATGTATATTTTGACGTATTATTTCAGAAATTGTTTTTCCGTTATGTAAATTTTCATAATTTTTATTAAATTCAACTATTTTTCCATTTTTTATTACCCAGCATGCCTTATTGGAGCTTTGGATTTTATATTTATCTTCCTGAATTTTTTTTGCGAAACGTATATCAAGAATATAGATAAAAAATGCTTCAATAATGTATTTGAATGAGTTTGCTACGGAATATGATTTTTTCTTTTGATGAATGATGATACATGCGACCAATAAGGATAGCAAAAGTATAAAGATCATATCACTCATATTGTACATATCTAATATATAATCATTCATACTATCTACTAATTTGATCAAATTTTACGATAAATTAATAGTAAATGAATTTTTTATTTATTGAAATTAAATCAGTGAGATGTGGGGATATTTTTAATATCTGTAGTGATCTGGTTTGTATGGTCCACTGCTTGGCACGCCAATGTATTCGCTCTGTTCTTCGTTTAACTCAGTTAGGTTAACATTTAACTTTTTGAGGTGTAGTGAGGCAACTTTCTCATCAAGCTCCTTTGGTAGCATATAAACTTTGTTTGTGTATTTGTCTTTATTATTAAAAAGTTCTATTTGAGCTAGCACTTGATTGGTGAAAGATGCACTCATTATAAAACTTGGATGTCCAGTGGCACAGCCAAGATTTACAAGTCTGCCTTCAGCTAGCAAAATTATTTTTTTACCATCAGGAAATTCTATTTCATCGACTTGAGGTTTTATATTTACCCATTTCAAATTTTTTAGTTTTGATACCTGTATCTCAGCATCAAAATGACCTATATTACAGACGATTGCTCTATCCTTCATTAATCTCATATGTTCAAGTGTTATTATATCTTTGTTGCCTGTAGCGGTCACAAAGATATCAGCGACTTTTGATACTTCATCAATAGTTTTTACTTCGAAGCCTTCTAATGCCGCTTGTAGTGCACATATTGGGTCTATTTCAGTCACAACAACTCTAGCTCCGGCGGCTTTAAGAGAAGAAGCGCAACCTTTACCAACATCTCCATATCCGGCAACTACTGCAACTTTACCAGCAATCATCACATCTGTCGCTCTTCTTATTCCGTCTATCAGGCTTTCACGGCAACCATAAAGATTATCAAATTTTGATTTTGTAACAGAATTATTAACATTTATTGCTGAGAACGGCAGTGAATTATCATTCTCCATCATCTTCAGTCGATTTACACCTGTGGTTGTTTCTTCGGTTACCCCAATAATTTTATCCTTTATTATTGAAAACCAGTTGGGGCTTTTTTCAGATCTTTTTTGTATTTGCTTGAATAGTACTTCTTCTTCCTCATTTTGGGGGTTATCAATAACACTCTTATCTTGCTCATACTTTGCGCCTAGAATTATATAAATTGTAGCATCCCCGCCATCATCCAATATCATATTTGGTTCACCATCTTCCCATTGAAATATTCTGTCGACAAATTCCCAATATTCCTCGAGGCTTTCATCCTTGAATGCAAACACAGGGATCTTTTTCCTTGCAATTGCTGCCGCTGCATGATCTTGAGTAGAAAAGATATTACAGGACGCCCATCGAACTTGAGCGCCTAACTCGACAAGAGTTTCTATCAATACAGCTGTTTGTATTGTCATATGAAGACAGCCAACAATTCTGGCGCCAGATAGTGGTTTTTGATTTTTATACTCATCAGCTAAAGCTACTAAACCCGGCATTTCATTCTTTGCGAGTTCTATTTCTTTGTCGCCAAAATCTGCGAGCGAGATATCCTTTATTACGAAATCTTTAAACATTTTTTTAGATTATTTTATATTATTTAATATACCAAATTTTAATTCTGTAAAATCATTATATCATTTATATATGTTTTGGTAGCTTAATTTTAAACCTTGCGCCTTTACGCTGACCCAATTTGAAGTTTTTTACAGAGACTTCTCCTTCATGGGAGTCAACTATTTGTTTAACAATCGATAGACCTAGCCCAGAGTGTTTTTTTGTTTCTACATTATTTGGCCTGTCTGTATAAAATCTATCAAATATACGATCTATGTTTGTCCCCATTATACCTCCACCCAAGTCTGAGACTTCAATATATATGCCATCTTTTTCACCCCTGAGGTTTACATCAATCCTATCGCCATCATTTGAGAAGGATCGTGCGTTATCGAATAAATTTATAAATACTTGATTTAGCCTATCTCTATTTATCACCGAATAGAGTTTGATACCTATCGCATCGTGATTGAGTGTGATAGGATTTGTTTTATACCTCGAATTTTGCAGTAAGATTGAATCATGAAGAAACTCATAAATATCTGTAATTTCTCTCTCCTCTACAGTCAGCGCTGTATCAAGCTTTGATGTCTCTGAAATATCAGAAATTAATCTATCAACTCTATCAATATCCTCTTGTATAATTCCAATAAGCTTTAATCTTTCGTTTTTATTTTTAATTAAAGGAAACGCTTCTATTGCACTCCTTAAAGATGTAAGGGGATTCCTCAATTCATGAGCGACGTCGGCCGAAAATTTTTCAATCGTATCTATCCTATTTAATAATGTGATAGTCATATTATTTAGAGCACTGGATAGATTTCCAATTTCATCATTTCTTTTGTTGAAGTCAGGTATTTTTTTTCTTATGTTTAGGTTATTGGTTAATTCATTCGCTGCATCAGCTAACTCTCTCATTGGCTTTGCAATTGTATTCGATAGAATTAATGATAGTATGATTGTGATTATTGATGCGATCATAAATACTTTCATTATTGATGCGCGCTCTTCATAAACAATCATATCAATAGTGCTACTTTGTGTTGACAGAACGAGGTAGCCGACAATAGCTTTAAATTTAACAATTGGAACTGAAACATGAACAATAGCCTGACCGCTTTGATTTTTATTTACAACTATATTTTTGCTACCATCTAATGCATTCGAAACAACATTATAATCATTTGCATATTTAAGATGTCGTATACTGTCTAAACCAAAAAATCTGATAAGTTTATTGTATATTGACCAAAAAAGGCTTTTGTCTTTTGTCTCTGATATAGGAAATATAGCAACTTTCTGCTCTGAAAAAAATTGATTAGACTCATGGATAAGTTTGTTATTTGAGTCATAAACTTTTGCGTTCAAGGTTTTGGGGTCAATAAGTTGTCCAATAATGCTCTCTAAAAGTTTTTTGTTAATTGTATAGTTACGGTACTTGATCACTCTTTGATCAAAGCCATTACCATTTGCGATATTTCGATCAAATACAAATAAGTTAGTACCTTTGCTGGATGTTGCACTTGCTGAAATTGTAGCCGAGATAATCTCACTTTGTGTCTCAAGAGCATCAACTTTTGACTCAATTAAACTTTGTCTAAACTGATTTAAGTATAAAATCCCAACCAATAATAATATTAAAGCGAGCAGATTCAGTAATAGTATTCTTGCTGACAAGCTTATGTGGGTGTTTTGAATAATTTTTTTTATTCTCATAATTGCGGCACTTATTTACATTATTGTATTTTATAGCCAACGCCATATATAGTTTTTATCAGATCAAATTGTGGATCGACTGATAAAAATTTTTTTCTTATCCGTTTTATATGACTATCAATAACCCGATCTTCTTTATTCAATGTTTCATTAAAGGCCTCATTTATTAGATCATCTCGAGTTCTTATCGTTCCTGGTCTCCCCATCAATGTAATTAATATTGAAAACTCTGTAGAAGTTAGCTCAATCGAAGTATCTTTCCATTTGCATAACATCGATTGTTTATCCAGAGATAAATGGCTCAGTTCAACGCTTGTAGTTTCTTTTTGAATTTTTTTTGTAGATCTTCTCAAGATAGATTTTATTCTCTCAACGAGTAATTTATGCGAGAAAGGTTTTCGGATGTAATCGTCGGCACCAATCCTTAGACCAATCAGCTCATCCATTTCACTATCTTTTGACGTCAAAAATATAATTGGTATGTTACTGAATTTTCTTATTCTAGCGAAAACCTCAAGACCATCAATTCTTGGCATCTTAATGTCTAGTAATACGATTTCGGCATCGTTATCTCTAACATAATTTATGGCTTTAAGACCGTCTGTAAATGCCTCAATCAAAAAACCCGCAGACTTTAATACCATTTCAAGCGATGTAAGTATGTTTTGGTCGTCATCAATTAGTACAATTTTATGCATATCTAATTCAACTTCATTGACTGCTCAGGAATAAGCTTTATATTAACTTAGATTGAATAAATATCAAAAATTTTAATTCAATCATGGGAGGAAATTTTGGATACGGCTGGTTATAAGAAGCACTTGGATAAGGCAAAAAATGTGCACTACAATAATACCGCTTCAGAGCTCATTCAGCTTGCATCTGAGCTGAGTGAAGGTATTCTCACTGTTGATGGTTCTTTTTCTGTAAATACGGGAAAGCATACAGGTAGATCACCAAAGGATAAGCATATAATTGCTGATAAAGATACTGAAGATAATGTCTGGTGGGGTAACAATGCAAGAATTAAAAGAGATAATTTTAATCTTCTTGAAAGGGATATGCTCTCTCATATGCAAGGGAAGGACCTGTTTATTCAAGACTTACATGCGGGAACAGATCCAAGTGAGAAAATAAAAGTAAGGGTTATTACTGAATTTGCATGGCAGGCTCTATTTATTCAGCATTTACTCATCCTACCTGAAAATATTGAACAGCAAGATTTTAAAGAAGATCTGTTAATAATTGATCTGCCGTCATTTAAAACTGATCCTGATAAATATGGAGTTCGCACAGATACGACTATAGCATGTGATTTTACAAATAATAAGATACTCATTGCAGGAACTTATTATGCTGGTGAAATAAAGAAATCAGTCTTTACTTATTTCAATTATACATTGCCACCGAAAGGGATCTTCCCAATGCACTGCTCGGCAAATAGTGACTCAGATGGAAAAAATACTGCAATATTTTTTGGATTATCAGGGACAGGTAAAACAACATTATCCGCTGATCCAGATCGACTTTTAGTTGGTGATGATGAGCATGGATGGTCAAGTAAAGGAGTATTTAATTTTGAGGACGGGTCTTATGCAAAGGCTATAAATTTATCAAAAGATGCTGAGCCACAAATATATAATGCTGTTAGGAGATCAACAACAGTATTGGAGAATGTGGTTGTAGATGAAGAGAGTGGTGAACTAGATTTTGATGATGGAAGTTTGACAGAAAATACAAGAGCTGCCTTTCCAATGTCTTTTGTTGGAGATAATGTATCCAAAGATGGCATGGCGGGCATACCGACAAATATTGTAATGCTGACGTGTGATGCTTTTGGTGTCATACCTCCAATTTCACGACTGGACTCAAATCAGGCTGTATATCATTTCTTATCTGGGTACACCGCAAAGGTTGCTGGAACTGAAAGAGGCGTTATTGATCCATCTGCGACTTTTTCAACATGTTTTGCTGCCCCGTTTCTACCACGACACCCTATTGTTTATGGGCGTTTATTAAAAGAGTATATGGAAAGATATAATGTCCGAACCTGGCTGATTAATACTGGATGGAGTGGCGGACCGGCAGGTATCGGTAAAAGAATGCCGATTCAGCTTACAAGAAATCTTTTAAAAGCAGCTCTTAATAATGACTTGGATAATACCGATATGAGGCGGGATAAATATTTTAAATTAATGGTGCCTCTCACGATAAATGGTGATAGCAGTTACCTGAATCCAATTGATACATGGTCAAATAAAGATGACTTTGACATACAGGCAAGAAAATTAGTTGAAATGTTTGTTGAAAACTTCAAAAGATTTCAAGATGAGGTAGATGATGACATCATTAATGCAGGGCCCTCAAATTAATAAATCATGCACAATCCCAACTACTTGAAATTTTCGTATCAACTTTAAGTGGAACTTTGAAATTAATTAACGGCAGAGCCGCGCTTTCCATAGTATCTATAACAATATTCTTCATTTCTTCAATTTCGTTATCTGGAACTTCAAAAACAAGTTCATCGTGAATTTGTAAAATCATTTTTGATTTCACCTCTTTTTCTATCATAGCTTTAGAAATCTGAGTCATAGCCCTTTTGATTATATCAGCCGCTGTTCCCTGAATTGGTGCATTTATTGCAGCTCTTTCGTTGAACGATCTAATTGGATGATTTTTGGAGTTTATATCTGGGAAATAACATCTCCTTCCAAAGATTGTTTTTACATATTCGTTTGTTCTTGCGAACTCAATTGTGGAGTCCATGTATTCCCTAATTCCTGGAAACCTATTGAAATAATCTCCAATAAACTGCTGCGCATCTTTTCTTTGTATTTTAAGTTGCTTTGAAAGTCCAAAAGCAGATATTCCATATATTATCCCAAAATTTATGGCCTTAGCGCTATACCTCATTTTTTCAGTAACCTCACTTAAGGGGGTGGCAAATATTGTCGAGGCTGTCATTTGATGTATATCAAGATCTTCTAAAAAAGCATTTTGAAGTTGTTGAATATTTGCTACATGCGATAATACTCGTAATTCAATTTGACTATAATCGGCAGATAAAAACGTTTGTCCTTTTTCGGCTATAAACGCTGATCTGATAAGCTTACCTTCGCTCGTTCTGATTGGTATATTTTGTAAATTAGGGTTTGATGAGGATAGTCGACCGGTAGAAGTAAGCGCTTGAGAGAACTTAGTATGCACACGTCCTGACGATGGATCAATAAAATTTGGAAGGCTATCAGTATAAGTTGTTTTTAGTTTATTAAGTTGGCGCCACTCAATTATCTCATCAGCTATAGAATGTCCGATTGCCGAGAGATCTTCTAGGATATCGACCCCTGTTGCCCATGTACCACTTTTTGTTTTTTTCCCTCCGCTGAGACCTAGATTCTCGAAAAGTATTTCGCCAAGTTGTTTCGGACTTGCAATATTAAATTCACTCCCAGCTAAGTTGTAAATATTTTGCTCAATCTTTTTTATTTTCTGACCAAATTCTTCTGAAAGTTTAGATAATATATTTCGATCGGCTTTGATGCCATTTTTTTCAATTTCACAAAGCACTGTTATTAATGGTTTCTCAACTAATTCGTATGTTTGTATTAACTCAAAGTCTAGCAAACAGGAACTGAGGTATTCCCATAAATCGAAAATTATGGAAGCCCTATCTGAACAAGGTATATTTATTTTCTGATCACCGCTTACCTTTTCATTTCCAATACTAATTTGAATTTTAATTTGTTCTTTGTAGGCAACAGAAAGAGTGCTGAGGTCATTCTTTAATCTACCATTATTGATTACATACGACATCAAAGATACATCATCAAACGTCTTGATAGTAATTTTATAGGTTTGAAGGATTGGCAAAATATTTTTCAGGTCAAAAAAGATTTTTTTTATGGTCTCATCAGTCATGAACGGATTAATTTTTTCAATCAGATCTTGAATAGATGGTCTGCCTTCTCTATTTTTGTCATCACTGAGAAAATATGTATGCATACCAGTTGAAATAGAAATTTCTTTGATTTCGTTATCATTTATTTCAAAATCAATACAAAAAGCTTCTGAAGATGCGATTTCATTTGCCAGTTCTTCTAGTAAAGTATTTGAATGAATTTCAATTTTTGACTCTCTACTTTTTTTCTCAGTTACTGTTGAGACATCATTATTTGATATTGGCGTTCTGTTTGTCGAAGTGGTATTGTTAGAGATTATATTTTCCCGTCCCTCTTTTGAGAACCAATTATTTATGCGATTTGAAAGATTAGAGAGCTCCATTTCTTTTGAGAATGATATGATTTTATCATAATCTAGCTGTTCATTAGATAAGTCATCAATATCAATTTCGATTGGTGAAGCTGACTCTAGCAATGCTAGTCGATATGAGATACGTGCATCTTCGGCATGATTTATAAGATTTTCCCTCCTTTTATTTTGCTTTATGTCCTCGGCGTTGGACAATAAATTCTCAAGTGAGTTATATTCATTGATTAGTTCAGATGCAATTTTAATCCCAATTCCAGGGACGCCGGGTATGTTATCTGTTGAGTCTCCAGCTAACGCCTGAACATCGACGACTTTATCTGGAGTTACTCCAAACTTATCTTTTACGCCATTGGTATCAATGAATCGTTCTCTTCCGGGCATGGGATCGTACATTCTTACATTTTTATTGATCAGTTGCATAAGATCTTTATCACCAGATATTATAACGGTCTTGGCACCCCTCTCGGATGCAACTTTAGAGTAGGTTGCAATAAGGTCATCGGCTTCATATCCAATTTGTGATATACACTTGATATTAAATGCTTCAACAGCACGGTGAATAAGAGGGAATTGGGGAATTAAGTCCTCAGGAGGCGCGTCTCTATTAGCCTTGTAAGAGGGATAAATATCACTTCTGAATGTTTTCTCTTTAGTATCAAAAATGACTGCTATATGGGATGGGTGTATTCCATCTATTCCATTTGTTATAATTTTCCACATCATATTACAAAACGCCATAACAGCGCCCGTGGGCGTGCCATCAGATCTTGTAAACCCACTACCTCTACTCTGGGATGCTTTATACATTGCAAAATATGCTCTAAATATAAAAGTTGAACCGTCGATTAAAAATAAGGTAGAATTAGAGTTGATCTTTGACATTTGGTTTAATTTGATAATAAATATTTATTAGTAATTTAACAGTTATAAGATTACTACGACTTATTAAAAATCAAAACGAAAATAAATCATTTATCAATGAATCAAATATCAGAATATGCAATTGAGACAAATCTTTTAAATAAGATTTATCAGCCAAATAACAAAAAATTAGCGAAGCATGCACTAATTGATTTCACGATAAAAATTGAACCAGGGCAAATCTATGGATTGCTTGGGCCAAATGGGGCGGGTAAATCAACGTTTATAAACATATTAGCAAATCTTGTGGTAAAAACGTCAGGAAATGCCAAAATTTTAGGGTTTGATATCGAAAAAGAAAAAAGAAAAGCAAGGTCTGCTATCGGTATCGTGCCTCAAGAGTTGAACCTTGATCCATTTTTTAAACCAGTTGAAGTGCTTGAAACTCAAGCAGGTTTATTTGGTATTGCAAAAAAAAATCGTGACTCAATGGGGCTTTTGAGGATATTGGGGCTAGAAGACCAGGCGTATTCATACTCAAGAACACTATCTGGTGGAATGAGACGGAGGCTTTTGATTGCAAAAGCGCTAACGCATAAACCAAGGGTACTCGTGCTTGACGAGCCAACCGCAGGTGTCGATATTGAGTTGCGTCACCAATTATGGGATTTCGTTAGAGAGCTAAATAGCAGAGGAACAACTATATTACTTACGACGCATTATTTAGAGGAGGCCCAGTCGCTTTGCGATCATATAGGCATAATCAATAAAGGTCGCCTTGTAGCTAACGCTCCAACAAAAGATCTCCTTGATAGTCTTGATAGAAAGCAAGTATCAATAAAAGCCAATGTCAAGCAAAAGGGTATAAATATCCAAATAGATGGAGTTAGTAGTGTAGAAAACAACCAGGATGGTTATATTGATATTACATATCAACCAAGTAAAATAAATTTCTTCGATATTTTACAGCAACTTGAAAATCAAGATATATCCATAATCGACATAATTTCGAAAGAAACTGACCTGGAAGATATTTTTCTTAAATTTATAAGGGAGAATAAAAAATAGGGACTAAATATAACACATTAGCCCCCATTTTTATTTTATGAAATTAACTATTTTAATTGGTCAACAACAATTAATGCTGCGATTACACCAATTAGACCAGCACCTGAGAATTGATTTATTAGATCAATCAGGTTTCCTGCTACGTCAGCGTTAATAAATGCTAATGCATCTGGGAAAAGGATTTGTAAAACAACCCCCAATCCAACTAAAACTAACGCAACGTCAATGCCACTTCTGAGCATGCCAGTTAATGATGAAAACATGTTATTTCTCCCATTTGTTATAAAAAAGTTTAACAAAATTTACAGTGCCTACAATAGACTAAACACCATAAATTCCTTTATTATAGTGCTTTAGCTATTTCCGGCTAATTAAGTATGCAACGAGACCCGCGGCTATAAGTCCAACAAGTCCTTCGCTACCAAATTGTGCCATGAGGCCACCGATGTTACCCAATACATCAATTCCGAATAGTAATACAAAACTATCACCAAAAAGAACTTGAAGTAGAGTAAGCAGTGCTACCGCCCAAAGCGCTATTTCAAGAGAGCTCTTAAGAACACCTCTTAATTTGTCTAATAAAGCTGTCATAACTTCTCCCATCTTTATTTTCTATTTTTTAGCGTTTAAACTTAGTAAATAGAATCACTATTAAAAGTCTAAGTGTGCCGAAAAAATAGTCAAGTGATTAAAAATTTATCACTTTGTCAATATTCTAGTAGCCAAATAGTTGATAAAATCTTAATTATGATTTAATTATTTTGGATAATTTTAAACAAAGGAAGGGTATTTTTTTTTGATAATCATAAATAAATTAAAAAAATTTATCCAAAACTTTCAAATTTAATCAGAACAAATAATGAATGATGATAATAAAAGTATTTTGATTACCGGATCCTCAAGTGGTATAGGCTTGGCTGTAGCAAAGGATTTAAGTAAATTAGGTTGGAATGTAATAGCATCCTGCCGTAAAGAAGAGGATTGTAAAATATTGAAAGATAAATTCGGCTTCTATAGCACTGTCATTGATTATGATAATCAAAAATCTATTCTATCAGGGTTGGAATACACATTAGATAAAACGAATGGCAAGATTGATGTTTTGTTTAATAATGGGGCCTACGGACTACCCGCTTTAGTGGAAGATATTCCTGTGGATTCTTTGAGAGGTATCTTCGAAACCAACTTTTTTGGGTGGCATTCGCTCACAAAAGAAATTATTCCACATATGAAATTAAATGGCTCTGGTCGGATAATACAGAACTCATCAATTTTAGGCTTCATGGCACTAAAATACCGCGGCGCCTACACAGCAACAAAATACGCGATTGAAGCCATGTCAGACACTCTTAGATTAGAAATAAAAAATGACAATATAAAAGTAATAATTATACAACCAGGTCCTATTACGACTAAGTTTCGAGAAAATAGCTATATTCGTTTTAAAGACTCCATAGACTGGCGGAAGTCTGATTATAGATCACTTTATGCAAATAAAATAATTCCAAGGTTAGAGTCAAAGAAAATAAAAAAAACTACATTCGAGCTGTTACCAAATGCTGTTAGTAAAGCAGTTATACACGCTTGTACAGCACGTAATCCACGTATAAGATACAGAATTACTTGGGCAACAGTAATAATGATGTATTTGAAAAGGTTTTTGACAGATAATCTATTTGATAGAATTTCATCGAAGCTGTAGATATTGTAAACTTAGCTATGTTGAATTTAGTATTTCGCACCCGTAGCTCAGCTGGATAGAGTAGGTGGCTTCGAACCACTTGGTCGGGAGTTCGAATCTCTCCGGGTGCGCCATATTAACTCAGGATTTTAATTTATGCAGGGCAATGCTTACTAGTATGAGTATGAGAAGAAGAATTTGTCCATTAACATATATTTGATAAAATTTATCAGACTCGTTCCATAATGCATATGTCCAATAGGTATTCGAGATTAGAGGCAGACTTGCACTGAGCACTCCAATTACAAACCCATTTTTTACAAATGCAATGCCAACCGTCAGCAGGTAAGAAATAATCCCTAACAAAACAGTTAATCTTATTAATAATTCATATATTAGTTTCATATATAGTCTTTAATAGGTTTTATCTCAGTTTTATGTATGGGTTATCTTAGCCGGTTTTATAAAAATCATCCATATGTATTTCATTACAGTCACGAAATAAATGAATTGAGCCCATAATAGATGAACAGATTTCCTAAAAGTACATTACTTAATATAAATTTGCTAAAGTTTATAAGTCTTACATGGTCTAGTCATTTCGCGCTTAAAATAATAACATTAACAGTTGGTTGGCAAATATACATACAAACGGGGAGTCCACTTGCTTTAGGGCTTATTGGACTTATCCAATTTGCACCACAATTTTTCCTAATTTTACCAGCAGGTGTTATCGCAGATAAATACAATAGGAGACATATACTCATAATATGTAACATAGTTCAGGTTTTTGTTGCTGGGTTTCTTTTATATTATTCTGTTTATAAATTAGATGATGGCTCAGTTATTCCAATTTATTTGATTTTAATATTACATGGAGTTGCAATGTCGTTTCAAGGACCCAGTAGCTTTGCGATTCTTCCAAATTTAGTCAAGTCTCAAATTTTTCCAAGAGCCGTACATTATGTTAACTTTTTTGAAGAGTTTGGCTCATTAGCTGGCCCAGTTGCAGCTGGGATATTAATTGCATACATTAATGAGTGGGTTTATTTAGTAGCATTAGTTAGCTTTATAATTTCCACATTAAGCGCGATATCACTTCCAGATATTGGAAGTGGATCTGGAGAAATCAAGCGGATAAACGTAAAGATTTTGCTCAGTGGGTTTGTTTATGTTTGGAAAACAAAAATAGTGCTCGGAACAATGACGATAGATATTGTTGCAATGTTATTTAGCAGTGTTATGGGTATGTTACCCATATTTGCTATTGATATTTTGGATATTGGCTCTGAGGGCCTTGGAGTACTGAGGGCAACACCATCAATCGGAGCATTATTCGCGGCAATGACATTATCTCAATTACCATCATTGAGGTATCCGGGTAGGATGTTAATTTATTCAATTATTGTTTTTGGGTGTGCCACAATAACATTTGCCCTATCAACAACGTTATGGATTTCACTTACTGCACTTTTTATTTATGGGGCATCCGATATGATTAGTATGAACATAAGGCAGATAATTGTACAACTTGTTACACCGAATAATATGAGAGGTAGAGTTATGTCAGTTCACTCTGTTATAACTACTGGGTCAAACGAGTTAGGGGATTTCAGGGCAGGCTTGTCCGCAAGTATTATCGGTATAGCTCCTGCGATTATGGTAGGCGGGTTGCTAACGGTTTCTTTTTCAATTATTTGGTGGTTTTTATTTCCTGGTCTGAAGGAGGTAAAGGATATGAAGGATCTTAATAATTGAACTTTCAAATTATCATATTACTATAGATCAAAGATTAGGATATTTATAAGATGCACTGGTTATATTTATTTTTAGCTGTAATTGCAGAGACGCTTGGGACTACATTTCTAAAAATGTCTAATGGCTTTACACAACTCTTTCCATCTATCTTAGCTATAGTTCTTTTTTGTTTAGCTCTTTTCTTATCTGCAATTACCTTAAAATACCTAGCGGTTGGTATTGTTTATGCAATATGGTCTGGGGTGGGGATAGTACTAGTTACCCTTGTTGGTTACTTTTATTTTAAACAAAATCTGGATATGGCTGCCTTAATAGGCATAGGACTTATAACCTTAGGTGTCTTGGTAATATTCACTATGTCTAGAACTCAATCAGGGTGATTGCAAATAGATAGCAATTAGACTGCTAGCCATTTTTTTATATTATTTATAGTCTTCAGTAGCTCTACTTTTCTTAGATAAGGATCCTTTATTTTAAGTTTTTCTTCGAATGATTTTGCAAATATATGACCTTTTTCTAAGTTATTTCTTATGTAGCACAAAACCCTTTGTAGATCCTCCTCTTCTATCTCACTTGAGAAGCAAGACTCTTGTATATTATTCATTTTTCTTAAGAAGATTTTTTTTTCATGATCCTCTAAACTTTTCTCAGACCAATCACCTCCAAAAGCAACATTTTTTAATTGTTTTTTTTTCTCCATAGTATAGAACAAAATAAGAACAAAAATAAAAAAAATAAAGAAAAAAATTATAAATGACGAATTTTAGAACCTTATATATTGATATGGATAGCTTTTTTGCAAGTATTGAACAGCAATTAGATCCTAATTTACGAAATAAACCTGTAGCGATAGCAGCCATAGATAACGATTCGGGATGTGTGGTAGCCGCCAGTTATGAGGCGAAGGCGTATGGTATAAAAACAGGGACTAGAGTTTATGAGGCTAAGACTTTGTGTCCAACTATTAATTTTAGGCAGAGTAGGCATAAGCTATATGCAAAGTATAATAGATATATTTCATATTTACTGGATAGCATAGCTGAGCTGGAAAGTGTTAGATCCATTGATGAGTTTCAAATATATTTAGGTAACAGTCATTCAAAACTCTCAAAAGCGGTAGATCTATCGATGAAAATAAAGGGTCTTATTAGGAGAGAGGTTGGGGAAGAGATAAGACTGTCAATAGGTATTGGACCTAATGCTTTATTGGCGAAGATCGCAGGTAAGATAAAAAAGCCAAATGGATTGCAATGGTTATGTAAAGAGAATATGCCTGGAAAAATTAACCATTTATCCTTAGAGGATCTCCCTGGAATTTCCAAAGGTATTAAAAGGAGGCTTTTGGGAGCGAGAATATACTCTATTAAAGATTTACATGAAATGGATCCACGTCACGCTAGGTTGGTTTGGAGATCTATAGAGGGCGAACGATTTGTAAGGGCTCTGAAAGGCGAGAATATTCCTATTAATAGGTCTAATAGAGGTAGCTATGGTAATTCAAAGGTTCTTTCACCGGAGAACCGCTCTCCGAATAGAGCTTACCTTGTAGGCAGGTGGCTATTAGAAAAATCCACCGAACGAATTAGAAAGTATAATTATTGTTCAAGCCGTTTAGATATCTTTATTAGATTAAATGACATTGGCGTTTGGCAGGACTCTATAACTTTTTCTTTCTCTCAAGATACATTATTTTTCCTAAAAGAATTTAAAGTATTATGGGACAAAATGATTTTAACATTAGACCCTAAAAAAGTAGACTTTGTTGGCGTTAGGCTCAGTGGATTAATTTATTTACAAGATAGGTCAGGTGAATTCTTATTAAACTTATATCCAGGCGAAAAAAATACTAGAGAAAAATTATCTACATCTATTGATAATTTAAATATGCGTTACGGAAAGAGGATAATAAATTTTGGAGTTAATAGAGAGCACCCTGGGTTTTTTGAAAGGGATTAGTCTCCTTAAAGATGTCTCTTGTACGATATTATTTATTAGTTACGTATGACCTGAGGCTTGATAAAAATTTCTTTTTTGTATCAAACTTAATTCCTTTAATGAAAATATTTTCTAAATCTTTCACACTCTGCTGGAGCCTGCGCAGCGTACTCCTACCTTTTGAGGTGATACTTAGCTGTTTATGCCTTTTATCGCCCTCTTTATGCTGACTTGATATATAATTCTTACTTTCCAGCTTTTCTATTATCTTGCTGAGTGTTGACCGATCTATATTGATAGACTTTACAATTTCATTTTGATTAGATCCTGGCTGGAAATCGATTGTTTGAAGTACGATAAATTGCCTTGGCGTTATATCATATTTTAAAAAAAGATCTTTTTGTTCAATATCCATTCTTTGCTGTACTTGGTGGAATAAGAGAAATACTGACCCTTTTGGATTTTCAGACTTCAGGGGCTTTTTTCTAGCAGGCATTTTTATTTATCAAGTCCAACGATTAGTCGTGAAAAATCTTTTATATTGAAGTCACTTAAATCTTCTATACTTTCTCCGACACCAATGAAGTGAATTGGGATTTTTAATTCTTGTGAAATTGATACTACGTAGCCAGCTTTTGCAGAACCATCCAGCTTTGTAACAATAAGTCCTGTGATTGTTGCAATTTCATTAAAGACTTTAGCTTGCTGAATGGCATTCTGACCTGCAGTTGCATCTAATGTAAGTAATATTGAATGTGGGGCTTGTGGTTCGTATTTTTTTATGACCCTTATTATTTTGGCAAGCTCATCCATGAGCTCACTTCTGTTTTGAAGTCTGCCCGCAGTATCAATGATCGCGGTATCATAATTATTTTCTGTTGCTATTTTTATTGTCTCAAAAGCAACACTCGCGGCATCTTTCGTTTCTGGTAAGCTCACAATATCGAGGTTTAATTTTTCAGCCCATACCTCCAATTGTTGAGTGGCCGCTGCTCTGAATGTATCGGCTGCCCCAAGAATAACCTTGGCCCCATTATTTTTCATTAGATATGCGAGCTTCGCAATTGTAGTTGTTTTTCCAGATCCATTAACTCCTACAACAATTATCGTTCGAGGTGATTTAGATTTTTCTGTATCTAGTGGAGAATATGCTCCTTCGAGCTTTAACTCAATTTGGTGTGCTAAGAAGTTTTTTATCTCATCAGTCTCAACGTCTTTATTAAATTTTTCTTTTTTTAAATTTTCAATTATTGAAATAGAGTTATCTATACCCAAATCTGCTTTTATAAGAAGATCCTCAAGTTCTTGAAGAGTTTCATCATCTAACTTACGTGATGATATTATATTTGTGATACCCTCTGAGATTACCGTTGAAGATTTGGTAAGACTGCTTTTTAATTTTTGGAACCAAGTATTTTTCATTTCCAATTATCTGAATTTAATTATGCAATTAGTTGATCCTTTGAAATACCTATAATCTTTTTTTTAATTATTTCACCTGGATTACCTACTTCATTAATTATAACTTTTGAGTATTGCTCAGTACGACCAAATCCTTGCTTTTCAAGCAGTATGGCTTTTTCCTTACCAATTTCTTTCATTAAGAATAGGTTCATTTTTTGCATGCCAAGGGTTCTTAAATCTTTTGCACGACTCTGAATGATATTTTTTTCGACTTGCGGCATTTTTGACGCTGGTGTTCCAGTTTTTGATGAAAAAGGAAATACATGCAGATAAGTTATATCACAGTCATTAATATGCTGCATTGTACTCCTATGCATATCGTCTGTTTCTGTCGGGAACCCAGCAATCATATCAGCTCCAAACACTGTATCTGGCCTTATTTTTTGGATCCTTTCACAAAATTTTAGTGCGTCTGATGTTTGATGTCTGCGAAGCATTCTTTTTAGAATTAAGTCGTTACCGGACTGAAGAGATAAATGCAAGTGTGGCATTATTACTTCTTCGCTTGAGAATACTTCGAGAAAGTCGTCATCAATTTCTATTGAGTCAATTGAGGAAATTCTGAGTCTTTTTAAGTTATTTGTCTTCTTAATTATATTCTTTATGAGTATTCCAAGGTTAGTTTCGTCATTTAGGTCTTTTCCATAAGAAGTAATATCAACTCCAGTTAATATTATCTCTTGATAACCCTTATCAATCAGTGTCTGAATTTGTTTTATTATGTGCCTTTCATCTAACGACCTTGAATTACCTCTTGCATAGGGAATTATGCAAAATGTGCATCTATGGTCACACCCATTTTGTATTTGGACAAAAGCTCTAGTTCTGTTGTCAAAGTTATTTATGAAAGGGGGATCTTCGTGCGTCAGCTCAATTACTTCATTATCTGCGCCATCAATTTGTGCGAGGTTCATAAATGTACTTGATTTAGTTTTATCATCATTCCCGATGATAATATCAACTTCTGGCATATCAATGAACTCTGACGGATAGAGTTCGGCCGCGCAGCCCGTTACAACAATCTTATTCGTTGGGTTATCTTTTTTTTCTTTTCTAATAGCCCTTCTTGACTGTTTAACAGCTTCGTTTGTCACGGCACAACTATTGATAAAACTGTGGTTAGTCAGAAAATAACCCTCAGCCTTTTCCTTCATAACTTGTGTTTCAAAAGCATTAAGCTTGCAGCCAAATGTTATAAAATTCAAATTATTACTCATCTGTTTTCTTCCATTGTTATTGAACTCGAATATTCAAGTTCCACCGGGCCAGTTTTATGAATATTACCTTCGGGGTCAATATTAATTTCTAATATACCTCCCGGTAAACTTATATTCAAATTATTACTTGCAAGTCCTAATTTCATGGCTGAATATGCAGTTGCGCAAGCCGCGGTGCCACAGGCTTTCGTTATTCCTGCGCCTCTTTCCCATACCGCTAATTTTACATTATTTCTATCGACTATTTCGGCGAAACTCACATTTATCTTCTCTGGGAAAATTTTATGATTCTCAACCAACGGACCGATTACCTCTGGTTTGATGCTGTTTATGCTATCAAACCAAAATATGATATGAGGGTTACCAACATTTATCACGCTCGTATATTTTACCACTTCCAGATCTTTAAACTCAAAATTATAATTGAAGTTCAATGTATCATCAACATCAATTGATATAGGAATGTTCTTCCTTTCAGTATTTGCTTTACCCATATTTACGATAACACCGCCATTATCCATTCTCTTGCAAAGATGGATACAATTTTTTGATCTTAGTTCAACGTGTGCAAGACCTGTTTCATCAAAAAATAACTTTGCAACACATCTTGATGCGTTTCCACATGCTTCTGCTTTGCTACCATCTTTATTCCAAATATTTAAATCTAGACATTGCCCAACTCTTTTTTGAATTGTAATCAGCTGATCGCAACTCGTGTCAGGAGAATTGGAACATATTGACGCGACGATATCAGGTGTATAGGCAAAACCAATTTCTGAGTTATCTATTATAATGAACTCATTACCTGCACCATTCATTTTATGATATTTTATTTTTTCTGACATCCTTATCTTATAAACTCTTTTACCTTTCCTGAAACATAGTAAGTTTGATCTTCACTCATGTACGGGTGTAGGGGTAGACTCAAAACTTCACCACAAAGCTTTTCACTGACAACTAAGGGATCTCCATTGTGATATTTCTTGTAAGCAGTTTGCTCATGCATACCTTTTGGGTAATATATCATTGTGGGGATATCATTTTCTTTTAAATATTCTCTAAGCCCATCCCTATCTCTTGTTCTTATTGTGTAATGGGCCCAGGCTGATTTTACTTGATTTGTTACTACTGGAGTTTCAACCACACTTTTTAACTCTTGATTGTATATGCGTGAAGTAATTTCTCTCTTTCTTAACTCTTCATCAAAAATTTTCAGTTTATTTAATATTACAGCTGCTTGCATTGCATCAAAACGTGCGTTTGTTCCTATTCGCACATTTTCATATGGATTATCTGTAATGCCGTGCGATCTGATTGATTTAATTTTCATTGCGAGCTCGTCATCATCTGTGAATACAGCGCCACCATCACCATAACAAGATAACGGTTTAGTTGGGTAAAAACTTGTAGTTGTTATTGGTGATAATTTTCCAACTTTTTGACTTCCAATTGAACCTCCAAAAGATTGAGCCGCATCAGCTATTAAGTGCAAACACGAGTTCACAGCAATATCATAAATTGTATTGTAATCAGCTGGTAAACCAAATAAATCAACAGCAATTATTGCAGAATTTGATAGTTCTGACTTTGGGTACTGATTTATTTTTTTAATTAGACTTTCGCAGGATATGTTGAAAGTGTCTTCATCAACGTCAACAAATGCGGGTTCTGCGCCCAGAAGTGCAATTACTTCAGCTGTTGCTGTGTATGTGAAGGCAGGAATAAAGACTTTTGACCCTGGGCCAATTCCAAGTGCTAACAAACTAACAAAAAGTGCATCTGTGCCACTGGAAACAGAAATTGTATGCTTTGCATTTGTATATTTTGATAGCGCTTCCTCAGCTTCTTCAACAACTGGCCCAAGTATAAACTGACCACTTTTTAAAATCGCAGATAAGGATTTATTAACATCACTTTCTATCACTGAGTATTGTTTTTTTAGATCTACAAAATTTATTGGTTCCATATTACACTTAACTTTTTATTTCAATTTCAACTACTTCAGGCTAAACGCACATACATGCAATATAGTTATTTTTATTATTTTATGATAGTAATTGTTAGACTAATAGAACTATTTTAATATATTATTGGATAAATAATTTACAACTGCTGCTGCAGAAAAATTAGAGGTATTTAATGTTTGATACGCTGTCTGATAGGCTCTCATCTGTATTTTCAAAATTAACAGGAAGAGGTTTACTCACAGAAGCTAATGTTGATGATGCGTTGAGGGAAGTGCGAAGGGCACTTTTGGAAGCAGATGTTGCATTGGATGTTGTGAAGGACTTTCTTGCAAAAGTTCGTGAAAAGGCAATCGGCGAGGAGGTTATAAAGTCAGTATCACCAGGACAGACAGTTATAAAAATTGTAAATGACCAGCTTACCGAACTACTCGGATCAGAAAACGTCGAACTAAATCTTAAATCAGGCCCGCCTTCGATAATAATGATGGTTGGTCTTCAGGGTTCAGGTAAAACAACAACCTCCGCGAAATTAGCAAATTATATTAGAAACAAGTCAAAATTGAAGACCTTGATGGCATCACTTGACGTAAGTAGGCCAGCAGCCCAAGAGCAACTTGAGATCTTAGGGGCAGAAAATGCGATAGAGACATTACCAATAATTAAAGGTCAAAAACCAACTGAAATCACAAAAAGAGCTTGCAAAGAGGCAAAACTGGGAGGTTTTGATGTGCTTATTCTCGACACAGCTGGGCGGATGCATGTTGACGATGAATTGATGGATGAATTACAAAGTGTGAACAAAATTGCGGAGGCTCACAACGTTGTACTAGTTGCAGACTCACTAACTGGACAAGATGCTGTAAATGTTGCAGATACATTTTCAAAAAAAATACCTTTGACTGGAGTGATTCTGACAAGGCTCGATGGTGATGCAAGGGGTGGGGCAGCCTTATCAATGAGGTATGTAACTGGAAAGCCAATACTATTTGCGGGTATTGGAGAAAAGATTGATAATTTAGAGGAGTTCTTCCCAGATAGAGTTTCGAATAGAATACTGGGAATGGGGGACGTAGTCTCGCTTGTTGAGAAAGCGAAGGAAACAATTGACGCTGATAAAGCAAATAAGATCGCCAAGAAGATATCGAAGGGATTATTTGATCTTGATGATATGGCGCAGCAACTCAAACAGATGTCAAAGATGGGCGGTATCTCGGGAATTCTTGGAATGCTCCCGGGGATAAATAAAGTTAAAAAGCAGATGGCAGAGTCAAATATTAATGACCAAATAATTAATAGACAGATTGCGATAATCTCATCCATGACACCAAAAGAAAAACGAAATCCAAAAATATTAAACGCATCAAGAAAAAGAAGGATTGCGATGGGATCTGGGACAGAGGTTTCCGAAATTAATAAACTAATTAAGCTATATAGGCAGACATCTGATATGATGAAAAAATTTGGTAAAAAAGGTATGTTAGATCAAGATCTTGGAGTACCAGATTTAGATAAGTCTGAGATAAATAAATTAAATGATAGCAAATTAAGTGAAAAAATGTTATCTGAATTGCAAAACGGTTCTGCGGGACCAAAATTACCTGGATTGCCTGGATTACCAAGTTCCCAAAATAAATTATCAAATTTATTAAATATAACTGGACGAAAAAAGTGAATATGGTTATGTATAGGTGGAATTTTTTAAAATGAAGGAATTGTAATGGCATTAAAAATTAGGTTAGCAAGAGGTGGTTCAAAAAAGCGTCCATACTACAGGATAGTAGTTGCGGATGTCAGAAACCCAAGGGACGGTAGGTTCATAGAGAAGCTTGGAACATATAATCCCCTGCTTTCAAAAGAGAGTAATGAAAGAGTCACTTTACAAGTTGATAGAATAAAATATTGGCTTGGTGTTGGAGCAAAGCCCACTGACAGAGTTTTAAGATTTTTAGACGCCGAAGATATTGCAAAACGTCCACCAAGAAATAATCCGAAAAAAGCAATTCCAAAGAAAGATAAAGAAGAACCTGCCGCTGAAGAAGCACCCGCAGAGGAAACTGCCGCAGAAGAAGCACCTGCTGAAGCACCTGCAGAAGCACCCGCAGAGGAACCTGCCGCTGAAGAAGCACCTG
>CAJWEW010000002.1 GCA_913030915.1 uncultured Rhodobiaceae bacterium
AAATAATGCTTACTGAGAAACAATTTGAATTATTAAAATATATTCACCAGCGGATCACGGAAAATGGTATCTCCCCCTCTTACGACGAAATGAAGGTTGCCGTTAATCTGCATTCGAAATCAGGTATACATAGATTAATTAATGCACTCGAAGAGCGTGGCTACATAAGACGGCTTCCAAATAGAGCAAGAGCCCTAGAGATACTAAAACATCCATTTGATAATATTGAAAGCAATATTAATTATAATAAGTCAACAATGCCATTGGATAAACATGAAACAATAAATGATACTTTCGTAGAGATCCCGATTATGGGTAATATTGCAGCTGGCTCACCTATTTCAGCGATCCAAGAAAAAATTGATAACATTCATCTACCAAAAGGTATGCTGGGTAATCATGAGCACTATGCGCTCAAGATAAGGGGTGATTCAATGATTGAATCAGGAATATTTGACGGTGATACAGTGATTGTAAAAAAATGCCAAACCGCTCAAAATGGTGATATAATTGTTGCGTTAGTCGATGGTGAAGAGGCGACCCTTAAAAGATTTAGAAAAAAAGGCGATAGCATTGCACTTGAGCCATCCAATAAAAGCTACGAAACAAAAATATACTCATCAGATAGAATTAAAATACAGGGTTGCCTTGTAAATCTTATCCGAAACTATCACTAGAACCAATAAGCCCAAGTGGAATAAGGACTATGAAGGAAATGGTTATTACAAGGTTCGCACCTTCACCAACAGGTAATTTACATATAGGAGGCTGCCGGACTCTTCTTTACAATTGGTTGTTTGCAAAAAAACATAACGGTAAGCTAATTTTGCGTATTGAGGATACAGATCTCAAAAGATCCACTGATGCGGCACTTCAAAATATACTGGATGGCATAAAATGGCTCGGGCTCAACTGGGATGACGAGATTGCATACCAGAGTGATAACATCAACAGACATCGAGAGATTGCCTTGCAGCTTCTAGAGGAAGGGAAAGCCTACAAATGTTATTGTACTGAAGAAGAATTGATAAAGATGAGGGAAGAGGCAATAAAGAAGAAAAAATCCTCGTTTTATAATAATAAATGGCGTGACCGAGAGCCAAACGTGAAAGATAAAAACATAAAGCCAGTGATTAGAATAAAAACACCGCAGGGCGGAACAACAGAAATTAATGATATCGTGCAAGGTGCAGTTCGTTTCGAGAATGAAGATTTAGATGATTTTATAATTTTACGAAGCGATGAAAGTCCAACTTATCTTCTAGCCTCAGCTGTTGATGACCATGACATGGGGGTTACGCATATTATAAGAGGAGACGACCACTTAAATAATGCTGCAAGGCAATACCAAATTTTCAAAGCAATGAATTGGAAAATACCGGAATATACTCATATTCCATTAATTCATTCATCTGATGGTACCAAATTATCAAAAAGAGATGGGGCACTTTCTGTTTCAGACTACAAATCTGAAGGTTTCTTATCAAAGGCAATATTGAATTACCTCCTTCGATTAGGCTGGAGTTATGGCGACAAAGAATATTTTTCAAAAGATGAAATGATCAAATATTTTGACGTCAAAAATATTCACAAATCCCCAGCACGACTAGATGATAAAAAGCTATTGAGTATAAATTCGTATTACCTTAACGCAGAAAGCGAAGATACAATAATTGAGTTAATATCTCAATCAAAAGGAGTTGAGATACCAATCGAGAATCAAGAGAAAATTAAACTCATATTGGAACACGTAAAAACTAAATCAAAAACATTAAATGAATTAATTGAACTTATTGAATATTTACTAATGGGACGACCTCCAATTATAGATAGTGATATGATGGAGTTTCTCAATTCGGAGAAAATTAAATTATTAGAATTTTTTTATCAGGATTTAAGCTTAATTAAAGATTGGAATATTCAAGAAATAACATCCTTATTTGATAAATTTACTAACAAACAAAATATCAAATTGATTGATATTGCTAAACCCCTACGTGTAGCTCTAACCGGTCGTGTTGTTCCGACTGGGATTTATGAACTTATCTATGCACTTGGAAAAGAAGATACGCTTACACGCATTTCGCAGCATCTGTATAACTAATTTTTTATTTGAAAATATTAGTTTTTATATATATAAACACAGTGTACCGTAGAGTTAACAGAAAGTTATTATGGCAGTAAAAAAAAATGAAACTGGTACCGCTCAAATTGAGATAAATGGTACAAAATATGATCTACCAATGTATAAACCGTCTATCGGACCAGAAGTAGTCGACATCTCAAAACTATATGCACAAGCAAATGTGTTTACATACGATCCAGGATTTACTTCGACTGCAAATTGTTCCTCTACAATAACCTATGTAGATGGTGAAAATGGTATACTTTTATATCGTGGATATAAAATTGATGAGCTTGTGGAAAACACAGACTTTCTTGAAGTATCATACCTTCTCCTAAATGGAGAACTACCGAACAAAAAGGAGAAAGAAGAGTTTGATAATGCCGTTACATATCATTCAATGCTCCATGAGCAGATGACAAGGTTCTACCAAGGTTTTAGACGGGATGCTCACCCAATGGCCATAACATGCGGGGTAATTGGTGCATTATCTGCCTTTTATCACGACTCCACCGACATCAGTGATGCCCATCAGAGAATGGTGGCAACTCGCAGATTAATTGCAAAGATGCCAACAATCGCTGCAATGGCCTATAAATATACGCTGGGTCAACCATTTGTTTACCCAAGAAATGACCTAGACTATGCCGGTAATTTTATGCACATGTGTTTCTCTGTTCCGCCAGAGGAGTATAAGGTGAATGAGATTTTTTCTAACGCATTAGATAAGGTATTCATTCTCCACGCAGATCATGAACAAAATGCATCCACATCAACAGTTAGACTTGCGGGCTCATCAGGTGCCAATCCTTTTGCCTGTATTGCAGCAGGGGTTGCATCTTTGTGGGGACCAGCACATGGAGGAGCAAATGAAGCTGCTTTGAACATGCTTGATGAAATTCAAACACCGGATAATATTTCAAAGTTTATCAAAAAAGCCAAAGACTCGAGTGACCCTTTTCGGCTGATGGGTTTTGGACATAGAGTTTATAAAAGCTATGACCCACGAGCTAAGATCATGCAGAAAACATGTCATGAGGTTTTAGATGCTCTCGGTCTAAAAGATGACCCGTTGCTGAAAGTCGCTATGGAGCTCGAAAAAATCGCCCTTGAAGATCCATACTTTGTCGAAAAAAAGCTGTACCCAAATGTAGATTTCTACTCTGGAATTATATTACGGGCACTTGGGTTTCCAAAAGATATGTTTACTGTATTATTTGCACTTGCGAGAACAGTCGGTTGGATTTCACAATGGAACGAAATGATTGAAGACTCTGAGCAAAGAATTGGTAGACCACGACAATTGTATATGGGCAATGCTTCAAAAGATTTCATAAAGATAGAAGATAGATAGTATTTTATAGATATCCTGTAATAATATCTGCAGCAGCCTTTTCTGGCCTCACTTTAACTCTCATAATCTCATGTACATTGTCAAAGACTGATAACTGATCATTAATTACATTGCTATCGTTAAACATTTTTATTAACTCAGCGGTAATTTTTTTTGAGTTACAGTCAGATTGTAACAATTCGGGTATTATTTTCTTTTGGTTTATTAAATTTGGAAGTGAAAACGAGGCATCCTTCAAATTATTTATTTTTAAGATTATGCTTGCAAGAATAGAGTTAACTTTGGTTAATTTATAAACGACAATCATTGGTAACCTACAAGCCGCCAACTCAAGAGTTGCGCTACCTGATGCTGTAACTGCAAAATCTGAATTCAAGAAACTGTTTATTTTCTTACTCTCACTCGAGTATATTGAATAATTAATGCCAGTATTAACAAGTTTCTCTTCAATAAAATCTTGAAAGTTATTAAATGTTGGGATTTCTAAGTTAAATTCATAACCTAACTTTTTTATTTCTTTAAAAGCAGTGATACAGGGAGGTAAGAGTTTTTCAATTTCAATTTTTCTACTCCCGGGCATAAAAACTATTGTTTTGTTTTTATTTACTATTTTTTTTCTATTCAATTTATTATTTATTATATTCTCAAATAGCGGGTTACCAATATACGTGCATGGCGGGCCATTTAACTTTTTATATAAAGCGGGCTCAAATGGATAAATTGATAAAATATGTGTTATATATTCACTCATTTTCCTTCCTCTACCTTTCCGCCAAAACCAAATAGTTGGAGAAACATAATTTATTACAGCGAGATTTGGCATTGCCTTTTTTACTTTTTTGGCAACCCTATGAGTAAACTCCGGGCTATCGATTATGATAAGTAATTCAGGTTTATAGGATACAATTGATTTTATAGTTGAATTAACTCTTTTTTTTAGAGTGAAAATATTCTTAATTATATCCCAAACGCCTATTATGGATAATTCTTCATATGGAAAAAGCGACCTCAATCCATGCCTGGCAAGCTCCTCTCCACCCACACCATACAAGTCTATATCATATACTGACGCTATTTCACCAATCAGATCAGATCCGATCTTATCGCCAGATACCTCGCCCGCTATAATTGCAATTTTTCTTTTTTCCGATTTCATCACGATATTCTTAATCAGATAACTATAAAGTATAAATTATTATCTTCAATCATTTCTATAACCTCCTGAAAATCAAGTACAATTACATTATCGGCTGTGATAGCAATACCCGATAAATTTGCCTTTATCATGTTCTTGATTGTATTTGGGCCAACGGTTGGCATATCAACCCTCTCGTCTTGATTAACCTGAGCTGACTTTAGAATAACACCGCCTCTCTTTACACTTATCCCCCTTAAACCTGCTACCCGCTCAAGCATTGCATCAGTCCCTTCCGCTCCTTCAATTGCAAGGATTCTGCTATTCTTTACAGCAACAGCCTGTCCAATGTCCAGATACCCCGTAATTTCAGCACATTGTTTAGCTTTTTTTATATTCTCAAATTCTGCCTTTGACACCTTCTTAGTGGAGTATACCCCCCTTTTTAATGTTATATTTGGCGCAATTTCTGATGCGCCGATAACTTTATACCCCCTCTCCTCTAAGAATGAATTTATTTTCTTAAATAATGATGCATCTCCACCGCGTAATATGCCTAAAGATTTAAATAAGATGATTAATGTTTCAAGATTCAGATATTGAAAGCGCAGGTAGTCTATGGGACCGTTTGGTCTTGGTATATATCCTACCATACAAATATTTTTAATCTTTTGACTTTTTAATATTTTAAAAATCATACCAATATTCAGCCTATTCATTTCAATAAGGCTTATGCTTTGATTTTTTTCAATATTTAAGTTTCCGATTGCAAATACGGTTATTTCCCAGCCTTGTTTCCTGGCGGACTCTATAATAACTCTAGGGAGCCCACCTCCCCCAGCTATTATAGCCAATTGATTTTCACTCATATCGATAGCTACTTAAATTACTTAATTATACTCTCATCGGTTGGAAGGCACAAATGCCTCTCCGGTTGGTCTAGTATAAATTTGAGTAAAATACTTATTTTCTCATTATTAGCATATTTTTTATGAAGAGATTGTGCTCTCTTTGGAATTTCAATGGATGGTCCGTCAAATATTTCCATATATATATCACGAATTAGATGAATTTCTTCCTTTGAGAACCCCCTTTGCCTGAGACCTTTGATATTCACCCCTGTCAAATAGCACCTTCGAACACCCTTCACAACACCATACGGTAATATATCCATTTCGACTGCGGTCATTCCAGCAATGTATGCATGCCTACCAATTCTTACATGCTGTTTCACCCCCGATAAACCACCTATAATAGCAAAATCATCAACAACCACATGTCCAGCGACAGCAGCTTGATTAATAAGTATTACATTATTTCCAATTGAGCAGTCATGTGCGACATGCGAGCCAACCATAAGAAAACAATTATCGCCAACTTTTGTCAGAGAGTTGCCCGCTTTTGTCCCTAAATGTATTGTGACATGCTCACGGATTACACAATTTTTACCTATCTCAATATATGTGATCTCATCTTTATACTTATAGTCTTGGGGGATCATTCCAATTGTTGCATTAGGGTATATATTTGCATTATCTTGAATTTTTGTGTGCCCATCAATGACGACATGTGGATAGATATTAATATTATCACCCAAAACAACATTTCTTCCGATGTAAGAAAATGCACCAATAGTTGTATTATTACCTATTATGGCACCATCTTCAATTATAGCCGAGGGATGTATCATTCTATTTACCTGCCTCTATCATAGCACTTATTTCAGCTTCTGCGACAAGACTACCAAGCACATATGCCTCACCCTTATATTTCCAAACGTTTGCTCTTTTTCTTATAATTTTTAAATGGTAATAGAGTATATCCCCGGGTATGACTGGCTTTCTGAAACGAGCTTTATCAATGGTCATAAAGAAAATATTTGGTATTTTTGTATTATATTTTAGCATGCACATGACAGCAGCAGTTTGGGCCATACCTTCAATTTGTAATACTCCCGGCATTATTGGATTGTCAGGAAAATGCCCTTGAAAAAATGGTTCATTTATTGTTACATTTTTTACCCCAATACCATATTCATCACCATTCATCTCAACGATCTTATCGACGAGTAAAAATGGGTATGCATGCGGAATTAATTTCTTAATCACATTTATATCAGCTGTTTGAGGATTGTCATTCATAGTATAAGTTTTCATTTTTGCTTCCAATTGGCCTTCGTAACTTATAGCACATCAATAACCCAATTTATATTTATTTTCTTGCTATTCTTGAGATAGTTTTTATTTCACTTAGATATGATTCAAGCTTCCTTGCAGGGTTTCCAGCTACTCTCTGATTTGATGAGATACTGTGCATAACACCTGAGCCCGCCCCAATTTGTACATTATCACCAATTTTTCTATGTTGCTTGATGCCCGACTGGCCACCAATCATCACATTATTTCCAATACTGACACTGCCTGATATACCAACCTGACCGGCAATAGCACAATTTTGACCAATTGTAACGTTATGAGCAATCTGGACAAGGTTATCAACCTTAGTTCCCTCACCAATAATGGTATCGTTTAGTGATCCTCTATCAATGGTTGTATTTGATCCGATTTCGACGTTGTCTTGGATAATGACACGGCCAATATGTGGAAATTTCTTAAAACCTGCATCACCTAAAGCATACCCAAAACCGTCCTGACCAATCCGAACACCAGGATGTATTATTACATTATTACCCAGTATACAATGTTGAAGCGTACAATTTGAACCAATGAGTGCATTGTGGCCTATCATAACATTGCTTCCGATCGTTGTATTTGAGTCGATGGAAGAATTATCTCCTATTACAACGCCACTTTTAATGACAGCCCCTGGCTTAATTTGAGTGTTTTCTCCAAGAATTAAATCGGATGCGACATATGATAAATCACTGATTTGACTTGTGATACCGTCATCAATATCTTCATAAAACAACTTTATGACATCTATAATTGTATATTCAGGATTCTCTACTACAATTGGCACGACGTTTTCTGGCAGAACATCTATTAAATTCGTTGTAATTAAGCATGCTGCAGCTCTAATATTACTGACACCATTGAGGTAATTCTTATTTCCTAAATATGTAATGTCTTTTGAAGAGGCATTCTGTATTGTGGAGACGCCTTCAATAAGTTTGTCATCTATGTTTCCTGGTACTTTTTGATTAGGTAATACTTTGTTTAGAATCTCACTTATTCTAAAAGGACCATTATTATGTGCAGAGAATGCATCTTTCATATAAATACCAATAGATTAATAAATACTTTATGGAAGTTTATACAATTTAGAAGTTTGTGCCACCAGAAAATTGGAAAAACTCAGTTTTATCGAATGTTTCCTTATCAATGGCTTCCGTAATATCAAATCTTAATGGGCCGACAGGGGAGTCCCAAAAGATGGATGCGCCAATTGATGTCCGAAATGAGTTAGAGTCATTTATATCAGATGGATCTAAATCCGAGTCAAATAATGAACCAGCATTGAGGTGAATCCCGCCTTTTACACCATACTCGTTTGTCAAGGAACCAAATGGAAAGGTTAACTCAGCTGAGGTAGAAATGTATGTATTACCACCAACGGATTCTTCATCACTACTCTCATTTTCCGTGAACCTTGGACTGATACCGCTTGGTGCGAAACCCTTTAAAATAGTACCGGGGTTACGGAAAGCATCTGAAATTAAAACGTCTTGATCATCTAATCCAAAAATGTGTCCCATGTTCATCGATATGGAACCAACGAGACTATTTGTAAAATCTTTATAATAATTTCCAGATACTTCAGTTCTCAAATACTTTACGTCGCCACCAAGACCCGCTAAATCTTGACTAAAGTCTATGAGTGTACCGTTAGTTGGCGAAATCATATTATCTAGTGTGTTGTATCGAAGGGAATAGCCAAATTCAGAAATGTTTCTTGTGCCTTCAAGCTGAGTGAGAGCAGCGCTTGAATTTGCTGGCACGTCATATACCTCATTATTAGTATATTTATATTTAGTAACTAAATGTAAATCTTCGGATAATGGAAATCCGAATCTGAGCCCAGCGCCAATTTCTTTATTTTTGTATCCCGATTCTTCAGTTAAATCTGTTTCATTTCCAAAGATATCTATACCTGCTGAAACATCAGAGCTCAAAAAGGATGGTTCCGTAAATTGAATATTCACTAGACTTTGATCACCCCCGAGACTGAATTGCGTCGCAATTCTCTGGCCTTTTCCTAGTAAATTATCTTCTTTTATGTAAACACTCCCCACAAATCCCGCGACGCTTGAGTAACCTGCCCCAAACATGAGAGATCCTGTAGGTTTTTCACTAACTGCTATTTGTATCACTTTCTTATCTGGAGCTGAGCCATTTACGGTATTTAGCTTCACATCGGAGAAAAAATTAAGGCCTCTAAGATTTCTCATTGACTCGTTAAGGTATGTCTGATTAAGTGCGTCCCCTTCAGAGATTTTTAGCTCTCTGCGTATTACGTAATCGTACGTTCTTTGGTTACCAGATATTTCTATACGCTCCACGTATAACGGTGGGCCATTTTCTAATATGTAGGTCAAATTTACTGTTTTTGTGTTATCATTGATCTCTTCAATTACATCAACTGTTGCAAAAGGATTGCCATTTGCTTTCATAAAATCAACAAGATTAGTTTTATTTAAGTTTATTTCTGACTCGTCATAATAATTATTTACATTTGTTGTAATTAAACTCGCAACTGATGATGTATATGCGTCATCTAGTTGATTTGATATTGAAACATCACCAAACTGATATCTATCACCCTCGTCTACAGTAAATGTAATCACAAAGTTACCTGAACTATTATTCAACTCCCCAATAGCATTTGTAACATTGAAATTAATATATCCATTATCTCTGTAGAATTGACTCAATAGCTCTTTGTCATACTCCATTATGGCATTATCATAAGATCTTCCCGTTCCCCATATCTTATCAATCCAAGAACTTCTTGAGGTTGAAATTACACTTCTTAATACTCTGTCTGAATAGCTCTTGTTTCCAATAAAGTTTATATCAGTAATTTTTGTTATTGATCCTTCATTAATCTCATAAACCAGATCAATCCTATTAAAATCTAATTTGATTATTTTAGGTTCGACAATCACACTATATCTACCGGCTGATCTGTAAGAGCTTATAATTGTTGAAATATCTTCTTCTAGTTTATTCTTTGAGAATGTCGAGCGTGCATTCAAAGATACAAGATCTCTTAATGAGTCATCATTTATTGCTTTATTACCTTCAAAGGCAACCTGATTAATGAGGAAATTTTCTTGTACTGTTATAACTAACCTCGAATTATCATAATTAATCTGCACATCAGAAAATAACTCTGTTTCATATAGGTCTCTGAGAGCTTCATCGACCTCGGCTTGATTGTAAGCGCTACCGACGCTCAATTTTGCATAATTAAGTATTGTATTTTCATCAATCCTATTATTGCCAGTAACATCAATTCTACTGATTAGATGATTGTTGGCATGCAGATCTGACGCAAAGACAAAGAATGCGAAAAAAGTAATAAAAACAGAATTATATAAAAAAGTTCTCATAATATTATTTTTGTTAAATTTACAACGTTATTATATATAATTTTATTAAAATATATTTAAAAAATTCAAATCATTCCATAAAGCAAAAAACATTAAAAAGATTATAAACCCTAATCCAATCTTATGGGATAATTCAAATGACCTTTCACTTAAGGGTTTCCCCCTAATAGCTTCTATCAAATAGAACATTAAATGCCCTCCATCAAGCATTGGAATTGGGAAAAGGTTAATAAGCCCAATACTTACAGATAATAATGCTGTTAGTTGTAATAGTGGCATGATACCATTTTTTGCAACATCGCCTGAAATTTGAGCAATACGAATAGGACCACCCAAATTCTCAGTAGACTCAGCTCCAATAACCATCTTGTAGATATAGCTTAGGGATAAATGAATTATTTGATACGTATCGTTTATGCCATACCCTACTGCCCGGATCACTGACATCTTCTCATTTACGATATTTTTTTCGAGTGTGCCGCCCCCTATACCAATATAAAATACCTCCCCTGATTTCTTTTCTGGGTTCAAATATCTTATTTCAGGTGTCAGGTCTATATTAATATAACTTCCATTTCTTAATATACCAAATTGGAGTTCATCAGTCTTTTTTTCTTGAATTATACGCGGTATGTCGCCAAATTTAGTAACCGACTCTTCATCAATAGAAATTATGACATCATCAATCTTGAGTCCTCCATCCATTGCAGGGCTGGACTCTTCAATACTCTCTATTACGGGTAGTATAGTTGTTTTCCCATTAACCGAATATAGAAAAGTAAATATAACTAAGGCTAGGATAAAATTTGCGATTGGGCCCGCTGAAACAATTGATGACCTTTGGAATATTGATTTTGAGTGAAAGCCATTTTCAGATAATTTATTCGCATCTGCTTTGCTTGCAGGGTCTGCGTCATCAACAAATTTTACATAGCCCCCCAGCGGAATCCAACATATTTTCCATTTAGTTCCCTTTTTATCATAAGTACTAAAAATTTCCTTACCAAAACCCACTGAAAATGCTTCAACATCAACCTTGTTAAGCCGCGCAATTACAAAATGCCCGAGCTCATGGAAAAAAACAACTACCGTCAAAACAAATAAGAAAGGTATAGTATATATTAGAAAATTATATGACAAGCTTGAAAAATTCACCAAATCTAACATTTTAATTACAAAGCCTCATCTATAATGGTTGATGCAAAATCTTTTGCTTTTTGATTTAATAATAATATATGCTCGATATTATTTTTTAAAACCTTTTGCTTAATTTTTTTACTATGATCAAGCGACTTCTTAATGACTTTAAATATATCTAAGAATGAAATTTTCTTGGACATGAAGTTTTCAACCGCAACTTCACTTGCCGCATTGTAAGTAATAATAGAACCCACCCCATTATCAATAGCCTCTCTAGCCATTGTAATTGTAGGGAATTTTTCATTATCGAGATCGCAGAAGGTTAGATTTTTAATGTCAGATGTCTCCAGATTCCCAAATATTGGTGCATTTTCGCTATCAAATATTGCATCACTAATGGGTATTCTCATATCTGCTTTAGACATCAAAGATAGGGTTGTTCCGTCATACATCGATACCATGGCATGTATAAGAGACTGCGGATGAACCATTATTGTTATATTTTTATGACTCATATCAAATAAATATGTGGCCTCAATTAATTCTAAGCCTTTATTGATTAGCGCTGATGAGTCGATTGTAATTTTTTTACCCATATCCCATGTTGGATGCTTTAATGCATCCTCCAATGTTACATTTTCCAAATCTTCAATACTTGTATTGAGAAACGGCCCTCCTGATGCAGTAAGTATGATGCTTTTTGGATTTTTGTAATTTGTATAATTTAGAAGCTTATGAATTGCATTATGTTCGGAGTCAACTGGTACAATATTTGTGGATTTATTTATTTTTTTATCAAACAATAAACTACCAGCAACAACAATTGACTCCTTGTTTGCGATCGCAAGCCTCTCGGTGCTGTTAATAGCTTGATAGGTAGGTTCAATTCCAGCACTTCCAGATATTGCTGATAGAACAACATCCGATGATTTTGATGCTATTTCATTAATTTCATCAGGCCCTGCTTTTATTTCTATTTCAGTCCCAAATAAGTTGTCCTTCAGCTCTCCATACATTTGGGTGTCTGAAATTACCGCATACCTTGGTTTAAATTTTAGGCATTGGCTTGATAATGTATTAACATCCTTACCCGCAACTAATGCTAACATTGAGAATTTATCTTCTATTGTGGGAATTGATAAAGCGCTGATACCAATTGATCCGGTGGATCCCAATATTGTCAAATTTTTCTTCAACTTACCTCCAAAAATATAAAATATTCTCGTAGCTATTATTGCTAGCTATTTGATCTAAAATTATAAAAAATAACCCGACACCAATTATGCTGTCCATTCTATCTAGCAGCCCGCCGTGACCAGGAAGAAAATTACTTGAATTTTTCACGTTAAAATTTCTTTTAAAATAGGACCCCAGCAGATCACCTAAAATAGCCCCAAGCGCCATAATCAAAATGAAGACGTAGATAATACTATTATTAAAATCCACTCCAGAGATTAGTGTCAGAAAATAAAAAAAGATAGCTGGCGTCAGGAAGGCAAATAGCGTTCCTTCAAATGTCTTATTTGGTGATATATTTGGAAAAATCTTCTTTCTGCCAAGCAGCTGCCCACCGAAATAGCCAAAACTATCTGAAATAACAGCAATCATTATTACAAGAAAAAATGATATTAGACCGTCTGTTGGATTACCTTGCAATCTTATTTGGTAAAATACAAAAAAACTTAAATAAGAATAACCTATGATTGCGAAGAACCAATTATTACCCCTATCAAACAATTTAATTAAAACATACCCAACGACTAAAGCCGCCACACAAATACTTGTGGCAATATCTGGAACGATTTTTAAGATGTACAATGAAATACAGAGAGAAGATAAATATATCAATGCAGTAACTTTTCTTTTCGGAATGTTTATTATGGTTATTAGCTCGAAAAAAAATACTGTTGAGACACAGATAAGAGCAATTTTAAAATAAATTCCCCCCATATATATAGGTAAAATAAAAATTGGTAAAATTAACAGTGCCGTTTTAAATCGTAATTTTAAATTATCAACATCCATTGCTCAATTCACACTCTCTTATTCGGAGTGTTCCTTCCATATCTTCTCTCTCGTTGAGAATACTGTTCCAGTGCATTGTGGAAATGGTCAACGTTAAAGTCGGGCCAAAACGTATCTGTAAATATAAATTCAGAGTATGCACATTGCCATAATAAAAAATTACTCAACCTCATCTCGCCACTTGTTCTGATTATTAGATCCGGGTCAGGTATATTTGCTGTGTCTAAATATTCACTCATTAAATCATTGTTGATCATATCGGTTGATATTTTTGCCAGTTGGACATCATTAAGTATTTTCTTCATTGCTCTGATTATCTCGTCCCTACCGCTGTAATTAAATGCAGCAATAAGCTGCATACCATTGTTAAAGCATGTTTTTTCTTGGACCATTTTGATTATTCTTTTTTGTGGTTTCGCGAGCGTATCCATATCACCTATCACGGATACTCTGATATTACTTGAAATTATCTCATCAAGATATTCACTCTCAAAACTTTCCATAAGATCCATTAAATTTGAAATTTCTGATGGATCCCTTTTCCAGTTTTCCTTGCTGAAACTGAATAGTGTTAGGTATTTAATGTTAAAATTGGCAGCAGCTTTGGCTATCAAAACAAGTGTTTCTATACCTTTACGATGACCATCTTCATCCTGCAACTCCCTACCTCTTGCCCATCTTCTATTCCCATCTAGAATTATAGCAACATGATCAGGCAAGTTTGTGATTTCACTCATGGTAACTAATTTCAATGAAAGATATTAAACGTTCATAATTTCAGCAGTCTTTTTTTGAAGCGTCTCATCAATCTCCTTTATGGCGGAGTCTGTGATATTTTGAATATCATTACCATAATTTTTTTGGTCATCCTTACTGATATCACTGCTTTTTTCAAGCTTCTTTAGTGTATCCATTCCATCCCTTCGAACGTTTCTGACTGCGATACGAGCATTTTCTGCGTATTTACTTGCGACCTTGCAGAGCTCCTCTCTTCTTTCCAAGTTCAGTTCTGGAATAGGGATTCTAATTAATTGCCCATCCATATTTGGATTTAAACCTAATCCTGCCTCACGTATTGCTTTATCAATAGCCTCTGCTTGTGATTTATCCCAAACTTGCACTGATAATGTGCGTGGATCAGGAATGCTTACAGTGGCAAGTTGATTTAAAGGCATCTTTGAACCATACACTTCGACAACAACGGGGTCCAATAAACTTGCTGAAGCACGTCCCGTTCTCAAACCCGAAAACTCTCCTTTTAGCGAGTTTATAGCACCGTCCATTCGTCGTGAAAAATCTTGTAAATTAAATTCATCTATCATTTCGGCACCCTAATTAGAAATAATTGTAAATTCTGCTTTTTTTTCTATGACCTTTTTTAACTCGTCTCTCTTCTTTATGGAAAACACAATTATCGGTAAATCTGCTTCCTCTGCCATTATAATTGATGTCATATCCATAATCCTTAGGTTGTTATTTATAACATAATTATAATCTAATTTTGTAAATTTCTTAGCTTTTGAATACTTTTCTGGGTCTTTATCATATACCCCATCCACTTTTGTTCCCTTCAGAAGAACATCACAGTCCAGCTCAAGCGCTCTCAAAACGGCAGTTGTATCGGTTGTAAAATAGGGATTACCAGTTCCTCCAACGAGAATTACCAAGTGCCCATGGTTCATAGCCTCTTTTGCCTCTTCATTATCAAATTTTCTTACAACCCCCGGTATAGCAATGGATGAATAAACAATTGATTTAATTTGGTTATTTGATAATAGATTTTTTAAAAAAATCCCGTTTATTATTGTACTAAGCATACCCATATGGTCTGCGTTAGTCTTTGTGAGGGCTAAGCCCCTATGATTGATGCCTCTGATTATATTTCCACCACCAATGACTACTGCAATATTTACTCCAGATTTTTTGACACTAATAATATCATTTATAATTTGTTTTGATGTTGAATGATCAAAAATATTTTCCGAGTCTCCCGCAAGAATCTCGCCTGAAATTTTAAGTAAGACATTTTTGTATTTTTTTGCCATTACTAACCACCTAATGAGTAGGATTTTAAATTAATTTTTGTTTATTACTGCCGCGACTTCATCTGCGAAGTCTTCTTCCTTCTTTTCAATACCATCCCCTAGTTGCATTCTAGTAAAACGTGTAATTACAATATCCTCATTTAACTCACTAGATTTATTTTCAAGCAGTTTTTCTATTTTAGTTTCACCATCTATAACAAAAATTTGAGATAATAAAGCATTTTCTTCAGTAAATTTTTTTATTCTACCCTCAACCATTTTTTCGATTATGTTCTCGGGTTTACCACTTTCACGTGCTTGTTCAACCGCGATTTGCTTTTCCCTCTCAATTAATTCAGGGCTTATTTCGTTTGATGCTAAAGCTAGTGGATTTGTTGCTGCAATATGCATACAGAGACTTTTTCCAAAATCAGCTAAATTATCTATGGCAGCTTTGGACCTTATGGCGACTAATACTCCTATTTTACCAAGGGACTCAGCAACAGCATTATGAGTGTAAGAAAATATGTGCTCATCTTCAATATTTTCATACGTTACAACCCTTCTTAACATAATATTCTCGCCTATTGTTGCAATCTTTTCATTGATTTCTTCAGCAACAGTTCTGCCAGTATTTTGATACTGCGCACTTTCAAGTTCATCATTATCAATAGAAACCTCAAGTACACCTCTTAATAGGTCTTGAAATTCTTCATTTCTTGCAACAAAATCTGTTTCTGAGTTTAACTCAATCATAGCGGCAGAGCCATTCTTAATGAGCGATCCAATTAAGCCTTCTGAGGCAATTCTGTCCGATTTTTTGGCCGCTTTGGTTATTCCTTTGGCCCTTAACCAATCTATGGAGAGATCTATATTCCCATCGTTTTCAGTAAGCGCTGTTTTACAATCCATCATACCTGCACCACTTTTTTCTCTGAGCTCTTTAACTAGCCCTGCAGTAATTTCAACCATTTACACTCCTTAATTGCATTTGACGCCAGAGAAATTTAAGACTTTTCAATATTATCTTCAGTTGGCTCTGGTTTCTTCTTAGTTGATATTCTTTTCTTTTTCTCAACAATCAACTCTTTGTTTTCCTCGGTTGATGTGTCGACCTCGGTGGATTCCTCGACGGAGTCAACAGGAGGCTCTTCGGTTACACCCTCGTCTTTTGGTTCTTGGTTTAACACCTCCAAATCATCAGATGATACTGGATCAATGCTTTCACCTTGATCAACAGCATTTTTTGTTTGTGAATTTTCCATACCATCCAAGATTGCGCGCTCTGCCAATGAGCAATATAGCGCAATAGCTCGAGAGGCATCATCGTTCCCAGGTATTGGATGATCTATATTATCTGGTGTTGAATTTGTATCAAGGATTGCCACAACAGGAATACCAAGTTTATTGGCCTCCAGTATTGCAATCGCCTCTTTATTTGTATCAATAACAAACAGAATATCTGGTAAGCCCCCCATATCTTTGATGCCACCGATCGCTCTTTCGAGCTTATTATGCTCTCGGGTAAGTTTTAATACTTCTTTTTTTGTAAGAGCATTTATTTTTTCACTACTTAGCATTTCTTGAAGATCTTTAAATCTTTTAATTGAATTAGAAACTGTTTTCCAATTCGTTAAAATACCCGCCATCCATGTATGATTAATATAATACTGTGCTGATTTTTTCGCTGAGTCTGCAACATGCTCTGATGCTTGTCGTTTTGTGCCAACAAACAAAATCCTGCCTCCTGACGCAGCTACATCTCTAATCGCGAGAAGCGCTTGATGTAACAATGGTACGGTTTGTGATAAATCAATTATATGGATACCATTTCTTTTACCATAAATAAAAGTTTCCATTTTGGGATTCCAGCGTTCTTTTTTATGACCAAAATGAACGCCAGCTTCTAATAGCTCTCTCATTGAGAAATCTGGAAGTGACATTATTATTCTCCTGACTCGGTTATTCCCCATAGAGCTTAACAAACACCGACTCATGCTCTATGTATGTAATATGCTGTTTATATGATTTTATGAAAAAAATATCAAGCTAATTTACCAAAACATTCTTAGTCTGTGTTTATGTCGACTACTCCAGGTATTGAGCTTAGATACTTTTCGGTATCATCGTCAAAGGAATAGGTATTTCCAATCTCAAGTTTTATATCTTTTTTTAAATTATTATCATAAAATTTTAAATTGATAATATCTGAACCTTTGCCAAGCTTCAGCTTTTCAGCTATTAGATCAATTGCTGTTATATCTGATATTTTTATTGTATATTTTTGATTAACAATCTCTTCGTTCTGGTCCAAATCTTCTATCTCGGGATGGATGGGATTGTCGCTTACTACCTCAGCTTTATCGGTATCAAATAAACCATCTTCGGTAGCTTGAATGACGTCATTTACGCGGAGTCTGATTGAGTCGCCTTGGAGGTCGGCATCTACTTTTATAACTAAAACATTGCCTACAAATAGTACATCATTAAATTTATCTATAGTATCTGAAAAAAACATAGTCTCAAATTCTTGGCTTTCATCTGAGAATCTTATAAATGAATAATTTCTACCTGTTTTACCTCTTCTGTTTACCCTTGCGTGAATTACACCAGCCAGTCTGGCTTGCTTATACCTTTTTGTCTTTACGTTATTTATGAAATCAGCATATGAAGTGACGCTGTACTTCTTAACGTCGCGCGAATAGCCTTGCAATGGATGACCTGACAAATAAGATCCCAAAAATTCAAACTCACCTGCAAGTTTTCTGCTTCTGTTCCATTCTTTTTTTTCAGGTAACCTTATTTCAGCCTTCGTCTCTTCAATGCCAGCAAATATATCTGTCTGACCATCTAAATTTTTTTTCTTAAGCCGGTTTGACTCCAATAGAAGAATTTCAACGTTCTCCATCAGCAGCGCTCTGTTCTGTTCAATCTCATCAAAAGCGCCTGCCATGATTAATCCCTCAAGCGCACGCTTATTTACAAAATGACTATCGATCCTTGAGATAAAATCCTGAATATCAGTATAATGTCCATTTTTATTCCTCTCTGCGCAAATGTTTTCAACTGCCTGCGCACCAACATTCTTTATTGATGATAGTGAGAATCTTATTGATTTACCCTCAATTAGAAAATCGTGCGAAGAGTAATTTATTGAGGGTGGTAATATCTCTATTTTCATCCTTTTTGTTTCTGAAATAATACTTGAAACCTTATCGATATTACCAATATCTAGTGTCAAAAGCGCTGACATAAATGCTAGGGGATAATTCGCTTTTAAGTAAGCGGTTTGGAATGCAATCAAAGCATAGGCAGCCGAATGCGCCTTATTAAAACCATATCCTGCAAATTTATCCACCAAATCAAATATATATTCAGCTTTCTTTCTATCAACCCCATTTGAGCTTGCGCCATTTATAAATTTATCTCGCTGCGCATCCATTTCAGATTTTATTTTTTTACCCATAGCCCGCCTCAGGAGATCGGCTTCACCAAGACTATAACCAGCTAATTTCTGGGCAATTTGAATGACCTGCTCTTGATATATTATTACTCCGTAAGTATCAGCAATTATTGGGTTAATAAGCTCATGCAAATCTTCAATCTCAACATCTGTATTCTTTGACTCAAGATATTGAGGAATATTTTCCATTGGACCTGGTCGGAATAGTGCAATTAAGGCAATTAAATCTTCAAAGTTATTCGGGTGAGCCTTGACCAGTAAATCTTTCATGCCTGAGCTTTCAAATTGGAAAACACCCGATGTTTCGCCATCTCTAAAGAGTTTGAGGGTTTTCTCGTCCTGAAAATCTATGGATGTTATATCTATAGTTTTACCAATGGCTTCGAGCTGCTTGCAGCATTCACTTATTACAGACAGGGTTTTGAGGCCTAAAATATCAAATTTAACCAGACCCGCTTGCTCAACCCACTTCATATTGAACTGCGTTACAAGGGAATTAGTTTTTTGGTCCATATATAGGGGTACGTATTCCTCAAGTTTTCCATTTGATATTACAACTCCAGCTGCGTGCGTTGAGGCATGCCGGTATAGACCTTCAAGCGAGAGTGAGAACTTGAGAAGGCGATCTACTGTTTCGTCTGATTTTCTAATCAAGCCAATCTCTTTGATCTCACTTAGTGCATCTGATAGCGTCATCGGATTCGCGGGGTTGTTTGGTATCAGTCTACACAAACTGTCTACTTGACCATAAGGGATCTCCATTACCCTACCAACATCTCGAATTACTGCTCTCGCTTGAAGTTTACCGAAAGTAATTATTTGTGCAACTCTATCATTGCCATATCTTTGTTTTATATAATTAATAACTTCGTCACGTCTTATTGGGCAAAAGTCAATATCAAAGTCAGGCATTGATATTCGATGTGGATTAAGAAATCTTTCAAATACAAGATTGAATTTTATAGGATCTAAGTCTGTTATCCCAAGGGACCAAGCTACAAGAGAGCCAGCACCGGACCCTCTACCTGGCCCAACCGGTATACCGTTATTTTTTGACCAGTTAATTATATCAGATACAATTAAAAAATAGCCTGCATAATCCATGTCAAGAATAATTGAAAGCTCATTATCAAGTCTATCTTGGTAAAATGATATGTTATAATTTTCTGCAGTTCCAAATTTTGAAATTTTATCCTGAAATCCATTATTAGCCATGTCAACTAGCATATGGTTTTCTTTCTCTTTCGCTTCATCCTCAGACCCTTCCTGTACATACATTGGAAGTATTGGGCTTAATGTTGTCGGTCTGTATGTGCACCGCATCGAGATTGATACAGAGTTCTCGAGTGCCTCTGGCAAATCTTCAAACAAGGAAAGCATTTCTTCTTGGTTTTTAAAATAGGATTCTTGCGAGATCTTTTTTCTATTTGGATTAGATACCACATCAGCATTTGTAATACACTGAAGGATGTCATTTGCCTCGTGGTCCGCACGTGACTCAAAAAAAATATCATTTGTTGCAACTATGGGTATATCACTATCATAGGCTATGTCTAGTAGCTTATTCTCAACCGATTGATTATTTCTGTCTGACCTTTGAATTTCAATAAAGAGCCTCTCATTAAATACACTCTTTATGTTATTTATGTATTCAATTGCTTGATCAGTACCATTTGACTTAATCAGATTATTTACAGTGCCTCTGTCCCCACCAGTGAGGAAAAATAAACCCTCATTGTGTTTATAAATTTCTTCAATCGTCACAAATGGAAATAGTGCATTATTTTTTTGAAAGGAATAGCTTGATAATTTTAATAAATTCTTATACCCAATCTCCGTCATAGCTATCAAGCAAACTGAAGACTCCATTTGATTTGAACTTGATGTGAGGGCATTATTTGATGACACATTCAGCGTTGCTCCAATTAACGGCTGAATGCCATTTGATGACATAATCTCTGAAAATTCTAATGCGCCAAAAAGGTTACTATCAGAAATACCAACAGCGGGCATACTGTTTTCAATACATAAATCCTTTATCTGATTTATATGAAGAGATGACTCAAGAAGTGAGTATGCAGATCGAGCACGCAGGTGTATAAAATGTGGAATTGCCATTAATATTCCCTTTTTGACTACCACCATTTTAATAAAAAAAAGCTAGAAGTCATTTTAATATTAGATTGTTTTAAATATTGTTTTGGTTTTGTGGATAAGAGGTGATGATCAGATTATTGATGCAAATCTGAACAGCATAATTGATAATGTAATAACAGATAGAATTCCAGTTATATCTTCCCAATTATTTATAAATTTTTTAAATAAATACATACTATATTCCTTTTTTGTACATAATATGTTCTATTTTTGTTCTAATGTCAAATAATTTATATAATATATATTGATGAGTTATAAAACTTATGCAAATAATTACGTATGCTAGATAAAAAAAAATATAAAGAGAGCACAATAATTACGCATGCTGGACAAGAGTCAGGCGAACATTTTGGTTTTGTGAATACGCCCGTTTATCGAGGCTCAACGGTACTCTCCGAAACCTCAAGACAATTCAGAGAGCGCTCCTCAAGGTATTTCTATGGTAGCAAATCAAATCCAAATACTGAGTCTCTCTCAGAGGGTATTAGGCTATTAGAAAATGCTGAAGGGTGCCGAATAACAAGCTCTGGAAGAACAGCAATCCTCCTCAGTTTGCTAAGTATCCTTAGGAATGGAGATCAATTAATATTGTCTGATAATGTCTATGGACCTACGAAGCAAATCGCAGAAAAGTTTCTTGCGAAGATGGGGGTCAAGACATTATATTTTAATCCGAAAGATTTAGATTCACTGGAAAATAAAATTACTAAAAAAACTAGAGCTGTTTTCTTTGAGTCACCCGGTTCACTTACATTCGAGATTATTGACATTAATAAATTAGTTTCCATTTGCTCAACGAGAGATCTGTTTACAATAGTTGATAATACATGGGCAACACCTTTGTATTTTAAACCCTTTAAATTTGGTCTAGATATCTCTGTGCATGCGGGTACTAAGTATATAGTTGGGCACTCTGACGTATTCATGGGAGCGGTAACCTATAACAAAAAAGCTCAAAAATATGTTGAAGACACCTTTGATATACTTAGGGTCAGCTCAAATGCGGATGATGCTTATATGGCAAACAGAGGCCTTCGAACTATTAATGTTAGGATGGAAAAACAATTCACGAACTCACTAAAAATATGCGAATTCCTCAGCACTCATCACGCAATCAAGGAAATCCTGTACCCCCCATTTCACAAAAGTCGTGATCATAACTTATGGAAAGAGTATTTTTCAGGTGGGGGTGGCAGTCTGATGTCCATAATTATTAATAACAAAGATAATAGTATTGATGCTCTGGATAAATTCATTGATAGCCTGTCACTATTTGGTATTGGGGCTTCATGGGGTGGCTACGAGAGCCTAATTATGCCGATCTTTCCTGATAGGCGAACAACAAAAGAATGGTCTAAATACTCAAACTCTATGGTAAGAATTCATATTGGACTTGAAGACCCTGTTGACCTAATTGAAGATTTGGCAAGCTCACTTGATACACTCTAATAAATACTCAATCTCTATATAAACCTTTTTTCCTTAATTCTGATATATACTCTTTCCATATTTTATCCTTGCCCATGAAAAGCTCTTGTAAATATTGCCAAGTATAAATACCGGTAGAATGACCATCATCAAAAATAAGCTTTATTGCATAATTGCCAACAAGCTCAATTGAATTAATTGAAATACCCCTCTTTCCGCTCACAGTTTTTTTTTGCGCTGGGCTATGCCCCTTCACCTCGGCGCTGGGGCTATTAACTCTTAAAAATTCGGCACTCATAACAGATTTTTTAACCTCATATTCAAGGGTTAGCTCTTTCTTGTTTTCAGATAAAATTATATTTTTAGGTATCATCTAATATCATCATGAAACTAATTTATAATAATATTTGGTTTTTCTGAATTTGAGTTATCCTCAATTTTGCTTTTAACTAATTTCGCAATCTCAAGAAATTTTTTTGAAACTGTTGAGTCTGTTTTAGACAGCATTATTGGCTTCCCATTATCCGAACACTCCCTTAAATCGATTTCTAATGGTATATCACCTAAAAAATCTACATTTTGATTTTTTGCTTCAACTTTAGCGCCTTCAAAACCAAAAATATGTGATTCATTTTTACAATTAGGGCATATGAATGTACTCATATTTTCAATCATACCAAGAATTGGTACATTAACTTTTTTAAACATTTCTATACCTTTTATGGCATCTATGAGGGCCAAGTCTTGTGGTGTTGATACAATTACTGCACCACTCATTGGTACCCTTTGCGCCATGGTTAGCTGCACATCACCAGTTCCAGGTGGCATATCCACTATTAGATAATCTAACTGACCCCACTCAACATCATTGAGCATTTGACTTACTGCTGTTATTACCATTGGACCTCGCCAGATCATTGGGCTGTCTTCTGGAACAAGAAAGCCAATTGACATCAAAGAAATATTGTATTTCTGAATAGGTAAGATTTTACCCGCTTTAGATTTCTTTGGTTTTTGTCTGTCTCCAACGAGCTTTGGGATTGATGGTCCATATACATCAGCATCTAGCAGACCTACGCTAAAACCTAGCTGATTTATTGCAACAGCTAGATTTATTGAGATTGTCGATTTTCCAACACCGCCCTTTCCGGAAGCAACAGAAATTATATTTCTTACTTCTGAAATACCACTTGTAACAGCCCTAGTGTCAGCTTTACTTTGCATTGACTCAGAGTGTGATGTTAAAGAAACAGATACACTATCAATACCATCAATTGCTGATAACTCTTTTTCTATTTGAAGTTTAATTCTTGTAAATATATCGATTTTAGTTTTGTCTGTTTTTAACGAGAGATAAATTTTTTTATTTGCAACTACGATGGCTTCGATTAATTCAGGGTATTCAGGGTTCAATAGCTTCAGCTTTTCAATAGCTAAAGTTTTTACGTCCGACATGGTCTTGGCTTATGATATATCGAGCGCGCCATGTACGCGACGCGCTCTTTGTGGTATTTTAATTTGGAATGACGCCATCAATCCCTTCGACATAGAAATCCATCCCAAGTAAATCAATTTCCGAGGCAACTTCGCCATCAGCAAGCCAAACCGTTCCGTCCTGCTTATTTATTGGTCCTGTGAAAGGATGCAACTCGCCAGAAAGTATTCCCTTTTGCGCATCGTTTACAAGGTTTACGACAACCTTGGGCACATCATCAGATATATCGGCTAGCTTTACCATTCCGGTTGGCATACCACCCCATGTATCTTTCGACTCCCATGTCTTGTCGATCAACGCCTGTGTTCTCTCAACGTAATAGGGTGCCCAGTCATCTATTATGGCAGTTAATTGCGCATTTGGGCCAAACTGAATCATGTCTGATGCCTGTCCAAAAGCATATATACCCTGCTCTTCAGCAATTGTCATTGCAGCAGCAGAGTCTGTATGTTGCATAATAATGTCCGCACCTTGATCGATAAGTGCTTTTGCTGCATCAGCTTCTTTACCCGGATCAAACCAAGTGTAGACCCATACTATTTTAAATTCAACAGTAGGGTTTACAGATGTAGCTGCAAGATAAGCTGCATTTATTCCCCTAATAACTTCCGGTATTGGGAATGAGGCAATGTATCCGATTGTATTTGATTGAGTCATCCCACCAGCAATTAAGCCAATCAGGTGACGACCTTCATAAAATCTGGCTGCATATGTTGCGACATTATCAGCTCTTTGATATCCGGTTGCATGTTCAAATTTAACTTTTTTAAATTTTTTTGCAACTTTGATGGTTGGATTCATATACCCAAAAGATGTTGTGAATATGAGGTCATGGTCTCTTGCCATTTGGGTGATAGCCCTTTCAGCGTCGGGCCCCTCTGATACGCTCTCAACATAAGTTGTTTCAACAGCCTCCCCAAATGCTTCAACTACAGCTTTTCGACCCTGATCGTGCTCATAGGTCCAACCAAAGTCTGTAACAGGGCCAACATAAATAAATCCAACTTTTTTAACACCATCATCAGATAATTGGGATTGATAGTAAAAACCAACAGCTATAATCAAAATAACGATTATAGAACCAAGTATTTTTTTTGACATCGATAACTCCGTATATAAAAATGGGACAATAATAACTAGGCAAAATGGGAAATGCCTATTTATTTACTTGTAATTTAAAAACAAATAATAATAAGTTCATAAACTACATCTTAATAGTAGCCCTTTTGGCCTCAATATGAAGTTTAATTGTAATTATTCCACTGAATTAATTGAAATTTTTATTATCGTTGCAAACTAGCTTAGTCAGCTTTATCAGGTTTTTTGGGACTATTCGACCCATTATGATAACAACAAAAAAAACTTGAAAAGAAGCAATAACCTAGTTCTTAGAACAAGCTTGCAAAATTACCTTTTATAAGTCTGATGTAAAAAGCTTATTCAGACAATTTGGAGCGTTAACAGCAAGCCTATTTTTATTCATGGAAATAAACACAAGAACTATAATCGTAACAAGGTATGGCATCATTGACATATACTGCGCACCAATGTTGACACCAACAGCTTGAACATGCAGTTGAATGATTGTAATGCCCCCAAATATATATGCACCAACCAAAACCCAAAGAGGTCTCCAAACTGCAAATACGACTATGGCTAGCGCGATCCATCCACGACCTGCTGTCATATTCTCAACCCACATTGGAGTTTGAACAAGGGAGAGATAAGCGCCGCCCAGACCTGCGCATGACCCCCCAAAAATTATTGCAAGTGATCTTACCATTTTAACAGAGTATCCAAGAGAGTGTGCAGAGTCATGACTATCTCCAATTGCAGTTAGTACAAGGCCAAGTTTAGTCTTGTTTAAAAAATAATACACAGACACAACAATTATAATTGATAGATATATTAAATAATCGAAATTGAATAAAAGGCTTCCTATAATTGGAATTTCCGTGAGTAAGTATACATCAAAGACTGGAAAAGCATTTAAGCTTATTCCTGAATACGTTTGACCAATTAAAGACGCCAAGCCGAGGCCAAATAACGTTAGGGCAAGCCCCGTTGCAACTTGGTTGCTTAAAAGATATTGCGTCAACAAACCAAATAGTGATGCGATAAGCCCTGCCGAGATTACTGCAGCTATAAGACCTAAAAAATGACTCCCAGTCTCATATGTCACTATAAAACTAGTCACAGCACCGATAATCATCATCCCTTCAACGCCAAGATTTAATACACCTGATTTCTCCACAACAAGTTCTCCAACAGCGGCAAGTACGAGGGGCGTAGATGCTACTATAATACCTTGAAATATTGCAATAAATAAATCCATTAAAATTTTACCTCATCTTTTTTAGCGATACTTCATACTTCGTAAAGGCTTCCGCAGCTAGCAATGAAAATAATAAGACTCCTTGAAAAACACCCGTTATTGCATTCGGCAGTCCAAGCCTAATTTGCGCAGCTTCACCACCAATATAGGTTAGCGCTAACAATAATCCTGCAAAAAAAATTCCAAATGGATTCAGCCTGCCAAGAAAAGCTACAATTATTGCAGTAAAACCATAACCAACTGGTATTGCTGGCACTAACTGACCAACGGGACCCGAAACTTCAATTACGCCAGCTAAACCTGCAAATGCACCAGAAATTATGAAGCTAAGATAAACCATGTAATTGGCTGTCCTGCCTGAAAACACTAATGCTCTTGTAGACTCCCCAGATACTTTAACATGAAATCCAAATTTATGTCTCTTCAAAAGATAGTGCATCAAACCAGCCAGAAATAATGCGATTAGAAAACCAATATGCGCCCTCGTACCAGGGAATATTATAGGTAAAGTCCCTGAGTCATGAAACAGCCTACTCTCTGGAAAATTAAACCCCTCGGGGTTTTTTAATGGGCCGTAAACCATTCCACTCAAGAATAATATGGCAACATAGGTTAGCATAAGACTTACAAGAATTTCATTCGTATTAAATCGAGCTTTAAAAAATGCAGGAATCATACCCCATAAAATTCCACCACCTATGGCAATGAAAAAAGACAATGGCAAAATCCAAATACCAGAGGTTGGGTAAAACGCTAGTATAGCAGCGCCACCAAAAAGTGCGCCAATTGTGAATTGACCTTCAGCCCCAATATTCCATACCCCAGCTCGAAAACCTATCGATAACCCAAGTGCAATAATTATTAGCGGGGTTGCCTTTACAATTAGCTCTGATAGTCCAAAAACAGATAAAAGAGGCTCAATAAAAATAATAAAAATTGCTAAAAATGGATTTTTTCCAATTAATAAAAATAAAATAAATACAAATATTAGCGAGCAACCAATCGCAATTAAAGGAACGGTATAAAGACTCGATTGATCAATTGTATCTTTTTTTTGTAGCGTAAACATTTTTATAAATTACTTTGCCATCTCTATGGCGATATCTTCAGGTGTAATCATATTTACATCATATGGCTTTGACATTACCCCATTAGAAATTATAGCTATCCTGTGACAAATAGATCTCAATTCATCCATATCTTGTGATATAACAAGAATTGTTGATCCTGAGTTAGATATCTCGATTAAGAAATTATGTATTAAGCTTGCAGACCCAACATCAACCCCCCATGTCGGCTGCTCACAGACTACGAGTTTTGGCATTTTTATGATTTCTCTACCAACGACAAATTTCTGAAGATTCCCACCCGAAAGACTCGAAGCAAGAGATCCAGCATCATTACATTGAACATTAAATTTCTTTATTACTTCGCATGTCTTATCATCTGCATAATTAGTGTCAATAACACCATTTGAAAAGAAATTATGATCCCAAAGATTTGTCAATAACAAGTTTTCTGTAAGGGATAAGCTACTCACGGCACTGTGCCCTAATCGATCTTCAGGTATAAAAACGATTTCTCTCCGTCTACGTTCGTTTATGTCTAATGAGCTAATATCCTCATTTTGATATAAAATCTGATTTCCATCAGTTAAGCCCACCTCCCCTGACAATACTTTCATAAGTTCAGTTTGCCCATTACCTGAGATACCGCCAATTCCAAATATCTCACCAAAATTTACACTAAATTTAATTTCTTTAAGAGAGGTGCCGTAGATATCTGGGTTGGTATAAGAAATATTTTTTATATCCAGAACATGCCCCTGTTTTGGCTCAGATAATTTAATCTTATTATCAATTGCCTTACCAACCATCAATTGTGCAAGCTCGTTAATTGTAATACCTGCGGTGTCACAACTTTTTACAACTTTGCCGTTTCTTAATATAGTTGATGTATCACAAAGCTCTTTTATCTCATGCAGCTTGTGCGAAATATAAAGTACAGCCATACCTTGTTCAGATAGCTTTCTTAAGAAGTTGAAAAGTTTTTCTACTTCTGATGGATTGAGAACAGATGTTGGCTCATCCAAAATCATAATTTTAGGATCTTGGAGCAGGCATCTGATTATTTCTACTTTTTGTTTTTCACCAGCTGATAGTATTGCTACAGTCTTATTTACATCAATGTGCAGATCGTACTCATTTTGTAAATAATCGAGCCTCTCTAGAATGCTATCTTTTTTTAGATTACCCTTTTGCCCTAGCATTATATTATCAAGCACTGATAAACTCTCAAAGAGTGAAAAGTGCTGAAAAACCATTCCAATACCCTCATTTCGTGCAGCCTCAGGAGTATCAGGCTCATAGCGTTTCCCATTAAGGATCATCGAGCCATGATCCGGTTTGACGATACCGTATATGATTTTTACCAATGTGGACTTTCCTGCACCATTTTCACCCAACAGCGCATGTATTTGACCCTGCCTCAGATATAGAGAAATATCATTGTTTGCTTGAATATGAGAAAATGATTTAGATACACCATCAATTTCTAGTATGTTTTGCATCTTTAATAAATATCACAAATAATTGGTGTCTAGAAATCATATATAAATATATACAAAGAAAATGATATGGCGACCCCGCGAGGACTCGAACCTCGGACCTTCAGATTAGAAATCTACTGCTCTATCCAACTGAGCTACGGGGCCAATAATTTAGTGTGTCCATTTATCTTTTCTATCAAATCTAAAATTATCTGAGTATAACTTACTCCTATATGTTTTTTCTTTCTCAGGGATAATTTCATATTCAATATTATTTCTTTTGGCGTAGTTTATTGCTTGATCAACATCATCGAATAATAACTTAACTTGCTCATTAGTATCTTGGGAACCAGTCCAGCCCATCAGAGGCTCCCTAATTATATCTTTTTGTTTGTGATATTCAAAAACCCACTTTTTTGTTTTTCCAAGACCTGATTGCATTGATGTTTTTGCGGGTTTATAGATCTTTGCTTTCATTGTATCAAATTATTAGTTCTTATAAATGGTCGGGGCGGAGAGATTCGAACTCCCGACCCACTGGTCCCAAACCAGTTGCGCTACCAGGCTGCGCTACGCCCCGTATAGTGATATATATAACAATTGTTTATTATATGGAATAAAAAAATAACAATAAGGACAGGTCCGCCACAAATCCATGTAATTATATATAACATTGATTCTCAATAATTATCAAAAGCTAAATTTTGGGTTTAATTACATTATGAAAATATGTGTGCAAAAAAAATGGCGCTCCCTAGGGGAATCGAACCCCTCTTTCAAGGTTGAAAACCTTGCGTCCTAACCGATAGACGAAGGGAGCGTGTTAATTGTTATATAAGTATTATATTCGCACTTGCCAAGCAAGTTTTTTATTGCATTATTGCTGCATCATCAATGATTAATTGTGGTGTCGATTTATTATTCCAATTATTCATTGTTAACCTGCCAAGAAAATGTATTTTTTTGTTTTGATTTTCTCGCAAGAATTGCCCTAATGGTAAATCAAAGGACCTAAATGAAATTGCATTTATCCGGAAGCCACTATTATCGACAATCTTTAGCTTAAGATGTTGATTCTTTAATGCGGTAAGCTCTAAGATCCTATGTCCTGGAAAGATAAATAATGGCTCCTCAAATGAGTTACCGTAGGGTCCAAGATTAACTATTTTTTCAACCAGTTCTTTAGTAACTGCAGATGCCATTAGAAGTCCGTCAACTCTAATAATCTTCTTTTCAATCTGACCCGTATCTAGTCGATTCCCCGCAATAAAATCCCTAAATAGACTCAAATTTTTGCGATGCAGTTTGAAACCCGCTGCCATTTTGTGCCCGCCGCCAGATATTAATATTTCATTTGATAGAGCATCATTTATTAAACCTCCAATATTTACGTCACCCCAGGATCTAGCAGAACCAATTAGAATATCTCTCTTATCTGGGAGGGAGGTCATAACGCAGGAAGGTTTATGGTATCTATTTGTAAGACGTGAAGAAATAAGGCCAATCACACCAATATGTAATGCATCAAGTTCTAAGGCAATAATTGAGTCCTTTTTGTAATTATTTTCATACTCCTCAATTGCTAAATCAAGACAATATTGTTCTTTTGATTTCCTTGACTCATTTAGAGCCATCAGCTCCTCAGTAATCCGATCAGCAACCGAGGCGCTATCGGATGTGAGTAGCTGAAAGCCAAGATAAGATCGACCCATTCTACCGCCTGCGTTAATCATTGGGCCGATCAAATAACCAATATCTTGATAAGAGATATTACTTTGTGAGTTTTTTTGATTCAGAATTGAATTAATACCAAAATTATTATACTTACCATATAGTTTCAAACCTTGTTTAACAAAGGCTCTGTTCAGTTTCCAAAGTGGGACCACATCTGCGATAGTTGCCATCGCAACTAAAGGCACAAATTGCAGAAGATCTCTCTCAGATAGACTGTTATTAAAAAAATTCTTTTTTTTCAATTCTCTATTTAATGAAACTATTGCTAAAAAAACAACCCCCGCTGCTGCTAGATAATTTAAACCACTTTTGTCATCGTCACGGTTTGGATTCACATTTGCAAACCCAATATCAAGTTGGTCTGTCTGATGATGATCGAATATAATAATATCCAAGTCATTCTTTTTAGAAATTAAATCTACTGAATTTGATCCACAGTCTACTGTGATAATTAAATTTATATTGTCTCGCTCAAATTCTTCTAAAAACCTCAGATTTGGCCCATAACCATCATTAAAACGATCTGGTATTTTGACAATCACAGGGCAATATGGTTGTAGATAGCTAAATAAGATGCTTGCAGATACGAGACCGTCAACATCATAATCACCAATAATTCCAATTGGCTCTCTATTCAAAACCGCGTTGCTTATTCTTTTTATCGCTGTTTCCATATCATTGATTAAAGCGGGGTCGGGCATATTATTTTTTAGTGTATGATCGAGAAATATTGCTAACTCAGGTCCTTCAATACCTCTATTTACAAGTATAGATGCAACAAGCTTCTCAATATCAAAGCCATTTGTGATCTGATTTTTAACTTCATTATTGATAGGTTTATAGCTCCAAGTATTATTCGATACGGAGTTGATGCTGTCAAAGTTTGTGGATTGAATATCCATTATTTGGTTATATTAGATTTTTATATTCGGTTTTAAGACGCCGCACTGTACCGTTATTCGATCTCATAACAAGCGTTTCTACAAAAACCCTTCCATCTTGAAAAACAACGCCATTTACCAATGATCCGTCAGTAACCCCGCTAGCTGAGAATATAACGTCCTTGGAAACTAGGTCATTCAGCTTGTAAACTATATTTACGTCCGTAATACCCATTTTGACTGCCCGCTTCTCTTCATCGGGATTATTGATTAAAATTCTCGATTGCATCTGACCCCCAATACATTTCAATGCCGCCGCAGCCAATACTCCTTCGGGGGCCCCTCCGATACCAATGTACATATCAACATTAGTCACGGCAGGGTCTGTTGTAGCTATTACACCCGCTACATCACCGTCTTGAATCAAATGAACTGATGCACCTGTGCTTCTAACTGAGTCAATATGCTTTGAATGCCTTTCACGATCCAATATACAAACACCTATTTCACTGGGGTCAACACCTTTTTCTTTTGCGATTGACAAAACATTATCAGCCGGCGAGGCATCGAGATTGATTATGTCCTCTGAATACCCCGGCCCGACGGCAATCTTATCCATATAAGTATCGGGGGCATTAAGCATTCCCCCTGACTCTGAAACCGCAATAACCGCTAAAGCATTCGGCATAGACTTTGCGCATAGTGTTGTACCCTCTAGGGGATCAAGTGCAATATCAGCTTCAGGTCCATTACCCGCGCCAACTTTTTCTCCAATATATAACATTGGAGCCTCGTCTCTTTCGCCTTCTCCAATAACAACAGTACCAAACATCTTTATTGAGTTCAATTGTGTTCGCATAGCGTCTACAGCCGCTTGATCTGCTAATTTTTCATCACCCTTACCACGCAATTTTGCTGCAGCAATTGCTGCAAATTCAGTGACTCTAACTATTTCGAGGGTAAATTCCCTATCCATAAGACATCCCAGTGATTAATCTTCAATGGTTATTATATTAGGTGTGGTTGGGCTGTAGTTATTCTTATTAATATCTTCCACAGCTTTGTTTATTGACATGAAATCCGTCGTGCTTGTAATGATGGTTATCGGTACAAGATTTCTATCTTTCATCTTTTTTGAAATACGTTGGGTAATATCATCTATTGATATTCCGTTTTTCGCCATTGCATTTGTTATTGATGCCATTGTTCCAGATATATCAGGCAGCAACAATCTCAAATAGAAACGACCGCTCTCAGCAGTCATCTCATTGCTGCTTTTAGAGAGGGATTTCAGCGGTATTCCAAGAGATGGATAATTCGTACTGTTGATTATATCAAATAAGTCCCCCATTATTGCCGAAGCTGTTGGATATCTCCCGGCTCCAGGTCCTGAAAGCAATAACTCATTGAAATAGTTTCCCTTTATAGACACAGCATTTTTTTCCCATTCTATTCCTGCAAGGTCAGACTCTTTAGATAGTAAAGATGGTCTGACAACTTGTGAGATACGACCATCTTTATTTTTCTTTGCTATGCCCAACAATCTAATAGCGTAGCCGTAATCACTAGCAGCCCTAATATCGTCAAGCTCTATTGCTTTAATGCCCTGTATTTTTACATGATCAAAATCTATCTCATTACCAAAGCACATGCTTGATAAAATAGATAACTTATGAGCGGCATCATAACCTTCAATATCAAAAGTTGGGTCAGCCTCTGCAAAGCCAAGATCTTGCGCCCTTTTCAGGGCATTATCGAAGCTCATGCCATCCTTTTCCATCGACGTTAAAATGTAATTACAGGTCCCATTTAATATACCATAAATTGCAGATATTGTATTTGATGCGACGCTCTCTTTTAATGTCTTAACGATGGGTATTGAACCTGCAATTGCAGCTTCAAATAATAGTTTAGCACCGTTTTTTTCGGCAAGCTCTAATAAATAGTTACCTTTCTTTGCTATGAGTGCCTTGTTAGCTGTAATTACATTCTTCCCAGCCCTAATAGCGTTCTCAACAACGTCGAGTGCAACCCCATCTTCTCCACCGATCAGCTCAATAATTATATCTGCATCCTCATTCACTGCCAAAGATATTGGGTTATCATACCATTGGTATGTATCGATCTGTACTTCCCTTTGTTTGTTTTTATTTTTTGCAGAGACGCCAATTATACTAATTTTTGCATTTGTCTTTTTTTTAATTAGTGAAATATTATCGTTCAGTATCTTGACAACACCTTGGCCTACACTACCCAGTCCTATAATCCCAACCCTAATGTCAACCATGGTAATTAGTACCTAAATATCATTAAACAAATTTTTCTTTATATTTCTTGCAGCCTGACGAATACGATGCTCATTTTCAACTAATGCAATTCTGAGAAACCCCTCACCTTCACTTCCAAATCCAATACCCGGTGAGACAGCCACTTTTGTTTTTTTTAGTAAAATTTTTGAAAATTCAACTGAACCATATTTCTTATATTTCTCAGGTATTGGTGCCCATGCGAACATAGATGAAGGCGGTGATGGTATTTCCCAACCCGCATTTGAAAATGATTTTATCAGCGTATCACGTCGGCTCTTGTAGCATTGCCGTATTTCGTTCACACAATCTTGATTTCCATTTAAGGCTGCGGCTGCGGCAACTTGAATAGGTGTAAAGGCTCCATAATCAAGATACGATTTCACTCTGATTAATGCAGAAATAATCCTCTCATTACCAACGGCAAAACCAATCCTCCACCCTGGCATTGCATAGGTTTTAGACATTGAGGTGAATTCAACGGAAATAGATTTAGCACCGTTTACTTGCAATATTGATGGAGGTGGATCCGTATCAAAATAGATTTCTGAATAAGCAAGATCTGATAAAATAATTAATTCATGTTTTTTACAAAATGATACAATGTCTTTATAGAAGTCCAGACTTGCATGTAGAGCTGTTGGATTTGACGGATAATTTACAACCAGAACCTTCGGTTTTGGTTTTGATTTTACGACTTCTTTTTCAAGGCACCTTAAAAAATTTTCATCAGGGGTTGCGGGCATATTTTTTATCACTCCGCCAGATATTATGAAGCCAAACTGGTGAATTGGATATGTAGGGTTTGGGGCTAGGATTACATCGCCTGGCGCGGTAATGGCTTGTGCAATATTTGCAAACCCCTCTTTCGACCCCAGCGTTGCAACAATTTCACTTTCAGGTTTCAACTTTACACCAAATCTCCTGCCATAGTATTTGGCTTGAGCCCTAAGCAGACCTGATATACCCTTTGAAGCGCTATATCTATTCGTCTTGGGTTTATTTACAGTTTCAATTAACTTATCTCTAATATGACTGGGGGTTGCCATATCAGGGTTACCCATACCAAGGTCAATTATATCGTCACCACGTGCACGGTAATTTGCCTTTAATTTGTTAACGCTCTCAAAAACATATGGTGGGAGCTGCTTAATTCTGTGAAATTCTGTACTCATTTTCTATAAATAATAATTAAACCTGAAAAATTCTATGATAATAATTTTTAATACATATACGCCTAAAATCAAGGAAATATAGATATTTGACCTAAGCCAAGTTCTTCTGGCCATCCATGGATAAGGTTCATATTCTGTATTGCCTGTCCACTTGAGCCTTTGACCAAATTATCGATCGCTGAGATAATTATCAAAGTTTGGGCAACTCTACCAGGTATCACAGCAATATCACAATTATTTGTTCCCCTAACATTTATCGTATTTGGCACATTACCGTTGCTCATTATATTTATAAAATTATCATTTCTATATTTAGACTGATAGATTTTAATAATTTCATTTAATTCAATATCCTTATTTAACCTAACATGCGATGTTACAAGCTCACCCCTATTCATCGGAACTAAATGTGGTATAAAATTAATCTTTATATCATTTTTTGAAAGAAGCATTAATTGTTGCTCAATTTCTATAATATGTCTATGTCCAGTTACAGAATAAGGCCTAAAGGACTCAGAAATCTCACTAAAAAGTAAGTCTCTTTTTGGGCTCCTGCCGGCGCCACTAACGCCAGACTTTGCATCAATACTTATATGATTCAGGTCTATTAAATCATCAGCGATAAGTGGATATAACGCCAGCAATGTTGCTGTCGGATAGCAACCTGGGCAGGCAACCATCCGTGATTTTCTTATTTTTGTTCGATTAAGTTCTGTTAGACCGTAGACAAATTGGTTTAACTCTTTTATGGATTTATGTTCGAAATTATACCAATATGCATAATCTTTGGCGCTCGATAGCCGGAAGTCAGCAGATAAATCAATTATTATCTTTTCTGCTGGTAACTGTTGAAATACCTCATGAAAGATGCCATGAGGCAGGCAGCTAAAAATCACATCGACACCAGACCAATTTATATCTTCCCATTTTTCAAGGAATAGATCTACTTTCCTATTCAAATAGGGATATATTTCACCAATTCTCTTTCCTGCATGATTATTTGCTGAAACATATTTCAAATCAGTCTTCGGGTGGTCCGAGAGCATCCTTATCAGATCTGACCCAGTGTAACCTGATGCCCCTATGACTCCAACATTAATGTCTTTTGTTGCCATTGTTTACCTTAACTAAGTTGTTTAGAATTTACAATTATCATGTAAATTATATCACATATGATATTTTTGCTGAAGAGTATTGTAGATGACTTATCTTTTTGAGAATTGGAAGCTTTTTCTTGCTTTAGCTCTTCCGTATTTTTTTCGTTCAACAACTCTTGAGTCACGTGTCAGAAAACCGCCAGATTTAAGCGCAGCCCTATTCTGGGGTTCAAAATTTAAAAGTGCTTTTGAAATACCATGCCGTATTGCGCCGGCTTGACCAGATAACCCGCCCCCTGAAACTGTACAGTATATGTCGAAACTACCTGTATTATCAGTTGCATCGAGGGGTTGTTGAACAATCATCCTTAAAACTGGTCTTGCAAAAAATGTTTCAAATTCTTTGCCATTCACTGTAACCTTGCCACTGCCAGGCTTGATCCAAACCCTTGCAACTGCATTTTTTCTTTTACCAGTTGCGTAAGCGCGACCAAGATTGTCGACTTTCTTCTCATATACAACGGAAGGTTCATTATCAGGGAAGGTGTTCGCAATTTCCTGATTCTCGGTATCTAATGTTTCAAGGTTATTTTCAGCAGCCATGCTAAGCCCTCCTTGTATTTTTTGGATTTCGATCAGCAAAACCATCAGTTTTTGGCCGTTGGGCCTCATGCGGATGTTCACTACCCGAATATACTTTTAAGTTTTTCAACTGTCTTCTTGAGAGTGGCCCTCCGGGTAACATTCTTTGCACAGCTTTAATGATTACCCTCTCAGGAAACTTACCGTCCAAGATATCAGATGCAGTTCTGCTTTTTATACCGCCAGGATAACCTGTATGCCAATAGTAAGTTTTTTTATCCCTTTTTAGTCCGGTGAGATGAACCTTCTCGGCATTAATAACGATTACGTTGTCGCCACAGTCAACGTGTGGAGTAAAGATCGGTTTATTTTTACCTCTCAGTATGGTGGCAATATGTGTAGCTAAACGACCTAAGACTAGTCCATCCGCATCAATCAGGATCCAATCTTTCTTTACTTCACTTTGTTTAATATTGTAAGTATTCATTTTCACATTAAAATCTGTAATATGGATTAAATATAGTAATTATGACTAATGTCAATTTTTTTTTACATTTTTTTCATTTTAAATCAATGCATTACGAATGTGGTAATTTAATACCACATAATAACTACTATGATAGCTGACAAAATCTGCTACGTTGCATAGGATTTTTGATGCACACTTCGTTAAAGGTCGATTAAATTTTGTTTTTTGACAAATAATGCTACCAAATAACATTAATTTAGAATATTTTAACATTTTAATTTAAAAAGATAAAAATAAAGACTGTTGTATATATGTTAGGTTGAACATACGCTTTACAGTTTAAAAAATTTTAGGGAGATTATAAAATGAGCGAAAAAACAGGTTTTAATACTCTTGCAATTCATTCTGGTGCACAACCAGACCCTGCAACCGGTGCGAGAGCTACACCTATATATCAAACAAGCTCTTATGTGTTTGAGAACACAGATCACGCAGCTGACCTATTTGCAGGCCGAGCATTTGGAAATATATACACAAGGATCATGAATCCAACACAAGATGTTCTTGAAAAACGTGTAGCTGAATTGGAAGGTGGTAAGGGCGCTCTTGCACTTGCATCTGGCCATGCTGCCCAACTAATAGCATTGCATCCCCTAATGAGTGCAGGTGATGAATTTATTGCTTCTAATAAACTATACGGTGGATCAATAAACCAATTTAACCATTCATTCAAAAAATTTGATTGGAATGTTTCTTGGGCGGAGGCAAATGATGTCGATGATTATAAATCAAAGATAAATGATAAAACAAAAGCAATATTTATTGAGTCCATAGCTAACCCTGGTGGTATTATTACAGATATTGAGGCAATTGCAAAAGTTGCAGAGGAGCACCACTTACCGCTAATTGTAGACAATACAATGGCTACACCATATCTTTGTAGACCCCTAGATTTTGGTGCGAATATTGTTGTTCACTCGCTTACAAAGTTTCTTGGTGGACAGGGTAATTCTATTGGTGGCATAATAGTGGACGGAGGTGACTTTGACTGGTCCAAAGATGACAAGTATCCTGATCTAAGTCAGCCACATCCAAGTTATCACGGTCTAAATTTCCATGAGACATTTGGTGGAATGGGATTATCTTATGCTATTGCGTGTAGATTTCTATCATTAAGAGATCTTGGACCGGCTATATCACCATTTAATGCATTTCTAATCCTTAACGGGATAGAAACAGTCGCGTTACGCATGAAACAACATTCAAATAACGCATTGGAAGTCGCAAAATACCTTGAAAAGCATGATAAAGTTGCGTGGGTTAACTATGCTGGGCTCCCCAGCAGTGATTATCGTAAACACGCAGACAAATATTGCCCTAATGGAACTGGTGCGGTATTTACATTTGGATTGAAAGGTGGATACGATGCAGGTGTAAAGCTTGTTAACGAGGTAAACTTATTCAGTCATTTAGCAAATATTGGTGATGCCAAAAGCCTTATAATACACCCATCATCTACAACACATAGTCAACTTACCGATGAACAGCAAGAGCTTGCTGGGGCATCTAAAGACGTTGTAAGACTGTCTGTTGGGATCGAGGATATCTCTGATATTATCGGTGATTTAGAGCAGGCTCTCTCAAAAGTGTAAACTGGCAGTAAGTTATCAAATAGAAATGGCGCAGTACTCCTAAAAATAAAAGTACTGCGCCTAACTGGTGTAAAACTCCAATTATAATTGGAACTTGATACATAACAGCAATAATACCAACTATAACCTGATAGAGCATTATGGCCAAGAGATGTAATGAGGAGCTCTTATAGGCTGTACCTGAAAATCTTTTGTTAATGTGTATGAATTGAATAAGTAAAATTAAGCATAAAGCGTATGCCAACATCCTATGATCAAAATGAATTGTAAGTGGATTTTCAAAAAAATTTAGATACCAAACTGATATTGAAAAAAGACCATCTGGTATAAACTCACCATCTATCAATGGCCAGGTATTATATGTTAAACCCGAGCGAGTTCCAGACATAAATGCGCCAAGAATAATCTGAATGAATGTTAAAATAAGTAAGGTAAAAGATGATATTTTCAGAAATAATGTTGGTCTATTTTCTAAATAAACTACATTCTCCGTTCTTAATAGATATAAAAGAAATAGACTCCCCAAAATAAGAAATGCAATCGTGAGATGTGTTGCAAGCCTGTATTGGCTTACATTAATATTTTCAACAAGACCACTCTGCACCATATACCAACCAACGAATGCTTGCGCAACACCCATAAGCAAAATAAATGGAAGATAGGTTTTCTCTTTTTTTGAAAATTTTTTTCTAAACAGGAAGTATAGATAAGGTATAAAAAAAACTAACCCAAGGAATCTTGCTAAAGACCTATGAAACCACTCCCAAAAATATATGACTTTAAACTCGGCAAGCGTCATCGAAGAATTAACTAAAAAAAATTCTGGTATCTGCTTATATTTATCAAACTCATTTTGCCAAGATGCCTCTGATAATGGGAAGAAAATTCCTGAAATTGGTTGCCATTCTGTAATTGAGAGCCCTGACTCTGTGAGACGTGTTATGCCCCCAATAATTATCAAAGATATAAGCGTAAATATCGTAACTATTAACCACAGGGAAACATCAGCATTTTTGATATTTTGATTTATATTTTTATCTACATTGATTATCATTATATTTTAGTTTAATTGATAAAAGATATGAATAATTTCCGAAAAATAATCTATACGATGATGTTATTAATATATTTATTTATATATATTCTAATTTCAATGCGAATTGGTGTTTTTGTTTTAGAGCTAAATAATATTTTAGTTGAAATCTTATTTTATATGCTTATTGGCGTATTGTGGATTGTTCCGATTATGCTAATATTGAAGCGAGGTAATTAATGATAACTTCTTTGCAATATTTCTTTTAATGATTCCAATTCAGATATTGAGTCGTTTAGAAATATCTTAAATTCTGACCCAAGCCGCTCTGGATTCTGACTGCTAAATAAATCAGCGGTATGATTATGAATTTCACTTTTACCCTGATTCGTCTGATCAACAGTATTTTTGTTTTCTCTGGTGCCACCACTATCCAAAATAAAGTTTTTTCCTTTATCTTTAAAGATTTTTTGCACACCACTTATGGTATACATCTCCGTATATAATAGATTATGAATTGCTTTTAAAAGTTCTACGTCTTCTGGACGATATAGTCTTCGACCTCCCCCACGCGTCATAGGTTTAATATGTTTGAATTTTTTTTCCCAAAATCTTAATACGTGTTGAGGGATATTTAATTCCCCTGAAACTTCACTAATTGTTTTGAATGCGTCTTCTGTTTTTTCATTCATTATTATAACTTTATTAATCTGTATTAATTTTATTTTTTAATTGCATACTAGGTCTAAAGATAACAACATTTCTTTCACTTATAACAGCTTCTATTTTTGTCTTTGGATTTCTACCCATTCTTGATTTTTTTCTTTTTATGAGAAAGCTGCCAAAGGATGATAACTTTATATCGTTTCCATTAGAGAGCGAATGCGCTTTTTTTTCTAATATATTTTGTACAATATCGAGAGAGTCTTTTCTAGATAGACCTATCTGTCTATATATTGCTTCGCATATCCCTAATCTTGTTAATGTTTTATCAGTCATTTTTTTCCCTAGTAATATTTTTAAGCTAGATAAAGCTCACAGTCAACTGTGAGAATCATTTTTTTAATATCTTAGAAGTACCGCACCCCATGTAAACCCGGCGCCGAAGGCCTCAAGCAGTAACATATCTCCCCTTTTTATTTTATTCTCTCTTATGGCAGTCGTCATAGCTACCGGTATTGACGCGGATGATGTATTGGCGTGTTTGTCAACCGTGACAATAATCTTCTCTTCTTCAATTTTTAGCTTTTTAGCGGTTGTCTGAAGTATTCTAAGGTTAGCTTGATGCGGAACAAACCAATCGATAGACTCAATTCCAAGCCCTGCCGAGTCTAATAATTCTTCAACAATTGAAGTCTGCTTCTCCACTGCATGTTTGTATACTTCTTTTCCGTCCATATTTATGAAATTATCAGCACTTGAATGCATTGATGGACCCCCATCACAATATAACTTGCTCCGATATTGCCCATCTGACCTAACGACAGAGTCGATAACACCTGATCTGATATCGTCATTATTCTGCCCTTCTAGAACGAAAGCACCTGATGCATCACCAAAGAGAACACAGGTCGCTCTATCCTTCCAGTTAAGTATTCTGGAATAAACTTCTGAGCCAACGACTAGTATTCTCTTGTACTTACCGCTCTTAATAAAATTATCAGCCGTAGACAAAGCGTAGATGAAACCACTGCATACTGCATGAATGTCAAATGCTGCACCGCCTCTAATATTTAGCATGTCCTGTAATTTTACTGCAGTGGATGGAAAGATCTGGTCGGGGGTAGAGGTTGCTAATATTATAAGATCTATATCTGCTGCGTTAATATTAGCATCTTGGATAGCATCGAGGGCTGACATATAGGCAAGGTCCGAAGTCATTTGATCCTTTGATGCAATATGTCTTTGTCTTATACCAGTTCTCTCAAAAATCCACTCGTGGCTAGTATCAACAAATTCTGAAATATCATCATTTGTTAAAACCTTCTCCGGCAAATACATACCAACACCCTTAATTATTGTATTAATCAATATTCACATCCTTTTCAGTAACCCTAATATTAGTCTTTATCTTATCTATGAGTGCTGCCTTGTGCATATCAATGCCCAAATCAACAGCTGAAGAAAATCCAATCGGATCAGTTTTCCCATGGCTTTTTATTACTATACCATTCAAGCCGAGAAAAACTCCACCATTTAACCTACTTGGATTCATTTTTTCTTTTAGTGATCTGAAAGCATTTGCGGCAAAAATATAGCCGACCTTGGCCATTATTGATCTGTTTATTGATTCTTTGAAATATTGTGAAATCTGACTTGCTGTACCTTCTGCTGTCTTTAATGCTACATTTCCCGTAAAGCCATCCGTAACTACAACGTCGGAAAAACCTCTGCCAATCTGATTCCCCTCAATAAAACCTTTGTATCTAAAAAAATACTCTGTAGATTTTAACATTTCATGCGATGCCTTAATTTCATCCAAACCTTTAATCTCTTCTTCACCTATATTTAGCAGCGACAACGTTGGCTGTTTAACATCTAATATAACTTGCGCCATAGACGCTCCTAAAATCGAAAAATCAATTAGCTGTTTTTTATTGAATCCGATTGTGGCACCAATATCTAAAACAATAGTTTCTCCATCAATGGTTGGCCAGATCGCTGCAATAGCTGGCCTTTGGATTTTCGAGATTGTCTTCAGGATTAGGGTTGACATTGCCATAAGCGCCCCTGTATTACCAGCAGAAATCATAAAGTCTGCATTACCTTGCTTTAAAGTTTCAATAGCAACCCAGATGCTTGATTTTCCACGACCATTTTTTATTGCAACCGACGGTTTTTCATCCATTTTTACGAATGTGTCACAATGAATGATCTTAGATACATGCTCCAGTGCATTGTATTGGGAGATCCTTGATCTAATGATCTCTTCATCACCAAATAGTTGAAACCTAACGTTTGGATATTTTTTTAAAGTTAGTAATAAACCCGGTAGGACGAAAGAAGCATCGTCATCGCCACCCATGCAATCAACTGCTATGTTTACCTGATTAGACATAATTAACCATAAATGATTTACTAAACATACACCAGTTTTAACAATGATTTATTTAAAATAAAATTAATTAATCGATAGTGGTCGTCCCTTAAATACCCTGAATATCAAGCTTTGGTATTTCTTCTATGCCTACTTTCTCAATAAGCTCTTCAAACGCAATCGTGTATTTTGATAATTCATCAGCATTTTTCTCATATAAGGTATCTGAAGAAAATGCATTTCTTAAAAAGTAGTCACCAAGTAGATTTTTCTTCTTCAATACATCCGGTGTATCCATGATGTCTTCTAATGATGTTGATCGACCATAAAAAACCATACCCACTTTTTTCATCTTTTTTGGGATTGATAAATCACCAACTCCTTCTTCCCTAAATGAGAGATCTATTGATGAGAACATCAAATCTACAATAGACTGAGAAAGGTGCTCTTTCCCATCTTTTTTTAATTTTCGGAGCAAAACGATAAGATGTAATAATAGTATCTCGAATCTTCCATCTGTTGTATCTGGTACTTTACATTTAGAATAAAAACCTTTATCGCGAGAAATATTCACAATTTTGTAATATAAATCGAAATGTATATCTTTATCTCTTTTAGAAAAAATCATCTGTTAATGTCTTTCATAATCTATATATTAATTAGTAACAACTTTTATTTTTTTTTAAAGTGCAACATATGAAAAAATTATTACTTATATTACTATTGTTGAATATATCATCATGCTCAACCCAAATTGAAAAAAGAGGTTATATCTTTAATGAAGGATCGCAAGAAAAGCTATCTGAGGGCATGGCAAAAATTGATGTTCTCTCATTGATGGGCTCTCCGTCGACAACGTCTCAGAATAATGGTGACAAATTTTACTACATTTCAAATAAATTCTATAAATATGCATTTCTAACACCGAGAGAAATTGAGAGAACGGTAGTTGTCATTGGATTTGGCCAAGATGAGTTAGTTGCAACGATTGAGGAATACGCATTAAGGGATGGGAAGGTTGTTGACTACAAATCTGAAAAAACTGTACCGGGGGGCACGCAAGCAACAATACTTCAGGACTTGTTTGACACTAGTGGGAGATATACAAGTTCAGAAGCTATTGCCGGCTCTATTTTTTAAAAGTACCTGTATATCTTAGTGCGCCAAAATGGCAAGAAGTAGTAAAGCAACTATATTTGTGATCTTAATCATAGGATTAATTGCTGGGCCCGCAGTATCCTTGTATGGATCGCCAACTGTATCTCCTGTCACTGATGCTTTATGAGCCTCTGACCCCTTACCACCAAATTGTCCATCTTCAATGAGTTTTTTCGCATTATCCCATGCACCTCCTCCCGCAGTCATTGAAATTGCCAAGAAAAGACCTGTAATGATAGTACCCAAGAGCATCGCACCAAGTGCAGAAAAAGCAGAAGACTTTCCATCAATCATATTAATAATAAAGAAACAAAGAACGGGCGCCAACACTGGCAGCATCGATGGTACAATCATTTCCTTTATGGCAGACTTAGTTAGCATATCCACTGCCCTCGCATAGTTTGGTTTTGAAGTACCTTTTAAAATTCCTTTGTCTTCTTTGAATTGACGTCGGACTTCTTCCACCACTGAAGAGGCAGCTCGACCAACTGCTGTCATGCCCATGGCACCAAAAAGATATGGCATAAGACCTCCTAGAAGCAATCCGACCACAACATATGGATTGGATAAACCAAAATCTAAATTAATTCCTTCAAAGTATGAGTATTGATCAGAATTAGCCGCAAAATAACTCAAATCTTCTGTATATGCCGCAAATAACACAAGTGCGCCTAAACCGGCAGAACCGATTGCATAACCCTTTGTAACTGCTTTTGTTGTATTACCTACCGCATCGAGAGCATCAGTTGTATTCCTTACCTCTTCTGGAAGATCTGCCATTTCTGCAATACCACCTGCATTATCTGTAACCGGCCCAAATGCATCAAGCGCTACAACAACTCCGGCAAGAGCAAGCATTGTAGTTACAGCAATTGCAATACCAAAAAGACCTGCCAAACTATATGTGACTATTATCCCAGCAATGATAACTATTGAAGGTAGCGCTGTTGCTTCGAGTGACATTGCCAACCCTTGGATAACGTTAGTCCCGTGTCCCGTAACAGATGCCGCAGCAACTGATTTAACAGGTCGATAATTTGTACCTGTGTAATATTCTGTTATTACAATAATAAGTGTTGTAACTGCCAGCCCTGAAACACCACACAGAAACATATCCATACCAGAGAACTTGATAAATGACGTCTCAATAACAGTCTCCATACCAATCAGGTTATTTGTGAGAGGCCATAAAAGAATAAGTGATAGAGCGCCTGTGACAAAAAAACCTTTGTATAAGGCGCCCATTATTGACCTATTTTTGCCAAGTTTTACAAAGAAAGTTCCCACAATAGAAGTTAAGATACATGTAGCACCAATTGCAAGAGGGTACAGCATGATCTGTTCAAAGTAAACCGAACTTGAGAAGTAAATGGACGCTAAAACCATAGTTGCCACAATTGTGACTGCGTATGTTTCAAAAAGATCCGCAGCCATGCCAGCACAGTCACCAACATTATCGCCAACATTATCTGCTATTGTAGCAGGATTTCTTGGATCATCCTCTGGAATCCCCGCTTCAACCTTACCAACTAAATCACCGCCTACATCGGCACCTTTTGTAAAAATTCCACCACCGAGCCTTGCAAAAATTGAAATTAAAGACGCGCCAAATCCCAGGGCAACGAGGGCGTCAATTATGACTCTACTATCGTAGGAATGATTAAGCATATTTGTTAAAATAAAGAAATATACACTAACAGCTAGCAATGCAAGCGCTGCCACTAACATACCCGTCACAGAACCAGCCTTAAATGCTATCGACAAACCCTTTGAGAGATCCTCCGATGCCGCTTGTGCAGTTCGCACATTTGCCCGTACTGATATTAGCATTCCGACAAACCCTGCAATGCCAGACAAAATAGCACCAATTGCAAAACCAACAGCTACAATTGGATCCAACAAGTATGCAACCAATAAAAATATAATTACACCAACAACAGAAATAGTTGCATATTGCCTCTTTAGATACGCCCCCGCACCTTCTTGAATTGCACTTGCAATCTCTCTCATTCTCTCATTACCTGGATCTGCGTCCATTACCGACTTACTAGCCCATACGCCATAAACGACTCCTAGCAGGCCACAAAAGATAATTATCGTTATTAATGTAGTCATTGTTTCCTCAATAGATTATTTTTCAAAAAAAGTTGTTATTAGAGTTATTTCTTAATTAAAGCAGTTTTTAATTATTGGCAAGAAATTAAGCCACATAAATAGCTTTTAGCTATTTAAAATGTTTAAAACTGTAATTACTCGTCTTAAATTCTTCGTGTTTCTCATCATAAATCCTTGGGTGATTTGATAAGTTTCCAACCTTTCCAATTTTTGTAATTCTTAACTTTATTTTTTTTGCATACTCATTTAGCATATCCTCAAATTTCATTGGCGAGGTAAAGATTACCTCATAGTCATCCCCACCATAAAGAGCAATATCGCAGTCGCCATAGGAATTCAGAAATTTTTTAGTACTTACCGAGTATGGAATTGACCTTTTTTTTATTGTGAATACTCTGCCCGAAGTGCCTGCCAAGACCAAAAGATCATTAATCAAGCCATCCGTTGTATCCATAGACGAGCTCGCAAAATTTTTTATCAGCTGAATTGTCTGGAGTCTTGGATTTGGCAAATGATATTTACGTATCAGGTTCTGCCTATCTTTCGAGTCCAGACCAAGATTGTCATTTTTATTTTTTAATAAGTAAAGACCAATCGCGCTGTTACCAATTGTACCCGTCACATATATATTGTCTCCACAACTAGCGCTACTTCTTTTAATGATAGTATCATTAGTTCTGCTGAGCATATTAATAGTTATAAATAAACCATTTGGTGCTAGAACTGTATCTCCGCCAAGTAAAGTTAGATTATATTTCTTTTGATCCTCGGCCAATCCTTTTGAAAATAATTTAATCCAATTCTCATCGATTGTATCGTCCATAGCAATAGATAGGAAATATCCATAGGGTCTTACGCCTTTAGAGATCAAGTCAGAGATATTGACCCTTAGTGATTTCTTTGCAATATATGCAGGGTCATCACTTTTAAAAAAGTGTGTACCCATGACTAAACTGTCTTGATTTGATACGATATATTTTTCATCTGCAACATCAATATTTGCAACATCATCTTTAAGTTGTAGCGAGTCTTTACCGTTTGCGAGAGGCATGAAATATTTTTTTATAATAAACTTTTCATCCATCAGACTCTCTCTCAACTACCGCAATTTTATCCAATATCGCATTTACAAATTCAGGCTCTTTCTGAAAATAAAATGAGTGGGTGATATCTATATATTCACTGATTATAACTTTTGTTGGAGTATTTAATTTATATGATATCTCGTAAACAGCGCCTCTTAGTATAGCTTTCAGGATCTTGTCTAACCGATTGAATTTCCAGTTAATACTTAGATTTTTTTTGATTATGCTATCTATATGCTTCTGGTTATCGACAACTCCATTTATTATCTCTGTGAGTAGTTTCTTGCTTATGTCACCGATGAGGTAATCAAAATTATTATCAAATATTAATCTATCTTCTAGTGAATTTATAATGTCTGTTATATCAGTTCCAGCCATCTCCATCTGATATAAAGCTTGAACAATTACCAATCGAGTTAAACTTTTTGATTTTTTAGACATTTATGCGCCGATATTCATGAGACCAATTAGTGCCTTGAGCGCATGCTGCCCCCTATTTTTTGACCTTGCGATTGCCTGATCGTAATTATCTACGGTAAGTATGGCATTTGTTATTGGAATACCATATTTGAATGAAAGCTCCATTATCCCTCGGGCAGAATTATCAGCAACAATATCATAATGACTCGTTTCTCCCCTTATTACACAGCCTACAGCAATTACACCGTCATAGCTCACTTTTTTCAGAATGAGATTTATTGCCTGAGGAATCTCCAATGCCCCCGCTACAACAATATAATCTGGATTCAAATTTAAATCTTTGAATTCATCTCTTAATGCAGAGTTAATTCCATTCAATAAATTAGTTGACACTTCGTCATAATAATATGCATCAATAATCAGTATTTTTTTTGTTGTCATTTATGCCAAACTTCTTTTGTCTTACTCTTATCATTCAATACATATCTTGAGAGTATATCAACTTCGATATTTACTCCATCACCTTTGCGGTTATTTTTCCAAGTTGTATGATCTAATGTATAGGGTATTAAGTTTACATCAAACTTATCACCATCAACATTATTAACTGTGAGTGATGTCCCATCCATAGCGACTGAACCTTTTGGCGCAATGAATCTGATGAGGTCTGATTTAACTCTGAAAGTAAATCTTGAGGACTCGCCATCTGGTTCAATTTTTATAATTTCTGCAACTCCGTCAACATGACCTTGAACAATATGTCCATCCATTTCGTCCCCTAAAGCAAGACTATTTTCAAGATTTATTTGATCCCCAACCTCATAGCTTGCCAGAGTTGTTTTGGATAGCGTCTCATTTGAGATGTATACATTAAACAGGTATCCACTCTCATAATTTTCATAACTGACTACAGTTAAGCATATGCCAGCACATGAGATTGACATACCCTCCTTGAGTGATGCAATCTTCTCGGTATAAATCGTCATCTCGATTTCTTTTTTCCCTTTTTTGATACTTTTTATTATACCAACATCAATAACTATACCAGTAAACATTCGGCCCCTATTTGATTTTCTTGTAATGAAACATAGTAGTGTCAAAAATGATCTTTTCATAGTTTTTTTGATACTTACTATTCTTATCTTCCAGTAGTTGATTTATTTGTGGAACTTTTAAGCCGAATCCTTTCAGCCTCTCATGACTCTTAAATATTATTATATCGTCAGGTAGTGAGCTTTCTATAAGACTTCCAAAAAGTATTACGCCAGGCTCAACCAGCAGATTATTAATACCGATTTTTGCAATATTTTCAAAAGTATTATGTAGGTCAAGTTGGCCTGATTTAAGATCTTTTTTTACACTTAAAACTCTAATTCCATTCGCCTCCAAGCCTTCCAAAGTTGATTGTTTAGTTTCATCGCTAGTAATTATAGTCAGGTCATTATTCCGTCTCTCGATAAATAAGTTTGAATCTGCTTTAATCTCACCATTTGATGAAAGCAAAAACTGATGCAGGCTCGTATTATAGCCATCCAAACGCACCGTAAGTTGTGGATTATCTTTTTTATATGTGCCATTTCCTATAAGGATTCCATCATGTCTTGCCCTCATTAGGTGCACATACTTATCAACAGACTCATTAGTGATTTTTATTCTTTTATCATCTTTTCTACAAATGAAATTATCTTCTGTAACCGCTAGCTTAGCTGTGATCCGTGGCATATTGTGAGTAATTCTCTGAATAAAACCATAATTTTGTTCTTCGGCTTCGCCCTCACAACAACCAACAATCACCTCGATACCATTCTTTCTTAATTCCTGGATGCCCTTTCCTGCTACGAGAGGGTTTGGGTCTACCATTGCGATAACAACACGCTTTAGATTATTTTTAATTATTGCCTGTGTACAAGGCTTACTTTTTCCAATATGGCAGCATGGCTCCAATGTAACATACATAGTTGCCCCATCTAAATTTTTATTCACGGAATTCATTGCCATTATTTCAGCGTGTGGCACTCCACCCTTATTTGTGTAACCTGTCCCGATAATTGCAGGTTTCTCTTTTTTGCTGTCAAAGTTAGAAACAATAACACAGCCAACTGCTGGGTTTGGCCAGGTTTCACCTTGTCCTATTTTTGCAATCTGCAGAGCATATCGCATATAACGTATATCTGTAGAATTATAATTCATGATTTTAGGCTACCCGAGCTTACTTATTGGCATCTGAGATTTCTTCTAGAAACTCTTCAAAGTCTTTCGCTTCACGAAAATCTTTATAAACAGACGCAAATCTGACATAGGATACATCATCAATTTGTCGGAGTCCTTCCATGATCAAGGTACCAATGAGTTCACTGCTAATGATTGTATCACCACGATTTTCAAGTTGACGCACAATACCTGAAACCATTTGCTCTAATTTATCAATATCAACAGGCCTTTTCCTTGTTGCAACTTGAACCGAACGCATCAGTTTATCTCTATCAAAAACAACTTTTTGACCAGTTCTCTTCAGAACATAGAGTTCACGCAGCTGAACTCGCTCGAAAGTGGTAAATCTCCCACCGCAACCGGGACAAACTCTTCGTCGTCTTATTGTTGAATTATCTTCTGAAGGCCTAGAGTCCCTTACCTGAGTTTCTTTATTTGAGCAATACGGACATCTCATTTTAAAAAATTACTATAATGATGGATAAATTGGAAACTCTTCACATAATTTCTCAACTTTTTTGAGAACTGCTTTTTCAGTCAAGCTGTTATCTTCCTTATTTCTTGATAATCCTTCTAAAACATCGCCGATAAGATTGCCAACCATCTTGAATTCTTCTTCTTTAAATCCACGTGATGTAGCAGCTGGAGTTCCAAGGCGAATACCAGACGTAATGAACGGCGACTCAGGGTCGAATGGAATACCATTTTTATTACATGTAATCCCAGCGTTCTCAAGTGATTTCTCGGCAATCTTACCGGTTAGCTCTTTTGGCCTCAAATCAACCAAAGATAAATGCGTTTCAGTACCACCAGATACGATATCAAAACCTCTAGATCTAACTGACTCTGCCAAAGCTATTGAGTTATTGACAACCTGCTTAGCATATTCTTTAAATTCGTTTGTTAAAGCTTCTCGAAATGCAACTGCCTTCGCAGCAATAATGTGGCACATTGGACCGCCTTGAAGACCGGGAAATATAGCTGAATTGAGTTTTTTTCCAATTTCCTCATCGTTTGCAAGTATCAAACCACCCCTTGGACCTCTAAGGACCTTGTGAGTTGTGCTCGTGACAATGTCAGCATATGGAAAAGGGCTTGGATATGCAAGACCAGCAACTAAACCTGAAAAATGGGCCATATCTACAAGAAGGTAGGCGCCAATCTCGTCACATATCTCCCTAAATTTACTGAAATCAATGATTCTTGGATACGCTGAGCCCCCTGCAATTATTAATTTTGGTTTTTTTTCATGCGCAAGTTTCCTAATTTCATCAAAATCAATGAGTGCATCATCTTTTCTTACGCCATAATGGATAGCTTCAAACCATTTACCTGATAAATTTGGTGTAGCACCATGTGTAAGATGGCCGCCTGCAGCAAGTGACATTCCCATAAAAGTATCACCCGGCTTTAATAAAGCCAGCATCACAGCTTGATTGGCTTGCGATCCTGAGTGAGGTTGAACATTCGCATAGGAGCATTTGAACAGCTCTTTTGCCCTATCTATTGCCAGCTGCTCTGTTTCATCGACAAACATGCATCCACCATAATATCTTTTTTGAGGGTATCCCTCGGCGTATTTATTAGTCAGGATTGAACCTTGGGCCTCCAACACAGCTCTTGAAACAATATTCTCTGATGCTATTAACTCAATACCATATTTTTGTCTCTTTATTTCTCTGCTGATCGACTCGGATACTTCTGGGTCAACATCTGAAATTGATGCATCGAAAAAATCTTTTCGAATTTTTTCTCCCCCCTCTTTACCAATCACTTCAGAAGCTTCAGAATCATTATCTGCTATTGTTGTATTTAAAAAATCGTTTCTCATTTTTTCTCCATTTGTAATATTTATTTTTTACGCCGCACGAGCAATATTCATGTCTTTCCATATAACATCAAGCGATTCAACTAAATGATCAATATCTGCAAGAGTATGAAGAGGGCTAACGGTTATTCGAAGCCTTTCGGTACCCTTCGGAACTGTTGGATAGTTGATTGGCTGCACATATATACTAAAGTCATTTAACAACTGATCTGTTACTTTCTTTGTCAAAACTGGGTCACCAACAATAATTGGGATTATATGACTGTCATTATCGATTACCGGTAATTGTCTTTGTGTAAGCTTATCCTTTATAACTGATACACTTTGATGCATTTTATCTCTCTCAAGCGAAGAATTTTTGAGGTGGTTTATACTTGTTCTTGCCCCAGCGGCTATTGAGGGTGGAAATGATGTTGTGAAGATAAAACCCGGCGCAAATGATCTTATTGCATCGATCATTACTTTGTCGCCTGCAATGTAACCACCCATTAATCCATATGCCTTTGCAAGAGTTCCTTCAATTATATCAATTCTGTTCATCTGCTTTGCTTGCTCCGCAAGACCAGCTCCATTCTCACCATACATACCAACTGCATGTACTTCATCTATATATGTTAAGGCATTATATTTTTCAGCAAGATCACAAATTTCTTTAATCTTTGCAGTGTAGCCATCCATCGAATATACTGATTCGAAAGCAATTATTTTATTTTTTTCAGTTCCAAGTAGCCTCAGTTTACCTTCTAAATCTGCCATATCATTATGTTTGAAAATCATCTTTGACGCACCCCCGTGACGAATGCCTTCTATCATGGAAGCATGATTATTTTCATCCGACAACATAACTAAATCTGGGATTACTTTTGAGAGGGTTGATAACGTCGCGTCATTAGCAACGTATCCAGATGTAAATAAAAGCGCTGCCTGCTTTTTATGTAGAGATGCAATCTCCCGCTCTAATAATACATGCTGACTTGTTGTACCTGATATATTACGTGTCCCACCTGAGCCAGCACCAGCGGTATCTAGAGTAGTTTTTATAGAGCTTATAATATCTTTATGTTGCCCCATGCCAAGGTAATCGTTTGAGCACCAGACAGTAATTTGCTGCTCCGAACCATCATCATTATAGAGGGTTGCTTTTGGATAATTACCGCATGACCTCGTAATATTAGCGAATGTTCTGTAACGACCTTCATCGATAATGCTATTTATGGAGTCTTCTAAGTATTGATTATATTTGTGTTTCATGCGCTTTGCCATAGATAATACATAATATTTTATCGAATAAATTACAAATATTTTATAGGGTTGTTATTTTTAAATTTATCAGATTCTCTTCGCTGTTTATAGGCCAAATTGGAAATATTATTAATTACAATTAATTCATTTTTTTTATAGGATCCTTTCCATATATATCCTCTCTAAAATGTACCAGCCCATTGTCGTTCCATGCAGTCAAATAACCTATCTTAATTGGTATTTCTGTGTCCATCCTTACCGTCGTTGTCTGTGCAATGCTTAAGATATTTTCTAATTTATTGCTTGTCCAACCCTTGTTTGGGGATAATAACCATTGAATAAGATCATCTATGTTTTGCACTCTCACACAACCTGAGCTAAAGAATCTTTGACCGTCGCTAAATAATGATTTATTTGGGGTGTCGTGCAAAAAAACTGCATGCTTGTTCGCAAAGTTAATCTTTGCAACTCCCAATGAATTTGAATAGCCAGGGTTTTGCCGAAACTTAAAAAGTGTCGGCTCCTCTGAATACCAATCAATATAATCGGGATTGATTGTATCCTCATAATAGTAGTCTTGATAAATTAAAATATTATTTTTTTTCAAATATTCACTATCAACTTGCATCGACTTGGCTATGTCCTTCTTAACAATGCTCTCGGGTATATGCCAAAATGGAAAAAAATTTATTTCATATATATTACTTGATATAATTGGCGTCTGCCTCTCATCTCTGCCTACAACTACTTTTGTTTGAAACTCAATTTTATTTTCATTTACGGCGAGCAGATAATTACCTGGTATGTTTACGAAAATATGCTTAGATCCCAAACCAGACATATAATTCAATAGCCTAGTTTTGTTGGCGCCTAAAATTTTCAATTTATCTTCAACTGGAACATTTAGTGCATCTTTGGTTATTTCATCTAATATCCCAGTAGGGGTAATGCCATGCCTAAATTGAAATTTTTTTAGACCCTCCTCAACAAAAATATCAAAAATATCGGCTATGCCTCTATCTTCAACTATATCATTCGTCATCTTTAATCTGTTTCGTAATATAATGATGTCTGGTGACACATCACCGATACTTAATTCTCCATCAATTTTAATTTCCTGCCAACCACCTGATTTGAGTATTTTTTGGTATCTCTCTATTATATCATTGAATTCGAGATAAGATTCATACGTTAGTATGGTTTCATCAGAGGTTACGGGTAATATGAATTGGTCTCCAATATGAGCATTGCTACTCGGTGAAGGATCAAAAATTAGATCTTCAACATAAAAAAGATCACTTCTGTCTAAATTATCAATTTGATCATAAATATTTGCATAAAGATTGGTAGAATTTAAATAAAGGCAGGCTGACAAAAAATAAAAAAAACTTCTAATTAATTGCCTTGGTTGATTTTGTGGTTTTCTCATTATTTAAATTTTACTATATTTTGAAATGCTTATATTTTATATTGTTTTATAATATATATGATTCATAAACATCACGTTAAATTCTTAAAATGATTAAAAATAGTATGCAAGGTTATCCATTAAATAGAATGAGGAGAAATAGACAATCAGACTGGTCAAGAAGATTAGTTTGTGAGAATAATTTAACAACCAGCGATCTCATTCTACCAGTATTTGTGATGGAAGGTAATAATAAGATTGAGCCAATAAATTCGCTTCCTGGGGTCAATAGATACACTATCGACCGCATAATTGAGGTCGCAAAAGAGTCCGAGGATATCGGTTTACCTCTAATTGCTATTTTTCCAGTTATAGATAGTAACCTAAAAACAGATCACGCTGAGGAGTCATACAAAGCAGATAACCTTGTTTGCAGGGCAGTATCAGAAATAAAAAATAAAGTATCAAATATAGGAGTAATGACAGATGTGGCATTAGATCCATATACTTCGCATGGCCATGATGGTGTAATAAAAAATAACGTGGTAGCGAATGATGAAACAATAGAAATCTTAATAAAACAAGCGATTAATCAATGTGAGTCTGGTACAGACATTATTGCACCATCAGATATGATGGACGGCAGAGTTTTAAAAATCAGAGAAGCCTTGGAGAGTCATAATTATCAGAATAAAATAATTATGTCTTATGCGGCAAAATACGCATCAAATTACTATGGACCATTCAGAGATGCAATTAAATCTAATAAGAATTTGACTGGTGATAAAAAGACGTATCAAATGGATATTGCAAATAGTAATGAGGCGTTCAGGGAAGCAGAACTCGATATAAGTGAAGGCGCTGATATGGTTATGGTTAAGCCAGGCTTACCATATCTGGATGTCATCTACAAAATAAAAGAGCACTTAAAAGTTCCAACTTTTGCATATCAGGTATCCGGTGAATATGCATCTCTCATGGCAGCCTCAATGAATGGCTGGATAGAATATGATAATATAATAATGGAAACCTTATTGTGCTTTAAAAGGGCTGGCGCTGATGGTATATTGACATATGCAGCGCTCGATGTTGCAAAGAAAATTTCAGGATGACCAAATGAACTTGAGTAACCTTACAAGTAATTATGTTGAAGTTTTGATGCTCGGTGGATTTTCTTTGATCTTGTCAATTATTCTTTATTTATTCTTCATCTGGACAAAAAATAGAACAATTAATTACATAAAAGATAAAAATAATTTTTTGGCTGTCTTAAACATAACACTGGACAGGCTGCACAATATTGCAGTTTTATTGATTTTATTCTTATTTATTACAAAAACTTTATTTCAAAACTATTCATTTGCAAGCGCAGTTAACACACTTCTATACATAATATTTTTCATACAATTTGCATATATTGTAGATGGCATCTTGGTTCATTTAATCGCAAAAAGTAATAAATTAAAGACATCATCAAAGAAAAGCGCCGTAAAAAATGCAGTTTCACTCATTAAATTCTTTACGAGATCAGCGATTTGGTCAATTGCTCTATTATTATGCATTGAAAATATTGGTATTGACATAACTGCACTAGTTGCAGGATTAGGTATTGGTGGCATAGCAATAGCACTGGCTGCTCAAAATATACTCGGTGATTTATTTGCATCCCTTGCTATAGTATTAGATAAACCCTTTGAGATAGATGATTACATAGTAGTGGGTGAAATGTCAGGTACCGTAGAACAGATTGGGATAAAAACTACCAGAATAAGGGCGCTGTCTGGTGAAGAGCTGGTTTGTTCAAATGCTGACTTGCTGGCAAGTAGAGTCCGAAATTACAGAAGAATGAAAGAGAGAAGAGCGCTAATCAATATAGGTGTGGTTTATCAAACACCATATAAATCACTTACAAAAATTCCAAATTTTATTGAAGAAATAATAAAGAAAACGGAGAATGCACGCTTTGAGCGAGCAAACTTCAAAAGCCTTGGGGACTCGTCACTTCTATTTGAAGTTGTTTTTTATGTATCCGTCCCTGGTAATGACTACATAGAATATATGAACATCATACAAAATATTAATTATGCAATTTTCAAAAAATTTGAAGATGAAAAAATTGATTTTGCATACCCAACTCAGACTTTACACATCGCTAAAGAGTAATTTGAAGTTATATTTTATTTAAAAAACCTTAGAAGTGGAATGTTTGAACTATTTCTGAGTTTTAAGCTTTTTCCAATTCTCCCCCTCTCACCTAAATAATCACTTGCATCTATTTTTATAATAGATCTGCTAGTGTTTTTATTCACTAGATTGATTACTTCATTCGGATTGGCTGAGGTGATGTCAATAATGGTACCATTTTTAAGGTTTTGAAAAATTATACCAGACCCACGGCTTAATCTTTTTATATCCTTATGACTGAAAACGAGTAGATTTCCTGAATCACTTATCACAGCAATATGGCTACCTGAAACTTGTCTGACGGCGCAAACGGAAGTACCTCGCGCAAGATTCATGACTAATCTACCATTACGTGTTGATGTAAGCATTTCTTTTTGTTTTGATATTATTCCTTTACCTTCTTTTGATATCAAAATTAGATCGGGACCATCTAATGAATATTCGTTAACATGCAATATGTATTCGTCCTGAGTCAAATTCAAATACTTCTTAATTGGCTCAAAATCATTATTGTTTATTTTTAATTTATTTGCGTGAATGGAATATACTTTTCCGATGTTTGTGAATATCAGTAGCTTTTTTTCCGTAGTAATTTTTGAAGTGCACAGTAGCTTATCTTGATCCTTTAACTTGATGGCATTCTCATCTACATTGTGACCCTCAACAGTTCTTATCCAACCTTTTTCAGTAAGGAAGACCGTTACGGAGAACTCTTCATCACAGTTTTCCAACTCAATATCTGATGGAGCCTGAATTAGGGTTAGCCGCCTCGACATACTTGATAAATTTTTGTCTTCAGTAAATAAATTCTTGAGTACATTAACCTCCTCAAGCATTCTTAATTTTTGAATGGAAGGAGAAATAAGAATTTCTTTTATCTCTTTTCTTTGCTTCTTGAATTTTTTTAAGTCATTTTTCAACGATATTTCCTCGAGTTTTCTGAGAGATCTCAGTTTCATTTCCAAAATAGACTCCGCTTGGGTTTCTGATATATCAAATTCTGAAATTAAGTCAGCTTTTGGTGTGTCGCTATTCCTAATTATTGAAATTACCTGGTCGATATTCATGTAAACAATTAGGTAGCCCTCGAGGTTGTGTATCTTTTTCTCGGCCCTTTCCAAGTAAAACTCATTACTTTTGATCAGAATTTGGTGTCGATGATCAAGCCATTGTATAATAATTTCTCTCAAGCTTAAGACTCTTGGTATTTTTCCTTCTCCACCTTGCAGAACATTCATATTTATTGATAAATTTACTTCAAGATCTGTAAATTTATATAGGTTACCCATAATCTGAAGGGCTGGAATACTTGCGTTTTTTGGTTTGATTATAATACATACATTTTCATCAGACTCATCTCTCACATCAGCAATATTTTTTATTGTTTTTGACAGAATGCAATCAGCTAGTTTCTCAATAAGCTTCGATTTTTGAATCCCAAACGGAATTTCTGTGATTTTTATCACATAGCTGTTGTTAATTTTCACTTCTTCCCATTTGCATCTGATCTTTAGCGAGCCCCTGCCTTTTTGATAGATCTCGTGGATTTCCTCCTTAGTTGAAACAATCACACCACCAGTTGGCAGATCTGGGCCATTGAAATTCTTCATTAAAGCATCGCCATCAATGTCCTCGTTCTCAATGAGTAATTCAGCCATTTCAAGTATCTCGATTATATTGTGTGGCGGTATATTTGTAGCCATTCCTACAGCAATCCCGCTCGAGCCGTTTGCAAGTAAATTTGGAAAGGAGGATGGAAAGACGGTTGGCTCATACTCGGTTTCATCATAATTCCTAATGAATTTTGTGGTGCCGTCATTAATCTTATCCATAATTAATTCGGAAACTCTTGTTAATCTGGACTCCGTGTATCTCATCGCAGCAGCATTGTCACCATCAATGTTTCCAAAATTGCCCTGACCTTGTATCAGCGGATATCTATGAGAAAAATCTTGTGCAAGTTTAACAAGAGAGTCATAAACAGCTTGCTCTCCATGCGGGTGATACTTACCTATTACGTCACCAACAACCCTGGCGCATTTTTTAAATGACTCCTCAGAACCGAGCTTAAGTTCAGACATTGCAAATAAAAGTCTTCTATGGACTGGTTTAAGTCCATCCCTTACGTCAGGAAGAGCCCTATCGGTGATTGTCGATAGAGCGTAGGATAAGTATTTTTCTTTCAGAAGGTCAATAAAGTCAGATTTTATATTAATCTCTTCAATATTATCAGTCACAATCTATGTCTCAAAACTATTTATAAGTTTGTAAAGACTAGCACGAAAACTTGTTACTTTTAATTGTAATGGCTTATATACATCCCTTTTCAAAAAATATTCTGTTAATAAGAGCCCTTTTAATAGATCATCACGGTCCGTATATTTTGCATCACTTATAAATTCTGGAATCTCTAATAGTTTATCTTTATAGGGCAAGCCAATTTCTTGTGTTACAGCCCTACCAGATTTTGGGGAGACATATTTTAAATTATCCTTAGACTTTGTTACTGCGCATTCTGATATATCAATACCATAACCAATTTCCCTCAAATACATTAATTCCCATAAAATAAAGCTTTTAACTTGCTCAAAATTTTCGTGGGACTGATCAAGTACTGCTTCAGTTTGGCTATAAATTTCTGTGACATTTTCTCTTTCCGGCAGTAATCTTAAATGCGAAATCAAGTTTTGAAGAACCAGGATTGCAAATTTATTTTTCATTAGGTCTAATGAGCGTGAGGTATGTAATTCGAATGAGAAAACACCAAGATGCTCAGAAAGTCGTGACCTCCAGTTGAAATTAATTGTACTACCGGGCTGTAAAATTGATTTATTACTCTTTGACTGATACCCTCTGACGAGTCCGAGGTGGCGTCCATGACTCTTTGTTATAAGTTCAAGTATACCAGAACTTTCACCGTGTTTTCGCACGGATATAACGATACCTATGTCCTCAAAATTCACAATAGCTTCCTAAATATTTGCCACTCATATACGCAACCTTATTCTATGAGTTCTATAGCTGTATTTTTCTTTTTTTGTTTTATGAACAAAAAAAGGTGTATTTTTTTGCCGAGGTGCCTTTCGATTTCTTGCCTTGCCTGCATTGATATTTGTTTTATTTTATCCCCATTCTTACCAAGAATTATTTTCTTATGATTGCTATTATTTACGTAAATGTTTTGGTGTATTTGAACCTCGTTCTTCTTTTTCTCATCCCATTTTTCGGTTTCTATTATAACTGAATATGGTATCTCTTTGTGCACATGATACAATATTCTCTCCCGCGTAAATTCTTCAGCAATAAATTTATCAGAGATGTTTGTGGACTGATTTGCGGGAAACTCCCATTCTCTTTTCGGAATTTTAGAAATCAGAACGTCCAAGAACTCTCTAACCCCATCATTTTTTAATGCCGACAAGAGGTAGATGTCATTTTGATTTATGCTGCCTTTTATGTCATCCATTAATTTTAATAAATCTGGTTTTCTGACAAGGTCAATCTTATTGATAATGATTACGATTTCTTGATTTGTAGTCATCTTGCCAAGGCTCTTGTATGCATCCTTATCAAACCCTTTTTGGGCCTCTACCATATAAACAATGACATCTGAGCGTTCCAAGCTTGTGATTGCCTCTTTTATGAAGGACCTATCCTTAAATCTTTTTGGATTGAAAAGACCAGGAGTGTCTATCAATATCAGCTGAGATGTTTCCTTTGTTAATATCGCCTGAATTCGTGTTCTTGTCGTCTGAACCTTATGAGATACGATTGATAATTTTCTACCAAGTATTGAATTTAATAATGTTGATTTTCCAGCATTCGTTGGCCCTACTATTGTTATGTACCCGCATTTTTGGTTGCCTTTAAGATTTAACATATTCACTACCAAGAGCTTTTACCGCAGCATTACGTTCTGCCTGCTTTTTCGTATTTCCCACGGCTTTTACCTCGAATTCATTATTCAAAATGACATTGACCGTAAATTCCGGACTGTGATCAGGCCCACGCTTCTCAACCTCGACATATACTGGTAATCCAATACCTCTCGAATGGCACCATTCTTGTAATTCTGTCTTCGGGTCGATCGGCGGTGGCTCATTATAGTTCAAATAATTTGCCCAATGCATTGAAATAAAATTATATGCACATTGGTAATCGCTATCCAGAAATATCGCAGCAATAAGTGCCTCCAACGCATCAGATAAGATTGCACTTTTATCCCTTCCGCCCGTTTTTTCTTCATTATTACTCAACCTTATATACTCATTCAGTGCTATATCTCGTGCTATCTTGGCAAGAGTATCCTCATTTACCAGATGATGCATTCTTCGTGTGAGGTCACCTTCGGGTTCATTTGGAAATTTTTTATATAAAATATCTGCAATAATTAGCCCAAGGATTCTATCTCCCAGAAATTCTAGCCTCTGAAAATTTAAATTCTTTCTTTTGGCTTTTGTTGTATGCGTAACTGCATCAAAAAGAATTTTCTCATCATTAAATTCATAAGATATACTATCGTAAATTTTTTTTATATCTTGCATGACTATTTAATCTTTTTAAAAATTCTATCCGCTCGAAATTTTTTATGCCATTGCCAAAACTTCCAAAGGGGGATCGACTTATCTGAAGAGAAAAATAAAAATTCGGCTCTGCCGATCAGATTCTCATAGGGTACATATCCAACTTGGTCCAAGAAACGCGAGTCAAGTGAGTTATCTCTATTATCACCCATAAAAAAATAGTGGTCCTTTGGAACAATGTATACACCTGTATTATCACCAATACCGTTATCCTCCAAATTCAATATATTATAAGACTTTTGTTGAATTTTTTCGGTTAGCAGACTACTTTTTGGATAGCTGGAAAAATATTTGCCTTTGTTTTTGCTTTGGGACTGCTCAATAACGCCATCATTAATATATATAGTGCCGTTGACAATGATAATTTCATCTCCTGGAAGACCTATAATGCGCTTTATGTAGTCTATTGATGGGTCTTTCGGAAGCCTAAAAACAACCACATCCCCCCTTTTTGGTTGCTTTTTAAGTATCCGGCCTTCAATGATGTTTGGGGAAAATGGCAGTGAGTATCGTGAGTAGCCATAGGAATATTTTGAAACAAATAAAAAATCACCAACAAGAAGATTTGGTAACATTGATCCAGAAGGTATTGTGAATGGCTGGATAATGAAAGTTCTAATAAAAAAAGCAATCAGAATTGCATAAATTAGCGTCTTGATATTATCCAATATATTATTTTTATTCTTTGATTTCATAAGCTCAATCTAATGATGTTATTATGACGGTCGCCTGCGCATATGGATACTCATCTGTAATGCTTAAATCAATTTGGCCAGAGGTATTTTGTGGTAATAATTTTTCAAACACGGATCTTGCGCCATTATGAAGAAATAATTCTGGCTTTCCAGATTTGTTATTTATAACTTCAATATCCCTCCAATATACGCCCTTTCTAAACCCTGTACCAAGAGCTTTTGAGCATGCCTCTTTTGCAGCATATCTCTTGGCATAAGAATTTGCGCTTAATTTTCGCGCTTCACATTTAAGGATTTCTTTTTTTGTATATACTCTATTTTTAAAACGATCGCCAAATCTATTAATTACCATCTCGATCCTTGTAATATCAATGATGTCTGTCCCTATTCCAATTATCATCCAAAATTAAGACCTCTCACTGTTTAGTATAGCCCTGAATTTTTTTATCACACAATCTAAGCCTTCAAATACAGCTTCGCCTATAATAAAATGTCCAATATTCAATTCTTTCAGTACATTAATTCTTGAGATAGCCCTAGCTGTTTCAAATGCCAGACCGTGGCCTGCATGGACCTCAAGTCCAATTTCATGCGCAAAAATGGAGATATTATTTAAATGATCAAATTCATCATTATGAATTTCTCCGTTCTTATTAAAATTATTTGCAAAACTTCCTGTGTGAATTTCAACTATGTCTGCGCCCAATTCTTTCGCTATCTCAATATCTTTCTTTTGAGGATCAATAAATAGTGAAACTCGAATTGCATTGCCTCTAAGTTTATTAATGCAATCGCTTAATTTGTTTATGTTTGCGCTCAAATTTAATCCACCCTCAGTTGTAACTTCTTGCCTTTTTTCAGGAACAATACAGCATGCATTTGGCTTGTGCTTAATTGCAATATCCAGCATCTCTTTTGTTGCAGCCATTTCTAGGTTTAGAGGTAAATCAATCTCTTTAATCAATCTTTCAATATCTTGGTCACTTATGTGTCTTCTATCTTCTCTTAAGTGAGCTGTAATTCCATCAGCTCCAGCTTGATAAGCAATATTTGCAGCTCTCAGCGGATCAGGGTGAAATCCACCTCTTGCATTACGAATTGTTGCCACATGATCTATGTTTACCCCAAGCCTGAGATAATTATCTTTTTCTATCATTTTAAATTTCTACTGCCAGGTTTTGAGATTGGGATATCATTGAGCCATGACGGTATATTTGACTCATCATAGGTTTCGATTGTCATCTCAGCAAGTGAAACAAGGTCAACTCCAACATTTGCAGCACCAGATGATCTATCTATCAAACATGCTGCACCTATCACATTGCCATGATGTTCGGTTATTGCTGATATACACTCCCGAGAGGATAACCCAGTAGTTACTATATCTTCAACCATAATACATTTTGTCTGCTTTTTAATTTCAAATCCTCGACGTAACTGAAATTGCCCTTCAACTCTCTCAAAGAAAATGGCTGGAACACCCAATTGTTTTGCAACTTCATAACCTACAATTACCCCGCCCATTGCTGGCGATACAATCAGATCAATAGACCCAAATGTCTCTGATATTTTTTTTGCGAGTTCTTTGCAAAGAAATTGGGAGATTTTTGGAAACATCATTACTCTGGCACATTGAATATACTTTGCTGAGTGTAGCCCTGAACTTAAAACGAAATGGCCCTCCAATAGGGCTCCCGCTTCTTTAAATTTTTTAAATATTTGGTCCTGACTCATTTAAGTGTTTATTCCATAATTCTAACAACTCGATGTACCACAGCAATCTTCCTAATTGAACTTATAACCAAATTCAGATGTGATAGATGAAATACACCAATATCAATATCAAGTTTATAAAAATCTCTGGATCTTGAAACCAGCTTCAAATTTTCAATATTTGCATTAGATAGGCCTATAGCCCGTGTGATTTTTGCTAATGCGCCGACTTCATTTTTGCAATCAATCATCACTCTTGCTATATATCTCTCTGTTAAATTATTCTCAATATCCCATGTAAGATCAATAAAAGACGCTGCATTTTCTGAATATTTAACAAGATTTTTTGATTGTTTCGAATAGATAGTTATGCCCTCTTCGCCATCTATAACACCAAAAATCTTATCGCCAGGTACCACCCGACTGTTATCTGCAAATTTAAATGGTATATTTTTATCAAAACCACGGACAGGTATACTGACCGCATTAATGGTCGGATCAAACGCAGAATTTGGATCTTCATTTGCCTTAATTATCTTCATTTTTAAAAAAGCTTTACGAATAGACTCCGGTGTAATCTCACCTCTACCAATCTTGCTGTATAGATCGGCTGCAGACTTAAGACCAAATTTTTTACAAAAATCCTTCATATTTGGTATTTTCTTAGCATCCGTCGAAGACTTTAACAACTTATCAAGAATTTGTTTTCCTAATTCTGAATATTGGTTTTTTATTTTTTCCTTATTAATTCGTCGGATAGCTATTTTTGCTTTCCCAGTGAGTGCTATTTTTTCCCATGCCATCGGCGGTAAGGACTTATCATCAGTAATAATTTCTATTTCATCACCATTATCAAGCTCAGCATACAAAGGCGCATTTAGACCATTAACCCTGCAGCCTATACATTTCATTCCAACATCTGTGTGAACCTCAAAAGCGAAATCAATTGGCGTTGCCCCAATGGGTAAAGCTATTATTCTGCCCTTTGGTGTGAAACAAAATACCTGATCTTGAAATAGCTCCAATTTAGTACTTTCAAAGAAATCCTCGGAGCTTTCACCTTGCTCGAGCATCTCCAGTAGGTCGTCAAGCCAAGGATAATTCTGTTTCTCATTTTCTATTGATTTATCTTTATAGTTACGATGAGCAGCGACGCCTCTTTCAGCAAGATCATTCATTGAAGAAGTTCTAATTTGCAACTCTATTCTGTTATTATCGGGTCCCAATATTGTAGTGTGAATTGACTGATAATCATTTATCTTTGGTGTTGATATATAATCTTTGAATCTTCCAGGTATCGCATTCCATTTTTGATGAACAATCCCAATGATACGATAGCAATCATCAATAGAGTTAACAATAATTCGAAAGCCATATATATCAGAGAGTTGCTCAAGAGATATAGACTTTCTGTTCATTTTTCTCCATATGGAGAAAGGTTTCTTTTCCCTACCTTCAATCGTGAAGTTGATTTTATTTTTTTTTATTTCTTTTGATAAATCAGCTTTTATGCTGTCAATTAGTTCGCCTGAATCTGAGCTAATTGACAATAGCTTATCAAGAATAATTTTTCGAGCCTTTGGATTAATAACATCGAATGCCAGCTCTTCGAGCTCTTCTTTAAGTGAGTGAATTCCTAACCTCCCCGATAATGGTGCGTAAACCTCAATTGTTTCTTTTGCTATTATTTGTTGCTTTTCTTCAGGCAGGAAATTTATTGTACGCATGTTATGAAGTCTGTCTGCTAGTTTGACAATTAATACCCTCACATCATTCGACATTGCTAAAATTAATTTTCTAAAATTTTCGGCTTGTTCGGCTTCTTTTGTGAATAAATCCAATTTACCTATTTTTGTTAGACCATCAACGAGGCTGGCAATTTCTTCACCAAACTCACCTCTCACTTCTTTCAGGGTTAGTTTTGTATCTTCTATTGTATCGTGCAACAGTGCTGTGATTATAGTAGAGTCATCTAATCTGTATTCTGTGAGTATTTTCGCAACCTCAAGCGGGTGAGAAATGTATGGATCTCCAGATCTTCGCTTTTGATTCTGATGCGCTATCTCGGCGATCACAAATGCCCTGTTAATAAGATCTTTATTAGTCGCCGGATTGTATTTTGTAATAGAGTCAATTAGAAGATTTTCATTAAGCATAATTCACCGTTTTGTATATTATATTAAGCTAGAATAGTTAATACAATACTCAATTGTCAATTATCATGATTGGGTCTTCTCTAAATTTGTTATATTTTATCGGAATTAAATTCTAGGCGGTTTGTATCCACTATCCGCCGCTATGGCTTTTTCCATCCCACGTAAAAGCTCCTCTTCAGACATTCTTTCATTGTCCTCTTCAATTTGCTCTATCGTGTCGCCGAATATTTTTGTATCAAGCGGTTCAACTGACGGCGCCGCATCTTCCTCAGGCTCATCTACTTCAACATGTTTTTGAAGTGAGTGAATCAGTTCTTCCCTCAAGTCTTCAGGGGTAACCTGACTATCTGCAATTTCTCTCAGTGCAACGACTGGATTTTTATCATTATCTCTGGCAACGGTGATTTGTGCCCCGCCAGCAATCATTCTTGCCCTGTGGCTTGCGACCAACACAAGATCAAATCTGTTAGCCACCTTTTCAATACAATCTTCAACAGTTACTCTTGCCATTTAGATACTCCTCTTGCATAAGGTTTATATTTTTTTTTTATAAATATCAATTTAAAAATAAGATTTATCCTTCTTTCTTTAGCAGTCTTTGCTTATTTCTATCCCAGTCTCTCTTTTTTTCCGTCTCTCTCTTGTCATATAACTTCTTTCCTCTTGCCACTGCAATTTCTAGCTTGGCGCGCCCTTGGTCATTAAAATATATTTTTAGGGGCACAATGGTCAGCCCTTTTTGTTCAATGTAACCTTGTATTTTTTTTATTTCTCTTTTGTGTAATAGGAGCGTTCTTATTCTTTTAGGACTTACCACTTTGTTAGATGCGTTTTTATATTCGTCTATATAAAGGTTATGAATTTGAATTTCACCATTGTTCGGTGAAGCATAAGTATCCGTTATATTAATCTTACTCATTCGCAAAGATTTTACTTCAGAACCAGTGAGAACTATACCAGCTTCCATGGTATCGATGATTTCGTAATTAAATCTTGCCTTTCTATTTTGAGCAATAATCCTATTATTCTTCTCTGGCATTGAACCTAATTCTATAAAATACCTGCATAGATCATGGCGTCCCTGACAGCGTCCTGCGTTTCCGAAGTAACACTTACAAGCGGTAGCCTGACAACATCTTCACAATAATCTAAGAGACTTAATGCATATTTTACTGGTGCTGGGCTGGTTTCCAAGAATAAAGCTTTGTGAAGAGGAATCAATTTATCCTGTATCGCTAGTGCTTTTTTGAAATCAAAAGATAAACAGGCATCCTGCAAATCGGCGCAAAGTCTTGGTGCAACATTTGATGTCACTGAGATGCACCCCCGACCGCCATGGGCCATCAAAGCCAAGGCTGTCATATCTTCACCGGATAGTTGAATAAAATTTTCACCAATCACATGCCTTTGTAAGCTAGTCCTTGAGATATCAGCGGTTGCGTCTTTGACGCCAATAATTCTATCAAGGCGTGATAATCGTGCCATGGTTTCAACCGACATATCAACGACACACCGTCCCGGTATATTATATATGATTATTGGTATGCCAGATATGTCATTGAGTTTTTTGAAATGCTGGTACATTCCCTCTTGAGTTGGCTTATTATAATATGGTGTGACAACAAGAGCTGCATCAGCTCCAACTGATGTGGCGTGCTCAATGAAGTCGATTGCCTCATCTGTATTGTTAGACCCCGTACCCGCAATTACTGGTACCTTTTTATTCACAGCCTTGACACATGTTTCTATAACATTTTTATGCTCGTCATGGGATAATGTTGGCGATTCACCTGTTGTTCCAACAGGTACAAAGCCATTCGTTCCATTTTGCAACTGCCAATTAATGTGTTTTATAAAATTAGCCTCATCGAATGCTCCATCCTTTTTGAAGGGTGTAACTAACGCTGTTATTGAACCACTTAACATAAATTTTTTCCGTTATAATTTTTTAATAGTATAATATTATCCCAATATACAATTTTAATTATTTAAATCAATGATATCAAACATAGGGCATAAAACTAAAGGATTTGATTTTTTATCTTTTAACCTCTGCTATTTTACATGCATATGGCTGATATTTCTATTTATTTTTGCTTATCAAAACTTTGCCAACGCTAATTCAGCCGTACCTGAACCAAAGCCTTCAATATTTGACCTTACAGGCGAACGCTTCTTTATTCCAACTGCAAAAAAATCGGATCTTCTCTTTATGGGTTTTAACCTTGAAGAATATGCAAATTTCTATGAATACTTTACAACTAATGTAGCGCAAGTTGCTGATGAAGACGAGCGTGATGCAATCAAAAAGCTGCAACTTAGCAGCGAGTCTGAATTATTAAATAAGATTGCCACCTGGTATCACTTACGCTCGCCTCACACAAATCCGAATGTGACCGAGATGTACAGGTTCATTCAAAATAATCCTCATTGGCCTGATCAAAGTATTATTAGAGAAAAAATAGAGGAAAGTTTTTACAAAAAAAACCATGATACGGATTTTATACGCGATTATTTTGATAAATATACCCCAATTAGCGGAGATGGAACCCTAGCGCTCTCTATCTTAAAATTTCAGCTTGGCGAGTACAAACTTGCAAAAATTCATTATGATGAAGCGTGGCATAGAATGAAATTATCACAGAATTCGAAAGATATTTTTACAGAATTTTGTGAAATCTGTATCTCGAAAAAAGATCAAATAATTAGATTTAATAGGATGTTGTACCTAGATGACATCAAGGAGCTTCAAAATACCGCAAAAGAGATTAGTGATGAATATCTTTTATTAGCAAAAATTGCACAAAAACTTGACGAAAATAAACGTGTCTCGAGCCTAGATTTCAATAAAATTGAGCCATACCTTGAGGATAATTCCTCTTTTCATTACCTAAAAATAAAATGGCTTGTAGAAAAAGATTCTACCAAAGATGCCTATGAGTACTTTAATAAATATAAAAATACCATAAATATCACAAACCCTATACTTTGGGCAGTACAATCGGAGATATTGGGTCGTCGTTTGATTTCACAAAAAAAATACCGAGAAGCATATGAAGTGATGACAATCGACCAAAAACAGGAAAATCAAATATTCGCAAATTTGGAGTTTCTCAAAGGGTGGATTGCGCTGCGAGTATTTGAGGATAGACCAAGGGCAATTGAACATTTTCAATCTTTTAGCCAGCTTGGTAGTAATAATGAGGATCGATCTTCAGCGCTTTATTGGATAGCAAAGAGTTACCTGGCAAATGATGAAAAAAATGAAGCTATTGAATATTTAATGAAAGCCTCAAAATTTGAAAATACATTTTATGGTCTTTTGTCAAAAGCTGAAATTTTGATCGAAAAACCAGAAATTGTTCTTCAAAATACATCTCCTGAGGCAAGTATTTATGAAAATAATATTGATAATGAACAGCTATTAGCAATTGAATTGCTGTGCGCAGTAAATAAAAAATATTTTGCTGCAAAGTTTATAAATAATTTGTATGAAAAATCAAATGGCAGTGTTGATCCTAGTATTCTGATTGATATTGCAAATAGCAAGCATCTCCCGCAAACGTCTTTAAGGATAGCTAAAAAAGAAAATTTAGGCAATCAAGCGGTTGAGGACTTATATCCGACGGCGGACTTCCCAATCGAAATCTATCCTGATGATAAAGGCTATGAGATAGGAGACTTGCTCCATTCGGTTATCAGGCAGGAAAGCGAATTTTCGTCAGAGGCAATTAGTTTTTCCGGGGCTGTTGGGTTAATGCAAATTATGCCAAATACTGCAAAGATGCTCTCCCGATTAGAAAAGTTAGATTATAGCGAAGAGCGGTTACTCGGGGACACTCATTACAATATACAACTCGGTACGAGATATCTACTTGATCTGCTTGATACATTTGAAGGATCCGACATATATGCGATTAGCTCTTATAATGCTGGGCCAACCAGAGTAAAATCATGGATAAGGAAGAATCCGGATTTAGAAATCATTGACTGGATAGAGCTGATCCCTTATCGGGAAACAAGAAATTATGTAAAAAGTGTTTTGAGAAACAGATATTATTATAAAATTATGTTGTACACTGATAAGAATAATATTAAATTCTCCTTGATCTAACTTGTAGATTTTTTTTTGGGTCTCGCATTATGGAGAGGTGGCCGAGTGGCTGAAGGCGCTCCCCTGCTAAGGGAGTATACGAGAGATCGTATCGTGGGTTCGAATCCCACTCTCTCCGCCACTTATTTCTATTATTTACCCGTAAAAAATAGGATCGTTCAAGAAACAAGAGAATAGCTTTTATATGACCTCAAATAGCTTGCTTAAAAATAAAAACTTCGTTCTATTCCTATCGATACGCTGGTTTTATTCACTTGCGATCCAATCAATTACACTGACCGTAGGCTGGCAGGTATATATCTTAACTGGTAACCCGCTTGACTTAGGACTGATTGGGCTTGCACAAGTGTTACCAATATTTTTATTTATATTACCATCCGGAGTAATTGCCGATAAGTTTGATAGAAAAGTGGTTATTACTTTATGTACAATAGTGCACTTATTGGTTGCAATTTATTTGTTATATTACTCACTTGGGGATCCTGAGAGTATTTGGCCAATTTTAGCAGCTTTGCTAGTACATGGCACAGCAAGAGCGATGTATCAGCCAAGCTTGAATGCTATTTTACCTAATATAGTTGAAAAAAAACTTTTTCCAAACGCTACAGCTTATAATTCTTCTATCGGGAAACTTGGGCACCTTCTTGGGCCTCTTGCAAGCGGTATCATTATAGCTTTTTATGATACCAAGGTTTATTTTTTTGCAATTGTTTGCTTAGGGATTTCAACCTTATCAACGCTTCTATTAAAAAATCCAAAGAATTCAAGTAACCTTAAATCTATTTCTTTATCAGTTGTTATTAGTGGCTTTGTATATGTCTGGAAAACAAAGCTTATTCTTGGAACAATGTCTCTTGATTTATTTGCTGTCTTATTCGGGGGCATTATGGGCATGCTTCCAATATTTGCCATAGATATCTTAAAAATTGGGCCTGAAGGCTTGGGTTTATTGAGAACGATGCCAGCTGTAGGAGGCGTCTTAACCGGTATTATTCTAACACAGCTACCCCCAATAAATAATGCTGGTAAAAATTTAATTATTTCAATGATAGTATTTGGCTCAGCAACAGCTATATTTGCTGTATCATCGATACTATGGCTTTCTCTCTTGATGCTATTTATATATGGTGCCGCAGATATGGTTAGCGTCTATATTAGGCAGACAATCATACCTATAGTCACACCAGATGATATGAGAGGTAGGGTTGGAGCTGTTCATTCTGTCGCGACTAATAGCTCTAATGAAATTGGTGATCTTCGCGCTGGGGTCACTGCGAGCTTTATTGGGATTGTTCCTTCTGTATTTATTGGAGGAGTCATGACAATTGGGATTAGTTTACTATGGTCGATAATATTCCCTGATCTTAGGAAAGTAAAAAAAATGGAAAATTTAGAAACTGAAAAATAATTCTACTCTATTTTTAGGACATCTTCTAAAGTAATAACAAATTCTTCTTTGTAGTTTGCGTCCAAATAAAATTCATAACCAATATTTTTAATTTGGTCTGGATGATCTGTATCTTTGATTGAAACCCAGGCCCCTGGTGCGTCCTTATCATTATACATCTCAATGTCAATAAAATGTTTATTTGTGGTAATAATTTCTATTGCTATATCGGGCGATACAACGTAAGTTTCTGCCTCTCGCATGTCTCTGAAGTCAACCTTTAAAAAACGCCTTAACACACTTCTTAAGCCTATAGACGTTCTGGTCTCAACACCTTCAATAAAATCGATCATAATAAATTTATTTGAGTCTTCCGAGTCACGGCCAAATTTAAGTGGGGTTCTATTGCCTCGTTCTACAACCATACTCTGTATGTTGTCAGGTACGAGGTCAAGTAATCGTGTATTAATCCAATTTTTGATGCCATCTGATGCATTGAGATTGCCAGTTACTAGCCAAGACTGGTCTTCATCAGGGCTCCTCAAATATACGCCGAAGTCGCCTCTTTTCATAAGATTTGGTTTTCTTTTTCCAAGTATTGCTGAGGCTAATACGCTACCATTATCATCAAATAGTTCCATGAGGAAGGATTTAGCATCAGGTGCTGACGGATCTTCTAGATTTAGTCGGCCATGTAGGACGGCCTTGCTTGTTTTTGGCTCAATTTTAATTGCGTTTGCAAGAGCTAAAAGATTTGTATTAACTTTATTTGTATCTGCTGGGTAGCTATCCTTGTTGACTAACATCCATGTTTCATTGTCTTTCTTTATTTCAAATGCCTCTCCTGATTGACTCAGTCTTATGAGCGATATTTCATTTAAATCGTTCTTCAAGCTGTCAAAATAATATTGACCATAAGAGGCACTTTTATCCCACTTTGCGTTGTTGATACCCGTTAATATGACAAGGCCCATACTGATAAGCGCAATAATAAATAGAGTTAGGGATAGTTTTCTTGACATTTTACTTAGTCCTTTTGTGCAGATCTAGAAATTTTATATTTACGAATAGCCCAGTATAAAATACCTAATGCAAGAAATAACATTGGTATCCCTGCCATATTGGATATTTTTATTGCATTATTTAAAGCTTCAAGTTCTTGAGCAAGCTCTAACTTTATTGCCCTTAATTCTTTTTGAACGTTTTGTGCTTTTTCACGGAATTCATTAAAAGCATCAAGGTCGGATTGCCCCAACATGACGGAACCACCAGCTTTTTGCTCAAGCTCCCTCATACGATTTTGAAGAGCTGCCATCTCGTTCGCGAGCGATCGTTCTTTGTCCCGAAAAATGGTCTCGGATTGCAGCTGCAGATCATTTATTAATACAAATGGCCGATCCATTACACCTCGAGCACGCAAGGTAGCTAAAGTTGATGAATCACTTAAATTTTCTAGGGCATTCACGATAAATGTTGCATTGTTTGCAAACGGGGTCAGTAAATCCTCACCAAAATATTCCTTTACATTAACCCAAAATTGATCCTCTAAAAAATCAACATCCGTAACTATAATTGCATTCACAGATCCATTTTGAATGTGTTGAGCTTCTGAATATGTTGGGATATTTTCTAATTCAAGATTTTCAATTACCGACTCTGCATTCCCTTTAACCCTAACTGATAAGCTATATTTATTATTTGAAGCCTCAAACTCTCTCAATAATTTATTCAAATCAGGATTATCTTTTACCTCTTCTTTCCCAATTAGAGTAGATTGCTCGCTGGTTGTAAAAATATCTGTAATTTCTGTCTTATGATCAGGCAATCTTTCAATCACACCAGCAGTTGTGATATTGATCAAATCAAGTCCACTCACAATAGGATCGTCCTGATTTATGTATTCACTCGTGACTCCAATTAATGCCAGATAATTATTGTATACCCGCTCGCCTCTATCACCGACTTGCGCTGGTCTTGCGAGTTTAAGATCGCCTGCGACTAGCTCTGGCATGATTTTAAGTCCCCAATTTTCTAATATGTAATCCATTTTTTGATCGTATTGAATGCCAGCCGCAACAGTAGTGCTTGGGTCAAGTGCAAGTAGAATATTCCCCCCTCCCAAAACAAATTGATCTATTGTATAGAGGGCCTGATCTGAGAGATTTAATGGCTGCAGCACCAAAAGTGTATCAATATCATCTGGTATGGATTTTAATTCTCTGCTGTCCATGTTGTAATCGAGTAATGTGGTAACGTCAAAAAATTCATTTATCTGCCCCATGATCTTCCATGGCGGCACAGCACCCCCCTGATTATCAAGCACACCATCTATCCCAAGACCTGCGATAAAACCGATCTTAGGTTTACTTTCCTTCGATAATGAGAATATTCTTGAGGTTAAGTCATACTCCAGAAATTCTTCTCTCTCGATATCCATGAAAGGGATCACTTCTACACCATCAACAGAATTGTAAGCACGAATACCAAAATATCCATATTCCCCTTGTTCATTAAGTGGAATACCTCGGATATTATCTGCTAGAGCCTGCTCCTCAATTTCCGTGAAAGGCTCAGGATTGTATGTGGATATTATGAGATTTCCATCAGATATTTCTTCATATCTTTTGAGTAATGTTTTTATTCGATCAGCAAATAGTTTAAAAGGAGGATAGTTCTCACCTAGTCGATTTGTGAAATAAAATTTTATATTTATTGGTTCTTGTATCGATTGAAGCGTTTCAATTGTACCAGAAGATATTGTATACATCCGCTCCTCGGTCAAATCAAGCCTTTGGGAATTTAAATAGCTATTCACTAATGTATTGACAGATATCAGAATTATGACAGCACTCAGAACGCCTATCCAAGTATATATTATGCTATTTTTTCTATTCATAACAATAACCTATGCAGCTTTCTTAATATTTATAATAATGATATTTAACAACAACCAAAAAATTATTGACGTGAGGTAGAACAGTAAACTGCGAAGATCAATAACCCCTTTCACAAACTCATAGAAGTGGTCTAGGGAGCTCATTGAGCTAAATATAGAGATTACGTAATTGGGAACTAAACCCTCAATTGCGCCAGTTACTGCTTCAACCCCACTCATTACAAATAAGAAACAAGCGGCTGTACTAATTACAAAAGCAATTACTTGATTTTTAGTCATAGCGGACAGCGCAGACCCGATTGCTAAAAACTGCCCAGCCAATAGCCAGCTCCCGAGATAGCTGGACATCACAACTCCATTATCAGGGTTTCCAAGAATATTGACTGTTATCCACATTGGAAATGTTAACGCCAGTGCTATAGCGATCATAACCCAAGCAGCTAAATATTTTCCGATAACAGCTTCAAACGTTGTAATCGGTAGGGTCATCAATAACTCAATTGATCCAGTTTTCCTCTCTTCTGCCCATAGCCTCATGGAAATAGATGGAACGAGTAGTACTAATAACCAGGGGTGACTTTCAAAAAAGGGGAATAAATCAGCCTGACCCCTTTCAAGAAAAGCCCCAAGGTAAAATGTGAAGGCTGCTGTTAAGCCACAAAAGATCGATATAAATATATAAGCAAGTGGGGTTGAGAAATACCCTTTCGTCTCTCTTTTTAAGATTATGTATATATTACCTAACATTTTTTCCTACACAGTTAATTTTCGAAAAGCTTCGTCTAGCGCTATGTGATTTTGATATATGTCTTTTACCGGAAACTTATGGTCAGCTATAATTTTTGCTACTTCTGTTAAAATAACCCTGTTCTCTTTTGGGTATACATTTATGTTAACATTCGACTCTGTTTCATTTAAAACATCAATCTTACTTATGCTCGGGATTGTTAAAAGAAGCCTTTTTAGATCCTCGCCATGTTTTGGATCGATTTTAATCATAATTGAGTTATTACTCTCAACCTTTGATCGGAGTTCGGATGAAGAGCCATTTAATACTACGTTACCCTTATTAATGAGCAAAACACTGGAACATACTGCATCGACTTCCTCAAGAATATGAGTTGATACAATAATTGCTGTAGTTTTTGATATTTCAGTTATTAATTCACGCACATGATGCTTTTGATTGGGGTCTAGTCCATCTGTTGGCTCATCCAGGATAAGAATTTTTGGCTCATGCATTATCGCTTGCGACAGCCCTACTCGCCGTTTGTAGCCTTTTGATAGAGTATCAATTTGTTGATGTAGTACGTGTTTTATTCTTGCCCTCTCAACAGCTTTATCAATTTGGATCGCTCTCTTCTTACCATAATATCCTCTAATATCTGCAATAAAATTTAAAAATCCTATTGTTGTCATCTCACCGTAAGCCGGCGCGCCCTCTGGTAAATATCCTATGAGTTTTTTTGCCTCTTTCGGATTAATTTCCATATTCACACCGCAAATGGTAGAAGTACCTGAGTCGGCCTTAAGATAACCCGTTGCCATTTTCATGGTTGTGGACTTGCCAGAACCGTTTGGGCCAATGAAACCCAATATTTCCCCAACTTCAACAGTCATTGAAACATTATTCACAGCCTGAAGCTCTCCAAAGCTTTTATACAAACTATCTAAAATGATGCGATTTTCCATTAATCAAATGCCTTTTTAGCGTCCTTTAAATTCTGGTTTTCTCTTTTCCATGAAAGCTTCTCTGCCTTCTCTGTAATCATCACTATCGAAGCAGATTTTTGCCATTTCCTTTAACTTTTGATGATCCCTTATTTCGGGCCTGAGTACATGCTTGACTGTTTCTTTTGATGCTAAAACCGTTAGCGGTGCGTTTGCAGATATTTTATCAGCGATGGATAATACCTTATCTTCAAGCTCATCTAATGCACATAACTCATCAACTAACCCAATTCGGTGCGCGTCATCTGCATCAATCAAATCACCTGTAAATAATATTCTTTTTGCATTTGATGGGCCAACAAGTTCAACCAACTGCCTTAAATTATCAAAACCGTAAGCCAAACCTAATTTTGCGGCAGGAATTCCATATTTTGTGTCTTTTGTGGCGATCCGCATGTCGCATGCAATAGCTGTAGCTACACCACCACCAACGCAATAGCCTTCTATCATAGCAAGTATTGGTTTCTTGAAAGCGTTCATGGCTTTTGTCATGATTTCTGTTGCCTTGGCATATTTTTCTTCTGCGTCATAATTACTTCTAATATCTTTAAACTCGGAAATGTCTGCACCAGATATAAAAGCTTTGCCACCAGAGCCTCGTAAAATAAGAACTCTGACTTCAGGATCCTTATCATATTCATTAAATACTTGTGTCATTGCCTCCCTCATAGAAAAAGAAATAGCATTTCTCTTTTCTGGATTATTGATGATCATCCATCCAATTTTGCCATCTTTCCTTGCGATGATTTTCTCTGTATTTAATTTCATTCGTTAGCTTTTTAAAAATAATTTGACGTGAATATTATACCACATTTTTTTCTACCAAATCCTTAATAAATTTGTCATCAAATCCAAATTCTCTGAGAATATCCTCATTGTGTTGACCCAGGTCGGGTGCGGCATATTTCAATTCTTTCGGTTGCTCATATTCAGAAAAATTAACTGGCTGCCTTACAACATCTAATTCACCTAACCTGTGATGTTTTACCTTTCTTTTCATATCAAGGTGTTTCACTTGTTCATCATCAAACATCTGGGCAATATTATTTACAGGGCCACACGGAACACCAACTTTGTTTAATTTAGTAATCCAGTATTCAGATGTCTCTTCAATGAGTATCTTTGAGATTATTTCGTTTAACTCATCTCTATTCTTCAAGCGGGATTCATCATCGCAAAAACGACTATCACTCAACAGATTCTCCGCTCCAACAGCATTACAAAACCTCTCAAAGAGGCGGTCCCCAACAGCACTTAGGTTAATAAGTTTATCTGAAGTTTGAAAACAGCCCTGAGGTATCCCTGTTGGGTGGTTATTCCCAGCCTGCTGCGCAATTTGTTGATTTTGGAGCCATCGTGATGCCTGAAAGTCGAGCATGAAAATACCAGCTTCAAGTAATGATGTATGCACCCACTGACCCTTTCCTGTTTTTTCACGATTTAGTAATGCTAAAAGCACACCTTGGGCTAGAAACATCCCGGCACAAAGATCATTTATTGGTATGCCAACTCTTACGGGTCCGTTACCAGGAAGTCCAGTGATTGACATTAATCCTGACATTCCTTGTATGATTTGATCAAGACCAGGTCGTTCTTTGTATGGCCCATTCTGACCAAATCCTGAAATGCTTCCATAAACTATTTGGTTGTTGACCTTTTTAATTGCGTCATAATCAATCTTCAAACGGTGCTTCACATCAGCCCGAAAGTTTTCAAGTATAACATCACTTTTTTTTGCTAACTCAAGAAAAAGTTCATGCCCATCGTCACTTTTTAAATCAATTGATAATGATCGCTTGTTTCTCTGTAGATTTTGAAAGTCAAAACCATCTCTTTTTCCTGTTACACTTCCACCTTTCTGACCAGGTTTATTTGGCGGATTGATTTGGATAACGTTTGCTCCCCAGTCTGCGAGAACTCTCGCGGCAGTGGGCCCGGCTCTGGCAATAGTAAGATCTAATACTGTATAATCGGATAATGGTAGTTCAGACTTCAATTTTCACTCCAAAAATGTGTGTTTACAATGCGAATATTCAAATTTTCATTAATATAAACATAAATATGTCTAAATTGTGTTATATATAGTAAAAAAATCAAACATTATCAACAGTGAATGAGTTTTTGTTAAAGAAAAAATTAACAAAAAGTTAAAAAAAAATTTGAATTATTTTTACAGATGTTCTATAACAGTTATTTGACGTTTGTACTAGGTACAATTGTTTACACTAGTGTAAGTGTTTTATTATTAACCTTAAGGGAGGATATGATATGAAATCCACTACTAAATTTGTGCTTGGCGCTGCTTTCGGTGGTTTAGCACTATCAATGGTTTCAACAACTCCAGCTTCTGCACTAACAGACTTAAATGTTATTACAGCTAACAACGGTTCTTGCTCAATTTATGCGCAGCACGTTGGTCGTCTAACAGGTGCTTACGAAACTAATGGCGTTGAAGTAAACCTACTAAACTCAGAAACAACTATCCCATACGTTGCATTCCTAGATACAGGTGATGCAGAATATGTGATGCTTGACTCTGCACAAGTACTACAAATGGCTAACGCAGGACAACCTGGTTCAGTTGTATACGAAGCTTATAACTTCGCATCTGAAGGTATTGTTGTTCCAGCTGACAGTCCAATTAAAGGTCTAAACGATCTACCAGGATCAGTTATTGGTCTTGCATCTGACCGTGATGAAATCACAACTCTGATCGCTCTTGACTCAGTTGGTCTTCCAGGTGACTCAATCGAAACAGTTGTTGTTGGTGACGCTGGCCCAGTTATGGTTGACGCTCTAACATCAGGCAGAATTGACGGTTTCGCAGGTGGTTCATCTGACCGTGCTAACATCCAAGCCGGTGGTGTTGCAATTAGAAACATTACACCAATGGCTGTGTCAGCTAACCCTGGTAACTCATTCGCAATGTGGGATTCACGTATGGATGAGCTAGACGAAGCTACTGCAGGTTTCCTACGTGGTTGGGCAATGGCACAACACATGGGTGTTCTAGATACTAAATTTGTTATAAGTGTATGCGCTGTTGCTACACCTGAAGTATTTGAAAACATGCAAACTGGTTCAAACCTAATCAACGGTTCAGTTTACATTTACCAACTACGTCGTACAAACAAATATGGTGAGCCTCGTAACTGGATTTGGGCACAAATCCAAGGTCCATACATTGGCCTAGGTGAAATCGATGGTTTCATTGATCCAGCAACATTCGTAGATCACAGATTTATTGATCGTGCGAGTGACTGGGACACATATGAAGTTGTAGAATTAATGGATGCATGGGCTGCTGCTAACCCAGACAAAATGGTTCCATAATTCAAACTTAACTTGTCTAATAAAGCCCGAAAGAGTCCGCTCTTTCGGGTTTTTTTTTGAAAAAATGAGTAATATTGGTTTAGCTATAATCGGATGCGGGCGTGTAGGGAGGATGAGAGGTAAGATTGCCTCAGAATTCCCTGGTGTATCCTGGATTGGATTATGCGATATTAATGAAGAAGTCGGAAAAGAACTTAAAAAAGATATTAATGCAGATTACCTCACAACTAATTATGAAGAGCTAATTAATCGTGAAGAGGTTGATTGCGTAATAGTAGCAACTTCCACTTGGAGTCATTTTGAACCAGCGTTAATAGCAATCGAAAATAATAAAAAAATATTCATTGAAAAACCCCTAACTCTTGACGCTAAACAATCTAGATACCTTATTGATAAAATAATCGAAAAAAATATTGATGTTTGTGTGGGCTACACACAAAGATTTCGCCGCAGATTTATTTCAGCTAAAGAGAAAATAGAAAGCAACCAAATTGGCGATATAACATGCGCTGTTACGAGAACATTTATGAATAAAATGGGTCCTATGAATGAGCTAAGATTAACGCAGGATAGAAAATATCTAACGCCAATGGTCGTATCCGGAACACATAGCTTGGATATGTCATTATGGCTTATTAATGATCAGCCACAATCTGTCTTTGCACGATCATCTGACAAAATACTTGGTGAGATGGGTACTAAGGATGCAACCTTTGGATTATTTACCTTCAATGATAAAATATTTAGTATGAATATATGCTGGTCTCTGCCAAAAATTTGGCCGGGCGCTAGCTACGGATTACAAATGGGTTTCGTTGGTACGCATGGTATTCTTGATATAGAAGATACCCACAGAGATGTAATCATCGTAAGTGACTTTGATCAAGGAAAAATTTATAGACCTAAAGGGAGAGAGGATGAAATTGACAGACATGTTGACTTTCTGACGAGTTTTCCACCCGGAGACATATACAATAATGAGCTTTGGGGACCTTTAAAGGATGAGACCTATTCTTGGCTTCAAAGAATTTGTATGGAACTAAACACCCCACATACACAAGCAGAAGTAGCGCATCAAAATTTAATGTTAACCTTAGCGATGGATCTATCTGCAAAGACGATGAGGGAGGTTGACCTGAGTCTGTCCGAAGAAGAAATTATGGATCGTTTAAATTTCGAGAATAAATAATCACACCCTTGCGATAATCATTGATATTCCCTGTCCTACACCCACGCACATTGTACAAAGACCATATTCTATTTTTTTTGAATGTATTTCAATGGACGAAGTCAAGGCAAGTCGTGCACCCGACATCCCAAGTGGATGCCCTAATGCAATTGCTCCACCATTTGGATTTACTATTTCACTATCATCTGCAATCCCTAACCCTCTCATACATGCCAAAGATTGAGATGCAAAAGCTTCATTTAATTCAATAAGGCCAATCTGTTCCATTTCGATATTGAGTGACTTGAGTATTTTTTGCGTTGAAAGTACCGGTCCAATTCCCATGTACTTTGGCTCAACCCCTGCAGTCGCCCCCCCACAATATCTTGCCAATGGCCTCAATGAGTATTTCTTCACCATATCCTCAGAAGCAATAAGCAAGCATCCCGCTCCATCATTGACGCCAGATGCATTTCCTGCAGTTACTGTTCCATTCTCTTTGAATGGCGCAGGTAATTTAGCCATCTTATCCAAATTCGTCTCTCTTGGGTGCTCATCTTCTTCAAAAATTAATGGGTCTCCTCTTTTTTGAGGCACCTCGACTGGTATAATTTCCAATTTAAATCGACCATTTTTCTTGGCCTCTTGATACTTTCTTTGACTATTAAATGCAAATAGGTCCTGGTCTTCTCGATTTATATTATAATTTTCTGCAATATTTTCAGCAGTTTCTGGCATAGAATCTGTTCCATAAATTGAAAACATCTTCTTATTTATGAAGCGCCATCCAATTGTTGTATCCTCAACTTTATTAGAGCGTGAAAATGCACTCTCAGATTTTGGCATCACAAAAGGCGCCCGAGACATATTCTCAACACCACCCGCAATGACTAATTTCATTTCTCCAGTAGTCACAGCTCTGCACGCAGTAATGACAGCATCAAGGCCTGAACCACAAAGTCTGTTAATAGTAGTGGCAGGAACTGAGACAGGTAAGCCCGACAGCAGAGTTGCCATTCTGGCTACATTTCTATTATCTTCGCCAGCCTGATTTGCGCATCCAAATATCACCTCATCTACTTCTAGTGGATCGATATTTGGGTTTTTTTTAATTAAGCCACTTAAAACGGTTGCAGCAAGATCGTCGGCTCTCACAGATGATAGTGATCCGGCATATCTGCCAATTGGTGTTCGAACCCCATCGCATAAAAATACATCTACCATTATTCTACCCTATCAATCCCTTGCCTTTTGTCCAAATAAAATCTTTTGAGCTTCAAGATCTTTTGATAAATCATGATTAATATCTGCGCCAATACTAATACCTTTAATTACAGCTGGCCTTGCCATCATTCTTTCGAACCATAATTTTAAATGTGGAAAATTCTCCAAATCCTGCCCCTTTCTTTCAGGATTCCTAACCCAGCCAATACAAGCCATATCAGCTATTGTATAATCTTCAGCTATATATTCTCTTCCGTCTGACAATTTTTTATTCAAAACACCAAACAAACGATTAACCTCATTTGTATATCGATCAATTGCGTACTGAAGTTTTGTCTGAGAATAGTTTCGAAAATGATGAGCTTGGCCACCCATTGGTCCTAAATTGCCAACTTGCCAGAACAACCATTGGTCAACCTCAATCTGTTTTCTATAATCGGAAGGATAAAACATTTCAGTCTTTCTGCCTAAATACTGTAAAATGGCCCCAGACTCGAAAATCGAAATTTCCTTACCATCTGGACCATCAGGGTCAATGATAGCTGGCATACGATTATTTGGTGATATTTTTAAAAATGATGGCTCAAACTGTTCCCCCTTAGAAATATTTACATAATTTAAATTATATGGGTATTTGGCCTCTTCCAAAAAAATAGAGATTTTAAAACCATTTGAAGTAGGCCAATAGTATAGCTCAATTGGCAACCTATTTGAAAAGTCATTCATTATATAACTCGCTTTACCATAATTATTGATATATAGATAAATATCACTATTAAGAAAAATTTGGAAGCAGAATGGGTCTTTTTGACTGGATAAGATTAATCATACTATCCCTTTTATGGGGCGGTTCCTATATTTGGATCGAGTTTGCACTTCTGACAATCTCACCTCTAACGATTGTGTTTTTTAGGGTGTTTATGGCATCAATATTTCTGCTGAGTGTGTGCAAGATATTAAAGTTAAGTTTTAAGATCAATAAGAGGTTATTTATAATTTTTTTAATGATGAGCTTGTTTAATAATGTTATCCCATTCAACCTAATTGCATGGGGACAATCACAAATAACAGCCTCGGTTAGCTCAATACTTAACGCAACAACGCCATTATTTACAGTAATACTGGCACACTATTGGCCAAAAGGTGAGAAAGCAACCTTAAATCGCATTATTGGAGTAGTTGTAGGTATTTGCGGTGTCTCAATTCTTATGGGATTCAGTTTTGATGACTTAAATAATTCAACAAATGGGCAAATTGCGATTCTTTTGGCTTCTATTTCTTATGCGATATCAGTACTATTTGGTAAGCAAATTGACAGTTCAATTCATCCAGCGATATCGGCTACAATGATGTTGTGTATTTCATCGATAATTTTAATGCCAATTGTAATTTATATGGGCGTTGACTTTAATGCAGTATCAAAAATAGAGTCCATTATTCCATTGCTTGGACTATCAATATTTTCAACAGCAGTAGCATATTTGATATTTTATAAGTTAATAAAAAATATTGGCTCGAACGTAATGTTAGTGACATTACTAATGCCAATAAGTGCGATATTTATGTCTATTATTTTCCTAAGTGAGTCAATCGCTACTCAACATATCATCGGACTGATTTTGATTCTAACCGGTTTAATACTAGTGGATGGACGAATTTTACAAAAGATTAAATAGTAATTATATCCCAATTTTCTTCTTTACAAGATCATTAACTGTTGCGGGGTTTGCTTTACCCTGACTTTCCTTCATTACTTGACCAACAAACCAACCGATCAATTTTGGTTTTTCTCGTGCCTCTGCAACCTTATCAAAATTAGACTCAATAATTTTATTTACAATCTTTTCGATAGATGACTCGTCTGTTATCTGTGACAGATCTTTCTCTTCAACAATTAATTTTGGATTTTTCTTTGTTTCCAACATAATTTCAAAAACATCTTTTGCAAGTCTTCCTGATAGAGTTCCATCTGATATTAAATCAATAAGCTCTCCAAGTTGGTTCGAGGACACTGGGCTATCCTGAATATCAAGATTTAACTTATTCAATGCACTAAATAGTTCTCCTGTTATCCAATTGACAGATATTTTAGGATCTCTGCCATTTGCCACACTCTCAAAATATTCCGCATAGTTTTTATCTGACACAAGAATATCAGCGTCGTAGGAGTTTAATCCATAACTTTTGATTAATCGCTCTTTTTTATTATCCGGAAGTTCGGGTAACTCATGAGTTATCTCTTTTATAAAACCTTCCTCAAGGTTTAAAGGAAGGAGATCAGGATCAGGAAAATATCTATAATCGTGAGCCTCCTCTTTACTTCTCATTGATCTAGTTTCACCTGTAGATACATCAAAAAGCCTAGTTTCTTGAATTATCTCCCTGCCATTCTCTATTTCATTTACTTGCCTTTGGGCCTCATATTCGATTGCCATTCCTATAAACCTAATGGAATTAACATTTTTTATTTCACATCTTGTTCCAAGGCTGTCTCCTGGTCTTCTGACGGAAACATTGATATCTGCACGAAGAGATCCCTCTTCCATATTACCATCACATGTTTCCAGATATCTTAGTATTGTGCGAAGCTTTGTAACGAATGACTTCGCCTCTTCTGCACTCCTGAGATCAGGCATTGTAACAATTTCCATAAGCGCGACTCCAGACCTATTCAAATCAATGTATGAGTTTTCAGGGTCTACATCATGAAATGATTTACCAGCGTCCTGTTCTAGGTGTAGCCGTTCTATTCGTACAATTATGTCTTCTCCATTTTTTAAAGATACCTTTACCTCCCCTTCCCCTACTATTGGATATTTGAATTGAGAGATCTGATAACCTTGAGGTAAATCAGGATAAAAATAATTCTTTCTATCAAAAACAGAATAACTGTTAATTTTAGCTTTGAGCCCCAAACCAGTTTTTACTGCTTGCCGGACGCAATGTTTATTAATAACGGGAAGCATGCCGGGCATTGCAGCATCGACCAGACTTACATGCGACATTGGAGTGCCACCAAAGGCGGCTGATGATCCTGAAAATAATTTTGACTCAGATGTCACTTGTGCGTGAATTTCGAGGCCAATTATTATTTCCCATTCACCACCTTGACCTTCAATCGTATGCCTAACTTCACTTGTAGTATTTATATCATTCATTTTTCTAAAATATAGCTAATCTTATTAAAGCCACCACTCTGATTGATTTGTAATAGAAGATCTTGATTTTTCAACAATTGATCCGAACTGGAATAATTTTCCTTCATTGAAGTGATTTGTAATTATTTGTATTCCCATTGGAAGCCCTTGACTGTCAAGTCCGCTCGGGATTGATATTGCTGGGAGCCCAGCAAGATTCACGGGAACAGTTAAAATATCATTTGAATACATTTTTAGCGGATCTGATAAATTTTCTCCAATACCAAATGCTGTAGTTGGCGTTGTTGGAGTCATTATCACGTCAACTTTTTTAAATGCCTCAACAAAGTCACTATGTATCAACCTTCTTACTTTTTGAGCCTTTAAGTAATAGGCGTCATAATACCCGGCTGAGAGCACATATGTACCAATCAGGATTCTTCTTTTAACTTCAGCACCAAAACCAAGACCTCGTGTATTTTTATAGAGATCATCCAGATCATCACCTGTAATTCTGGTTCCATATTTTACACCATCATATCGTGCGAGATTTGATGATGCTTCAGCCGGTGCAATAATATAATATGCCGGTAATGCATATTTTGAGTGAGGCAGACTAATAGAAACTATTTCTGCTCCTGCGGACTTATACCAATTAATTGCATCATGCCAATTCAGCTTTATATCATCTTCCAGGTCTAATTCTTCATACTCCTTCGGCACCCCAACAGTCATCCCTTTTATGCTTTGACCAACAAATTGCTGATAATCTTCAACACCAACATCGGCACTTGTACTATCTTTTTCGTCATATCCGGCCATATATTTTAGTGCCAAAGCTGAGTCAGCTACAGTCTTTGTTATTGGCCCAGCTTGATCTAGGGACGATGCAAATGCTACAATACCCCAACGCGAACATCGACCATATGTTGGCTTAAGGCCAACAGTTCCAGTAAATGCAGCGGGTTGACGGATCGATCCTCCAGTATCAGTAGCGGTGGCGAAAGGACATAATGATGCAGCAACAGCTCCAGACGATCCACCTGAAGATCCACCCGGCACAAGCTCTTTATCTGAACTACAGCTTTTCCACGGATTTACAGCTGGTCCTGAGCTACTAGTTTCATTTGAGGAGCCCATTGCGAATTCATCATTGCTCAGCTTACCTAAAAGGATCATTCCTTGGTCATAGAGCTTTTGAGTTATGGTTGATTCGTATGCAGGTACGAAATTCTCTAAAATTTTACTTGATGCTGTTGTTCTGACACCCGCTGTACAAAATAGATCTTTTACTCCAATTGGCACACCCTCTAGTGATCTAGCCTCTCCCCTAATTATTTTTTGATCACTTTCCTTTGCGGCCTTGAGTGCATTCTCAAAGTTTGTGGTGTTGAATAAATTTAGCTTCGATGATTTAGTTATACGTTCTATGTACTCACTTAATAACTCGACAGCTGTAAATTCTTTGTTTTGTAATGAATTCCTGATCGATACCAAATCTGATGAAACCAAATCAATCATAATTACTCGATGACCTTCGGCACCACGAAGAAATTTTCATCATCAACTGGTGAGTTTGATAAAATATCTGATACTTTGTTTCCATCTGTAACTAAATCTTCTCTCATACGCAGTCCACCAGTAAGACTGTTAGACATTGGGTCAACATTTTCAGTATCAACCTCGTTCAGTGCTTCAACCCATCTGATTATTGATGATATTTCACTTTCAAGTTTTTCAACTTCTTGATCCGCAATAGATATCTTAGCTAAATTTGAGATCTTCCGAATTGTATCTTTTGTTATTGTCATTTGATTTACTTTATTTACCATAAGATTTATATATAAAAAATTATAAATTTAATATCATTTTTTTCAAAAATTTCGAGTACACTAACCGCATGATATATAAGGAATTGATCGAAGCGATAAAAATCTTGGAGTCAAAAAAAAGACTCATTGGAATTGATTTAGGCACAAAGACAATTGGACTTGCAATATCTGACCCATCCATGACTATTGCTTCACCCTTAGAAACTATAAATAGAAAAAAAATAAAAATAGATCTAGAGCGGATACAGTATTTGATTAATGAATTTGATGTCCATGGAATAATTCTTGGTTATCCAATAAATATGAATTATACAACAGGGCCCCGCACGCAATCAACAATGTCTTTCGCTCGTGAAATCGAAAAAGTTATCGATACACCAATTATCTTATGGGATGAGAGGTTATCCACATCAGCTGCAGAAAAAGTCTTAATTAATGCTGATTTAACGAGAAAAAAGAGGAAGTTGGTGATTGATAAAATGGCAGCTACATATATATTGCAAGGCGCCCTTGATCGAATTAGAAATCATAAAAAATAAGCCAAATCAAAACTAACTTCTGTCAGACAAAGCGTTTGTCATTATTCTGATATTTTCAATACCATCCTTATATGTGGATCTTGGCTGAATGCTCTTAATTATTGCATTTGTAAAATCTACAACTTCTCCAAAAAATGAGCTTATTGGTTCAATCATTACTTTCTCATTGTTATGATAGATCCTCTCATTGGTTTTTATACCAAAGACATTCTCACCAATAATGGTATTTTCAGCCGAGTAGATTTCAATTCTATTTACTGGTGGAAGAATTGCAGATGCGGTAATATCGCATATAATTCTGTCATTAAAGTTCAGGGAAAGTGTTGTGATTTCATCATTTATACTCTTAAATTTAGGAGAGAGAGAAACTTTTTTCATTTTTGTAGGCTCACCAAAATACCACCTAAATATATCAATCATGTGCGCTCCTGTCGCACTCATTGCCCAAAATTTTGACGCTTTTCCAAGCGCTCTCCATCCTGATGGATCGTTTTGAAGCGTAGTCAGTATTGATCTTGCATAATAAACCTGCCCAATTGCACTTGAGTCCAATACATCCTTAATATAACGCAGCCCTGCGTTAAATCTATTATTATGAGCCATTCCAAAAATAATGCCGGATTTTTCAATTTCAGCGATCATATTCTCACAGCTTTCAACGCTCGTCGCCATTGGCTTCTCGCATAATATATGTTTTTTGGCACGGCAGGACTTTATGACCTGCTCCTCGTGCAGGCTGTCGGGGGTGCAAACAATTACTGCATCGAGGTGATTATCTGCAAGTAAGTCATCAATTTCAACATAAGCCCTTGGTATTGAGTGCTTGATGGCAAATTCAGATCCTTTTATATCACTGCGAGATAATACTGATATTATATTCACATCATCAATTTTACTTATTGCAGGTATATAGCCATACTCCGCTATTCTACCTGTCCCCAATAGTGCAACATTAAGCGTCATAATGCCTCTTTGTGATTATTTATTTAAGGATACATTCTTTTAATATAAAAAAAAATAAATAAATAATCTTGCAGAAAAGATGAAAGAGCGATATACAATGTTATTTTAATGAATAAAAAAAATAAAGACTCTCTTTATTTACCTCAGTTATCACATTTGCTGGGTATTGAAAAACTTTCTCCTCAAGACATCAACTTTATAATAAAAAAATCGCAAGAATGGTTTGAAAAGAACAAAAATAAACCACAGAAAACTGATATTCTCAGAGGAAAAACACAAATAAATCTATTTTTTGAACCCTCAACGCGCACACAAAGTTCATTTGAACTCGCCGGTAAAAGATTGGGTGCGGACGTTATCAATATGTCACTCAAACAGTCATCAGTTGCTAAAGGTGAAACCCTCATTGATACAGCGGTAACATTGAATGCTATGAAGCCCGATCTCCTAATTGTCCGCCATTATTCAGCTGGGGCATCTGAACTGCTATCACAAAAGGTCGATTGCTCTGTTATCAATGCAGGAGATGGCTCGCATGAACATCCGACGCAAGCAATACTTGATGCACTAACTATAATTCATCATAAAAAAAAGATAGAGGGACTGAAGGTGGCTATATGCGGCGATATATTACACAGCAGAGTTGCAAGATCGAATATAATTCTACTATCAATGCTTGGGGCGGATATCAATATTGTTGCTCCAAAGACGCTGCTTCCAAAAAATATAGATGCATACAAAGTCAAAACATACCTAGATATGCGAGAAGGTATTCGAGATGTTGACGTAATTATGATGCTGAGACTGCAAAACGAAAGAATGTTAAGCTCATATATTCCTTCAGCTAGAGAATATTTCCAATACTACGGGCTTGATGAGGATAAGTTATCCTATGCTAGTAAGAATGCAATCGTGATGCATCCCGGCCCAATGAACAGAGGAGTGGAAATTGATACATCAGTAGCAGATAATGTACAAAGCGTAATCAAGGATCAAGTTGAAATGGGAGTAGCGGCTCGGATGGCAGTTCTAGAAACATTAGCCACTAGGTAAAAAAGAATGACCAAAAAGAAATTATTAATTAAAAATGCATTACTTGTGGACCCAAAAAATGAGGTGGAGTTTATTGGCTCCCTGCTTGTTGAAAAAGGAATTATTAAGGAAATCTTCAATAAACCAAGTCCGAATTACGATATTTCAGATTGTGAAATAATCGATTGTAAAAAAAATGTTTTATCGCCTGGACTTATTGATATGTGGGTTTTTGCTGGTGAACCTGGATATGAGCACATTGAAACGATTGAGGATATAAGTAATGCAGCGAAAGCATCTGGAATAACATCCATTGCATGTCGACCAGATACTAACCCTATAATAGACGAAGCTGAGTTAGTTCAATATATAATTCGAAAATCTGAAGATAAATCACAAATAAATATCTTACCAATAGCGGCATTGACAAAGAAGCATGAAGGAAAAAATATGACTGAAATCGGCCTTCTAAAAGAAGCGGGGGCGGTTGGTTTCTCAGATGCTTATAATGAAATAAATAATACAAATATACTAAAAAACGTATTCACCTACGCTTCAAACTTTAATGCTCAAATTATGCAATTACCTGTATCGGACCTTGATAAATTTGGTGTAATGAATGAGAGTGAAATTTCAATGCGCCTTGGCCTACCAGGAATTGCAAAAATTTCTGAAACAATTGCGCTAGAGAGGGAGTTACGTATCGCACATCATACCAAAGTAAAGTATCATTCGATGTGCATTTCAACAAGCGAGTCTTATGATGTAGTTAATAAATTCAAAGATATGAATGATAAAATTACATGCGGTGTGTCAATTAATAACCTAAAATTAAATGAAAATGATGTTGCCGCATATAGGACATTTTTTAAAGTCAAGCCACCGCTCCGATCAGAGAATGACCGCTCATATATACTTGAAAATTTAAATAATGATACAATTGATATAATAACATCAAACCATGAACCACAAGGAACAGAGTCTAAACGCCTACCATTCGAAGAAGCGGCATACGGTGCTGTGGGCATCGAGACATTGCTGGCAGCATCATTATCTTTATACCATGACGGTTATATTTCACTTTCAAAGCTTATGAAAAAAATGTCCTATAACCCTGCAAAGATTCTCAACTTAGAGAATACAGGAAGTCTTGAAGTTGGTAAAAAGGCCGATTTAATTCTCGTTGATTTGGATCAGCCGTGGGTGTGTGATGCTGATAAATTAACAACAAAATGTAAGAATACAACCTTTGAAAATCAAAAAATGCAAGGCAGAGTATTGCTAACAATTGTTAATGGAAATATTATTCATAATTTAGTAGACCAGAAAAAAAAATAATTTTGATATGACTTTGATTTTATTAGTATCACTATTTGCATATTTATTAGGTAGTATTCCATTCGGGCTTATCCTATCGAAAAAGATTTTAAATATTGATATTCGTAAACTCGGCTCAAAAAATATTGGGGCAACTAATGTTATGAGAGCAGGTAATAGAAAAATTGGTGCTTTAACACTGCTATTTGATATATCAAAAGTCATAATACCAATGATGATGGCAAAATATTTTGATATAAATGCAAACATGATCATCATCATTGGGTTCTTTTCTTTGCTTGGTCATGTGTTCCCAATTTGGCTCAATTTTCGTGGGGGAAAGGGAGTTGCGGCCTATTTTGGTATCTTGCTCATAATGAGCCCGATGTTTTCATTACTGTTTATATTTATTTGGGTATCAACTTTTGTCACTACGCGATACTCTTCCCTATCCAGCATAACATCAATTATTTCAATACCTGTCGTATATATTATGGTAAATATGATGAAATTGAGTGACTTTATTTATTATGATTTTTTGAGCCCGAAGGATATGGACTTTCGTATTAATTTTACGATTATACTTTTCATGAGTGTTATTTTGATATATAGGCATATGGAAAATATTAAAAGATTGATCAAAGGGCAAGAGTCCAAGCTTAAATAAAATGATATTAGTAATAGTAGAATCACCGGCTAAAGCGAAAACAATTAATAAGTATCTGGGATCAGAATATAAGGTACTTGCTTCTATGGGGCATGTGCGGGACCTACCTGCAAAAAGTGGTTCAATAGATCCTGAAAATAATTTTGAAATGAAATGGGAAAAAACAAGTAGCAGGGCTAAGACCTTGAGAGAGATTGAGCATGCAGTTGAGAAATCCGAAAAAATAGTACTTGCCACCGACCCCGATCGGGAGGGTGAAGCTATTTCATGGCACCTTTTTGAGTTATTAAATAAAAAAAAATCTAAGAATTTCGAAAGGGTTGTTTTTAATGCCGTAACAAAAGATAAAGTTCTAGATGCAATAAACAATCCAAGGAGTATTGATAGTGATCTGGTTGAGGCATATAAAGCTCGGAGGTCCCTAGATTATCTTATTGGCTTTAAAATTTCTCCAATTTTATGGACTAAACTGTCGGGCGTTAAATCAGCAGGTAGAGTTCAATCAGTTGCACTAAAAATTATTTGTGAGAGAGAAATTGAGATAGAGAATTTCAAAAGCCAAAGATATTGGTCCATTACTTCATCAATGTCAGCAAAAAATGGTCAAAATTTTACAGCATCTCTGGTATCTATTAATGAGAATAAATTAAACAAATTTGATATTAAGTCTGAAAAAGAAGCAAAAGCAATAATCAATAATTTAAATAATTCCATTTTCACTGTATCTGAGGTTAAAAAAACAAGTATTATTAGAAAGCCCCAGCCACCGTTTACAACATCAACATTACAACAGGAGGCGTCGAAAAGACTTGGCTTTAACCCAACACGAACAATGCAAGTAGCTCAAAAATTGTATGAGGGAATAGACAGTCAAAAAATTGAAGGTGGGCTAATTACATATATGCGAACTGACGGAGTCCAAATAGAAGATAACGTAATAAATGAGATAAGGAATAATATAGAAGTTATTTTTGGGGCTGAGCAAGTACCTCAAAATAAGAATATTTACCAGACAAAATCCAAGAATGCACAAGAGTCACACGAGGCTATCAGGCCCACATCAATAAGTAATGCGCCTGAAAATATTAAAGCCCATTTAAGTGATGAGCAATTCAAACTTTATGAGCTTATTTGGAAAAGAACAATGGCAAGTCAAATGGCCAATGCAAAATTTGAAAGAACCAGCATTACAATTAAAGCAATTGATAATTTAGGTCAGAATAATCTTTTTCGAGCATCCGGTGAACATCGATTGGAGGCTGGGTATCAAGTACTTTTTGATGACAAACCAAATGATGGTGCGGAAAAAGATCTGAATGAAGAAAAATTAAGTAATCAAAATGTGTTCGGAATAGAAGAAAATGAGTCTATCAGCTGTAAAAAACTCACAGATAATGCACACGATACTGAGCCACCACCGCGATTCAATCCAGCCTCACTAATTAAGCTCTTGGAGGACTTAGGAATTGGAAGACCGTCAACCTATGCAAGCATACTTAGTGTTTTGACAGAGAGAAACTATACAAAACTAGAACAAAAAAGATTTACCCCAACCAGCAATGGCAGACTTTTAACTGTCTTTTTAGAAAATTACTATCCAGACTACGTAAAATATGATTTTACCGCTGACTTAGAACAAAAATTAGATCAAATATCAAACGGCGACTTTACAAGAATATCTTTATTAGAGGATTTTTACTCAAATCTGGATATGAAAACCAAAAATGTTAAGGACGTTGAACGAATAGAAGTCATGGAAAACCTCGTAGACACGCTCGCCCCTCACATATTTGGCCAAGACTCAGAAAATCCAAGACTATGCCCAGACTGCAGCGGGGGGAAAATAACTCTAAAGTCATTTGAAAGTGGTTCATTTTTATGTTGTTCAAATTATCCTGATTGTAACTTTCAGCATGGTTTAGGAAAAAATGATGCTATCGCAACTCAGAAGCAAGTCATTGCAATTGATCCAATGACAGGCAATGAAATTACACTTCAAAGTGGTCGTTATGGCCCTTATTTAGAAGTGGAAGATCCCAGCATGGACAATGAGAAACCAAAGCGTGTCTCAATACCAAGAAACATCAAGGTAGAAGATTTGTCAGATGAACTAGCATTGCAGCTTATATCTCTGCCGAAATCAATTGGTAATCATCCCGAAACAAATCAGGAGATTACTGGCGCTATTGGCAGATATGGACCCTATATCAAGCATGAAAATACGTATGTGAGTATTAAGCTTGAAGATCTTTTTGCAATAGGACTCAACCGGGCAGTGACGTTGATTGACGAAAAAAATAAAGTTTCACCCTCAAGCCCAAATCAAATATTGGGCCAATACCCCAAAACTAAGAATGATATAATTTTATCTAGTGGCAGATATGGGCCGTACTTAAAGTACAAGAAAAAGAATTACTCTCTTGGGAAAAATATTTCGGTTGAAACATTAAACCTCGAAGAGGCTATAAAAATTATAGATTTAAAAGATAAAAAAAATTAAAATCATTCGTTGACTTACTTTAATATTGATATATTTATATAAAAAAAGGTAAATTATGGCAAAATCTGGAAATATAAAGATACGATTAGAGAGTACAGCTGGTACTGGATATTTTTACGTTACAAAAAAGAATAATCGTACAATGACAGATAAGCTGGTTGTAAAAAAATATGATCCTGTTGCCAGGAAACATGTAGATTTTAAAGAAAATAAAATCAAATAATACTAACCTTAATGTAGCCAATAAGGCTAACCTGAGTTCATCATTTTTTTTGATATTTTTATAATTCATCTGGCCATATGTCAGTCTCCAAATTTGGAGGAGGCCAAATTTAGTGACTAACAATACGACCTAAACCCTACGGACCCAGGAGATGCGGCGGACCTGAGCAACTCCGCAGGGAAACTCAGTTTGTTATTATATAGTAATTTAATTTATTGAAAATAAATTTTTCAAATTTTTTACTCAAGAAATTTATTTACATTTCTTATAAATGGGTCCATGGAGATTGGCTTTGACATATACTCCTCGCACCCGAGGGCTAATATCTTATCCTTATCATCCTCCATCGCAAAGGCTGTGATCGCAATTATTGGAATATGTGAAATATTAGCATCTGCCTTTATCCAAGTAATCAAATCATAGCCAGAAATTCTTGGCAACTGTATATCCATAAGAATGAGGTTTGGTAACTCATTTAAAATTTTATCCATTGCAAACATAGGATCTGCACACTCGATAACTTCACAATTTTCTGCAATTAGAATTTCTCTGAATAGCTTCATATTCAGTTTATTATCTTCGACAATTAGTACCTTTCTATTTTTCTTTTCCATACGCAGATTGAATGAATATTTTTTATATACATATAATAGAATATAATAAATGCTACATATTAATAGTTAGTTATTGAGTAATGCAAAAAAAACTTTGAAAGCTGGTAAAAAATGATTGAAATCTGCAAGTCGATGAGTGAAATATCAGTAGATCATTTTCAAGACTTGGATAATGACAACCCATTTATGAAATATGACTTTCTATGGTCACTGGAAAGCTCAGGTTGCGTAAGTGATGCATTTGGCTGGGCACCAAATCATCTAATAGAAAAAAACGAGCAAGGTCTTATCACCTGTTTTACGCCAGCATATTTGAAATATAATTCTTTTGGAGAATATATCTTTGATCATGCTTGGGTTGACTTTTACAATAAAGTAAATATTAAGTATTTTCCAAAATTACTTGTTGCTATTCCATTTACCCCGATCAGATCATGCAAATTTCTCACTAAATCAAATGTCGTTAATGGTAAGGAAAAATCAATAAAGGCTATAAAATCTTTACTGGACATGCATGATATATCAAGCGCACATATCAATTTTATCGAAGACCCGGAAATAGGTATTTTACAAGATAATAATTTTATAAAAAGAAATAGTAAGCAGTTCATTTGGGATAATCAGAATTATAAAAACTTTGATGAATTCTTACATTCTTTAAATGCAAGAAAAAGGAAGATGATTAACAAAGAGAGGAAGAGCTTACATTCTGATGGAATTAATTTTGATAGAGTTGAAGGCCAAAATATCACAAGTGAACAACTCGATAACTTCTTCAAACATTACCTCGATACTTGCAATAGAAAATGGGGAAATGCTTACCTTAATAAGATTTTCTTTGAAAATCTAGTAGATAAGATGCCTGATAATTTATTACTGATTATAGCTAAAAAAAATGGTAACACCATAGCTAGCAGCCTACACCTCCATAATGATCATACACTATATGGCAGATATTGGGGGGCAAGCGGCTTTTATAAATTTTTACATTATGAGTTATGCTATTACCAAGCAATTGAGTATGCGATTGAGAAGCGGATGAAAACCATTGAGTCTGGCGCAGGCGGATCACATAAGATATCTAGAGGCTATAAACCTACATTAACCTACTCAGCTCATTTTTTCCAAAACCAGCAAATTCATAATATAGTATCAGAGTTCATTGAAAAAGAGGGTGAGTACATTAATAAAGAGGTAGATTACCTATCGAGTTTTAACCCATTCAAAAAAACTGGAGGATTAAATGATTAATTATGATAAAGATAACATTTTTTCAAAAATATTGGCGAATGAAATACCTGCAATTCGGGTTTTTGAAGATTCAAGTAATTTGGTAATAATGGACGCCTACCCCGAGAAACAGGGTCATATGTTAGCAATCCCTAAAGCAAAATCTAAAAATATATATGATATAACAGAGGAAGATTTAAAAAGGCTATGCATTCTTGTTAAGAAAATAGCTGAGATGCAAAAAATAGCTTTTGGGGCTGCTGGTGCCAAAATTATACATAATTGTGAGTCTGAGGCAGGACAAGTTGTTTTTCACACACACTTTCATATCATTCCATATTTTGCAGAAAATAAGACTATGCCTGACAGTCTAAATAGTAAAGAAAAGCAAGCGGAAGCAGTAAGAAAGCTTCTAGTGTAGCATGAGGCTTTCGGTTTCTTTCTTCTTTTTACTGCCAGATAATTTTTTACCGTTAACGTAAATGGAAAGTTCGCTATCAGTGTCTGACTTATCAACCTTGACGCTTCCCCCGTTCTTTAATTTACCAAAAAGCAGCTCATCCGCGAGTGGTTTTTTGATCTTTTCATCAATAAATCTCTGGAGAGGTCTTGCGCCATATTTCTCATCAACCCCATTGTCTGTTAACCACTCATATGCTGGTTCTGTTAGCGTAAGAAGAACACTTTTTTCATCGAGTTGTGACTCAAGTTTTATCACAAACTTATCCACTATTTGCTTCATTATCGCTTTTGATAGAGAATTGAATGGTATAATCGCATCAAGCCTGTTTCTAAATTCAGGTGAAAATAATCTATTGATCTCTTGACTGTAATTTTGTTCAATTTTAGACTCAGAAAATCCAATAGACTCTTTTGCCATATCTTGAGCTCCAGCATTTGTTGTCATGATTATGATGACATTCCTAAAATCAATTTTTTTTCCGTTGTGATCACTTAAGAAACCATAATCCATAACTTGCAAGAGAATATTATAAATATCGAAATGCGCTTTCTCAATTTCGTCTAACAACAGGACACAATGAGGGTTTTTTTCAATTTTCTCAGTTAAGAGACCCCCCTGATCATAACCAACATAACCAGGTGGTGCACCAATTAACTTTGAGATAGAATGTCGCTCCATATATTCAGACATATCAAAACGAATAAGTTCAATTGATAAAGTGTGCGCTAGTTGCCTAGCAAGCTCAGTTTTACCAACACCAGTTGGGCCTGAAAATAGATATGATCCGATTGTTTTTTCAATATCCCTTAAGCCTGCACGAGATGATTTTATTGAAGATGATAATAGCTCAACAGCATGATTTTGACCAAAAACTTGGTTCTTTAGGCTTTTTTCTAGCTTCTTTAATATAGAATTATCAGATTTTGAGACAGTTTTCTCAGGTATTCTCGCAATAATAGACAGAGTTTTTTCTATCTCTTTTTCAGTTATCTTCTTCTTGCGTTTTTCAATAGGTAATATTGCCTGAGAAGCGCCAGTTTCATCTATTAGATCAATGGCTTTATCAGGTAGCTTCCTGTCTTGCATGTAACGAGCTGATAACTCAACTGCTGCAATAAGACTTTGGTCATTAAACTTAATTTGATAGAAATTCTCAAAGTAAGGACGTAAACCATTGATTATGCTAATTGAATCTTCAATACTGGGTTCAGCTATATCAATTTTTTGGAATCTTCTGACGAGCGCCCGATCCTTCTCGAAGTATCTTGTAAATTCACGATAAGTAGTCGATCCAATACATTTTATTTGACCAGATTGTAACGCTGGTTTTAATAAATTAGCGGCATCCATTGCGCCTCCGGATGTTGCTCCTGATCCTATAATTGTATGTATTTCATCAATAAATAATATTGCATAAGGAATTTTTTCGATTTCATTCAAGACATCCTTAAGTCTCTCCTCAAAATCCCCTCGATACCTTGTACCCGCTATCAAAGCGCCCATATCAAGTTGGATAATCTGTGTATTTTTTAGGAAATCGGGTACTTTTCCATTTACTATATTTAGCGCTACGCCTTCAACAATTGCCGTCTTACCTACACCTGGATCACCAACCAAAATAGGATTATTTTTTCTACGCCTACACAGTGTCTGACAAATCCTCAATATCTCGGTATCTCGCGCAATTACAGGGTCAATCTTACCACTTTTAGCTTTATTATTCAGATTTATGCAGTATTTATCGATATTCGGCGTTAAGCTTTCTTGCTTTTCATCATTAGCCTCCTGTGACTCTAGATCATCTAAATCAGAAGTGCCCGGCTTGCCATGACTAAGGTAATTTACAACATCATATCTTGATAAGTTTACTTTATTAAGAAAATAAACTGCGTGACTTTCCCTTTCTGAAAAGATTGCAACAAGTATATTTGCACTTGTAACTTCCTCTTTACCGGAAGTCTGGACATGTATTACAGCTCTTTGCACAACCCTTTGAAAGCTCGTTGTTGGCTTAACATCATCGCTATCTTTTAGTACAATATGTCTCAACTCGTTATCGAGGTAGGCTTCAAGTTCATATTTTAATGTTTCCAAATCGACTGAACAGTGTTTAAACACAAGAGATGCGTCATCATCATCAATTATAGCCATGAGTAAATGTTCAAGCGTTGAAAATTCGTGATTCTTAGATCTTGCCAGAGACAGTGCTTTGTGGAGTGAGTCCTCTAGACCTTTTGAAAATGTTGGCATTATTTATTTTTCTCCATTTTGCATTGTAACGGGTGACCATTCTTTATTGAATAATTCATAACTTGCATGACCTTAGTTTCGGCAATATCAAAAGGGTAGATACCACACAATCCTGTACCATTTTTATGAACATGCATCATCACCTCATTTGCTTGATTAATATCTTTACCAAAATATTTCATGAGAACATCCACAACAAATTCCATTGGCGTATAGTCATCATTCAATAGAATAACCTCATACATGCTAGGGCGCTTTAACTTATCTTTTATAAGCGTCTGAGTTTTATTTGAGGCGACATTGTTAGCCATTCATACTGTATCCTAATTTTTTAGTAACTTAGCTACTATAATATTTGGGGAAAAAAAAATAAAAATCAATTTTAAAAATCATTTTTTTTAAAAAATATATAACTTGATTAAGTAAAATATAAGAATTAAATGTTATTTTTTTTGCAATGCGTACTGTTATCAGAAATTTTGTGTCTGTCTTACTCTTTTTGATTATTTATTTTTTTTCAACAGATACGATTGCGGCTCCAAAATACTCATCCTTTAGCCTGGATGCTATCTCAGGTGAGATATTGCATAATAATAGGGGTTTTCAGACAAGATACCCTGCATCTCTTACAAAAGTTATGACGCTCTACTTAATTTTTGAAGATCTGGAAGATGGTAAAATCCAGAAATCGGATTTACTGGTATTCAGCCGAAATGCTTCGAGTAAGCCAGCATCAAAACTAGGTCTTGCACCTGGTGAAACAATTACACTCAGTAATGCTATCAAGGCCCTCGCGATAAAATCTGCAAATGATGTTGCAACAGCTGTTGCTGAGCATTTATCTGGTTCAGAGGAGAGTTTTGCGACGCGAATGACTCAAAAAGCTCGAGAACTTGGAATGTATCAGACAAGTTTTAGAAATGCATCAGGACTCCACAATAATTATCAAAAGACAACTGCGTTTGATATGGCGATTCTTGGTCTACGAATCTTAAAAGATTTTCCAGATGAGTCCAGGGTATTCTCACAAAAAGAATTTATCTTTGAAGGAAAGACATATCGTAGCCATAATAAATTGCTGTTTTCATATCAAGGAACAAAAGGAATGAAAACAGGATTTACAAATATGTCTGGTTTTAATTTAATTTCTTACGTGACAAAGGAAAATAAAGAGATTATCTCCGTTGTGATGGGTGGCAGCTCTTCAACCTCAAGGAACGCAAACATGATAAAAGTACTGAATAAATCGATAAAACTTGCAAAGATCGAAATACCTTTTCCAAAATCCAATCCTTTTATTAAACAGAAAAAAATAAATTTAAAATACAATTCAACGAATTCTGAAGAAAGGCAAAAATCTAGATACGAAATTCTTAGTAACCGGGTCGATAAACTATTAACTATCTTCCCTTAGTTCCTTGATTTTTAATTATATATTCCCTGGCTGCGTTTATCTTTTTGGCGATATACTCGCTCCCACCCAAGTCAGGGTGATTTTTCCGGATTAATTCTTTATATGCATGATCGATTTCGTCATCAGTAGCATCCATTGTAAGTCCAAGAATTTCATATGCCTCTTCAATCCCAGATATATCGATATTTTGCCTTGAATAACTTGTATTTGATGATTTCGCTCTCGAAAAGGCTCTCAATATATACGGCAATAGATAAATGATATATCCAAGTATCTTGAATTTTATGAGTAGGGCTAAAATAATTGGGAAAAATATTAATAGTAAAATAGTCATAGTGATTTCATTAGATTGCATTCAGGCTTACAAAAATAAAATGATAAATGGTGCGATCGAGAAGATTCGAACTTCCACAGAGTTTCCTCTACAGCGACCTCAACGCTGCGCGTCTACCAATTCCGCCACGATCGCACTATATATTTATTTTTATATAACTTAATATATTTGAATGATATTATTTAGCAATCAGATTAATATGAAATAGCACTTCATGCATAAGGAAATAGAATACATAATAAGTAAATCACCGGTGGAATATGAAATTGCGGCTGATTTCATGGAGAAAAGAGCCAGCCTTATAAAAAATGGTGCAGCCTCTGAGCTAATTTGGTTTTTAGAGCATCCCCATGTATATACTGCAGGTTCTAGCGCAGAAGATAATGAATTGCTCAATGAAGGTCAGGTTCCTGTCTATAAAACACCGCGAGGGGGACGGTATACATACCATGGTCCTGGGCAAAGAATTATATATTTAATGCTCGACCTCGATAGATTTGAAAGGGATATTAGACTATTTATAAAAAATCTCGAGGAAGTATTAATCAAATCTTTTATTAGCTTCGATATAGATGTATATCCGCACAGAGAGCGTATTGGATTGTGGGTCAAAAATAGAGGTCACGAAGAGAAAATTGGAGCAATTGGACTTAAAATAAAGAAATGGATATCATTGCATGGTGTAGCAATTAATATAGATCCTGATCTTAGTTATTTTAATGGTATAATCCCATGCGGACTGCCGGATTACGGTGTTACGAGTGTTAGGAAAATAAACGATTTAGTTACTATGGATAAATTTGATAGAGAATTCATTAAGAATTTTCAATCAAAAGTTGGTGATTTAAAGCAACTTGAATATCTGGATTATACGTAGTCAAGCAGTTTTATATAGAAATCAACTTCCGACATCTTGCTATCTAATTCTAATTTTTTTTCATCATCATTGTAAATTTTATTATACCAGAGTTCTTCGATATTCGTAGACTCCCATGCTTCAAAAGCATTCAACTTCTTCATATTACATAACAGCGTGACGATGCATGAACCTGTAACCTTAAGCAAATATACCATAATATGGAGGTTAAATATATCAAGGCTAATTAGATAGTCTTTTATTTTTAGAATACTTTCAGGGTTCTGCTTTAGGGGCATAATGCTTGTAGATACATTCCAAGTGGTGTGAAAGATGCTATCAAAAATATGAAGCATGTTATCCCATTTTTCACTTTGAGCAGCAAATAAATTTCTCGGGCTGGCCACTCGATAAAACAAGAGATCAGTCTCTAAATATTTAATCAATTCATCAATAAAAACACTATTTCCATGAGGCAATTTATCAGCAAAGGTAATCAGTATTTCAGTGAGGGAAAATTTTGAAGATTCCAAAATATTATGATCTTTAAATTCTAGTTTTAGTATTTCTATAAAATTTTCATTCGGTATACATACATTATTACCATTTTTTGTTAAATATATTTTATCCCCAAAGCTCAGAAACCAGCCCTGATCTGTCTGCATTAAGCCAAATTTTTCAGTTTTAGCTTTATTTATTTTTTTTCTATTCATTAAATTGGATCCCCAGAATACTCATAGCCTTCTTAAAATATTTTGGAATTTCTGCCTTTATTGAAATATTTTTCCCATCACTGTAACATGGAAATTCTATCGTATAAGAATGTAAGTAAAATCGCTTTTCAATATTATGTGGCGCATCATCATTGCCATATTTTGCATCTCCAATGATTGGGGCGTTTAACATACTTAAATGTTTACGTATTTGATGCTTTCTGCCAGTAATGGGTTCTAATTTAATGAGAGATATTTCATCCTTTGTGGTTTCGATAACTTCATACTCGGTGATGGCATCTTGAAATTGATCTTGATTTTTCGATGTTTTTCTCAGGTTTGATTTTTCTAAAGGAAAGCTTATCACACCTTTCTTTATATCAGGTACACCATGTATTAGGGCTAAATAAGATTTTTTTATCTGCTTACTGAGAAATTTCTTACTATAAAATGCTGCGCTGTCTCTTTTTTTTGCTATAATCAAAGCACCACTAGTATATTTATCCAATCTATGAACTAGCCTGTAGTTTTTCTCATCATTCTCATTCATTATGGATAGTAATCCATCAATATGATATTTGACCTTTGTGCCTCCTTGGGTAGATAAACCATATGGTTTATTTATTACGATCAAGCTTTCATCTTCATAAATTTTTACCTTATCTAAACTGAATACCATTGTTTCTGGTATATTTTTGTTAATATCGATATTCATTTTTGATAATCTGGGAGGAAATCTGACTCTTTCCCCTGAATTTAATCTGTAATTCTGCTTTTTTCGCCCTCCATCAACTCTCACTTGCCCTGTTCGAATTAATTTTTGAATCTCAACATAAGTAATATCTTGCAAATTTTCTTTGAGCCATCTATCTAATCTTACTCCGTTATCGTCACTTTTTACAATTTGATGCATGATACTAACCTTTGCTCTTACGATTTAATCAACCAAACCCCTGTAAGCATTGCCAGTAATGATAATACTAAAGATAAAACTACATACGTTATAGCTAAAATTTTTCCAGTATTTTGATATAAGAGTAGCGCATCAATGCAAAATGCTGAAAACGTCGTGAACCCCCCAAGCAAGCCAATCGTTATGAACACCCGTAAATTTTCAGAAATTACAAGATGTCCATTGAGTAACTGGTAAACAGCACCAATCAAAAAACATCCAATGACATTAACAAATAGAGTTGCGACCGTTGATGTGTATCCAAATACGTTGCTTGTTAGAATATATAGAGAATATCTCAATATTGAGCCAATAAAACCGCCAAAGCCAACATATATGACTTTTAACATGACTCACGCAATTGCGTTTGTATTTTCGGTTTCTTCTTCAATGTCTTGGAATTGAACTGGGCCAGAGTCTTGCCCTTTTGCGTCCTTGTCCCTATCAATAAATTCAATTACTGCCATTGGAGCCGAGTCACCATAACGGAAACCAGCTTTTATTATACGTGTGTAACCGCCAGCTCTCTCGGCGTACCTTGGGCCAAGCACGTCGAACAGCTTAGATACCATAGTCGGGTCTTGAAGTTTAGATATTGCCTGTCTTCTCGCATGCAGGCTATTTTTTCTGGATAATGTTACTAACTTCTCAACGACCGGCCTCAGTTCTTTCGCCTTTGGCAAGGTTGTCATTATTTGCTCATGTTTTATTAGTGCGTTAGCCATATTTGAGAACATTGCTTTCCGGTGGCTTGCTGTCCTGTTCAATTTTCTTAGTGATTTATTATGACGCATTTATCTGTCCTTACGATTATAAGCTTAGTAGCTTTCCTCATACCTTTTTGCTAGATCGTCTATATTTTCAGGTGGCCAGTTTGGGATATTCATCCCAAGATGAAGACCCATCTGTGCAAGTACCTCTTTAATTTCATTCAAAGATTTTCTTCCAAAATTTGGGGTTCTTAACATCTCTGACTCAGATTTTAATATCAGATCACCTATATAAACTATATTATCATTTTTTAGGCAGTTAGCAGATCTAACTGATAATTCTAACTCATCAACCTTCTTCAATAGAGCAGGATTAAATGTTAACTCGGGTGCTTTATCTTCAACCACGGGCGCAACTGGTTCTTCAAAATTAACAAAGACATCTAGTTGATCTTGCATAATTCGTGCTGCAAAAGCGACTGCATCTTCAGGCCTGACTGATCCATCTGTTTCAATTATCATATTCAATTTATCATAGTCTAGTATTTGCCCCTCCCTTGTATTTTCGATTTCGTAAGAAACACGCTTTACTGGTGAAAACAGACTGTCTATTGGTATCAATCCGACTGGCTCATCTTCAGACCTATTTTTTTCCGCAGGCACGTAACCTCTGCCTGTCCTGGCAATAAATTCCATACGAATATTGACCTTGTCATCAAGTGTGCATATGACTGTCTCTGGATTGAGTATTTCCACATCCGTGGATGACTCAATGTCTCCAGCAACAACAGTGCATGGTCCAGTTTTGTTTAAGATCATTTTTACTTCAGAGTCAGCGTGCATTTTGAGAGCGACGTCTTTTATATTTAATATTATGTCAGTTACGTCTTCTCTCACTCCTGATATTGCCGAGAATTCATGTAAAACTCCATCAATTTTGACTGAAGTGATTGCGCTGCCCTGTAATGAGGATAATAGGATCCTACGCAAAGAATTTCCTATTGTTAACCCGAATCCTTTCTCAAGTGGTTCTACTGTGAGTCTTGAGACATTTTTACCAGAGTTATCTTCTTTAATTTCTATCTTATTTGGCTTTATTAGCTCCTGCCAGTTTTTTTCTATCACAACTTTACCTCTTTGATCTTTTGTTTTTTCAAATTTATTAAATAACTCTACCTTTAATACTATACACGACGTCTTTTTGGGGGCCTACAGCCGTTATGGGGTATGGGCGTGACATCCTTTATAGATGTTATTGTAAAGCCAGTTGATTGTAGAGCCCTGAGCGCTGACTCTCGACCAGTTCCGGGCCCTTTTACCATTACTTCAATTGTTTTCATCCCATGCTCCATTGCTTTCTTCGCAGCATCTTCAGCAGCGACTTGTGCTGCGTAAGGAGTAGATTTACGTGAACCTTTAAAACCCATCCCACCTGCAGATGACCATGATATAGCATTGCCCTGAGCATCTGTAATCGTTATCATTGTATTGTTATATGTAGCATTAACAAAGGCAATACCCGATGTAATATTCTTTTTCTCTCTTCTCTTTACTCTTGTTTTATCTTTGACCATTGTGTTCCCACTATTTCTTCTTACCAGCAATAGGTTTTGCAGGACCTTTTCTAGTTCGTGCATTTGTAGAAGTTCGCTGTCCTCTGACAGGTAAACCTCTTCTGTGTCTGAGCCCTCTGTAACAGCCTAAATCCATCATACCTTTGATATTCATTGCTACTTCACGCCTAAGATCCCCTTCAACTAGATAATCGCTGTCAATAGCTTCACGAATAGCAATTACCTCAGAGTCAGAGAGTTGGTTGACTCTCTTTGTATTTTCTATCTTAACCTTTTCGCATATTTCTTTTGCTTTAACTGGTCCAATGCCATGTATTGAACGTAAAGCAATTTCTACTCTTTTATTGGTTGGAATGTTAACTCCTGCAATCCTGGCCAATTTACATCTCCTTATATCAATTTGTTGGATGAAAAATCTAGCTTAATATATTTGTTTTATACCAACAATTATTACTATTATCAAACATAATCGTTTGATAATTTCTGGTTAATTAATGTATACTTTCGATCAAATTCTCGATTGTATTGCTTACCTCTTGAATGCCCTGCATACCGTCAATCTTATTTAAGTTATATTTTGAGCTATAAAAATCTATTATTGGCTTTGTTTCCCTGTTATATACCTCTAATCTTTTTTCCACAATAACTGAATTATCGTCCTCTCTTTTCTCTTCACTCTCTTGTGCTCTTTTCATAATCCTTTCAATAAGAGAATGCTGATCAACCACTAATTCTATAACTAAGTTAAGCTCCATCTGGAAACGCTTTAATAAGCCTTCAAGTTCATTCGCCTGAGTAAGAGTCCTTGGAAAGCCATCAAATATTCGTCCTGGCTTTGATTTTGTCTCAATTATTTTTTCTTCCATTATTTTGATGATTAATCCGTCATCAACAAGTTTTCCGCTCGCCAACACGTCCTTCACAATTTTCCCGGTTTGCGTCTCATTAGCAACAGCTTCCCTGAGTATATCACCAGTTGAAAGCTGACAGTAATCATATTTCTTAACAAGGTTCACTGCTTGTGTACCCTTACCACAACCAGGGGGACCGAGCAAAATGAGGTTCATCTCCGTCTTCCTCTTAAATTAGATTTTTTTATTAGGCCTTCATATTGGTGCGCTAAAAGATGGCTCTGAACTTGTGAGACAGTGTCCATAGTCACATTAACAACAATAAGCAATGATGTTCCCCCAAAATAAAATGGTATTGCTGCATAAGATATTAATATCTCAGGTAATATACATATTGCAGCCAAGTATGCTGCACCAAAACATGTAATTCTGGTCAGAACATAATCTATGTATTCAGCCGTTTTCTCGCCAGGTCTTATGCCAGGGATAAATCCGCCCTGCCTCTTCAAATTATCAGCTGTATCAGCAGGGTTAAAGACAATCGCGGTATAGAAGAAAGCAAAAAATACGATTAAAGATATATAGAATAATAAGTATAAAGGTTGCCCCCTGCCTAAAAAAGAACTTAAAAAATTAATCCACTCCGGTCCTTGGCCAGTGGAGAAGTTTGCAACAGTCATGGGAAGGAGGAGTAATGAAGAAGCAAAGATTGGAGGAATTACCCCCGCTGTATTGACTTTAAGAGGCAAATGAGAGCTATCACCTTCAAAGACCTTATTTCCTTGTTGTCTCCTTGGGTACTGAACGACTAACTTCCTTTGTGACCTTTCAACATAGACAATTGTCACGATGACAATTATTGCCAGAACCAAAACACCTAAAATTAACCAAGTTGATAGCGCTCCTTGTCGCCCTAATTCAAGAGTATTAACCAAAGCTGATGGAAGCTCAGCAACAATACCCGCAAATATAATAAGTGAAATACCATTACCAATACCACGTGCTGTTACCTGCTCACCGATCCACATCAAAAATACAACACCACCAACAAGCGTTATTACAGCAGACATCCTGAAATATAATCCTGGATCAATCACAATATTACCTGCACCTTCAAGACCTATGGAAATACCCCAAGCTTGCAACGCTGCAAGAAATACCGTTCCATACCTTGTGTATTGATTTATTTGCTTTCTGCCTCGTTCACCCTCTTTTTTCAGTTGCCCCAAAACTGGTGAAACTGCAACCAATAACTGCATAATAATTGCTGCAGATATGTATGGCATAATATTTAGGGCAAAAATTGCCATTCTACCAACGGCCCCACCGGCAAACATATCAAACATACCAAGTATACCGCTTTGGTTTTGCTGAAATAATTCGTTCAAAGCAGATGTATTGATACCCGGCAATGGAATAAAAGTTCCAAGTCTATATATCAATAGAGCTCCGAGTGTGAATAATATCCGCCCTTGTAGATCTTTCGCTTTACCGAAAGTTGAAAAATTTATATTTGAAGCAAGTTGTTCAGCTGCAGATGCCATAAGTCACCATTTCTATAAATTTAAACAAACCTTAGTTTTTTGAAGCACCAAGCACCGTTACTTTACCGCCAGCTTTTTCAACGAGCTTAACTGCTTTCTCTGAGGCCCCTGATACCTCAAACTCAACCTTGGATGTTAGTTTACCCCTTCCGAGTATTTTTAATCCGTCACGCTCAGACTTAATCAACTTTGCCTCAAGTAAAGTATCTATATTTATGATTTGCTTTGCGTCTATCTTACCATTGTCAATGAAATACTGAATCCGATCTAGGTTAAAGACATTATAATTCTTTGAGAATAAATTATTAAACCCACGCTTTGGAAGTCTTCTGTGGAGTGGCATTTGCCCCCCTTCAAATCCTTTTATTGCGACACCAGATCGAGATTTTTGCCCTTTCACACCACGCCCTGATGTTTTACCAGTGCCTGATCCGATACCTCTACCAACCCGCTTCCTGTTCTTTTTGGCTCCAGCCAAATCTGATAACTCATTCAATTTCATCAAATTATTCCTATTCTATAATTTCTATGAGGTGGCTGACTTTGCGTACCATACCTCTTATTGACGGGGTGTCCTCAAGCTCTCTTACTCTACCAATCTTGTTCAAACCAAGACCAATGAGTGTTTGCTTTTGATCAAATTTCCTGCCGATTGAGCTCGCAATTTGTTTGACTGTTATTGTTTTTTTAGACGTTGACATTTCTTACCTATCATCTATTTCTGTTGCTAACTCTTTTCTTCTTGATACAAGATTACTGACCTTTATGCCCCTTCTTGCAGCTACCATACGAGGACTCTGTTCGCTTTTTAAAGCATTAAATGTTGCGCGCACCATATTATATGGGTTTACTGTTCCCTGTGATTTTGCTACTACGTCTTGAACTCCGACAGCCTCAAAGATAGCCCGCATTGGCCCTCCAGCAATTATACCAGTACCCGACGGTGCAGATCTGAGCAGAACCTTGCCAGCACCATGATGACCATAAACATCGTGATGTAATGTTCTACCATCTCTGAGAGGTACTTTAATCATGTCTCTCTTTGCATCATCGGTTGCTTTTTTTATTGCTTCCGGAACTTCTTTAGCCTTACCGTGACCAAAACCAACTTTTCCTTTTTGGTCTCCAACCACAACCAGTGCGGCAAATCCAAATCGTCGACCACCCTTGACAACTTTTGCCACTCGATTTATGTGCACAAGTCGATCAATAAAATCGTTGTTTTCTTCTTTTGTCTTAACTGGGGTCCTTGCCATATCCTGTTTCCTTAAAATTGTAATCCATTTTCTCTTGCTTTCTCAGCAAGCGCTTTTACTCTGCCATGATATAAATAGCCGCTTCTATCAAAAATAACCTTATCGATACCAGCTTTTTTAGCCCGTTCAGCAATCAACTTACCAATTCTCTCAGCTGCTTTAATATCTGATCCGCTTACCTTTTTTTGATCTTTTTCCAGAGTAGATGCAGATGCCAACGTTTTCCCTTCGATATCGTTAATTATTTGAACGTAAATATTCTTGGATGACCTGAAAACACTTAGTCTTGGTCTTTGGTCTTTGTTTTTCTTTAGAGCCCTTCTAACTCTTAGCTTTCTTTTAATTTTACTATTAATATCAGTCATTCTTTACCCTACTTTTTCTTACCTTCTTTTCTGAACACATACTCATCTTTGTATCTAATGCCCTTCCCTTTGTAAGGCTCTGGAGGCCTAAACCTTCGAATTTCAGCCGCAGCCTGACCAACTTTCTGTTTATCTATACCTTCAATTTGGATCTCAGTTGGCTTTACACATTTTATATCTATACCTTCAGGTACATCATATTTTACCTCATGACTAAATCCAAGTGCAAGTTGCAGAACATTTCCTTGCATTTGTGCCCGATAACCAACACCTTGTATTTCTAGAGTTTTTGAAAATCCTTCGGATACACCTGCAACTAAATTACTTACAATGGTTCTCGACAGACCCCAAAATGACCTTGCTTTCTTTTCAAGACTCTTGGGTGTAATACTTATTTCAGTTTCACTTATTTCTACCAAAATCTCTTCTGATAATTCCGCAGATAATTCACCCTTTGGACCGGTAACGGTTATCATTCGATCAACAATGCTAGCTTTCACATTATCCGGTATACTGATTGATTTTTTTCCAATTCTTGACATCTTAGACCTAATTAAAATACTTTACAGAGTATTTCCCCTCCAACATTAGCTTCACGTGCATTTACATCCGACATTACACCTTTAGAAGTAGATAGTATTGAGACGCCTAGACCATTAAATACCCGTGGTAATTCTGATACAGATGAATATACTCTTCTTCCTGGTTTTGATACCCTCTCTAGTCTTTTAATTACTGGGTCACCTTCATGATACTTCAATTCAATTTCAAACATTGGGAATTCGCCTTCGATTTCTAATTTCATGAAGCCACGAATATATCCTTCATCCTGTAAAACTGATAATACATTTTCCCTCAGTTTGGAAGCGGGAGTTATCACAGTAGGCTTACCCCTTAATAGAGCGTTCCTTATTCTTGTTAGCATATCTGCTAGTGGATCTGTCATCATTTTAACACCTCACCAACTTGACTTAATCATACCCGGTATTTGACTTTCTGCTGTCAAATCTCTTACTGCAATTCTTGATACACCAAGTTTTCTGTAGTAACCTCTGGGTCTTCCAGTTATCGCGCATCTATTTCTATATCTTATGGAAGCTGAATTTCTTGGTAGCTTTGCTAGTTTAACTGTAGCTTGAAATCTCTCTTCCATAGTTAACGATTTATCTTTTGTTAGGTCCTTTAATTTATTCCTTTTTGACGAAAACTTCTTATTCATTTTCCATCTTTTATTATTTCTCTCTGTTATACTGACTTTTGACATGTAGACTCCTATTATTAATTCCTGAAGGGAAAATTAAACCCTTCAAGAAGAACTTTTGCCTCTTCATCTGAGTTTGCTGTTGTACAGATAATGATATCCATCCCTCTTATGACATCGACTTTGTCATAATTAATTTCAGGAAATACGATATGCTCCTTGACTCCCATGGCGTAGTTTCCATTTCCATCAAAGCTCTTTGAACTTATACCTCGGAAATCTCGAACGCGAGGCAACGCAATTGTAATTAGTCGGTCAACAAATTCATACATCCTTGATTTACGAAGTGTAACCTTTGTGCCAATAACCATACCCTCACGAAGCTTAAAATTAGCTATTGATTTTTTTGCTTTCGTAAACACTGGCTTTTGACCCGCTATTAAACCCAACGCATCAATTGCAATGTCAGCTTTTTTAGAGTCAGATACAGCATCACCTAGACCCATGTTTATCACTATTTTATCAAGTTTCGGCACCTGCATAGCGTTTGTGTAGTTAAATTGTTCATTTAAATTCTTAATTACTACATCTTGGTAATGTATTTTCATTCGAGGGGTATAACTATTTGTCATCTATGACCTCACTATTACTTTTGTAAAATCTTACCTTTTGACCATCTTTCAAAAATTTGAAACCGATTTTTGATTTTTTAGATTCACTTGGTTCAATAATAGCAACATTTGAAATGTGTATTTTACCTTCTTTTTCTATTATTCCTGCCTGTTGTGTTTGTGTTTGTTTTTGATGTTTTTTCTTAATACTCACTCCTTGCACAATAAGCTTATTTTCAGTTGGAAAGACGGTTAAAACAGTTCCAGTTTTACCTTTATCTTTTCCTGTTAGTACTATTACGCTATCACCTTTCCTAATCTTTGCCGCCATCTATAGAACCTCCGGTGCTAATGAAATTATCTTCATATGATTTTTTGCTCTAAGCTCACGAGTAATTGGACCAAATATTCTGGTTCCGATTGGCTCTCCTTGATTATTTATTAACACAGCTGCGTTACCATCAAATCTTATTGCAGTTCCATCATTTCTTAATATTCCTTTGGCCGTCCTTACAATAACTGCCTTTAAAACATCACCTTTTTTAACTCTTCCACGAGGTATTGCCTCTTTGACAGTAACTACGATTGTATCTCCTATGTGCGCCGTTTTTCTTTTGGACCCACCCAATACTTTGATACACTGCACTCTTTTTGCGCCAGAGTTGTCCGCTACACTAAGATTTGATTGCATCTGTATCATTGGTCTCTATTCCTTCTGATTTCTATATAACTATCCATTTTTTTAACTTTGAATATGGCTTTGACTCTTGAATCCGAACCTCATCACCTATGTTATATTTATTTTCCTCGTCATGCGCATGGTATTTTTTTGATCTTCTTACTGTTTTCTTTAATAAGGGATCAATAAAACGACGCTCAACACGCACAACAACTGTCTTATCTTGGCTATTATTTTCTACAACACCTGAGAGTATTCTCTTTGGCATTATTTCTTCTCCTGTATTTTACTTTTTTCATTCTGAATTGTTTTAAGTTTTGCAATTGTTCTTCTAACCTCTTTGACTCTTGCGGTATTATCAAGTTGACCACTAGACCTTTGAAAGCGAAGGTTGAGCTGCTCTCTTTTGTATTTAATTAGTTCATCACTAATTTGATCTGCTGATAACTCTCTAATTTCAATTGTTTTCATCACTTACATTCCTAATTTGCATCGCCTAATCTTGAGACAAACTTACACTTGACTGGTAGCTTTGCAGCAGCAAGTGATAGCGCTTCTCTTGCAACATCAAGCGGTACACCATCGATTTCAAACATCATTCTTCCTGGCTTTACCTTTGCTGCCCAAAACTCTACGGAACCCTTACCCTTGCCCATTCTGACTTCCGTCGGTTTTTTAGAAACTGGGACATCAGGAAAAATCCTAATCCAAACTCTTCCAGCTCTTTTCATGTGTCTCGTCATTGCCCTTCTCGCGGCTTCAATTTGCCTTGCTGTTACCCTTGAGGGCTCGAGAGATTTAAGGCCATAAGAGCCAAAGTTCAATGCAAATCCACCTTTAGCGTTACCACTAATCCTACCTTTATGCATTTTTCTAAATTTAGTCTTTTTTGGCTGTAGCATGAGTATTATCCCTTATTCTGGTCTTTGGTTTCTAGATTGATCTTGTGAGCCAGTTATACTTTTTTCTTGGGCCATTGGGTCATGCTCTAGTATTTCACCTTTAAAGATCCAGACTTTTATCCCGATAGCACCATAGGTTGTCTGTGCTGTAGCAACTCCATAATCAACATTAGCCCTAAGTGTGTGAAGTGGAACGCGCCCTTCTCTATACCACTCAGTTCTTGCTATCTCAGCTCCGCCAAGCCTTCCACCACAATTTATTCTAATTCCGCCAGCACCCATTCTCAGCGCTGTTTGAACAGCCCTTTTCATTGCCCTTCTGAATGCAACACGCCTCTCAAGTTGTTGCGCAATGGACTCTGCCACCAATGTAGCATCAATCTCAGGTTTTTTAACTTCAAGAATATTTATTGAGACGTCGGTATTTGTAATTTTTTGGATTTTAGTTTTTATGAGCTCAATATCTGATCCCTTTTTACCAATCAGTATACCAGGCCTTGCAGAATATATAGTAACATTACACTTTTTGTGCGGGCGCTCAATAACAATTTTTGATATTGCTGCTGTTGATTTCAGGCTATTAACTAGCGCCCTAATCTTACGATCTTCCATCAAAAGCTTGGGATATTCGTTTTTCTCAGCATACCAACGAGAATCCCAAGTCCTATTTATTCCAAGCCTTAAGGCTACTGGTGAAACCTTCTGTCCCATTATTTGTTTTCCTCATTTTCTAATTGTTTTACAACAACTGTGATTTGACTAAATGGTTTTTTAATTCGACCAACACGGCCTCGCGCCCTTGCCTTCCATCTCTTCAGTACAAGGTTTTTTCCAACATATGCCTCATTTACATACAACTCATCAATATCAAGATTATGGTTATTTTCAGCATTGGCAATGGCTGATTTTAGGGTCTTAAGTACATCCTGAGCAATTCTCTTCCTTGAAAATTGAAGATCATTCATAGCTTTCTCAACTTTTTTACCTCTAATCATGGCAGCAACCAAGTTTAGTTTTTGCATGCTAATTTTGAGGTTTTTTGTTGTCGCTAAAGCCATTCCCTCTTGTAATTTCGTTGCCATCACTACTTCCTTTTTGCTTTCTTATCGGCTAGATGACCATAATAAGTCCTTGTTGGAGAAAATTCGCCAAATTTACGTCCCACCATTTCTTCTGTTACCAGAACTGGTACATGCTTTTGCCCATTATGAACACCGAATGTTAGTCCAACAAATTGCGGTAGTATTGTTGATCTTCTTGACCAGATCTTAATTACATCATTTCTGCCTGATGCTCTTGCTGTTTCTGCTTTCTTTAGCAAATACCCATCAACAAAGGGCCCTTTCCATACTGAACGCGCCATCTATAAATTACCTCTTCTTTTTCAAATGCCTGCTTCTGAGAATCAGTCTATCGGTTGTTTTATTTGTTCTTGTTTTCTTACCCTTCGTTGGCTTGCCCCAAGGTGTAACTGGATGCCTACCACCTGATGTTTTACCTTCGCCTCCACCATGTGGATGGTCTATTGGATTCATTGCCACGCCCCTTACCGATGGCCGTCTACCAAGCCAGCGTGATCTACCTGCTTTAGCCAATTTAATATTTTTATTATCAGGGTTTGATACAGCTCCGATTGTGGCCATGCATTCAGAGCGAGTCATACGCTGCTCACCGGAATTTAATCTTAGTATTGAGTATGATTGGTCTCGACCAACTAGCTGTACATATGTCCCCGCAGATCTTGCGATTTGTCCGCCTTTTCCAGGTTTAAGCTCAACATTATGTATTATTGTACCAACGGGTATGTTAGCAAGTGGTAATGCGTTACCAGGCTTTATATCAGCTTTGGCACTTGACACAACTGTATCCCCAACCGCTAATCTTTGCGGTGCAAGAATATATGATTTTTTTCCATCCTTGTAGAGTAATAGAGCAATGAATGCCGACCTATTTGGATCATATTCTATTCTTTCGACTTTTGCAGGTATCTCAAAATAGTTTCTCTTGAAATCAATCATCCTGTACAACCGCTTATGGCCACCGCCACGTCTTCTTGCTGTAACCCTTCCTTTATTATTTCGACCTCCAGATTTTGATAAACCTACAGTCAATGTTTTCTCGGGTTTACCAGACCAGAGCATTTCACGTGACACTAATACTAGTCCGCGCTGTCCTGGTGTATTTGGTTTATATGATTTCAATGCCATGAATTTCTACCCACTTAATCCTGTTGTAAAATCAATATTTTGACCCTCTTCAAGAGATACTATCGCTTTTTTTATATCGGATCTTTTTCCTAATCTTCCTCTAAATCTCTTTAATTTTCCTTTTCTTATCATGGTATTCACAGACTTGACTTTTACTTTGAATAGCGTTTCTATTGCCTCTTTAATTTGTGCTTTAGTGGCACTCTTTGAGACATCGAAGATAACTTGACCATTTTCAGATATTAAAGTCGCCTTTTCTGTGATGACTGGATTTCTTATAACGTCATATATATCAATATTATTCATTTAACCGACTTTCAATCTCTTTAAGTGCTGCTTTTGTTATGAAAAGCTTATCTCTTTTCAACATGTCATATACATTGATGCCCTGAACTGGAAGAATATCGATATTTGGGATATTCATCGTTGCCAATTCAAAATTTTTATCGAACTCACTAGCGTCTATAAAAAGTGCTGAGTCAACGGCCATTTTTTGCAAATTCTTAACTAGAAGTGATGTTTTTGGCTTGCTAAGCTTAGCTTCACTTAAAATAACTATATCCCCGTCTTTAAGTTTTGATGACAAGGCATGTTTAAGGGCTAGTTTTCTGAATTTTTTTGTTAATTTTATTGAATGATCTCTGGGATGAGGACCAAATGCGCGACCCCCACCTCTGAATTGAGGTACTTTTTTAGACCCGTGCCTTGCGCTTCCTGTTCCTTTTTGTTTGTACATTTTCTTTGTTGTGGCAGTTATTTCTGCTCTATTTTTTACTTTATGCGTTCCAGAACGTTTCTTTGCAAGCTGATAGACCACAGTTCTATGAAGGATATCTTTACGTGGCTCTAGCCCAAATATTGCATCACTTAGCGTTGTTGTCCCCGACACTTTTGATGATATATCGATCACATTAACCTTCATTTACTATCACCTTCGTCCTCTTTTTTTATACCTTGCCCATCATTGTTTTCTTCACCTTCTGGGGAAGATTCGTCTGTATTAGCTTTATCAGTCTCTTCAGATGACACCTCGTTTTCTTTATTTTCTTCTGAAACTTCACTGATATTTTCTTCAATTTTATGATCAGAGGTAACATTATCATCTAACTCTTGAGTGGATGGCTCTGCTCCACCCTCTTCAATTGACGAGTCTTGAGTTGCCAAATCATCACTAACCTCTGTCGTACTCTCCTGTTTTGGTGCATTAGGGTCCGTGAAGCTCCCGGGTGTTGGCAATTCAATACTTGAATTGATTTTGATTGCATCTCGTATCGTGACCCAGCCGCCTTTATGTCCGGGTACGGCACCATGTACGAAAATGAGCCCTCTTTCGTTGTCAACTGAGTAAATTGATAGATTTTGGATAGTTACTTTAGCAGCACCCATATGTCCTGCCATTTTCTTACCTTTAAATACCTTTCCTGGATCTTGACATTGTCCCGTTGACCCGTGACTTCGGTGACTTATCGAAACTCCATGTGACGCCCTTAATCCAGCAAAGTTATGTCTTTTCATAGCCCCAGCAAAGCCCTTACCAATACTAGTTCCAGTGATATCAACTTTCTGACCAGGGACAAAGTGATCCGGCTTCATCTCGAGTCCAATCTGTATGAAATTACCTTCATCGATTCTAAATTCCACTAATTTTGATTTTGGTTCTACCTTATTTTTAGCAAAGTGGCCACGCATTGGCTTTGTTACGTTTTTAACCTTTGGGAAACCAGCACCTATTTGAATTGCAGCATAACCATCATTCTCAATTGTTTTATGAGAAACAACTTGACAACCAGCGAGTGATAGAACAGTTACAGGTATGTGCTGCCCTTTTTCTGTAAAGACCCTCATCATTCCAACTTTTTCTGCTATTAGACCGACTCTCATGATTTTTCTGCCTATAATTTTATTTCGACGTCTACGCCAGCGGAAAGGTCTAGTTTCATAAGCGCATCAACAGTTTGGGGTGTCGGATCTACAATATCAAGAAGTCTTTTGTAAGTTCTGATTTCAAATTGCTCACGACTTTTCTTGTCAATATGAGGTCCGCGCAAAACAGTAAATTTTTCAATACGACGAGGCAAGGGTATTGGACCACGGACATTCGCACCCGTTCTTTTTGCTGTATTCACAATTTCAGTTGTTGATGTATCCAATAATCTGTGATCGTACGCCTTCAACCTTATTCTTATATTTTGACCTTGCATTATTTTCCTATCTTTTTTTATGCATACTTTGCAATTACTTGATCGGAGACTGCCTGTGGTACTTGCTCATAATGATCAAATTGCATTGTAAATTGTGCCCGACCCTGACTCATAGACCTCAAATGGCTTACATAACCAAACATATTTGCTAGAGGTACTTTTGATTTTATAACCGTTGCATTTGATCTTGACTCTGTGCCA
>CAJWEW010000003.1 GCA_913030915.1 uncultured Rhodobiaceae bacterium
AATCTATAATGCAGACTTGTACCTCGATTCTTAGAATGGTAGCCAAAAATCCCTCTGAAGTACTACTTGTCGCTACAAGCGAGAATCGCGAATCTTGCTCGAAAGTTTCAGACATTGCTGAAAGTACCAATGGACTGCTATCGCATAATATTAAGTCAATTGGTTTAGAAATAAATTTTAACAAAGCATTTTTCACCGGCTGTCTTAAGTCGTTCTGAAGGCTTGGCACCATCTCGCGGACGCGCGATCGTTCAAAGCGAAGTTCAAAGCGCTCTTTTGCCCTATTTCTTAGAGGACCGCCTTGCCTGAATTTACAAACATCGCACACTGGATTCGGCCAACTCGTTTGTTCAATGAAGGAAGGCTGTGTGCTAAGGCTGTGCTAGGTGTTTTAAACGGCCAAGTGCAAATCATTACCGACGACATTCAGGTAATTCCGGACAGTCAAATTTACGATTTCGACGGTATAATTTCTCCAGGTTTTTTCGACCTACAAGTCAACGGTGGCGGCGGCATTCTTTTCAACGAAGCACCAACCAAAGAGTCAATTTGGGACATCGCAAAAGCACACAAAAAGTTTGGAACAACAGGAATTTTTCCCTTAGATTATTCAATTAAAAATGCTTCTAAATATGCCTGGACACATCATATTGAACGTTTAATGATTCAATCAAATATTATGAATTTATGTGAAATTGAACCTTCTAATGTTTACAGATGGTTTATGGAACATTACATGGACTCTTCGGAGTGGGTAATGTATCCAAATGTGTATGGTATGGGTTTATTTAGTGACGGTGGCATATTTGCCACAAAGCCATATTTGTGTGGTTCAAATTATATTCTAAAAATGATGGATTTTAAGCGGGGTGAATGGTGTGAAGTCATGGATGGTTTATACTGGAGATTCATAAACAAGAATAGAGATTTTTTTCTGACAAATCCAAGACTTTCTCTCATGGTTTCTTCCTTTGATAAGATGGATTCAATCAGAAAAGAGAGGATAGTGGGAATGGCAGAAAATTTCATTTTTGAGCATACCCATGAAGACTGATAAGTATTTAACATTTTTGGGCGTAATACCCTTTCTTTTCCTGCTAATAATATCGTTTTATCATTTTGAAACAATAGGTTATATATCAAAACTTTTTTATGCATACTCCGCAGTCATCATTTCGTTTATTGCGGGGACCCATTGGGGCATTTGTTTGCACTTGAAAGATGGAAATAAAAGAACTCTCCTGGAGAGCAATCTGATTACACTTGTTGCTTGGTTCAATCTATTCTATCTAGGCTTGATAACTGAATTAATTATGATTGGGTGCTTTTTGTACTTGTTGCAAGTGGAGCACAGACTCAAAAGGAATCGCATTGTTGATATGGTGTATTTTAGTCAGCGACTGTATGCAACTTTTGCTGTCATCCTCATTCAAATACTCTTTTACATAAATCGTAATTTTATTATTATTTAATCATTATTTGGGGCAGAACAGTCCCATGGACGGTATTTTTCAATTTGAGCCGCTAGGCTTATTAGCGTTGACTCGTCTCCAATTTTTGCAGCAAAATGCATTCCTGCAGGTGTCCCATCCTCAAAAACTTGCATTGGAATTGACATGGCCGGACCTCCAGTTTGATTGAATATTGCTGTGTGAGGAGCGATTTCACGAAATAACATATTAAGATGTCGGTCCACATCTGTATGATCTGTATGTACTGTTCCCAATGGAAGCTCTTTAATATTAACGGTTGGAGAAAGTATCAAATCGTACTTTTCGAAGTAATCTGCCATAATACGTCCTATTTTGTGCATATTATTAATTGCTCTCAAATAATCAACTGCTGTATATTTTCTGCCTTCATTCATCCATGCCCAATTTAGCGGCTCGAGGTCACTTTCTTTGAGATTAATACCAAGCATCTTTGCTCTATTTTCAAGATTATTTAAAAGATTTATTGCAGGTATAATTTTCCAAGCCTCGAGTATCGACTGAGCGGATAAATCAATATTAATTTCTTCAACATGGTGACCAAGGGCCTCACACAGCTGCGCTGAATTTTTTGTTAATTGAATTATATCTGAGTTTAGTCTATTTCCTTCAAAATCATGGGTCATGAATCCTATTTTCAAATTTTTCGGCTCAATATGAATAGAATCAAGAAATCTTCCATTTTGTTTTGGGCTTACGTATGGTTCGCCAGGCATCAACTCACTGGATATATCAAGCAGGGCTGCACTATCTCGGACAGACTTAGATAGACAGTGACTAATTGCCATGCCACCCAGAGCCTCGCCAAGATCTGGTCCACTTGATACTCTTCCACGCGATGGCTTTAAACCAAAAAGACCGCAAAGGGCAGCAGGGACTCTGATACTTCCACCTCCATCTGTGGCATGGGCGAGAGGTACGTATCCTTGACGAATTGAGGCTGCAGAACCCCCCGATGAACCACCAGGAGAGTTTGATTTTTTTAGAGGATTCTTCGTAGGCCCCGAAATTTTTGGCTCTGTGGTGAGCGAAAGTGCTAATTCTGGGGTTTTTGTAAGACCTAGTATAATCAATCCTGCTTTTTTATAAAGTTTGATTAAGTAACTATCATTTTTCGCAATATTATTTTCAAATAGTTTACTTGATAATGTTGTTGGCAAGCCCTTACATGACACATTTAAGTCTTTTAACAAGAATGGTACGCCGTGAAAAATATTTTCTGGCTGAGATTTTTCTATTGCTCTAATTGCATGATCATATGCTTTTGTTGTAATTGCAGATATATCCTCATCATAAGTTTCAATGATACTTATTGCAGTATCCAGAACTTCTCTAACGGTTACTTCTTTTTCTCTTATGAGTTTGGCGATGCCAAGGCCATCATAGGATGAGTATTCAGATTTTTTCATGTGTTTCACCTATTCTAGGGTAAACCCTTCATACGAATTATTCACTATCTTTTCGCATTTTTCGATATATACCGGTAATCCACCAACAAACGGATAGAAAACTCTTTTTTTACCAGTGACATTTGAGCCTAGATACCACGAGTCACAATAATAACGAAGTGTATCACGAGCGCATTTATCGTTATATTTCCCCCATTCAATTTCAGCGTCTCTATTCGCTTCGATGGAATGATAAGACTTTTTCTTAATATATCTTATACAATCCGCTATCCAGTCAACATGTTGCTCTATTGTGGGTATCATATTTGTCAGGACCGATGGACTGCCAGGGCCAGTGATAGTAAAGAAATTTGGGAAACCGTTCGTTGCAAGACCAAGATATGTTTCCGGCCCATTTATCCATTTATCTTTCAAGTTTATATTGTTCTTGCCAATTATATTAATATTATTCAAAGCGCCAGTCATTGCGTCAAATCCGGTTGCTAATATTATCATATCTAAGTCTATCTCTCCTACGCCTTCGATATCAATACCCTGTCTATGAATCAAATTAATTGGGGTTTTTTTTAAATTAATAAGCTCGACATTTCCTCGATTAAATGTATCGAAATAATTTGACTCAATAACAAGTCTTTTACAACCTACGATTGATCTTGGTTTGAGTACCTCAGATATTTTTTTATTTTTAACAATTTCATCTATTTTATCCTCAATATATTGTGTGGCTGTTTTATTTGCATCGAGATTATGTGTTATGTCACTAAATGCTGCCAAGAATGCAAGCCCTCCAGCAGCCCACCTTCTATCATATTCTTCTTTCAGCTCTTTTTTTGTGACTTCCAATGCAGATTTTTTATTATAGGTGGTCAGAAAACCACTGACGAGCTTCTTCGCGTCAGACCTATTTTTCTTATAGTTTTTCTTAAACTCTTGCACAAAATCTGGGTCTAGACTTTTATTGTGGGCTGGAACAGAATAATTCGGCGTTCTCTGTAAAACATATAATTTTTCCGCAGATTTTGCGACTTCGGGTATTAGTTGCATACCAGACGAACCCGTACCTATTACCGCGATAGTTTTTTTTGTAAAATCTATTTTTTTTTCAGGCCACAGTGAGCTTTGATAGCACTCGCCCTCAAAATCCTCGATACCTGGGATTTTGGCATTCAGAGGTTGGCTCAGGCAGCCAGTTGCCATTATACAAAAGTTCGCATGAAATTTCTCTTCATTTTTACCGGAAATTTCCCATAGTGAATTCTTATGTATAATATTTTTTACATCAAAATTTAATTTGATATGCGCGTGCAACTGAAAGCGATCTGCTACATGGTTTAAGTAATTTAATATTTCAGGTTGCCGAGCGTACTTTTCTGTCCACTCCCACTCTTGTTGCAGTTCTTCGGAGAATTGATATGAATATTGAAGACTTTCAGTATCACATCTTGCTCCAGGATATTTATTCCAATACCATGTTCCTCCAATGGAAGGAGCTCTTTCAAGGATAAGTGCGTCATAGCCATAGCAACGCAACTTATGAAGCATGTAAAGTCCTGCAAAACCTGCACCTATTACAATAACATCATGAGTTGCATGCATACTATGTTCTTTTACATTTTTTTATACTTAGCCGCTTCTTCGGACCCACTTGTAGCACTTCCCTTACTGTAAGAGTGAGCGCCTGTACCCGCCAGGTTACCATCTTTAACTATTGTGTATTCCTCTCTGATTGGTTTTCCTTCGAAGAAGCACTCCAGTATTTCTCTGACACCTGCCGCGTAGCGAGCTTGGGCTGATAGAGACGTTCCTGATGTATGGGGCGTCATACCGTGATGAGGCATAGTTCTCCAGATATGATCATTAGGTGCTGGTTGCGGGAACCAAACGTCTCCCGCATATCCGCTCAACTGACCAGACTCGAGGGCCTTCGCGATGGCCTCGCGATCACAGATTTTTCCTCTTGCAGTATTGACGATATATGCACCTTTCTTCATTTTCTTAATAAGAGTCTCGTCAAAAAGATTTTCAGTTTCAGGATGAAGTGGGCAATTTATCGTGACGACATCACAGACCGCAACGAGCGACTCAACTGACTCATGAAATGTGAGGTTTAATTCTTCCTCTACGCTATTTGGAAGCCTGTGTCTATCAAAATAATGAAGATGAACATCAAAGGGTTTCATCTTTCGCAGAGCATCTAGACCAATTCTACCAGCGGCAACAGTTCCGATATGCATCCCTTCAACGTCGTATGAGCGTTGCACAGCGTCTGCAATATTCCAACCGCCCTCATTAACAATTCTATGTTGGTTATGATAGTCCCTGACAAGCGATAGGATCATCATAACTATGTGCTCCGCAACCGATCTAGAGTTACAGTATGTGACTTCCACAACATCAATTCCATTATCCATTGCAGCTTGTAAGTCAACGTGATCAGAACCGATTCCAGCTGTAATTGCCATCTTGAGATTTTTTGCATTGGCGATTCTTTCTTTTGTTAGGTAGAAAGGCCAGAATGGCTGCGAAATTACAACATCTGCGTCAACCAGTTCTTTGTCTGCTGTGCAATTCTCTCCATCTTTATCAGATGTTACAACTAATTCATGGCCGTTTGATTCTAAAAATTTTCTTAATCCTAATTCCCCTGACACACAACCTAATAGCTCGCCTGGTGTATAATCTATATTTTTTGGTGTTGGTAGTTCTTGACCATCAGGGTATTTATCTAACTTAGGTAGCTCTGATAAAGGATAGTTTTTTGGCATTCCGCCTTTTGGATCATCGTACAATATGCATAAGACTTTCATTTTCTAATTCCGCTGTTTGATTTTTAAAGATATATTTAATATCATCTTTGGATAAAACCATCAAATACAAAGTTCTCTAAAATAATTTAAAGTCCCTTTTTAAGATTATATTATTTATCAGATAAGCCTGCAAAATAATTACAACACAGCCGCTTATTAACGGAGATAATAAAAAATCAAAAGAATGGCCACCGAGTATTATCAGTATAGGATTGCCACCTGCCGGTGGGTGTGTTGAATTTAATAAGATCATGAAAAAGATACCCAGCCCTACAGCTATTGGAATAACAAATGTGATGCTAAATGAGAAATGACTTACAAGAATCGAGTAACATATTAGTCCTGCAATTGATGTAATTATATGACCAAAAAATACGTTCCGACCTTTTGCAAATGGGCTTTCAGGGTAACCCAAGATTAAAACCATTGAGGATCCGAATGAGGCAACAAGAAATAGGCCATATTCCGTTTCATAGGACAAATAAGTTAAAGTACCAATTATGAAAATAGAAAAAAAGCCAGCGATTGCCGATTTTTTTAGAGTGTCCATATGCATTAAATTAGTGCCATAATAATTTTTTTTTGTTATAAGTCATATTAGTTGCATTTATAATTTATTAAAAGATTAAAAAAATCGTTTCAGGGGGTGCAAGATGATATTTGATCACAGAACGTACACGATACAACCCGGTAAAACCAATGAATATGTTAAAATATTTGAAGAATTTGCCTATCCAGTTGCAATGAAACATGGACTAAACCTTGTGGCATACTTCGTGAGTAAAGTTGGAACATTAAATCAGGTTGTTCATATCTGGAGTTATAACGACATGATGGAGTTTGAGACCCTGAGAGAACAACGCGATGCTGACCCAGAATGGACACGCTACCGGCAGAAAATAGCTGGGATGATTGTTGCCCAAGAAGATAAGATAATGGTTGGGTCAAATTTTTCACCAATTAAGTAATACAGCCTAGATGGGGATTTAAGGGAACGGCTATGGTTACATCTACTGAAGATATTCTAAAGAAGCGATCTGAAAATGAAGGCATGATTTCGGGTGGTCATCTTGTCGCCAAAGCGTTAAAAAATGAAGGCGTCGACGCAATTTTTACCCTGTGTGGCGGGCACATTATTGATATATATGATGGCTGTATTGAAGAGGGTATAAGAATATTTGATTTTCGGCACGAGCAAACGGCCGCTCACGCTGCTGATGGATATGCCAGACAAACAGGGAAGCTGGGCTGTCTTGTGACAACTGCTGGACCTGGATTTACCAATGCAATTACAGGTATCGCAACCGCCTTTAGATCTGAAAGTCCTGTACTCCATATTGGGGGGCAGAGTGCTTTATCACAATGGAAAATGGGAGGACTTCAAGAACTACCACATATGGAAATACTAAAACCAATCACGAAGTTTGCATCTACAGTTATGTCAACCGAACGAGTTGCGGATATGGTAGCAATGGCAGCAAGAGAATGCTTCAATGGAGCATGCGGACCCTCTTATCTTGAAATACCAAGGGATGTTCTTGACAGAGAGGTGCCCGTGGAAACAGTAAAGCTTCCGATAAAAGATAGATACAGAGCCTCAATAAAATCACAAGCAGACCCCTCAGCAGTAAAAGGGGCAGTTGAAATTTTAAAAAAATCAGAGAGGCCAGCTATCCTTTTTGGGCAACAGGTGTGGCAATCAAGAAGTCATATTGAAGCAAATCAATTTATAGAGAAATTAAAAATACCAGCTTACACAAATGGTGCAAGCCGAGGAATGATCGGTAAAGGTTGTAAGTACTCATTTGATAGAACGAGGGGAGACGCCTTTAAGCAGGCAGATACCATAATCATTGTTGGTACTCCTTTTGACTTTAGAATGGGCTACGGATCAAGAATATCATCAGATATCAAGATAATTCAAATCGATCAGGATTATTCAAATGTGGGAAAAAATAGAGATATTGATATTGGACTTGTTGGTCATCCTGGCTCTGTTCTGTCACAAATTATAGATTTAATGCCAAAATCTTACGACGCAAAGATTGAAAAAAGTAGGGATAAATGGATAGAATTATTATCCAGTAAAGAAGATGAAAAGTATGAGAAACTCCTTCCAACATTCAAATCAGACAGTATGCCAATCCATCCATACAGAGTCGCTTATGAAATAAATGAGTTTCTTGATGATAATACGATTTTTATCGGTGATGGTGGTGATGTCGTTACAATATCAGCGCAAGCAGTGAGACCAAAAAATCCTGGTCAATGGATGGACCCAGGAGCACTCGGCAGTCTTGGAGTTGGAACAGGTTTCGCATTTGCGGCAAAACTTGCCAATCCTGATAAGGAGGTTCTATGCTACTATGGTGATGGTTCTTTTGGAATGACGGCCTTTGATATTGAAACAGCTGATAGGTTTGGAATGCCATTTATTGCGGTGATTGGAAATAATTCAGCAATGAATCAAATTAGATATGGACAACTTGCGAAGTATGGTCAGCAAAAAGGTGATATTGCCAATAAACTTGGTGATATGAAGTTCTCAGATTTTCCAAAAATGTGGGGTGCGCATGGAATTGAAGTTCATAAGCCAAATGAGATTAGTTCTGCTCTAAATGAAGCAAGAAAGCTTATAAATAAAACAAAGAAATCAGTCGTCATCAATATATGGGTTGATCCCAACGAGTATGCACCTGGCACCAAAGCCCAGACAATGTATAAGTAGGAAATATTAAATGGAAGCATTAAAAGGTATAACAATACTTGATTTTACACATGTTCAATCAGGTCCAACATGCACACAACTCTTGGCTTGGTTTGGCGCAAACGTTATTAAAATTGAACGACCAGGCGGTGGTGATATCACCCGCTCGCAACTACGTGATAAAGACGGTGTGGACTCATTATATTTTACAATGCTAAACCATAACAAGAAATCTATTACTTTAAATGTTAAAGATGATAAAGGTAAAAAAATATTAGACGATTTGATATTAAAATGTGACGTATTTGTTGAGAATTTTGCTCCGGGAACGCTGGATAGGATGGGTTACGGTTGGGAATATATACATAAATTAAATCCAAGAATTATTCTAGCCTCAGTAAAAGGTTTTGGGCCTGGGCCATATGAAGATTGTAAGGTCTATGAAAATATTGCCCAATGCGCTGGGGGTGCTGCCTCGACCACAGGCTTTCTTGATGGCCCACCTCTTGTTACAGGAGCACAAATAGGGGACTCGGGTACTGGCCTGCACCTCGCATTGGGAATTGTAACAGCTCTGTTCCATCGAGAGAAATCAGGTCTTGGACAGAAGGTTGACGTCGCTATGCAAGATGGGGTTGTGAATTTATGTCGGGTAAAATTAAGAGATTATCAGAGGTTATCCAGCGGACCACTATCTGAATATAGCCAATTTGGTCAAGGGATTCCATTCACAGATACGACTCCCCGCGCAGGAAATGATTCTGGTGGAGGGCAGCCTGGTTGGATTCTTAAATGCAAGGGCTGGGAGGATGATCCTGACTCTTATGTCTACTTTATTACACAAGCGCCTGTATGGGATAAAATTTGTAATGTAATTGGTAGAGATGATTGGATCAGTGATCCCGAATACTCAACTCCTAAAGCAAGATTAGATAAATTATCACATATATTTGATACAATAGAAAAATGGACAATGACTAAGACAAAATTTGAAGTCGTATCAATATGTGACCCACTTGGTATTCCTTGTGGGCCAATATTATCAATGAAAGAAATAGCTCATGATGAGTCCTTGAGGCGAACTGGAACCGTTGTTGAAGTTGACCATCCTGAAAGAGGTAAATACATCACTGTCGGTTGTCCAATTAAATTATCAAACTCGGAAGCTGATGTCCAAAGGTCGCCTTTATTAGGAGAGCATAACGACGAAATTTTAAAAGATTTTCTTAATTACAGCGACGAGGAGCTGGTTGAAATCAATAAAACAGATGCGATGAAGTAGAGTTTAATAATGCGAATTGTAGTACACGGGCAGCAGGCATTCGGCAGTGCAGTATTGGAGAGACTTTTATCAAATAATGAGGATATTGTATCGGTTTGTGCCGCTCCCAATAAAAAAAATGGAAATCTTGATCCGTTAGTTGAAGCTGCAAATGCAAATAATATTCCAGTTCATCAACCAACTAGCTGGAAAACAGATGAAGCATATGAGTTAATGGAATCCTTTGATGCAGATTTATGCATTATGGCATATGTGACATTGATTGTACCAAGTGCAATTCTAAACTTACCTCGAAAGGGGTCTATTCAATATCACCCATCATTGTTACCCATGCACCGTGGTCCCTCGTCAATAAATTGGCCTATATCATTAGGATCAAAAAAAACAGGGATAACTATATTTTGGCCAGATGATGGCCTCGATACTGGACCTATACTATTACAAAAAGAATGCACCATTGATGAAAATGAAACTCTTGGCGCTCTGTATTTTAATAAATTATTTCCCATGGGTGTTGACTCAATTGAGGAGTCAGTTCAATTAATTAAGAGTGGCAATGCACAAAAGATTGATCAAAATCTTGATGAAGGCTCATATGAAAGTTGGTTTGGTAGAGAGCAATCAAAAATTGACTGGACAAAGCACGCAAATGAAATTCACGCACTCATTCGAGCGAGTGACCCTCAGCCGGGTGCATGGACTTTACATAATGGTAATGAAATTATGTTATATGATGTAAAAATAATTAATGACCATCAAAACATACCCGGTTATATCTGTAATATTGATAAAGAAGTTGGCATACAAATAAGCACAGGGCATGGTACAATATCCATTCAAAAATTTCGACATAATGGAAAAAAAATGAGTGCAATGGAATACGCAGAAATTAGCAATATGAAGTCTGGTGATATTCTGGGAAATTAAAAATAACTATAAATATAAAAAGAGAATACAATAATGACAACGGATATAGAAATTGCTAGGGCCGCCAAACCGCAAAATATTAATAAAATAGCAGAAAAGCTTGGATTAGGTGAAAATGATATTGAAACATATGGTGGGCTAAAGGCAAAAGTCTCATTTGACTACATTAATAATATAAAAAGTAAGAAAAACGGGAAACTGATACTGGTAACTGCTATCACGCCAACACCTGCTGGAGAAGGAAAAACAACAACGACAGTTGGGCTGGGTGATGGTCTCAATAAGCTTGGAAAAAAAGCAACAATTTGTATTCGTGAACCATCACTTGGACCTTGCTTTGGAATGAAAGGCGGCGCAGCAGGAGGTGGCTATTCACAAGTTATCCCTATGGAAGATATAAACCTTCACTTTACAGGAGACTTTCACGCCATCGGAATTGCGCATAATCTCCTTTGCGCAATGGTCGATAATCATATCTATTGGGGTAACGCACTCAACATCGATACTCGAAGAATCGCAATCCGTAGAGCACTTGATATGAATGAAAGGTCGCTCAGAGAAATAGTTACCTCGCTTGGTGGTATCTCTAATGGCTACCCGAGATCTGATGGATTTGATATTACAGTTGCGTCCGAGGTCATGGCAATATTTTGTCTTTCAAGTAGCTTAGAAGAGCTCACAGAAAGGCTCGGTAAGATTGTTGTTGCATACACAAGAGACAAGGAACCGATAACAGCAGAGCAAATTGGTGCAAATCAAGCTATGGCTGTATTATTGAAAGATGCTTTAAAGCCAAACCTTGTACAGACTCTGGAAAACAATCCAGCATTTGTACATGGGGGGCCTTTTGCAAATATAGCGCATGGGTGTAATTCAATCATATCGACAAACTTAGCTTTAAAATTGTCTGATTTTGTGATTACAGAAGCCGGTTTTGGTGCTGACTTAGGTGCTGAAAAGTTTTTTGATATTAAGTGTCGCTATCTTGATGAAAAACCGTCCGTTGCAGTTGTAGTCGCGACAGTGAGAGCCCTTAAAATGCATGGGGGAGTTAAGATCGATCAATTGAAGGAAGAGAATAATGAAGCAGTCCATGCCGGTTCCGCGAACTTGATAAGACATTTGGAAAATATATCAAAATTTGGTGTACCGACCGTCGTATGTATAAATAGATTTATTAATGACACTGACAGTGAGATAAGCACTCTAATTGAAGCAATAGATAAGAGTGGCATTAAGAGTAAAGTGATTTTATCGAATCATTGGGCTGAGGGCGGAAGTGGAATTACTGACCTTGCAAAAGAAGTAATAGATATATGTGAGAATGCTGATCGAGATTTTAAACATTTGTATGAGCTCGAGGAGGGAATTGAGCATAAAATAACTAAAATTGCAAAGGAAATCTATCGTGCGAAGGACGTTATCTTAAGTAAAAAAGTTAAAACTCAAATTAGTGATTTGGAAAAGAATGGTTTTAGTAAACTTCCAATCTGCATGGCGAAGACGCAATATTCATTTTCAACAGATCCAACTTTGAAAAATGCGCCTGTCGATCATGATATTGAAATAAGAGAGCTCAGGCTATCAGCCGGAGCAGGGTTTATCGTTGCGATATCTGGTGATATCATGACCATGCCCGGATTGCCGCGAAAGCCAGCTGCAGAGAATATTTATTTAGATAGGGGCGGTAATATTGAAGGCCTGTTCTAAATAGTAGGATAAAAAATATGAAAAAAATATGTGTATTAGGTGGAGGGGCTATTGGCTCTTGTGTTTCGGCGTCGCTTACTGATGCTGGATTAGATGTTATATTAGTTGATCAATGGGCAGATCATATTAATAAAATCAGACGAGACGGTCTTAGTGTAACTACCAAAGAGGGGGAAAAAAATACAAAGGTCTCTGCATATCATATGAGTGATTTAGCAAAGTTACAGCCCCAATTTGATCTTATATTAATGGCTGTTAAGGCCTATGACACACAATGGGTGTCAAAATTTGCTTCAGTATATTTAAAAGATAAAGGTGTTTTTGTTGGCTTACAAAATGCATATAATGACGATTTAAATGCGGATATGGTCGGTAGAGAAAATGTGATTGGTGCTGTTGTTGAGTTAAGTTGTGAAATATTCAACCCTGGATTTGTGCAGAGAAATACAGTTCCATCTGGGACTTGGTTCGCTGTTGGAGAATTAAGTGGTGAGATTACTTCAAGGCTAAAAGAGGTTCAGAAGATCATGTTAAATGTTGGAAAATGTGATTTAACTGACAATATTTATGGGGCTAAATGGACAAAGTTAATTGCGAATTCAATGACATGCCCATTTTCATCCTTGAATTTGAAAAATTGGGAAGCGGTAAAGTTGCCTGGTATGTTTGATTTTTCTGTTGGGGTTGGAAGAGAGTCCTTCAAAGTTGGAAAAGCTCTGGGTTATATGATTGAACCACTTTTTGGTCTGACAAACGAGGATATTGGGAATGCTGGTGAAGATGCAGCTGAACTAGTTATGAAAAAAATGGTTAAGGATGTTGGCCCTAATGCAAGGACACACGCAGCTCAAGATCATGTAAAGGGACGGCGAAGTGAGATTGAGTTTATAAATGGCAGAGTTTCAAAAGAGGGGCGCAAACTTGGGATTTCAACACCATATAATGATGCTGTTGTGGAAATAGCGAAAATGACACACAGTGGTAAGATAGATTTGGACCCATCGAATATAAATATTTTATTCAAAAAATTAGAAGAACTTATTAAAGACTAGCTATCTCTCAAAATCTGATTTCTCATCAAATGGTAAATTAGCAAAATATCTTCTCACACAGTCCAAAGCCATTTCTACACTGCCGAGCGTAATTCTGTGCTCGTCACCGATAAATTTACCTACTCTAGATTTCGTATCATTCTCTGAAGACATTGTAATATATGTATCAGCTTCATTCTCCTCTTGGTAATTTATCATAACAGAGAGGGAGAGGTCAGTCATATATAGCTCTCTAACTTTTGTTGTAATCTCCTCATTGAGTTCAATTGATAGCTTATTTTTTGATAGCTTCAATTTATCTGCGAGAGCGTCCAAATTATTTGAGCTAACAGAAAATTTCAGATGATCACCCTTCTTATCAATTGTTGAAATTCTCTTACTTATATTACCCCATGTGAGGTATTCAGAGATGGACATTGTTTTATTATTTTTTTTTAGTAATTCAAAGATTGATCCCTCAAGAGTATTTTTGTCCTCTGCAAATATGTAATTACCAAGAGTCTCTCTTACTTTATCTTCAACAGGTTTGAGGTTTTTCTCTATTTCACCCAACGAGTTTGCCCTGATGGATAGCTTTGTTTCAAGCTGCGGGAAATGCGCTTGAAAACCTAGTTTTACAATCTTATCAGGAGATAAATCAACGACATTTTTCAAAAGCGTATCTGCTCTCGACTCTCCAATTCCGTATGAATGGAATGTTTTGAGCTTCGTTACTATATTTTCACCCGATAATTCCAATAACCTAGGAATAATCTCATCTTGTAGCATAAGAAAAAGCTCTCTTGGAACACCTGGGGTGAAGAAAAAACGCGCCTTTTTAATATTTACTGCAAAGCCACATGCAGTACCAATTGGGTTATTAATTAATTCAGAAGTTTTAGGTAGCATTGCTTGTTTTTTATTATTCTCAGTCATTACTCGACCTCTTTTTATGAAAAACTTTTCCATAATTTCAAGCCATTCTTGTCTCAGCTCAAGCTCATTTCCGGATGCGATAGCTGCAACTTCTTGAGATAGGTCATCAACGGTTGGTCCGAGTCCACCATTAACGATAACAGCATCGGCTCTTTCTGATGCTAAGTGAAAGGACTTTAGTAGGTCTTCTTTGTTATCACCAACAGTAGTTCCCCAAATGACATTCAGCCCCGCCTCTTCTAACTTTCCACTCATATGTGCAAAATTAGAATTAATGATTTTACCACTTAGTACCTCATCACCAGTACATATGATTTCTACTTTCATAATTTTACGTCCTTTCATTATCTAATTTTAGGTACCTGAGACCACTGAAATACCAAAATAAAACCATAATTTGCATAGCTAATATTATCATAAAACTTACATTAAATGCCATTGGGTTATATGTTATTCCATTAATAAGTGGGAATAAATCTATTACAACGCCAACAAGCCATTGAATAAAAAAAGCAATTACAAAAGTACCAAGGTTGACAATAGTATTTGCACGGGATGACAAAGACATTCCAAATTTCGCTGTTACCCATGGATAAGATAAAATACCACCTTGACCAGTCATAGCAAAGATAATCCAAAAATAGGCGCCTATATTTGGAGAAAAAAAGATAATAGGTATGAGAGAAAATATATGAGTAATTAAAATTACAGTAAGAATTTTTAGAATTCCAATATTAAATCTATTGAGGATTTTGGCAGTTAAACCGCTAAAGAAAATACCCGATATCGCAGCTATTGCATTTATGGTTAATCCAGTTGCAACATCATCTCGACCATAAGATGCCACATTACTGAACCAAGGACCCGCCCATAATGTTAACAAGGCGATATGTGAACCACCTGTAATCCAAACAAGCGGGCCCAATCGCCATATTGATGGATCGCGTAAAACTATTTTTAGATCCCTCAATCTGTCAATTACGGGTTTTGAGTTATCTGTATATCCCTGCTTTGGAATTAGGATATATGTCAAAAAAACAACAATAAAAATTAGAATAATGAACACTCCATAGGTTCCTCTCCACGTAAAGAAATTAAGTAAGTATTCAGTGGGCCAGCTCGTAACGAGCAACCCTACTTGTCCTGCGCTCATGATAATTCCATTTCCAAGTGCAGCATTCTCTGGTTTTAAATACATGCTAACGGCACGGAAGCCACTCATTAAAGCCCCTGAGAATCCAACTCCGATCATTAATCTAGCGAATGTCATTACATAAATATTTGAGCTCAATGCAAAAATAACACAACCAACCGCGGCAAGCAGGAGAAGGGTTATTTGGACTTTTTTTGGTCCATGACTATCCAAATAAACGCCAAGAGGTATCTGTGCGAGTGCATGCGCTATTAACAATGTTGACGTCAGAAAACCTAATGAGGAAGCTGTGAGATTAATATCTGCAATTAAATTTGGAGCGAGTATCCCATTAATTGATCGAAATATTATAGCAAGTAGATATCCAAGTATGAATATTGTAATTATTAGAACAGATTGTTTCATGAAGCATTGATGATTAGTTATCTAACATGATCAAGCTATCTTATATTCTATGGCTCATCAATAGGATTTATTATTGAGGCCATAACGTCATTCAAATATACAGTACCAATATACTTCTTCTTTGAGTTTAAGACATCAACTTCATTAACGTTATTTGAAATCATGACTCGTACAGCTTCTTCAAGCTTTGTTTCTTTTGCAATAGTCACTTTTGAAAATGCATCTTTGGAGAGGTTTTTCATAACTTTTTCGCATTCGATGACTTTACCTCTATTCACTTGGGCTGTAAAATTTGATATGTAAGAGTCATGAGGATTTAAAATAATGTCCTGACCAGTGCCTGATTGTATTATCTTTCCATCTCTTAATATTGCAATATTATCTCCTAACTTTAGCGCTTCATCTAAATCATGCGTTATAAAGATAATAGTTTTCTTGAGTTCCTTTTGAAGTGTAATAAGCATATCTTGCATTTCAATTCTGATAAGAGGGTCTAGTGCTGAAAATGGTTCATCCATCAATAATATTGGTGCATCGTTTGCCAATGCACGTGCAATACCAACTCGTTGCTGCATACCCCCTGAAAGCTGATTTGGGTGATAATTTTCAAACCCATCAAGCCCAACTTTATCAATCCAATATTTTGCAGTATTCTCAAGTTCAGGGCTCTTTACACCTCTAATTTGTAGACCAAAATATGTATTCGATAGAACAGTTCGATGGGGTAGAAGTGCAAATTTTTGGAATACCATAGCGAAATTTTCACGCCTGAAGTTGATTAAATCCTTTTTATTCAATTCAGTAACATTGATGTTATTTACAATTATCTCACCCGTTGTTGGTCTTATGAGTTGATTTAGGTGTCTTATCAGAGTTGATTTACCAGATCCCGAAAGCCCCATAAAGACCTGAATCTTATTTTTTGGAATATCTATATTGATATTTTGTAGTCCAATGACATGATGATGGTTATTTTGAAGTTCATTTTTATCAATATCATTTTTTACTAGCTCTATGACGCTATCTGGATTTTCACCAAATATTTTAGAGACATTCCTTAATCTAATATAAGGTTTATTTACCATCTACAGTCCCATGACTTTCTTGTATTCTTTTACCGTAGGCTTGACTAATTCGGTCAAAAACAATTGCAATTCCAACAATTGCGAAACCATTAAATATACCAAGCGTAAAGTACTGGTTCTGGATTGCCAGTAACACTGGTTGACCAAGACCAGTCACTCCAATCATTGAGGCAATAACCACCATTGATAATGCAAGCATTATTGTCTGATTTATTCCAGCCATAATTGTTGGCAGCGCAAGAGGTATCTGTATGTATATTAGTTTTTGAGTATTAGACGCACCATAGGAGTCAGCAGCTTCAATAACAGCTTTGTTTACAAGCCTAATACCAAGATTCGTGAGTCTAATCATCGGCGGTATTGAATATACAACAACAGCGATGAGCCCGGGAATCTTACCAATTCCCAAAAGCATGACAACTGGTATCAAATAAACAAAACTTGGCATCGTCTGCATTACATCTAAAACAGGATTCATGATCCGTTGAAAAAGATTTGACTTTGCCATTAATATTCCAATCGGGATCCCAATGACAATTGCTAAAAAGGCCGCCACGAACGTTATGGATATGGTTTTCATGGTGTTTTCCCACATATCAAAGTAGCCAATAAGTATTAGGATAATAATTACAGACAGAACAATTTTAATATTTTTTGAGCCTAACCATGCGATTATTGCGATTATAGCCATAATGATTGGCCAAGGTGTATTAATGAGAAACTGCTCTGACTCTATCAGTAGAAATCTAATCGGGTCAAAGAATGACTCGATATTATCGCCATAATTTCGTGAAAAATTTAAAAAACCCGAGTCTATTGATTTTTTTAGAGATCGGAGAGTCTCAGTATCTATCGATGGGAATTCAGTAAGTATTGACATGCGTTCGCAATCTATATCCTAGAAGGGACTGTGTCCCTCCTAGGATACGTAATAAATGTTATAGAGCTTCGAGAACCCTATCCTTTACGGCTGGTGAAACCCAAGCCGACCAATCATCTTGGTTATTTTCAAGATAATGGAGCGCCCCTTCCAGGCCAGTTGCTTGATTATCCGCCATCCAGGCAAGTAATTTATTCATTGTGGCATTATCAAAGTCTCTTGTTGATATGTAATCCATCGCAACAGAAGCTTCTTCAGAAAAATTATCTGTCACAACAGTCTCAACCGCTGAAAACGCCCAAGCATTTGGTTTTGGGTTTGCGCAATCTGCAACGCCTGTGCAGTTTGCCCACTCTTCACTATCATGCTCAACATTCGGCTGTAGCATATACATAGGTAGTTTTCCAAGAATTGCAGTTGGCGCCCAGTAATAGGTTAGCAGGTTTGATCCATCATTTATGGCTTTACTGATAAGCGCGTCCAACCCGGCTGATGAGCCTGGATCTATTAGATCCCAACCTTTTGCATTCATGTCATAAGCGTTATAGAGATTCTGGTTTATGTATTGACAAGCCCATCCTGCAGGACAGCCAACTAAGGCACCCCTTTCAGGATTTTCTGGATTTGGAAATAAATCAGGTCTTGCAATCACATCTTCCCAGGTTTTGAGTTCTGGATTCGCAGCCAATGTTGCTTCTGGAATGAACCAACCCTCTTCGCCGCCTTGAGAGAATACATTTCCAACGGAAATTAATCTTCCTTCTTCTTTCGCGGCATCAAGTGGAGCTCTTAGTGAGTTTGACCAAAGTTCTGGTGCAACGTCTGGCTCCCCTTTTTCATTCATTGATGTGAATGTTGGTACAGTATCTCCAGGAACTAGTTCTACGTTACATTCATATCCATGTGTTAGAATTATTTTATCAATTTCGGCAATAGCTTGCGCTGATGACCAATTCATATTCGCTATAGTAACAGATCCGCAGTCTGCGAGTTTTGTATCCTCTTTGAGTGCATTATTTAGGATAATACCGCCTGCAATTAATACTACTACGACGATTGGTAATATATATTTATTCATAAATCTTCCTATTTTTTCTTTTTTAAAGAGGTGATACCTTAACATACTTTTTCAGTAATTATAACCGTGAGCCCTTTTTTTCTGTGAATTGCGTTCGTAACATACTGTATTTACAGGCTTATTTTTTTCTTTAATAAAAGAAAAACCCCCTATTTGATTAAAAATAGGGGGTTCATAAAAAGATGTGTAGGTATAGGTTAGCTTGCAGCCTCATAGAGGCTATTCACATATTCCCAATTTATCAAATTATCAAACCATGCTTCTAAATATTTTGGTCGAGCATTTCTGTAGTCAATATAATATGAGTGTTCCCAAACGTCACAACCAAGTAATGGAGTTGCTCCATTAACCAAAGGATTTTCACCATTTGGGGTTTTTGAGATATTTAACTTTCCATCTTTCAATTCAAGCCAGCACCATCCAGAACCAAATTGAGTGACGCCTGCGTTTATAAAATCAGATCTCATCTTCTCAATACCGCCGAGATCTTCATCTATCTTCTTCTCAAGATTGGATGGTATTTTTCCTGATGCATTCGGTGCCATCATATTCCAAAAATGAAGGTGGTTGTAGTGTTGTGCTGCATTATTAAATAAGCCTGGATTTGTACCATGTGACTTTATGACAATATTTTCTAGTGACTCATTCGATAAATCAGAGTCTGCCAAAAGATTATTACCATTTGTGACATATGCTAAATGGTGTTTATCATGGTGAAATTCTAATGTTTCTGCCGACATAAATGGCGCTAACGCGTCATGTGAATAAGGTAAATCAGGTAGCTCAAATGCCATTTTTTTCTCCGTTTGTAAATTAAATTTATAGAAATGTTATCATCTAAATATAATAATTTAAATCAAAATATCAAATAATGAATAAACGGATTTTAATAAAAAGCTTGAATTCCGGTTTGAGATCTACCGAGAATGAGCGAGTGTATATTTGATGTACCTTCATAGGTATTGACAGTTTCTAAATTAAGTAGGTGCCGAATTACATGATAATCTTCAGATATTCCATTTCCGCCTAATATATCTCGAGATTTACGAGCAATATCGAGTGCCATTAAACAATTATTTCGTTTAAGCAACGAAATTGCAGCTGGATTGATTTTTCTCTTATCAAGTTCCCTTCCAAGTTTCAAGGCCCCAAGTTTTGCTAGTGTGACTTGCGTTTGGCAATCCACTAGATCTTTTTGAATGAGCTGATTACTGGCAATTGGTTTGTTGAATTGTTTTCTGTCGAGGGCGTATTCACGTGCAGTATGCCAGCAAAACTCTGCTGCACCAACTGTTCCCCAAGAAATTCCAAATCTCGCTTTATTCAAGCATGAAAAAGGCCCCTTAAGTCCACTCACACCGGGTAGCCGGCAATCATCGTCAACGTGTGTCTCATCCATATGAATCTGCCCTGTAGAAGAGGCCCTCAGTGATAGTTTTCCATCTATCTTTTCAGCACGAAATTTATGCTTATTTTTATCGAGTATAAAACCTTGAATATCATAATCATCAGTTTTTGCCCAAACGATTGCCACATCTGCAATCGGTGCATTAGTAATCCATGTTTTTGAACCGTTTAAAACCCATCCATTACCAGCTTTCTTTGCCGTGGTTTGCATGCTTGATGGGTCTGACCCATGATCTGGTTCTGTTAGTCCAAAGCAGCCTATTAGTTTTCCCTTAATAAGTTCTGGAATATATTTTTTTTTCTGTTCATCACTACCAAATTCAAAAATTGGATGAATGACAAGGGAGCTTTGAACACTCATAGCCGATCTGTATCCAGAGTCAACCTTTTCAATTTCATAAGCTATGAGGCCATAGCAAACATGATTTAATTCTGCCCCGTCATATTTTGCTGGTATTGTCGGTGCAATAAGGCCAAGTTTACCGAGCTCCTGTAAGATACTTTTATCGAATATTTCTTTTTTAAAAGCTTCTTTAACTCTTGGAAATAATTCTTTAGATGAATATTCATGCGCAGTTTTTTGAACAAGTTTTTCTTCATTTGAAAATTCGTCACTAATTCCAAGAATATCGTCCCAATCTTGATCAGGTAGAGCTTTCTCAAAATTATTTGCCATTAAGTTCATCTTTCTTTTCAAAGCCCATTGCATTTCCATTGATGCAGTATCTAAGACCTGTTGGTTTGGGACCGTCATTAAAAAGGTGTCCCAGATGGGCATCACAATTTGCACATTTCACTTCTGTTCGGACCATGAAATGACTATTATCGCTATGCTCAGAAATATTCATCTTATATTCTGTATCGTAGAAACTTGGCCATCCAGACCCTGAGTCATACTTATGGGTTGAAGCAAATAATGGTGTATTACAACAAATGCATGTGAAGGTACCATCTGATTTTTCATTTAGATGTGGGCCTGTAAAAGGACGCTCTGTTCCAGACTCCCTAGTAACATAATATTGTAATTCAGTTAAATTTTCATTTCGTTTATTCATTATTTTATTCTATCACATTTACGCAAATAGATAAAATAGCAGAAATAAACCAAGCAGAATTGCTGTCCATAGCGCCATATTTCCGGTTGACCAAGAGCGTCCAAGCATCCCAGAAGGACCACTATGCTTGTGCAAACTTCGAATTGTTTGAGTCCCTAAATTATCTATAGAATGAATAAGAGTATGCACCTTTTTGAGCAAGTAAGTGTCAAATAAGCTTACAACTAATACACCAAATTTTCTCCAGAACCAGTCGAAATCAAGCGTAATAGTAAGCGTTCGTTTTAAATACTTCAATAGAATGAAAAATGCTAAACCGGAGAACATTAGTAGTTGCAATTGTGATGATACATGATCCAATGTATATGGTACGTATTTGACGTCATATGGCAGAATTGAATAGAGCACACCAGGAAAAACACCAATTAATATACACAGCGCTGATAAAAGTATCATTGCAAACCTCATATTTTTTGGGGGGTCCTGAGCTTTAATTTTCGCATCTTTTTGAAAAAACACAAACCATGGGAATTTTATTCCAGCATGCAGAAAAACCCCAGCAGATGCCATTGTTAAGAGAAGCCACAATATCTTGAGTTCTTCATATACGGTAGCCTGTACAGTTAGAGACTTGGATATGAAACCTGAGGTTAGAGGAAATGCAGATATTGATAGTGCGCCAATGATACCACAAATCATCGTAAGAGGCATTGTCTTATACAAACCACCTAGATCAGTACATTTTGTGCGACCTGTAATGTAAAATACTGAACCAGCGCTCATCAGTAGTAGGGCCTTGTATATAATGTGCGTGAAGGCATGCGAGGATGCGCCATTTATCGCTATTTCAGTTCCAATACCTACTGCTACAATCATAAAGCCGACCTGATTAACGATAGAGTATGATAGGATGCGTCTCATATCATTTTCAAGGATTGCAAAAATAATTCCATAAAATATCATAAATATGCCAACATATATTAGAAATTGGTAACCCGCATAGCCAACAATTAAAACGTATACCGCTGTCTTTGTTGTGAATGCAGACAAAAATACTGTTCCTGACCATGATGCACTTGGGTATGCATCAGGTATCCAACTGGAAAATGGCGGAGCACCAGCATTTATTAAAAAGCCAGCTAGGACAAAATACGAGAATATATTATCAGGACTCATTAGACCAAAAGCAAGGGTTCCTGTGGTATTTGCGTAGCCAATTATCCCAATTAATAATATAGATCCACCGAGCAGATGCACAGCGAGGTATCTAATCCCAGGATAATAGGACTGCTTAGATCCGCTCCATATGACAATTGTTGATGTTATTGCCATAATTTCCCAGAATATGAATAAAGTTATTAAATCTCCTGATAAAACAACTGATATTGATGACCCAACATATACAAACGCTGACGATATCTCAGATTTATTATCTTGGTTTATGCTAAATATTGCAGTGGCGAATAATATTAGTAGGAATATATATGAGAACAACCGGCTTAATTTATCAATACTTAATAATATTAACTCATAATTTCCGTAATCAAGCTTGATTATAGTCCCATTATCTAATGAAAATAAAATAATAAAACTCGCTATTGGAAATAAAAGTACAATCAATCGGTTCTTGATCAATGGTATGAATAATCCAAATGCTATGAGGATTATTCCGGGATGTAATAGGCTACTCGTCATAGTAATCCTCAGGCCTTTTTAAAAAAATTCCAATAGCTTTGGAGACGAATACTAAAAATATGCAAGATAAGAACCCATAGATCGATGGAAATGCAAAAAAACCATCTATGCCAAAATAATCGTGTCGGTGAATTAAAAGGTCACTAAAAAATAAAATTGCAAGTATGAATAGAAAACTTATCCATAATTTTTTGATCGTACTATTTAACATTACTTATTACCTCCATGACCAAGTTTGGTTGCAAGAATAGAATTACCATTAGCACACAACAAATGACTATAGATAAGGTAATATCCTTTGGTAGTGTCTTAAATGAGACTTCTTTCAACTCATTTTTAAAGAAGAACTTATATATAATTGGCGAAAAATAACCAATATTCAGTAGAGTAGAAATTGTTATAATGAGTAAGATAAACCATTGGCCAACGTCTACAGATGACTGCACAATATACCATTTGCTTGTAAAACCAACTAACAACGGAATTCCCACCAGCGACATCGCTCCCAAAGTGAATGCAATGCTTACGACCCTAAGATTTTTTCCTATGCCATCCATTTCGCTTATTTTTGTGTATCCTGTGGAGGAATAAATTGCACCTGCCGCAAAAAATAATGTTATTTTACTAATGGCGTGTGCGACAAGATGCATGGATGCAGCAATTATTGCCGAAGGTGTTAATATTAAAATAGCAATGACGACATAAGACAATTGACTGATTGTCGAGTAAGCTAGTAATTTTTTTAAATTATCTTGTTTTAATGCAATTACTGAGGTTGTTATTATTGTAAATCCGCAAATATAAATCATTAGATCAACACTGAATAGACCAAGCAAGATATCAAGACCGAAAATATAAACCAATACTTTAATAATTGAAAATACACCGACTTTTACAACGGCAACGGCGTGTAATAACGCTGATACGGGGGTCGGTGCAACCATAGCAGCAGGTAGCCATGAATGAAAAGGCATGACCGCTGCTTTTGAGATACCAAATATAAATAAAACTAACAATATCGAGATTGCGACATTGTTTACCTCCATACCAGATAGAGTTGTGGTCAGAAGGCCACCTGATACAAAATCAAGATTGCCACTGAGGTAATATACATATCCCATTGCGGGGAGAAAAAAGCATAAAGAGGTACCAAGTAATATGAGAAGATATTTTCTGCCTGATTGCTTTGATTGTTCGTCGCCTTTGTGCGTCACGAGGGGATATGTTGATACGGTTAGTAATTCATAAAATATGAATAATGTTAGCAGGTTACTTGAGAGGGCTGCACCGTTGGCACAACCAATGGCTATGGCAAAAAAAGAAAAGAAATTTCCAAGCCTTTTTTCATTATTGGTTCGCATATACCCATATGAATATAAGGTAGCGACCAACCAAAGAGAATTGACCATGGTTATAAATACAAAACTTATGGGTTCAAGACCTAATGAGATACCAATATTCGTAAAAATATCGAAAATATCGATGCTAGAACTCATAAAATCAGAATTTTGTTGTAGTTTATATACACTCCATAATGCCAGAATAGGTCCCGACAACAGGATTGGGTAACGCAACTGTTGAATTTCCCAGGTGATTTTGATTAAAATCGACAAAAATATTGGTATGAGTACCGGTAATAAATAGATGATTTGTTGGCTCATAATTGTTCACCTAGTAATACATTTTCAACTGCGATTTTTGCAAGATCACCGGTGAGCCTTGTATCAATCCCAAAATATATTGTGGCTATTGTCATCAAGACTGTTACGGCTAACATTTCAAATGGAATTTTATTCTCACTATCCATGCCAACAACGGGCGCATGAAACCAGATCAATTCAATAATCCTACCAACATAGATAAGTGCCAGAATAGAGCTCACAGCGAGTGCAAACACAACAACCCACCAGCCCTGTTCTAGCGATCCTAAAACAAGATACCATTTTGATATGAAACCAACGGTGCCTGGGACACCGATTAAACTTAATGATGATACTGTAATACAAAGAGCCACCATAGGCATTCTCTTACCAAGACCTGCTAGTTGATCTATATTTACTATTTTGGAGCTAAAAACCAAACAACCTATGGCTAAAAAAATTGCCGCTTTGATTATTGAATGATTGATTATGTGCACTGTGGAACCAATGAGCCCATTATAATTTGCAATACCAATGCCAAGAGTTATATATCCAATTTGCGCAACCGAGGAATACGCAAATAGTTTTTTAAGATTACTCTGGAATATAGCAATCATGGACGCTCCAAACATCGCAATAATGGATAGCGAAAGTATGACAAAAATAAAAATTTGATTGGAATATACAAGGTCAAATCCATAAACGAGATATAGATACTTAATCAAGAGATAAATAGCAACTTTTGTTGCAGTTGAGGCGAGGAATGCGGTTCCGACGGACGGCGCAAAAGCGTATGCGTTAGGTAACCAAGCGTGCAAGGGAAATAATGCTATTTTGAGCGCTATACCGACTGTTATAAAAGCTAATGAAGCTAGCAACGGACGATAAAGTTCAATATCTCCGAGTTTTATAGAGATATCATAGAGATTAAGGCTTCCAGTTATAATAAAAATTAATCCTACTCCAATTACATAGAGAGTCGCGCCAATAGTTCCAATTATCAGATACTGATACGCAGCGAGGAGGCCTCTTCGATCGTTGCCCATTGAAATTATCACATAGGTTGCCAAAGATGATATTTCCAAGAAAACAAATGCATTAAATGCATCTCCCGTGGAGAGTATCCCGATTAATCCTCCTAAACAGAGCAGATACATGGAGTAGAAAGTTGAGATTTTATTTTTTTTTAATTCAATATTTAAACTGGATTTGGCATAAATCAGTATTAGAAAAGACACAATAGCAATTAGTGCAATTAATAGTGAATTAAATTCATCGATCCGGTATTCAATGCCAACGGGGGGTTCCCAACCGCCCATCGCATAGGATATTGTCCCTAAAGATCGCGCATTAAGATATAATATAATTGAATAATAAATTGTACTAATACCTGATAGCAGTGCAATACTCCAGTTAAGGTTATTATGTCTAATTAACATAATTAATACAGCACCAATAATTGGAAGCATAACTACAAGAGCAGGGGCATGTTCATTCATTATTGAGCTCATTGTCAAATAGTTCATCTTCTTCTATTGTTCCAAATTCTTCATTGACTCTGATCACCAGAGATAATCCTAATGCAAGAGTTGCAATTCCCACTACAATAGCTGTTAGGATCAATACATGAGGAAAGGGACTTGAATAAACACTATATCCATCGTCTAGGATTGGGGCAGTCCCGTTTAGAATTTTTCCAGGTGATATATACAGTATATAGACAGACGTTTGGAAAAGCGCCAAACCTACAAGTTTTTTTACCATGTTCCCTCTTGATACGACAATAAATAAGCCGCTTACCATTAAAAAAATAATGATGTAGTAATTGTATGAGGAAATGAAATTATAAATAGCAGAACTCATTTTTTACCTCGCGTAACAAATGCATAAAATATTGAGACCATGGAACCAATTACAGTGACAAAAACACCCAATTCAATTGCAATTATTCCAATATGCTGACCGTGTTTTGGATAGTGCGCAAGAGCGTCATAATCAAGGAAATTTAAGCCTTTAGATAAACTTATCAAACCCGTAACTGTGAAGATTAGAACACCGAGTGGTACCATGTAATTAAATATCTTCTCGGGAAAGTCTTTCTGGGCCTTTTTTATTCCAAAAATTATTGTATAGAGTATGATACCGGCTGCAAAAATTACACCTGCTTGAAAGCCGCCTCCTGGTCCAAAATCACCATGGAATTGCACATAAAACGCAAATAGGATAATAAAAGGAAGAAAAATCTTTGAAGATATTCTAAGCAGTAAGTCCAATCTCATAATATCACCCTATATTTTATCACGCTTGAGAATTGACAGAACACCAATCGCTGCTGTAAACACAACTATAACCTCACCAAGAGTATCAAAGCCCCTATAACTTGCTAGGACAGATGTAACAACATTCGGAACACCAGTCTCACTAATAGACCTCTCAAGATATTGAACAGAGACATGTGTGTGAATTGGCGTATCGGAAGCACCAAAAGGTGGTAGGCCATAGGTTCCATAAATCAATAAACCACCTATAGTTAAGCAAATTATTAGAGGGAGAATTGATTTGAATCTGGGCTTTTCTTCGTTCACTTTAGTATAATACAAAACTGTAAGCATAAGCACAGTTGATATTCCAGCTCCGACTGCCGCTTCTGTCAGCGCAACATCTACAGCGTCAAAGATGAGTAACAATGTTGCCATTAAAAAACTATATATTGTACTTAAAATAACAACACTGAATAGATTCCTCAGTCTTATAATACCGAGTGTTGTTAGCGCCATCAGGGAAAGTATAATCATGTTAAGATAAATTTCTATTGACCAGACTCCTTTTTTATTACATTCGGTTTTAAATTGTCATGGATACACGCTCTTGCCAGTGCGTGTGTTGCCACTGAGGATATGTAGAATATAGCAAGCATTATAATAATTAGTTTTAATGACACGACTGTGAAGCCTGTGTTTATTATGAGACCTATAATAATTAGGCTTGCCCCAGCTGTCTCCATAATTGAAGCTGCATGCATTCTTGTGAAAACATCTGGCATTCTAATTAAGCCAATTGCACCAATTAAAAGAAACAGTGAACCGACAATTAGCATAAGATTTGAAACGTATGATGATACTATATCCATTGCTGTTTAATCCTCTTCTCCATGACTTAGAGTTCCGTATCTGAAGTATTTTAAAACTGCAAAAGTTCCTATAAGATTTAATAAAATATAAGCTATTGCTATGTCCAGGAAATCCGTTCTATCAGTGAGATATCCATACATCACCAAAAATAACACTGTGGTCGTGCCAATGATATTTGCAGCGAGCAATCTATCAAATAATGTTGGACCAATTAAGGCCCTATATAGAGAAATTGCAAGTGTAATTGATATAATGATAATAAGGAAACTAAACATCTTTATCGCCCATAAGTTTTTTTATTTTTGTATCCATTACGCCACTTTCAAGTCCTAATTTTGTCTCTTCGGAAATCGCATGTATCTGGATCTCTTTTTCTGCATTGTTTGTTACAACAGAGATTGTTCCAGGGGTCATCGTAATTGAGTTTGCATATATATTGAAGCCCATTGCTGTCTTTTGATTAGATTTTATTTTAAAATATTTTGGAGAGACGTTCAGTGGAAATTTCAGAATTAATTTTGAGACAAATATACTCGATAATAAGATTTCTTTATAAAGCCATATCCAATATATTATTGCACGAGGAAGTATTGCAATTGGCAATGATTCATCATCTAAAATTTTTAATTTTTGCTGATAGGTCGTGATTAACATTGAGATGATTACACCAAGCAATAGCAATAAAGCTATATTCTTACCTGAGAGCAAATACCAAAATAGAAACAATATAAAAAACTGAGCGAGGAAAAGGATATATTTATTCATTATTAAAACTCAACTACACTTCTCGCATTGCATCACTTTTAATCCGCTCGATCATAGATAATAAACCATTTGAACGCTGAGGAGATAAGTGACTTTCAAGACCGAACTTTGCAAATATATCTTCATGTTGAACATCCAAAATTTCATCAGGTTTTTTATCAGAATATAGTGCAATTAATATTGCTATTAGACCTTTTACAATGAAAGCATCGCTATCCCCAACAAATTTGATATATTTTTCATTTGTTGTACTATCTATAACTTTAGAATGAAGCCATACTTGGCTAACGCAGCCATTAACTTTAGTTTGCGCGTTCTTTAGGTCATCAGGCAGGTTATCAAGATTCTGTCCAAGCTCGATAATGTATTTGTACTTATCTTCCCAATTATCTAGGAACTCCATGTTTTCAAGTATTTCTTCAATTTTTTCCATAGGCTATGAATAATATTTATATTTGAATAATATTTATATTTGAATTAGTATATATATATTTATAAAGTTATATTATACGAATTTTATTTTTATTTTAATGATCAACGTCAGTTATTAATATTAAATTATGTTTTGGAAAGAGAAACACTTAGGTGAAATGTCTAATGAGGAGTGGGAAGCGCTCTGTGATAGATGTGGCAAATGCTGCACTGTCAAATTACAAGATGAATTAAGTGGCCAGCTCTACGATACATCTCTGGTTTGTAAACTATTTGATAAAAATAATTGTCAATGCAAAAGCTATGCAGAGAGACATAGATACGTAAAAGACTGTATTAAATTATCCGTTGATAATATCCATGAGCTTAATTGGTTGCCTGATACCTGTGCGTATAAATTAGTTGCTGAAGGAAAAGATTTATATAGTTGGCATCATTTGATATCTGGAAATTACGAAAAAATACATGAGACAAGAAATACGGTTGTTACAGATGGAACTAAAAGCGAGACAGATGTAGAAAAAGTAGATTATGAAGATTATATAACAAGAGAAATAGTTGATTATGACAAATAAAGTAAAAAGATTATATTTCTACACAACCGCGACTCTACTTTCTGCCCTTGCTATTGCACTCGTCTTAATAGCACTTGATGAAAATATTATATATTTCTATTCCCCCAGCGAAATCAATCAATCAGAGGATGGCACCTTACTTCGTGTTGGCGGTCTTGTTAAAGATGGATCACTAAAAATAGGCAGCGATCTGGGAACAAAATTTATTATTGAGGATAATACAGCTGAGGTGTCTGTAATATATAATGGCATACTGCCAGATTTATTCAGAGAAGGACAAGGTATCGTCGCTGAAGGGAAATTTATTGATAACTTGTTTATTGCGAATGAGATAGTTGCGAAACATGACGAAAATTATATGCCAAAGGAAGTGTATGAGAGTCTTAAAAACAAATAGATTTGACTGTGGTCAAATAAGAAATCTTGACATTTAAATGATTGCGCTTACCGGGAACATTCTACTCATTTTTGCTTTACTGTCATCGATTGTAACCTTATTTTTTGCAAAGGTTCCAGTAATCGATGGGCATAAAAAATATAAGTTTGCGTCTCTATTTGGTACATTCCAGTTTTTGTTTATTTTATTTTCTTACATTCTTTTAACCTACGGCTTTGTAATTTCAGATTTCTCTCTAGTGACAGTATGGCAAAATTCTGAAATACAAAAACCTCTGATTTATAAAATTACGGGTGTATGGGGTAATCATGAAGGATCAATGTTGCTCTGGCTCTTAATTTTGAGCATTTGTTTATTTTTTATAATAAAATATGATAAAAAAATTCCTAAAAGCGTGCAACTCAATACAATAGCAATTCAAACATCTATCATATTTGCCTTTTTATTATTTATACTATTTACATCCAATCCGTTTGCTCTGCAATTACCTATCCCAATTGATGGCGTAGGACTAAATACGCTCTTACAAGACCCAGGTCTTATAATTCATCCACCATTACTCTATATAGGATACGTTGGATATTCAGTGCTATTCTCATACTCAGTCGCAATTATGTTAGAAAATAAATTAACAGATAATTGGGCAAGATGGATCGAAAAATGGGCCTACATCTCATGGATAGCTCTTACACTTGGAATTTGCATCGGTTCATGGTGGGCTTACTATGAGTTGGGATGGGGTGGTTGGTGGTTTTGGGATCCAGTCGAAAATGCATCACTTTTGCCATGGATTACAGGAACTGCTCTAATACATTCACTTTTAAATTACAAATCTACAGGCCAGCATAGAGACTGGACATTACTGTTATCAATTTTAACATTCTCTTTCAGTCTCATTGGCACTTTTCTTGTAAGATCAGGTATATTAACGTCCGTACATTCATTCGCATCAGATCCACAGAGAGGTCTATGGATTTTAATCATCCTGTCATTTTTTATCTTTTTTTCACTTTTTATTTTTTTACGTAATCTACAAAAAGACAGTGAAAAAAAGGACTTTGTTTTTCTCAGAAGAGGGACGTTTATTCTAATAAATAATTACTTATTAATGGTTTCAGTTGTTGTCATTTTTTTTGGAATGATGTACCCACTTTTACTTGAGGCAATAACTGGAGATCGCATCACCGTCGGTCCAAAATATTTTAATATTGTAATAGCACCATTAGTAATTTTGATCGCAATTCTCATGCCAATAGGGCCAAATCTCACATGGAAAGATAATTGGACGCAGCTTGCTGTAAAGAGATTAATGATATCCTTTGTAATTACAATATTCCTGATCATAGCGATGCAATTAGTAATCTATGAAAATGCTGATGCGTTTCATTTATTGCTAATATCCCTAGCTATATGGATTTTTATCGTTTCAATTGTAGATTTATTACCAAGAAATCTGTCAAAATTTAGAATAGAATTCTCTGAATTAAGAAGAAAGAATTTACCAATAATTGGTTCAAGGATAACGCATATGGCATTTGGTATTATGATATTTGGTATCATATATGCCTCCGCTTATAGTGAGAATAAAGATTTGAAAATGAATTTAGGTGATAAAATTCAAATTGATAGATTTGAGTTACAATATGACGGTTTTGGAACTCATATTGGCGAAAACTATGATGACCTACAAATAAATTTTTCATTGATAAAGGATGATAAAAAAATAGCTAACATGACTCCTGCGAAGAGGTTTTTTAGAAAAAGTGGAGATATCACAACTGAGGCTAGTATTCACAAATATTATTTTGATCATATGTATATAACCGTTGGGGAAGTACAAGAACAATTTATATATGCATCGGTGTCATACAAACCTTTCGTAAGATTTATCTGGCTGGGTGGTTTTTTGATGGCTTTTGGTGTATTATTTAAAACTCTTTTTCGATCAAAAATATTTGGTACTTCAAATGCATAAAAAAAATAATTTCAGTAAAATATTTTTCTTCATCTCATTTTTTTTATTTTTTTCTGCACCACTGGCGCATTCGGCTTCAGAAAATAATGAGAGGAGTTTGTCAAAAAGTATTATGGAAATTGCGGTTGAGTTAAAATGCCTTGAATGCGAAGGGCAAAATGTTTACGAGTCAAATTCAAATTTTTCTCAATCAATTAAGGCATACATTAGTGAGGAGCTAACAAAAGGAACGGGTTCAAGTGATATTATAAATGACCTACATCAAAAATATGGTGATGAGATACTAATGACGCCTCCAGTTCAAGCAAACACATATGTTTTATGGATTTTGCCATTCTTTCTATTATCCCTTGGATTTGTTATCTTTTTCTTTAAGTTAAGAAAATGATACCCAGACAAATTATTATGCAGATTTCTGATTTTTTGGAGCACTTTCATGGGAAATGAGTGGTACTGATATTGTAACACATGTTCCTTTACCCGGCGCACTCTTTATGTCGATGTTACCATCATGAATTTGAACAAGAGTGCTTGCAATTGGTAATCCAAGTCTTGATCCTTCTTGATTTATGATGTTACTTCTTCTCGATTTATTAAATGGCTTAAAAATTATATCAATCTCTTCATTTGTCATTCCATGACCGTTATCGGCTATCTCTAAGTTGAGCCACCCATTTTGTACGTTATTATTAATACTTATGGTACCACCGTCCTTGTTGTATTTGATTGCATTAGATAGGATATTGGTAATTATTTGCCGTATTGCTGTCTCATTACAAAATAAATTTTCTCTAAAGTCGAAGTGATTTTTAACATTGATGTTTTTATCTATTATATCAGCACGAAAGTCTGCTAATACCTCGTCGACAATAGTATTTATTTTTTGGCTTTTCTTGTTTATTTTTACATCTTCTTTTTCAAGACTTGTCATAGACTCTATATTGCTAATGATACCAAGCAATTCATTTCCACTTTCATATATATCTTGGGCATACTCTTTGATCTTATCCGGATCATCAATGACCTGATTTTTTAGAAAATCAGAAAAGCCAATTATCGCATTCAAAGGAGTCCTCAGTTCATGACTCATATTTAGTAAGAATTTTGACTTATTGTTTTCAAGTTCTTCAATATTATCTCTCTCTGAGCTATATCTTTCCGTAAGTTCGATTAGCTGTTTTGACTGAATATCTTGTTTGCGCCTGAGATTATCGAGTTCTTCAACTTTATTAATAAGCTCATTCTCATTATTTAAGAGATCTTGCTGACTCATTTTCTGATTACTGATGTCAAGAGCCATTGATGCAATATATCCTGCTCCAGTTTTAATTTCTGTTTTCAATATCCATCTCTTGTCTCTTAATTGAATTTCTTGTTGACTTATTAAACCCGGTAGTGAGTTATCAGGATCTTTTTGAATATCTATTTCAACTAAGGATTTCATGGAAAGCTGAATAATTTCAGATTTTGAAGTACCAGACTTTGTTACACTTGGTGGTAGGGAATAGAAATCTCTATACTTAGAGTTACACATGACAAGTTGGCTTTTGCTATTCCATAAGACAAACGATAGCGGAAGTGAGTCAATAACTTCATTCAGAGTTCTGTGTAAACGTTGGGTATTAATTTCTTGATTCCTATCGTGTGTGACATCAATTAATAATCCTGAAATATATGGGTTTCCACGTGTATTATTCATAAGACGGCCCTTGAGTTTGAACCATTTATTTGCAATATTTGTTTGGTATCTGAAGCTAGCTTCGATTTGATCAATTTTTCCTTGGATTGCTCTATTTGCCAATTGATAGAAATTAATATCCTTTGTTTGAACGCGACTGACAAACTCTTCAAAAGAGACTGAGTTCATTGATTTTATTTTTGAAAGAGAAAAACACTTATTTGACATATAAATTTTCTTGTTTTTGACATCCCATGTAAAATATCGTGCATCTTTGTTATTCAATAAAAGTTTCTGATGGTGTTCGAGGGTAGAGTGGCTATGCAGTATTAAATTTTTCTCATTCTTCTGGTTCCATGAAAGAAGAAAAACTAAAAATATGAGGAGTGTATTAGAGCCAACAATAGCAAAAAATAAGTAATTATTATTTAAATTGATAAAATCAACAGTAGAGACATACTGGTTATACGCCATAAAAATAGTGGTGATAAGTAATATAGTTAATGCTACAGTTAAACAAATTTCTTTAATTTGGCTCTGTAGATTAACAGCTGGTCTTTTTCTGCCCAACTGCATAGTCTCCTCCTCATGATCCGTTTCCGCAATATCGAATCATTTACTATTGATTCGTAATTAGGCGAAAATGTAAAGTAAAAAATGATGAAAAATATTATTTTTTTTTATAAAATAATGAAAATAGTTATATAAGATACTGATTTTATTGATAAAAAAAAATTAATAGAAAATTAAGATTTTTTTTAAATTCTGCTGTATTTTTTTAGATTAAATTACTATTCTTCTGTTATTAAATATATAAATTATGATTAAGAGATTACGTTGAGTCTAATAAAGAAAATAGATCAGCTCACTGAGCGAGATGGCTTACCGAAACAGTTATGTGAGCTCTTGAACAAGTACCCCAGGGACACTTGGACCAAAGATACATTAAACGGTAACTGGGTTGGCTTTTGGCTTGGAAGGCATTCTGTTTTTAGAGAAATTTGTTATTCACTTAAACATATCATTAATCAATTACTGGATGGCAGTATCTCTCATCAAAATTTCATGCAACAATATATCCACTTAATGAATATGATGCTTCACAATTTGGACTCACATCACGCCGTAGAGGACAACTATATATTTCCAAAATTTCATCAAAAAAGTGAGAAATTTAGATACGGATTAGAATTGCTAGAGAATGATCATCATTTAATTCATCAGTCTATAGACATACTCACATCCGAGGGTAATAAAATAATTAGAACCTTGAACGAAAAAAAAGATATTGACCATAAGTTATTGATCGGTAGTTATAGTAAAGTGAATGATAACTTTGATAAATTACTCATAGCACACCTTCATGACGAAGAAGATCTTCTGATACCTCTTGTCTCAGAATATGGCGAAGAATATTTTGGCTTGGGGCACTAAATGAAAATTCACTCCCATAAATTTTGTGTTGCACCAATGATGGACTACACGGATACTCACTTTCGATATTTTCTGAGGCAGCTTTCCTCAAATATTTTTTTATATACTGAAATGGTCTCATGTGACGCCATCATTTTTGGAAATAGGGACGGACTTTTAAAATATAATCCGGGAGAGCATCCTGTTGGTCTGCAGATTGGTGGCTCATCTATTGAAAAGATGACGGAGGCTGCAATTATTGGTGAAGCATTTGGCTATGACGAAATAAATCTCAATATTGGATGTCCATCGCCAAGAGTCCAGAAAGGGAATTTTGGAGCGTGCCTGATGTCCGATGCTAATCTCGTTAGTGAAATTATTTTAGCCGTTAAAAAAAGAGTTAATATTCCAGTCACTGTAAAATGTCGTTTAGGTATAGATGACCAAGATATTGAGAAAGAACTACCTATATTCATGAATTCAATCATTGGAGCTGGTGTCGATCTTGTCATTGTTCACGCGCGCAAGGCGATATTGAGTGGCATTACCCCAAAAGAAAATAGGACAATACCCGAGCTCAATTATAATGCTGTTTATGCGATCAAAGAGTATGCATCAGACACAGAAATTATTATAAACGGTGGGATCAACTCAATGGGTGAAATTTATGAGCATTTAAAATATACAGATGGCGTCATGCTCGGAAGAAAAATTATCAATGATCCAATATTTATCCTCGAAGTTGATGAAAAATTATTTTCACCAAAAGTAAAAAAAAATCTTAAGCGAATAATTCAAAATTATAGTGATTATGCAGATCGACAGACAAGTATGGGGACTTCACGGTCGCAAATTATAAAGCCAATTATGAGTTTGTTTAACAATAGGCCAAATGCAAAAAAATGGCGAAGAGGATTAGATTATTACAGAAATAGTAATTATTCAGCTTTAGACTACATCACAGAATTACATGCTAATTTTATTGATACGGTGGAGTTTAAATATTGATACTTCGAGTTGATTAAATTACAACACAAATTGACAAATAAATCATAATTTCTGAAAATTGTTGTGACGATCCACAGACATCTCCGGTTTGCCCTTTGATTGCCTTCCAAGCTAAGTATGAGACTAGTAATGTTGAGAATACAGCTGCAAAAATAGATACAAAATATATCTTATACCCAATAAAGATACAAATCGTTAGAAATGTAATTAATGCAGAAACACCAAATGCAATATATGTACTTGTAATATTTTTCTGATGGGCCGCACTGCCGAGGCCAGTTTTTTTTGCAGGAGGTAGCGTTGTTAATATATATAGCATGGATGTCCGCGATAATATTGCAACAGAAACAATAATGAGAAGCACTTCTATTGTTCCCAAAATACTAAATAGATAATACACAGACATAAATCGGGTCAAAAGGGACAAATTTATAGATACAACCCCATAGGCTCCAATTCTGCTATCATCCATAATTTCTAGTTTTCTTTTTTTATTATTTCCACCGTACGAGTCACAGAAATCTGCGAGCCCATCCTCATGTAAGCAGCCTGTAACAAGTGAAGACATTATAATAATCATTATCGAGTTAATTATGTCTATATCTCTAAAGAGCGAGATAAGAAGAACAGGAAAAGTAATTATAGAACCAAGTATGAGACCTATGAATGGGATAGTATAGATTATTTGAGATAAGTTTTTTGAACCATTTTTTATTGGCAGCAGCGAAAAGAAAATTAGTCCGCTAAGCGTATCAGGAATTATATTTTTAAAAAAAATATTTATATCTTTAAGATTAAAATGTTTTATCATATATCTTTTACTAAGAAAGATTCAAAACTAATTATGGTTGATATTAAATCAAATTCAGTTCCAACATTCAATGAATTAGTTGAGTTTATATCTCAAATGCCATCAATAGATGCAGAAGCCGTTAGTTCAGTAAGAGAAAGAAATGAACAGCTTTTAAAGCCATCAGGTTCTCTTGGGAAAGTTGAAGACATTGTCGAGTGGGTAGCGGGGTGGCAGGCTTCCTATCCTCCAAAGGTAAATAATATTACCTTATCTATTTTCGTATCAAATCATGGTACTGCTGATACACATAAAATCTCTCCATATCCAACTTCTGTAACTGAAGCATTGGTCAAAAGTTTTAGATCTGATCATGCTGTGATAAATCAGATATGTAAAACTCATAACGTTGGTTTACAAGTTTTTGACCTTGCATTAGAAATGCCTACAAAAAATATCACTGAAAATGCTGCGATGACCGAAAATGATTGTATTACAACGATTTTGTATGGAAGAGAGGCTCTTGAAACTAGCCCAGATATAATATGCTTAGGTGAAGCTGGCATCGGAAATACAACGATTGCATCAAGTATCTGCGCAGCGCTGTATGGCGGAAATACATCTGATTGGGTAGGAATTGGAACCGGAGCTGATAAAGAAATGATAAAAACTAAAATCGAAGTTATTGAAAAGAGCTTAAAGCTACATAAAAGCCGTGAGCCAATGAAAATACTTCAATGTTTTGGTGGCAGGGAATTCGCAGCAATCTTTGGTGCAATCCTAGCAGCACGCTTTGAGAGAATACCAGTGATATTGGATGGTTTCCCTGTATGTGCAGCAGCAGCTTTATTGCATGCTATTTCATCTGATGCCCTTGATCATTGTTATGTAAGCCATTTATCGAGTGAGCCTGGCCATGAAAGACTGCTGGAGCGCATTAATAAAAAACCCCTGGTTGATTTTAAAATGCGCCTAGGTGAAGGGAGCGGAGCTGCGATGGTTGCGCCAATATTTCAATCATCGATAAACATCCATAATAATACGTCTACTTTTGAAGAGTCCTCCGTACCAAACAAGAGTTAGTGATGATCACAAATTCCGACCAAATTTCATATAATAACGTTGATATGTTTCTGGACGATAAGCACGGAGGAGATTTATCAGAAGCAGTCAGGGTTAATAGAAAAATAAAAAAATGGATTGATTTATCAACTGGAATAAATCCCAATGCGTATAGTGACTTTAATATTGATAAAACAGTCTACTCGCATTTACCGAGCGATGACCAATTAAAGGAGTTGATGTCAATAGCCAGAGGGTACTACAACTTAAATCAGAAAATAAAAATTTGCGCTTATCAGGGAGCTCAGGGAGTCATAAATATTTTACCCAACATAGTTAACAAATATATTTATGATACAATTCAAATTCTGACGCCAACCTATACTGAACATTACAGAGTGTGGAATGACCATGGATTTAAAATACGATTAGTTACTAATATCGAAAATGAATTAGATCCATCAATCCCTTTTGTTCTGGTTAATCCAAATAATCCAGATGGAAAATTATTTCAACCAAAATACCTTGAAGACGTGTGGGAAAGAATAAGAAAAGCAAATGGATTTTTAATCCTTGACGAGTCATTTATGGATGGGACACCAGATATGTCCCTAAGATTTAATGACTGCAGAGATAATGTAATCGTCATTAGATCATTTGGAAAATTTTTTGGTCTTCCAGGTCTTAGACTTGGCTTCGTATATGGTGACAATCATTACATCAATAAAGTATCTAGCTTAGTTGGACCTTGGCCTATCTCATCATCATCGTTACTAATTGCGCGCAAAGCGATGTTAGATAATGTATGGATAAGCGCTACAATTGCAGATTTGAGAATGAAATCGATAGCTTTATCAAATCTTCTGCGTGATCAAAAACTGAAGATAGTCGGTGATTGTTATTTTTTTAAGACAATTGAAGTTGATAGCGCATCACAGATGCACAAGGCACTCGCAAATCATGGTATTTGGACACGAATATTTAATTACAATCAAAAATGGTTAAGAATGGGGCTTACAAAAAATAAATTTGAATTTGAATATTTAGCCAATACAATAATGGATATATTATAAGAGTTTAAAAATGGATCTATTAATAGTTTTATTCATCGCTGTCATAGTTGACGCTGTATGGGGAGATGATCACCTGATCTGGAAGAAATTCAAGCATCCGGTTGCTCTTGTAGGTCGATTTATAAATTTCCTTGATGTTGAGTTTAACCGGAATGAGTTCTCCGATTCATCACGCACATTTAATGGTTTTATTGTAATTATAATGTCCATAATTATTATCTGGTTTCTATCTTCAATAATAGAAGGGTTATTATTCGGAAATATTATCGGGAATTTAATTTTAGGATTAATCATTTCAATCTTGCTAGCAGGGAAGTCATTATTTGTTCATGTAAAGGATATATATGATGATTTTATGAGAGATGATCTGGATAATGCCAAAATAAACTTATCGAAAATTGTCTCTCGAAAAGTCGATGATTACGATGAAAGTGCAATAACAAGAGGGGCAATTGAGAGTTTGTCAGAGAATTTTAGCGATGGATATGTCGCTCCATTATTTTGGTTACTTATTGCGGGCTTACCGGGAATTTTCATATATAAGTTTATAAATACAGCGGATAGCATGATTGCCTATAAGAATGATAAATATCATAATTTCGGCAAATGTACCGCTTACCTCGATGATATCTTGAATTTTATACCCGCGCGTCTATCCTCTTTACTCCTTGTTTTTGCGAGCTTTGTACTGAAAGAAAACTGGCAGCAGGCATTATTATGCATAAAACATGATGCGAGAAAGAGCCCATCTCCAAATTCAGGTTGGCCAGAGTCTGCAATGGCCGGCGCGTTGGATATTTCACTAGGTGGGGATAATTTTTATGATGGTGAACTAATTAAATCGGATTGGATAAACGGTAGTGGTGAAAAAATTATTAGTTTTGATTTTATAACACGAGCGCTTTGGATTTATTCTACATCTGTTGTAATTTATCTTGTCTTTGTAGTTATTTTCTTATTGCTGCGTATAATTTTTTGATAAATCCAATATGGACTTCCAAGAAATATGCTTCTCCAGATGATCAGCTAAATCATTTAATGCTTGATCAAGTATTGTCTCATAATCATCTATTTGATCTCTATCAATTGATTTATCCGTAATCCTAAATAACCACTCAATAAGATGTCTATTGTGAAAGATTCCATGTACATAGGTGCCAAAGACTCTCCCATTAGCTGATTGAGCACCATCATACTTATTATCAATTACAAACAGAGGTCTTTCACAGTCTTTTCCATAGGTCCTGCCAATATGAATTTCATAACCAACTATTTCCTTGTTCGATTCTATATGTGTTCCATTGATTTTTGTGACGATTTTACTATTTATCATCTCGGTTTCGACATCTAAAAGTTCTAGACCTTTTGTGACTGTTACGTTACTTTCTATTTTATCATTATCATTTATGAATTTGCCAAGCATTTGGTATCCGCCACATAGACCGATGACAACCCCGTTGTTTTTATGATGCATCCTTATTTCTCTATCCCAGTTATTTTCTCGAAGCTCTTTCAAATCGCTAATTGTTGATTTTGAGCCTAACAGCAAAATAATATCAGTTTTTTGCGGTATATTATCACCTGGTCTTATATAATTTATATTGATATTTTTTTGGTTTCTTAGCGGGTCAAGGTCATCAAAGTTCGATATTTTACTTAGAATTGGAACTGATACCGTAAGTTTTGCATCTGATTTCTTATTATTTATAAAAATTTTTTCAAGATCATGAGAGTCCTCGGCAGGTAATTTATGAATATTTTCATAATATGGAACTAAGCCTAAGAATTTCCATTGAGTTCTTTTTTCTATTTCTAAAATGCCACTTTTAAATAATTTGGGATCGCCACGAAATCTATTAATTATGAATCCGATTAGATTTTCATTGTCTTCTGAGTCCAAAACAGCTTTCGTTCCGACTAAGCTTGCAATGACACCTCCACGGTCAATATCTCCGATAATTATAGTTGGTACTGATAATTTTGTTGCAAATCCCATATTTGCAATATCTCCATCGCGTAGATTAATTTCTGCAGGACTTCCTGCACCCTCAACTAAGATGAGGTCATGCTTTTCTGATAAATTTATAAACGCCTTCTCAACATATGGCATCAGAGAACCTTTGATTTTTTGATACTCAAATCCGCTAACTGATCTCTCAAATTTACCATTAATTATAAGTTGTGAACCCCGTTCGCTTTGGGGTTTTAGAAGTATTGGGTTATGTAATATACTAGGCTCTAGCCCAGAAGCAATTGCCTGTAATGCTTGCGCTCTGCCAATCTCGCCCCCATCTAAGGTTGCGGCTGCGTTGTTTGACATATTTTGTGGCTTAAATGGTGCTACAGATATTCCATTTCTTCTGAACAGTCGGCACAGCCCAGCAACAATTATTGATTTACCTACGCTGGAGCCAGTTCCTTGAAACATAATTGCTGGTGTTTTTCCTATTGACCTGACCCCCCTAAAACTCTATTCCAAGTTGTGCTTTTACACCGCTTCTAAAGGGGTGCTTTATTAAATCCATGTTTGTGACTAGATCAGCAATTTCGAGAAGTTCTTCTTTAGCATTACGTCCAGTAATTATAACATGAGTTTTTTCAGGTTTATTTTTTAAAGTCTCCAAAACCTCATCTAAAGACAAGTAATCATAGCGTAGAACAATATTCAATTCATCGAGGAGTACAATTTGGTTTTTCTCATTGAAGATTAACTCTTTACTTTTTTCCCATGCATTTTTTGCAGCTTCGATATCTCTCATTCTATCCTGCGTTTCCCATGTAAAGCCTTCACCCATTTTATAGATTTCTACCTGATCTTGAAATTTTTCAAGAGCCGCTCTTTCACCTGAAAGCCATTGCCCTTTTACAAATTGGACTACAGCAACATTCATTTTATTTCCTAAAGCTCTAAATATCATTCCAAAAGCTGCTGTTGTTTTACCCTTACCTTTGCCGGTGTTAACAATAATAAGACCTTTTTCAATTGTTTTTGTTGCCAGTATTTTCTTTCTAGCCTCTTTTTTCTTATGCATTTTCTCTGCGTGTCTTTTATTGAGTTCGTGTTCTGTCAGATATTTTTTTTCAGACATTTAATTATTCCCTCTCAATTTCAAGCAGTGATTTTGTATCATTTCGTCTAGGGTGCCATAATTTTCTATCTATGGCATCTATGAATTTTATTTTTATGTCATTTAACGCATCTGGATTGTAGTATTTAATAAACTCATAGACATTTTCATCAGCAATATATGACTCGAATAATAAATCAAAATGATGATTTTTGACTAATCCAGTTGTTGCCTGATAGGCATATAAGTAATCGAGGGTCGCAAGTAACTCGAAAGCACCTTTGTAGCCATGCTTCATTATGCTCTTTATCCATTTTGGATTTGCAGCTCTACCTCTGACAATTTTCCCAATTTCTTGGTCTAATGTACCTATCTTTAAATTATTTGGATTTGAGTGATCGTTATGATAATAAATTGGTTTATTTCCAGATAAACTCTCAACGGCCGCACCCATTCCTCCATGAAATTGGTAATAATCGTCCGAGTCCAGAATATCATGTTCTCGATTATCTTGATTTTGGACAACAGCTTGCAACCTTTCAAGCCTCATTGTGAGTATTTTTTTATTTTCATAGCCATAGTTATCTGTTCCGTAAGCGTATGATCCCCAATTTATGTAATTCTCTGCGAGATCACTTGTGGATTTCCAGATTCCTTCATCAATCATTGATTGAAGTCCTGCCCCGTAAGATCCTGGCATCGATGAAAATATTCGATAAGTGGCTAGTCGATCAATTTCTGGGCTACTTAGTTTCTCCTTTTTGAAAAATTCTCTATCTTTATTGAATGCAAATTTTATCGGATTTTGACTGTCATCTTCATCGAGTAAAGCAATCTCTCGAATTGCTTGATCAAATAGATCAATTAGGTTAGGAAACGCATCCCTGAAAAATCCAGATATTCTTAATGTAACATCTATGCGAGGTCTTTTTAGTATGTTTACAGGGACGATTTCATATCCGCAAACTCTTCCTGATGTATTATCCCATTTTGGCTTTGCTCCAATTAATGCAAGAGCCTGCGATATATCATCACCACCTGTTCTCATATTAGATGTCCCCCACGCAGATAAGCCAAAGTAAGTTGGGTAACACCCCTTTTTTTTGTGAAAATCTGATATCATTAATTCGGCTGAGCGTTTGCCAATATTCCAAGCCATGCGTGTTGGTAGTGATCGCATATCGATAGAGTAGAAGTTTTTACCAGTTGGAAATACTTCAATTTTACCCCTAGTGGGTGCGCCTGAAGGACCGGGGTGTAGAAACTTTCCATCAAGGAGTGTAACTATCCCGGCATGCTCCTTCTTGCCAGAGCTTTTTATTGACGGCACAATCTCAGTTTTAATATTTTCGAGAACATCCATGGTGTTGGTCCAGTTTTGAGGTATAATCTCTTTTTCAAGCAGTATATCCTCAGAGAGCATTCTCAACCTCTCAATTGTATCTGCATTTGTTCGCCACGCTGCATCAATCACATTTCGAAGTTGATTATTTTTATCTCCGGTATACGGATCACTTAATTTACATTCATTTACACTTAATTTTATTCCCATATCATCAGCTATGGCCTGAGTTATGGCTTTATTTTCTCCAAGACCATTTTTCCTTGAAGTTTTTGATATACTCATAACTAAATTTATTAATTCCTGCCCTTTTGGTGATTTCCCAAAGATATGTAATCCATCTCTAATTTGCAGTTCTTTCAGTTCGCATAAGTAGGTATCTATTTTATTAAGTTTTATCTCTGTTGTGTCATTATCGTCAATCAGTGTATCCGAATATAGCCCCGTCGATTGTGTCAACTCAATTATTTCATGCTCAATATTATGTGCCCTGATTGGATCTGTTTGAAAGCATTCGTAATATTCATCTAATAAAAGTTCAATTTGAATAAGTTCATCATAAGTATCTGCATTCGTGAGAGGCGGCGTGAGATGATCAACAATAACAGCAGCATTTCGTCTCTTTGCTTGAGTACCCTCGCCCGGGTCATTTACAATAAATGGATATATTAGTGGAGTTGGACCTAAAATAAGGTCTGGATAACAATTTTGACTCAGTGATAATGATTTTCCAGGAAGCCATTCAAGATTGCCATGTTTACCAAATTGAATAATTGCATGGGCTTTAAACTTATATTTTACCCAAAAGTAAAATGCAAAATATGAATGTGGGGGTACCAAGTCTGGACTGTGATATGAGTCCTTTGGATCTATATTATATCCACGAGATGGCTGAATCCCCAGCGATAAGTTTCCAAATTTTTGTATTGGTAAAACAATATTTTTTCCGCGTGTAAAGGGGTCTTTTTCTATCGCGCCCCACTTCTTATTTATTGCACTTTGGATATTTTTTGGCAAATCCTCAAAATAATTCTTGTAGTCGTCTAATGATAAATATTTATTAGTTTTTAATTTGATTTTCGTATGTGAGTTGGTTTGACCAGAAATTAACTTTTTCATCAATTGATCTGAATTACTCGGAAAATTGAGGATTTTGTATTTAAGTTTTTCTAATTTTTTAATCAGATGAACAATACTACTTGGTGTGTCGAGGCCAACACCATTTGCAATTCGTGAGTCTTTATTTGGATAGTTAGCAAGGGTAATGAATATATTTTTCTTTTCATTTGGAGTTACGGATAGCTTGCTCCAGTTTTTTACTAAATTATATATATAATTAATACCAAAATCATGGGGTATATATTCTAAGAGCTTCGCTTGAGTTATTTTATCAAAACTAATCTCCTCTTTAAAAGCAATTGTTTTTGTAATAATTCTGCCATCAATTTCAGGCAATGAAATACTCATAATGATATCTCGATTATTTAGTCCTTTGCTTGAGTGATGCCACTCATGTTCGGACATACTAGATAGAATTACTTGAAACACAGGTCTACGAGCATCATCAAAAATAGTTTTGGACGATGATATGCCGCTTAGAGAGAATCCTGTAAGATTTACAACTGAAATTGGATTATATTTTTTTAATAGGAAACGTGTAACGTCTCGGTTTTTTTTATCTTTGAAACTTTTTGAGTGTATTGGTATACAATTATAATCTTTTCCCAGCGCTGAAATAAGTGCGTCAATTACCTCTGTTTGCCCACTCTGAAGAAGGGCACTATAGAATGTGATTGCAATCACTGGTCTCTTCTTGATTGGCCATTTTGCTTCGAGGGTTTCTGCATTTATTTCATTAAAATCTGGCCAATAGATACCAACTGAACTAATTTTTTTTGCAGCTGGGGGTTTTTTTATACCATTGTTGAGATATAAAATATATTTAAGTAAATTGACACCATTCTCAGGTCCGCCTTCAATAAAATACGACCATATATTTCTATAATCATTCCCCTTTATGGACGACATTGCAAATAATTGCTCATCAAATTTATCATCACCAGGTAAAAAAATAATCTTATATTTCTTCCTCATTTGGTCAGCAAGTATTTGGTCGACACCATAGCTCCAGTAGTTTCTGCCACCCAAAATCCTTACAATCACAAATTTCGCCTTGGGTAGGGTTTTTTTAATGTAACTGTCAACAGCATTATTATCATTGAGATTGAGAATATTTTGTAACCTTACGGACGGTTGCCCTTTTATTTTTCTAAGAGATTTTGATAGTAGCGTGATTTCGGTATCCGCTGAGGTTAGAAATATTATGTCAGCGGGCGATTGTTTATACTCATGACCGCTAGGCCCATTATTTGTGATAAATGATTTATTGTTTATCAAATGCATTTATTTTATCCTGATACCTATTCCAGCTGTCACCTTGTAGACATTATCACAAATTTTTGCTATTTCTTGGTTGAGCTTACCATTATATTTTTGGAATTCTCGAGTTTCTTTATTTGCAGATATTACGCTTTCACCAAGATCATTTGTAACTAGAATGATGGTGGCATCTGTATTAGTTGCAAGAAAATTTATTAGTTTTTCTGTGTTGTAATCAAGGTCACTTTTATGGAAAATTAAATTTGATAACCAAGTTGTAAGACATTCTATTAATACTATTATATTAGTTTCTTCAATCTCCATGATGCGAGAGACAATGTCAATTTGCTCTTCAATTGTTGTCCAGTCTTTGGGTCGTCTGTCTTGATGTATTTTTATTTTTTCATTCATCTCATCATCGGTTATTGGCGCTGTTGCAAGATAATAAATTTTTGAATTCTCATTAACTTTACATACGTCTTTTACTATTTGCTCGGCAAAAGAAGATTTACCTGAGCTAATTCCGCCAATGACTAGATAGTTGGGCATAATAATAACGTTAATACTCAATAAAAAATTTATGTTTTATACTTTATTAAGTTTATATTTTATTTAAAATTGAATAAACAAGAAACTAGGTGGATATGATGTTTAATATTGCAAAAGTCCTGGCAGATATAGAAGCAGATAGTGATCAAAATATTGACTTACTGGCAGACCTACTAAAAATAAAATCTATATCAACGATACCTGATTATGCGGATGAATGCTTTCAGGCCGCAGGTTGGCTCAAAGCATTCTTGGATAGTTTTGGAATGGACGCAATAATCTATGAGTCTGAGGGACATCCAATAGTCTTTTCGGACTATCAAACCTCACGACCAGATGCTAAAACAATTTTGTTTTATGGACATTATGACGTTCAGCCAGTTGATCCTGTTAGCTTATGGGACTCTGACCCTTTTGATCCCGTTTTATCTTCAATTGATAATGAGCCATGTATCATAGCCAGAGGTGCCAGCGATGATAAAGGTCAGTTATTAACTTTTCTAATTGCACTGAAATATATCAAGAATGAAGTTGGAGAGCTTCCCTTCTCCTTAAAAATTATTTTAGAAGGAGAGGAAGAGTGCGGATCCAAGACGCTACCAATTTTCCTAGAGGATTATAAGGATAAGCTATCAGCGGATATTGCATATGTTTGTGATACAGGAATGTGGGACAAAGATACTCCTGCAATCACAAGAAGCCTTCGAGGCCTTCTGTCTGAGGAATTTAAAATAATAGGACCTGATCGTGATCTTCACTCTGGAGAATTTGGAGGAGTGGCATGGAATCCAATAAGAATAATCACTAAGATTTTATCGGATGTTTATGATGACGCAGGAAAAGTAACTATCCCTAACTTCTATGATGGCGTTAATGAAGTGAACAAGAGTATTATCAATAGTTGGAAGAAATTGACTTTTAATGAAGCTGAATATTTGAATAAAATTGGTCAAAAATCTTCATCTGGAGAAACTGGTAGATCAATTTTTGAAAAGACATGGTCTAGACCTACTTTCGAGATAAATGGTATATTTGGTGGTTACACAGATGAGGGTACAAAAACTGTAATTCCATCGGAAGCAAATGCAAAAATTACTTGCAGACTAGTCGGTAATCAGGACCCTGAAAAGATCTTAGAGAATATTCATAAATATATTAAAAGTAGTTTACCTGATGGTGTGCAGGTAATTTTCGATGGAGCTGACCATTGCCGGGCTATTGAGTTCGACACAGATAGCTATTATTTCCAAGCTGCTTCAGAGGCCATTGAAGAGGAGTGGGGAGTAAGACCTGTTTTTACCGGTGGTGGTGGCTCAATTCCCGTGGTTGAGGCATTCAAGACTTTACTTAATATGGATACAGTCTTGATAGGGTTTGCTCTGGATGATGATCGTATTCACAGCCCCAATGAAAAATATAATATCTCTTCATATGTGAAGGGGATTAAAACTTGGGCAAGAGTTATGGCAAAATATCAATAGTATTTCCCTTCAACAATATTTCGTACATCACTCAAATCTGAGATCCAATAATCAGGATCTACGCCCTCTATCTTTTCGTCAAAGTAACCAAAGTCTACACAGGCGCATCGGACATTACAGTTTTTTGCAGTTAGAATATCAGTTGTTGTATCACCAACCATTAGAGTATCATTGGGCTTGATGTTAAATTTACTCATAAGACTCAAGAGGGGTAATGGGTTGGGTTTGCTCTGTGAAAGTGTATCTCCACCAATTATTTCATCAAAATAATCACTAATTCTAAGTTTACTGAGTACTAATTTTGCCAACTCTTCAGGCTTGTTAGTGCAAATATTGATAATAAAGCCATTCTCTTGTAACCATGATAATAATTTCTCAGCACCAGGATAAGGCCGACTTTTTTTGGATATATTTTTTTTATAAATTCTTAAAAATTGTGAAATTAACTTGTCCAATTCTTCTTTTGGCAGTTCTATTTTGTTATATTCCAGATGTTTCTTTATGAAGTACTCTCCTCCCTTTCCAATAAACTTTCGAGATGTTTCATAGTCTAATTTCACTTCAATAATTTCTTTTATCACTTGCCAGGCAGATTCAATTAGATCTGGAGCGGTGTCAATTAATGTACCATCAAGGTCAAAAACAACCATTTTTTGCCGTATGCGCTTAATCATTTTAAATTACTTTTCTTTTTTTATATGTTAAAAATATTAATATATAAATGTATCATTTGGTCCAATTAATTTCTGATGACTACACAACAAAAAAAAATTAATGCAGCGAAAATGGCTCTAAAAAAAATCAGGCCTGGAATGTGTGTTGGACTGGGTACGGGATCAACTACGAATGAGTTCATAAAATTACTTGGTCAGGAAAAGGAATTATTAAAAACCCTGAGATACGCGAGTTCATCAATCCAAACTGAGATGTTCGCAAAGAAATACTCAATTATTTGTGAAGACATTGACCAATTTAACCAACTAGATCTTACAGTTGATGGCGCTGATGAAGTAAGTAGACATGGTGATATGATAAAGGGTGGCGGTGGAGCGTTGCTGAGAGAGAAAATGCTTGCATCTATTTCGAAAGACTATCTTATAATTGTTGATGACACAAAGATGGTTGAGTATTTGGGTGTATTTCCTTTACCTGTGGAGATAATAAACTTTTCGCCCAATACAACTATTAATCTATTAAAAAGAGCGTTCAAAACATGCAACTTGGATCCGGAAGTAGTAATTAGGGTTAATAGCGATGGTTCTAATGTAATTACAGATGGTGGTAATATAATCCTTGATTGCCATTGTGGAGAGATTTTAGATCCAAATTTGTTAAAGAAAAAAATTGAGGAGATTCCAAATGTCATTACAAGTGGGTTTTTCTTAAATATGTTAAATTCTGTTTTTGTAGGTGATGAAGAAGGTTCTAACGAGGTTTTTTTTGAATGAGTATACTCCGATTGGGAAGAGTGAAATTATTTAGGTTATTTTTATTGATAGTATTATTATTTCTTACTTTTAATTCACCGCTGCACTCGGAAGAATTCGAAAAAAAAGTGAGGGAGCATGTTATTAAATACTATGTAAATGATATATTTTTTGAAGTTCAGGAACAAATTAAACAAAAAATTAAATATGACGTAAAAAATCAGGAAATAAATATAAAGTCTGAAGATCTTGATAAAATTGCGAATATAATCTCATACAACATTGCTGAGACTTTAGAAGAGTTTGTTCCTGACGTAGCAACAAAAATTATGATGAAATATTATACTGAAAATGAAATTGGTATTCTGAATGAACTTTACGCAACTAAGACTGATGATGATTTAAGTTTTGCAAAAAAAAATTACTACTTTCAAAGAGAGCTTAATGCAACCATAATGACACATCTATATAATAATATTGAAAGTATGATTGAGAGTGAGTTAACATATACAGAATAGCGGTAAATACTCAATAATGAAAAATAAGAACACAGATTTTGATTTATTTGTCGTCGGAGCTGGGTCTGGCGGCGTAAGAGCTGCCAGACTTGCATCCCAGTCAGGCGCAAAAGTCGGTATAGCTGAGAAGGATAGAATAGGTGGTACGTGTGTTATTAGGGGGTGTGTACCGAAGAAATTTTTCAGCTATAGCAGTAAATTTGCTAAGCATAATACTGTAGCTAAGAGCTATGGATGGCATCATGAAGAAACAACATTTTCCTGGGATAAATTAATTGAGAATAAAAATAAACAAATTGAGAAGTTAAGTAGTATATATCGCTCCAATTTAGAAAAGGCAGGCGTTAAAATTTTTGAGTCGGAGGCAAACATTATTGGCTCAAATATTGTTAGGCTCTCAAATGGAGACGAATATTATGCAAAAAAAATACTAATTGCAACAGGTGCAAAACCAAATTTCCCTGATATAAAAGGTGCAAAATACGGCATATCATCAGATGATTTTTTTGAGTTGGAGAAACTTCCGCAAAAGATAATAGTTGTTGGTGGCGGTTATATTGCACTAGAATTTTCGTCGATTATTTCAGGTTTAGGTAGTAAGTGTGATTTGCTCTATCGCGGCGACAAATTATTAAAGGGTTTTGATCAAGATATTAGCAGAATTATTACACAAGAATTGCAGTCCGAAAAATGTAATGTGAGATTAAATACAGATGTAATTGAAATAACTAAGAATGAAAATCAGTTTGAGGTATTAACAAGTGATGGTGACCGTCTAAAGGCAGACTTGGTTTTATTTGCAACAGGAAGACTCGCGAATGTTGATTGTATAAATAAAGATTTAAAAATTAAAATCAATTTCAATAATAGCGTATGGGTTAATAAGAAATACCAAACAACAATACCAAGTATATTTGCCGTCGGCGATGTTTCAAATAGTGATCATTTGACGCCAGTTGCAATAAGAGAAGCTATGATTTTTGCCAGAAATGAATTTGAAAAAGATAATGGTAACTATGTTATTGAAAATATTCCAACAGCAGTATTTTCAAGTCCAGAAATTGGAACCGTTGGGCTTAACGAGGATCAGGCTTTAAAAAAATACAAGAAAATAGACATATATACATCATCATTTAGACCCCTTTATTACACGCTATCAGATATCAATATAAAAACTTACATTAAACTAATAATAAATAATAAGTCTCAAAGATTGGTCGGCTTTCATATGGTAGGGGATGACGCTGCGGAGATTACACAAATAATCTCAACACTAATAAATAAAAAAATCAAAAAAAGTGATCTAGATAACACAATCCCTCTTCACCCCTCAACGTCTGAAGAAATTATGACGATGAGAGATATGGTGACGAAGGAAATATAAAAAATACATTATTTACTAATATTAATAGCTTGTTATCACAACTAGCATTATATATATAATAAACGGAATTTATTTTTGGAGAAATCTATGCAAAATTGGTCACCTTCAAGTTGGAGAGAGAAGCCTATCAGGCATGTACCAGTCTATGGACATGAGGCACACCTTCACGAAGTTGAAAAAACTATTGCAACATATCCACCGCTTGTTTTTGCGGGGGAAGCAAGGGATCTCAAAGAAAAGCTTGCTTTAGCCAGCCAAGGAAAAGCTTTTTTGCTCCAGGGTGGTGACTGTGCTGAGTCCTTTGCTGAACATAATCCAGACAACATTAGAGATATTTTTAGATTATTCTTACAGATGTCAGCTGTTTTAATATTTGCGACATCACTACCTGTAATAAAAGTTGGCAGAATTGCAGGACAATTTGCAAAGCCAAGATCTTCGGATACAGAAGAAGCAAATGGCGAAGAGCTTATAAGCTACAGGGGTGATATTATTAATGGAATTGAATTTGATAAAGCTGCTCGAAACCCCGATCCTGAAAGACTCTTGAAGTCATATAGGCAATCGGCAGCAACTGTAAATCTACTAAGGGCATTTTCTCAAGGCGGATACGCTGATTTGGAGAGAGTTCATAGTTGGACACTTGATTTTCTTGAAAACTCTCCAATTGGAGAAAAATACTCAGATTTAGCAGTGCAAATCTCAAAATCATTGGGTTTCATGAGGGCCTGTGGTATCACTCCCGAGTCAGTCCCCCAATTAAGAACAACAGATTTGTATACAAGTCATGAGGCTTTATTGCTTGGCTATGAAGAATCAATGACAAGAGTCGACTCAATAACAGATGATTGGTATGCAACATCAGGACATATGGTTTGGATTGGTGATCGAACAAGAGATCCAAACGAAGCACATGTTGAGTATTGCAGGGGAATCAATAATCCACTTGGAATAAAATGTGGACCATCCCTTGACCCTGAAACCTTAATTACATTGTTAGATATTCTGAATCCAAATAATGAGCCGGGAAGGATAACCCTCATCGCCAGATTTGGGCATGAAAATGTAGAAAAACATTTACCAGGATTTATAGATATCGTTAAAAAAGAAGATAGAAGCGTTTTATGGTCTTGTGATCCAATGCACGGTAATACAATTAAGTCCGAGTCAGGTTTCAAGACTCGCCCATTTGAACTTATAATGAATGAAGTCAGGAATTATATGAAAATCCATAAGGATAAAGGCTCTTTCCCGGGCGGAATACACATTGAAATGACCGGTAAAAATGTTACAGAGTGTGTAGGTGGAGCTGTTCCAATCAGAGATGAAGATTTATCAAGTAGATATCACACACACTGCGATCCAAGATTAAATGCAGATCAGGCACTAGAATTGGCATTCTTAGTCGCTGATGAATTGAGCTCGACGTTGTAAAAATATTACTCATGGTAGATGAAATAAAAAATAAAGTTAATATAGCTTTAGCTCAGTATAATCCAACTGTTGGAAATGTATCAGGGAACTTTGACCTTGTATTGAAGGCAAGAGATCATGCAGCAAATGAAAAAGCCGATCTAGTCGTTTTTTCAGAGCTTTTTTTATCTGGTTACCCGCCGGAGGATTTGGTCCTGAGGAATTCATTTCTTGAGGAAATTACATACTATTTTGAGAAATTGGTAAAAATAACAGAGGATGGTGGACCAGCAATCCTTATTGGCTTACCAACAATTCAAAAGGATAAGATTTTTAATTCTGCAGCTTTAATTGATAATGGTGAAATAGTTGCCACACAAAATAAAGTGCATTTACCCAATTACGATGTATTTGATGAAGAGAGAATTTTTAGTCAAGGAGAAATGCCTGGGCCTATGAATTTTCGTGGGCTAAAAATCGGTGTCGCGATATGTGAGGATATATGGTTTGATGATGTTACCGAATGTCTAATGGAGACTGGCTCAGAGTTACTAGTGATACTAAACGGTTCCCCATACAACCGAAATAAACAAGAAAAGCGGATGAATATTGTATTAGAAAGAGTAGTGGAAACCAAGCTGCCCCTAATTTATGTAAATCAAGTGGGGGGTCAAGACGAACTTGTCTTTGATGGAGGATCTTTTGTAGTTAATTCTGATTATCGCATTGTTGCAAAATTATCAAATTTTGTTTCTGAAATTAAGACAACTGAATGGGGAAAAGAAGACGAAAAATGGTTTTGTAATAGCAATATCCAAGGTCCGAAAACCAATGAATTGATAGATAATTATTCTGCCTGTGTTGTTGGCTTGAGAGATTATATAAAGAAAAATAAATTCTCAGAAGTAATTATTGGATTATCAGGCGGTATAGACTCTGCTCTAGTTTCCTGTATTGCCGTTGATGCGCTTGGCCATCAAAATGTTCAATGCGTTATGCTGCCATCTAAATATACAAGCGATGAAAGCCTAGATGATGCTATTCAATGTGCAAAAAATCTTAAAATAAGCCCTGATGAGATTGCAATAAATAAAATTGTTGAGACAGCTGAAATGCAGCTTAACCCATTTTTTAAAGATACAGAAAAAGATATAACAGAAGAAAATATACAATCAAGAATAAGAGCTGTATTATTGATGGCATTATCAAATAAGTTCAATCGATTATTGCTGACAACGGGAAATAAATCTGAAATGGCTGTTGGTTACGCTACATTATATGGTGATATGTCAGGTGCTTTTAATCCTATAAAAGATCTCTATAAAACAGAAGTTTATAAAATAGCCGAAATGAGAAATGAAATAAGACCATCAGGATGCCTTGGTCCAGAGGGTGAGGTAATACCGAAGAATATCATTATTAAAGCTCCAACAGCGGAGCTAAGAGAAAATCAGACGGACCAAGATTCATTGCCCGACTACGATATTCTTGATGATATTTTATTTAAATTAATTGAAGAAGAAATGTCAGTTGAAGATATAATTGACTCTGGGCATGATAGTAATTGGGTATCAAGAATACAAAACCTACTTTACATATCTGAGTATAAAAGAAGACAAGCTCCACCAGGCGTAAAAATATCTAACAAAAATTTTGGTAAAGACAGACGCTATCCAATAACTAATAACTTTAGAGATAAAAGCTAGAATTTATGGCAGATAATAAGCTCAGATTTGCGCCAAGCCCCACTGGTGACCTCCACATCGGTAACGCGAGAACATTGATTCTCAACTATGTTTATTCTAAATCAATCTTAGGAGATTTAATCCTTAGAATTGATGATACAGATCAAGATAGATCTGAGGAAAAATACTACCGCTCCATAATTAAAGATATTGAATGGTTAAAAATTTCACCCTCCGCAATTGAGAAGCAATCATCAAAAACTGAGAAATATGCAGAAATCAGAGATTACCTGATCAAAGAGGGCCATTTATATCCTTGTTATGAGACAGACGAAGAGTTGAATAGATTAAGAAAAGTTAGTTTATCAAGTGGTCTGCCTCCCATCTATGATAGAGCGTCACTAAAACTAACAAAGGACGAAATAAAAGACTATGAGTCAAATGGCATAAAGCCATATTGGAGATTTAAATTAGACAGAAAAACTATAACTTGGAATGATCTTGTAAGAGGGGAGCAGAGCATTGCATGCGACTCATTTTCAGATCCTGTCCTGATAAGAGCCGATGGGACATTTTTATACACATTGCCGAGTGTGGTTGATGACATTGATATGGGCATCACACATATATTAAGAGGTGAAGATCATGTATCAAATACTGCTACCCAAATCCAATTATTTAGGATTTTAGGGTCAAAAATACCAAATTTTGGTCACCACAGCTTAATGGTTCAAAAGGATGGGTCGCGCATGTCTAAAAGGATTGGTTCAATGTCGTTAAAAGATATCAGAGATCGTGGAATTGAGGCAATGACACTAATTAATTATTGCGCTCGAATTGGTACCTCAGATGCTATAGAAGCGTTTCAATCGATCGATGAATTAGTTGGTGATTATAGTCTAACAAAAATATCGCGTTCACCAGCAAGATTTAGCTTTGATGAAATCATGAATTTAAATAAGAAAATTATACAGAATATTTCATTTCAAACACTAGCTACACGGCTCTCTGAGTTGGGCATAGATGGAAATTATGCAGAGATGTTTTGGGATACAGTCAAGACAAATATAAATACCGTAAATGAAGCACAAAAATGGTGGAGCATAATAAAGAATGATAAAATAAATATAAATGTTGGAGAGCTTAATCGTGATTTTTTAAAAGTTGCTCAAGAAGCTCTTCCAAATATACCATGGGATAACAAAACCTGGTCAATATGGACAGAAGAAATATCACAAAAGACGGGGCTTAAGGGAAGAGAATTATTTCTACCGTTGAGGATTGCGCTGACTGGAGAAAATTCTGGCCCTGAACTCGCATCATTTATATTACTGCTTGGAAGAGAGTTAGTCTTAGACAGGTTAAACATTTAAGAGTAAAAAAAAATTGATTTATATTTAGGGTGGTGTATAATCGAACGATCGTTCTATTGGTGGCTCCATGGTTAAAATCGTATCTTATAAAGATTTAGTTGATAAGCTTACAGATATATTCTGTGAGTATGGCTATGACGGCACAAGTTTGACAATTTTATCCCAAAATACAGGATTAGGGCGCGCAAGTTTGTACTATCACTTTCCTGGAGGAAAAGAAGAGATGGCCAACGCAGTATATGAGAAAATAACTCGTGATTTCACAAAATTAGTTTTATCACCTCTCGCGACTGATCACAATTTTCCAACCAAGATTAAAAATATGCTAGAGGGTATTAATTTATTTTACAATAATGGTCAGAGATCATGCCTCTTAGACGTATTTGCAATTGGTTCAACTAAGGATATTTTCAATTTACAAATAAAGAATGCAGCGCTCTATTGGAAAGACTCACTCGTTAAAATTATTGAGGATGAAGGAATTGATAATAATAGGGCAATTCTGTTATCAGAGGAAATTATCATTTCAATTGAAGGAGCCCTTGTTTTTGCAAGAGCTACAGGTGATTTTGAGAGTTTTAATAGAGCCCTCGAGAATATATTATTAACCATTACAAAAAATATCTTGGATTAATATATTATGGATATTTTTCTTTATAATTCACTGACCAAACAAAAAGAGAAATTTACCCCTATAGAACCTAGCTCTATTAAGATGTATGTATGCGGACCAACTGTTTATGATGAGCCACATATTGGGAATGCAAGGCCTGTCATAGTCTTTGATTTATTATTTCGATTACTCAGGCATAAATATGGAAATGATAAGGTCAACTATGTCCGAAATATAACAGATGTTGATGATAAAATTAACAAGATAGCATTGCAAAAATATCCAGATTTAGACATCAACAAAGCAATCGGTCAAATTACCAATAAAATCGAAACAATATATAAAGATACTGCAATTAAATTGGGCTGCCTTGCTCCATCAAAAGAGCCTCGCGCAACAGAACATATCACTGAAATGATTAATATAATTGACAGCCTAATAAAAAATAACAAGGCATATGTAAGCGAGGGTCATGTAATATTTGATATTAATTCATACTCAAATTACGGTCATTTATCTAATAAATCAAAGGAAGACTTATTGGCTGGTGCGCGAATTGAAGTTGCGACCTATAAACGAGATCCTTTAGATTTTGTATTATGGAAACCAAGTGCATTAAATGAGCCATCTTGGGATAGTCCGTGGGGTAGGGGAAGACCCGGTTGGCACATAGAATGCTCAGCTATGTCCGCTAAATATTTAGGTAAGGTTTTTGATATTCATGGTGGGGGTATTGATCTTGCTTTTCCACATCACGAGAATGAAATTGCTCAATCATGCTCTTTCAATAATAATGACAAGTTGGCAAGTTATTTTATTCATAATGGAAGTCTGAATATTGAAGGTAAAAAAATGTCTAAATCAGCTGGTAATGTGACATTACTGACAGAAACCCTTCAAAGCTTCCATGGTTCTATTGTAAGACTTAATATGCTTCGTACACACTACAGGCAGCCAATTGATTGGACAGAAAGAAGTCTTGAACAAACAGAAAATGTTATAAGAAAATGGTTGTCAGCCGAGAAAGATATAAATACTGAATTCAATGAAGAAGTTCCAACAGAGGTGTATGAGTCGCTTTTTGATGATATGAATACTCCAATGGCAATTACTCATATGCATGAATATTTTAATAAACAAGAATATAATAAACTTTATGCGTCATTAGATTTTTTGGGTATTGATCTGAAAAGTTTCAATGATACCCTCAAAAAAGATAAAAAAATACCTCAGATTAATGAAGAAGCAATACAGGTATTGATTGAAGAAAGAAATTTGGCTCGTGCAAATAAAGATTACAAAAAATCAGATGAAATAAGAAATAAGCTTGAAATAATGGGAATTAGGCTTAAAGATATGGCAAATGGAACCGCATGGGAGCAAATTGAGTGACCAAGGATAATTTATATATATTTGATACCACGCTAAGAGACGGTAATCAGACGCCTGGTGTAGATTTCACACTTGATGATAAGAACAGAATATCAAATATTCTGGACGAGCTTGGTGTAGATTATATCGAGGGTGGTTACCCAGGAGCTAACCCAATCGATACCGATTTTTTTAACGCGCTACCAAACCTTAAAAAATCAAAATTTGTATCATTTGGAATGACAAAAAGACCAGGCAGATCAACATCGAATGACCCTGGTTTTAATGATCTTTTATCAAATAAAGCAGACTCAATATGTTTTGTAGCAAAATCTTGGGATTTTCATGTTGTAAAGGCTCTTGGCTGCACACTCGATGAAAATCTAGCTTCGATAACAGAGTCAGTAAAAGAGGCATCAAAAACACATTCAGAAGTTATGGTTGATTGTGAACATTTTTTTGATGGTTATAAAAAAAATAAAAAATATGCCCTTGCATGCGCAAAAGCAGCTTTCGACTCGGGAGCAAGATGGGTTATTTTGTGTGATACAAATGGTGGAACGCTGCCTGATGAAGTGTCTAAAATTGTGAAGGATGTCTGTAAAACGATACCTGGTGACCACCTTGGTATCCATGCCCACAATGATACTGGTAATGCCATTGCAAATAGCCTTGCCGCGGTTCAATCTGGCGTTCGCCAGGTTCAAGGAACCCTCAATGGTATTGGTGAAAGATGCGGAAATGCTAATCTCATCACATTAATACCGACACTTCTCTTGAAGGAGAAGTTTAATGAATATTTTAATATATCTGTTACAAAAGACGCACTCAAGAATATTAGAAAAACAAGTCTTATCATTGATGATATTATGAATCGGGCGCCCGACAAACAGGCCCCATATGTTGGTGATAGTGCATTCTCAACAAAAGCTGGTATTCATGCATCCGCAATTGTTAAAGATCCAAAAACTTATGAGCATGTGGATCCAAAATTAATCGGAAATGATAGAAAACTACTGATTTCCGATCAAGGTGGGCGTTCGAATATTTTATCATCTCTAAAAGATATTGGACTCAATGTAGATAAAGATGATACTAGAATAACAGATTTATTAAATATTGTTAAAGAGCGTGAGGCCGCTGGCTACACATATGAGAGCGCGCAAGCATCATTCGAGCTCTTGGCCCGAGGTATTTTTGGTAAATCAAAGGATTTTTTCAATGTTGAAAGTTTTCGAACTCTTGTTGAAAGAAGAAACAATGCAAAGGGTGAGCTCATCACTGTATCTGAAGCGACTGTAAAACTAGAAGTAGATGGTGAGAGGTTTATCTCATCAGGTGAGGGTAATGGACCGGTTAATGCTATTGATAATGCCTTGAGGAAAGATCTTGGTAAGTATAACAAGTATCTCAAAAATACGAAGTTAGTAGACTATAAAGTTCGTGTTTTATCCGGTGGTACAGGTGCTGTTACACGAGTTCTTGTCGAGTCGGCTGATATTGAGACCAGTGAAAGGTGGGTCACCATCGGTGTATCGCCAAATATAATGGATGCATCATTTCAAGCGCTATACGATTCTATAAATTATAGATTAATACACTCCAAAGTTGATAATATAGCCTAGTGATCGGGCGCTTCAATTAATCTTAATATATCACTTGCATTGCTGGCGACTGAATAATTGATACGGGATAAATCGCTGAGAAATTTATATTTATTTAGGTGAATTAGCAAATCTATATATGGAGTCCAAAATTCTTCGAAATTTCCAATAATTACTTTTTTACTATGAATCCCAAGTTGATTCCAAGTCAAGACTTCTGTCATCTCATCAAGGGTACCAATACCACCAGGTAAAACAAGAAAAATATCAGATAAGCTGTACATTGCCATCTTTCTTTCATGCATATCGGTAGTTTCTATTAGCTTGTGGAAGCCGATATTCCTATCAATATATTTCATGAGAAACTTAGGCACAATTCCTGTCACTTTGACGCCCTTATCGATCATTGATCTTGCCGCATGACCCATGAGCCCTTTATCGCCTCCTCCATAGACCATATCAATTTTTTTTTCAGAAAATAGCTCACTGAGATGACTAACTTCATCTAGGAAACGATTTTCAGGATTAAATGTGCTACAAAAAATACATACAGTTTTGGTCATTTGGAATACCATATTAATTATCAATAGAAATTTATATATCTTGTCTAGATAGAAAATACTTTAATTTGCATTTTATAATACTATAATAAAATAAAATATTAAGTGATTGTTACCAATGTTTAACAATAAAAAAAATTTATCCATCCTAGCATTATTTCTATTAGTCTTATTCCTTTCTATTTTTCAATACTTCTCATCTCAGAAACATGAGATGGTCGTCGTGCCTGAAGATGAAGTTATTACAAATACGGACTCTATGCCAAATAATTCTGAGATAATTTCTGACAAAGCAACAGATACATCAGAATTAAGCCAAAAAAGTATGGATGACGCGATAACAGAAACCATCCCCACGACGAAAGTCCAAGGTTCATTTGACGTTGTCAGGATAGATAATGATGGTGTATCTGTCTTGGCTGGAAAATCATCTCCAAATCAAATAATTAAGATTTACAAAGATGATTTTTTGATAGCAGAGGGTTTATCTGATCCCCAAGGGAATTGGGTCATAACTCTCTATGAAAATGTTCCAAATGAGATTTTAAACTTGAAAATCTCAACGACTGATCAAGAAGATCAAATCGAGGTTTTCTCTGATCAAATTGTAACAATTATGCCAAATAAAATAGTTGATAAAGTCGAGAATTTATCAATTGATGAAAATATTGTACTTTTGACCCAAGATGATAAAGCAAGTCAGATATTATCCGATGATCCAAGTTTTTTACAAGATGAAACAATCGTTAACATTCGAAGCATTGATTATAATGACGAAAACTTAGTATTAGGTGGTAATGCTGAGGCGAATAAAGAGGTAAACGCATATATAGATAATAAGTACGTTGGTACGGCAATCTCAGATAAATTAGGCAAGTGGACATTAAATATAGATGAAAATATTGTGCCTGGTGAATATGAGATTAGAGCGGATATGGTTGATGATGAAAAATTTGTAATTGCAAGAACATCAACCAAATTTACAAGATTATTTGACGATTTGGATAATAATTTTGGGATAAATACTATAACTATTGAACCGGGGGATAATTTATGGAATATCTCAAGGACAAAGTATGGAACTGGAATGCAATATACGGTAATTTATTTAGCTAATTCGAACCAGATAGTGGATCCAGACCTTATATTTCCGGGACAGGTTTTAATGGTTCCTGGTTCTTAATTTTTAATGCCTTCCTATTTTTTATGACATAAGGCATCACTAATAACGTCGGTAGTAATATTAGCGTCAGAACAGTAGAAAAAGATAGTCCAAATATTATTGCTGTTGACATCTGAACCCACCATGATGAAGTTATTCCGCCCACCAAAATGTCACGTCCAATAAAATCAAATGTTATTTGCGTTGCCATTGGGATTAGTCCCATAATTGTTGTTATTGTTGTTAAAAGAATTGGCCTGAATCTCTCATTGGCAGTCTGAATGACAGACTTTATAGGATCTTTCATTTCTTTTAGATTTGTGTTGTAGGTATCTATAAATACAATTGCATTATTTACTACAATTCCTGCAAGCGCGACAATGCCAGTTCCTGTCATGATTATTGAAAATGTTTGACCTGTGATTAATATACCCAACATAACTCCAAAGACTGATAAAATTACAGTAAATAGGGTTAGGAAGGTTTGGTAAAAACTATTGAACTGAGTAATTAGAATTATGAACATCAATGCAAGCGCTGCAATTGCAGCCTTACTGAGAAAATCACCAGCCTCTTTTTGCTCTTCATCTGCGCCACGAAATTTAAATTTAAGATCTTCTGGCCATTGCTGAGTCGATAGCCATTGCTCAATTTCACTAACTTTCTGATCTGTGTTAATACCATAATCGGTATTAGCTTTTACAACAAAGGCAAATTTACCATTTAGCTTATTAATGATTGGAACTGAGTCACGGTAAGATTTAGATATGATATTGCTGATTGGAATTGACCCCACCTGTGTTTCAATACTCAGCTGGTCTAATTGATCTATATTTCTATCGCTTTTTGGGAGTCTGGCGCGGATTTCAATTTCTTCCTCTGAGTCATCGGGCCTAAAGTTACCTACCATGACACCATTAGTTACAAGTCTTATCACGGAACCAATTGTAGCAACGTCTGTGTTGTAGATCCCAGCCTTTTCTCTATCAACGTTAACAGTCCACTCTACACCCGGCAGCGGTCTTGTATCTTCAATATCCTTAATGCCATCAAGATTATTATCAAAGTAACCCCTGATTAGTTTAGTAGCTTCGAATGCATTATCATAATTTGCTGAAGTTATCTCAAGTCTGATATTTTTACCTGTAGGGGGGCCTCCTTCGACTTTTCTTATCTCAACGTTAATCCCCGCGATGTCTTTTGTATTTTCTAGGATCTCATCAAAAATCTCTCTTGCTTTCCTTCTCTTTTCAAAATCTAATAATTCAATACTTATTTGACCAATCGCATCAACCGGCACATCTTGTTGATCAGCAGGACTACCACCACTATCAATTTTAGATTTTGTATTTATATTTTCAATGCCAGGCACGTTCAGAACGACTGCCTCAACCTCTTCAATCATTTTTTTGCTTTCGTATAATGATAGATTGCCTCTCGCTGAGATAAATATTACCGCCTCTTCTGGTTCTTGATCGACAAAGTAATCTACACCATTATTAAACTTAACAAAACTACTCATTATGATATAACCCAAGATCAATGCAGATATAAGGACCACAAATGGACGCCTAATTACAGTCTCAACGACTTTCCCGTATAGTGTCTCATCGTAGTTTGTAATTTTATGGTCTGAATTATTTTTATTATCCCCCCCTATAGACCCTATTACAGGAATGAAGATTAAAGCGGTCGCCAAAGCTGAGCTTAGTACTATTATGACCATAATAGGCAAATAACTCATGAATTGCCCTGCAACGCCAGGCCATAATAACATAGGTAAGAATGCAGCTAATGTTGTACCAGTTGATGCAACAATTGGCCAAAACATTCGCTTGGATGCATTCAAGAAAGCATCTCTACGTGGTGATCCTCTTTCGGTAAGTTTTTTAGAATATTCAACAATAACTATAGCGCCATCTACCAGCATACCAACTGTCAGGACGAGACCAAATAGCACCATAATATTTACCGTCATACCAAGTAAATTTACAATAAGAAAACTTATGGTAAAAGTAATTGGGATACCAATACCAACAAGCAGGGCGGGGCCTAATCCTAAAACTGCAATTACAGTTATCATGACCAGCACTACTGCTGTTAAAATAGCTGCTTCAAGCGATTTTAAGACTTCAAAAATATTTGTTGATTGATCAAACGAATAGTCAACATCTATAACATCAGGCCAGTTTTTTGTGAAGCTATCGACAACCGATCGAACATTCATATTATTTTCAATAATATTGACGCCCAATCTCTTAACAACCTCAATTGATATTGCTTGTTTGCCATTAAATTTACTGAAGTCGTTTTGATCAGCATATGTTCGCTTAATTTCAGCAACCTCACCAAGTGTGATTATAATATCCCCATTTCTTTTTACGGGGATTGAGTAAACATCCTGTATTGTCTTGAATAGGCCTGGAACTTTTATACTAAATTTGCCATTCTCACTCTCTACTGCTCCCGCTGATACAATCTTGTTATTTTGGTTGATGGCATTAATTAGCTCAAGCGCTGTCAAGTTGTAAGACTCAAGTTTTGATGTGTCAATTATGACCTCAACCATCTCATCTCTTGCGCCAGCTAAGTCGGCGCTCAATACTGAGTCTAATTCTTCGATCTCATCTTGAAGATTATTAGCGTATTTATTAAGCGTACGTTCCGGAACATTACCAGATACCGTAACGATTATTGATGGTATGAGAGCGAAATTAATTTCAATAACTTTGGGCTCTTTTGCTTCATCAGGAAGCTCAGACTCAATTTCAGATATTTTTGAACGAATATCAGCCAATGTTTTTTCATTGTCAATTTTGATATCAAACTCTAAGATTACAGCTCCATAATCTTCTGCCCCAATTGATTGTATTTGCTTCAGCCCATCCATCCCCTTGAGTTTATTTTCGAGTGGTCGAAGTATAAGCCTCTCTGAGTCTTGCGAACTAATTCCCGGCTGAGGGACGGATACATAAAATACAGGAATATCTATGTCAGGGTTTGACTCCTTTGGGATTGATATGTAAGAGTAAATACCGCCGATGATTAAAGCCAGCAAAAGCGTGATAATCGTTCTTGGCTGCGAGTGTAATATATCAATGAACTTATTCATACTCAGCCGTTAACATCTTGAACTGCATTCACAATATCTCCAGACGTAACAAAATCTTGACCAACCGTGATAATTCTTATTATCGGCGGTAAGTCAGTTACATAAGCACCTTCATTATTTAGATTAGATACTTTGACCTCAATAAATTCAACCATGTTATCTTTTGATATAATTTTAATGCCAATATTTCCATCGTCGCTCAGGCTCAAAATAGATGATGGTATGAGATGCGAATTTTTAATTTGATTACTTACAAATATTTCTGCTGTTGTTCCAACTTTGATTTGGTTATCAGGATTTTCTATGGCTACTTCAACTGTGAACGTTCTTGTGTCTGGATCTGCAATACTCGAGATATAATTTATCTTACCTTCTAAGAAAGTCTCCCCAATCAGCTGTATTTTTGCAGGTGAGTCAATCTTCAGCTTTGATATATTCTTTTCTGAGACGTTCCCTTTTACAATAATTGGATCACTATCCATCAGCACAGCACAAATGTCACCCTTCGTAGCTAATTCACCTACCTCAATATTTATATCATTAATTATCCCGTCAATCGGGGCTCTGACATTTAAATACTCTTTGTTTAGTTCCGCGTTTCGATAATCTGCCTTTGCTTTTTCATAGTTTGCCTCAAGAGAGTTTAAACTATTTTCAGATACAAAACTTTTTTGAGCCAACTTTAGCTGACTTTCATATTTTAATTTTGTGTCATTCAAATTAGCTCTTGCAGCTTCAAGTAATTCGTACTTATTCTGTGTCTCAAGTGCACAGATAGTCTGCCCCTTCAGTACATTTTGCCCTTTATTAAAATAGATATTTTCAACTTTTCCATTTGTTTGCATACTAAGTTCAACGATAGAGTCAGCTTCAGTTTTGCCGATTATTTTAAATGTGTCAGTAAAGTCAGAGGCAGAACTTTCAATGTACTTTACTGTAAACTCATTCGCTTTTGTATTGCTTTCAGCAACTTCTTTATTTTGGGAGTCATCGCCAAAATAACCAGAACCTACCCAGAGTCCGATCAGAGTAAAAATTAAGATTGCCGAAAATATTGATTTTTTTTTCATTATTTATCGATTTTTACGAATTCTATAGATTAATATACGTATTTGGTTCAATTTTAGGTTAACAAATAATTTTATCTAACCATATTTTTGAAGAGCTTTATTGGCATTTTTCTCTCCTTTGGTAGATGTTTAGTGAAGTATACATTTATAATTTTAAATATCAATATGATAAGCAGAGTGATTGATATAAAGTAAATAGCAATAATGGGGTAAGGGACAAATGGGTTAAATGTCTTATCTGCAAAATAGCTTGCATAATATAATGCATCTCCAGATTGCCTCCACGCCGGGAAACTACTGAAAAATACAAGTGTCGTAGCGTGAAAGAGAAATATAGCTTCGTTAGTATAAGAGGACCATGAGTTTCTGAGCATTGTTGGAATAATAATTTTTCGATATTTTCGTCTCGTTGATAAACCAAATGCCTCGGCGGCTTCAATATCATGTTTTGGGATAGACTTTAAAGCGCCATAAAAGATTTCAGAGCTGTATGCGGTTGTATTGAGAAATAAAACAAGTACAGCACCTAGCCAGGCTTTTGTTAGCCATGAGGTTTCGACGGTAATAGTTGTAAATAAGAGATTAATATCAATACCAATTTTCGGGAGTAAGACAAAGACCTCATAGGCACAAAAAAACTGGATAAATAGCGGAGAGCCTCTGAAAATAAATACATATATATCCATCACTTTTGACAGGACAATGTATTTATTAAATCTTATAATGGCAGTCAGGATCGCAAATATGAAACCAAATGCAAGTGCTATAATACAAAAATATAAGTTCCAAATAATCCCACTTCCAATTAAAACAAACTGGTCACACAGTGTTATATCACTTTTGGGAAGAAGCTTTTCTCCAATCCCAATTGATCGCAGGGCATAATCTTCTATTGTTGCGTTACAAACCATATTCAATCTCTAAATTGGTAAATATATTTTTTTAGATATTCTGTTCAAAATTAACTCACTTATTTTTGTAAGGAGAAGGTAGAAAACTAACAACGAAAGAAAATACCAAACCCTCCAATCCGGATGTGGATATTGAAATATTGAGGTCTTGGATCCCCCGAGCTCTCGTGCCCAATAGACGACATCTTGAATTCCCAAAAGAAAGAGTAAGGGTGTTGATTTTATTAATAACATCCATAGGTTTGATAGGCCAGGAAGTGCATATCTCCACATTTGTGGAAAGATGATACTGATGTATAGCTGTTTACGTGACATTCCGAAGGATTTGCCTGTTTCAATTTGTGATTGTGGAACGGAATTCATTGCTCCATGAAACGTATTTGCGGCAAATGCACCATAAACAATTGCAAATGACATTACAGCAAGCAAAAAACCGTAAATATCGTGTATCCACTGCGGATCTGAGTTTAGCGGAAGCTTTGCAGCACTACAGACAATAAAATCACTTCCTTGCCATACGCTATCCACCATTTCAGGGCACTTAATCTTATGTCTCGAAAATTCAATTAATTGATCAATAGTGATAGGAATAAATAAAAAAAATATTATGTCAGGGATACCTCTGACAATATTTGCATAGGCTTTACTAAATAATCTAAGTAGTAAGAATTTAGACTTAATTGCTACAGCCGCTAAAAGACCAAGCAACATTGCAAGGGGAGCTGTTATCACTAACAACAGAATAATTAAACCAAACGATTTATAAAATAACAGATGTTTACCATTAGTGAGATAGCAACTGAACCACTCAAAGGTTGATAAAACGTCAGGATCAGCGCAATACTCAAACATAAAAAATTATTACCATTTGTTTGGGAGGCTTATAGGCCTCCCGAACTAATTAGAATAGAGATGCCTCATCCCCAAACCATTTCTCAATTAGGGTATTTAGACTTCCGTCATCTTTCATTGAGTCAATTGCTGCATCAAATGTGTCTTTAAGATCACTATCTGACTCTCTGATGCCCATTCCAACACCGCCACCAATATAGACGTCTTGCCCAATGAACTTCAGACCACCATTTGACTCAGCTACAATTGGAGCCAAGAATGATTTATCAGCCATAACTGCTTCAACTTCACCATTTCTTAAAGCTGAAATAGTCTCATCGGGAGTTGCAAATTCAGCAAGAATTGCGCCTGATTCAGCAACGTGACTTGCTTGAATTGTAGCAGTTTGTGCTGCAACCACACCAATGTATGCAGCTTTGTTACCATCACCTGTTGTTATATATGCTGATGGATCTGGTTGAAGATAATTTTGTGTAAAATCAATTACTTCGTCTCTCTCTGCTGTAATTGACATACCAGCTATGATTGTATCGTAGTTACCAGATACTAGATTTGGAATAATTGAGTCCCAATCATTTTGCACCCACTCACAGTTTAATCCAGCTCTATCACAAAGTTCATCTCCAAGATCTCTTTCAAAGCCATCAATTTCTCCATTATCATTTATGAAGTTATATGGTGGGTATGCGCCTTCTGTTCCCATCCTCACAGTATCAGCATTAGCTGGTACATAAATAAAGGCAAGAAGGATTGCGCTAAATATTAATTTTTTCATAACATACCTCTCATGTATTACTGAAAACTAACAGACTCCAAGAATTTTTTTAGTCTGTCTGTTTTAGTATTATTAAAAATAACGTCAGGGCTACCTTTTTCAACGATTTTCCCTTCGTCCATAAACAGTATATAGTTAGATATATCTTTTGCAAGTTTCATATCATGTGTAACCAAAATCATTGTTCTATTATCTTCCGCAAGTTTCTTAATAACCCTTACAACTTCATGTTCAAGCTCAGGATCAAGTGCTGATGTGGGTTCATCAAAGAGTATGATTTCTGGGCTCATAGCAAGCGCTCTTGCAATGGCAGCTCTCTGTTGTTGTCCACCAGATAAATTTGCGGGGTACTCATTTAGTTTATCTTCTAAGCCAACTCTTATGAGGACCTCTTTTGCGCGCTCTAAAGCTTCTGATCGTTTCATTTTTAATACTGAAGTTGGTGCTTCTGTAACATTTTGCACAACAGTCATATGCGACCACAGATTGAATTGTTGAAAAACCATAGAAACTCTTTTTCTCAAGTCATAAATATTTTCTTTAATTATCTTCGATTTATTACTAATTTCATCACTCACAATTACTTTTCCATTGAAGTATATTTCACCAGAGTCTACTTTTTCAAGCTGGTTTATGCATCGTAAGAGTGTAGACTTTCCCGAACCCGATGAGCCAATAATTGTAATTATTTGTCCCATTTCTGCTGATAAATTAACGCCCTTTAGAACTTCAAGTTTGCCGTATGATTTATATATGTTCTTTAATTCTAATTTTTTTATTTGTTGCATCAGAAACTCAATTTATTAATTTTCTGTCATTATCATTTAATACAAAATTTAATTGTACATGAATAACTTATTCAATGATACACATATAAAAATTAGTCATTGACGGATACTAAATACTTCTCTTGACAACTAATCAAAATAGCAGTAACTAATTTTATATGTTTTATTTAAACTTTTTAGGTTTAAATTTCACAAAAATAGTACTAGTTTAAATAGACTTACTTTACTCAAATCGTATCACCAGGATGCTTGATAAGAAGAAAAAAAAGTTTGAAAATGATAGTTCATTTTTGTATGGACCAAATTCAAGCTATATCGAAAAATTATACACAAGATATAAAAATAATAGCACCGATATTGACAATAGTTGGCATGATTTTTTCAATAACATCGATGATAGTGTTTTTGAAATTGAAAGAAAGCCATCTTGGTATTCTTCAGAATTAAAAAATACTACAGAAATAGATTTAACAGATACTGAGATTAACACAAAAATTGATAATTTTTTGCTGAAATCAGATACTGCTGATACACCTGATAATAAAAGTTCTACAATAGATTCAATTAGAGCTTTAATGATGATTAGAGCTTACCGCATGAGAGGGCATCTAATTGCAAACCTCGATCCTCTTGTGCAACAAAAAAAAGATCCACATCCCGAGCTTGATCCAAAAAATTATGGATTTGAAGACTCTGATATGGATCGAAAGATATACATAGATAATGTTCTAGGACTTGAATATGCCTCTATCAATGAAATGCTTGAAATACTGAAGCGAACATATTGTTCAACTCTTGGTGTTGAATTTTTGCATATAGCAGACCCTGAGCAAAAAGCTTGGATACAAGAGCGGATTGAAGGCGTAGACAAAGAGATTACCTTTACAGAACAGGGAAAAAAAGCAATTCTGACAAAACTAATTGAAGCAGAGGGTTTTGAAAAATTCTGTGCTCGAAAATATACAGGAACGAAGAGGTTTGGTCTGGATGGGGCGGAGTCGATGATACCTGCTCTTGAGCAGATTATTAAAAGAGGCGGGAATTTAGGTCTAACTGATATTGTTATTGGTATGCCGCACAGAGGTCGATTAAACGTTTTAGCAAATGTTATGCAAAAGCCGATGGTTGCTATCTTTAACGAGTTTCAGGGGGGTAGTGCCAATCCTGCTGATGTTGAGGGTTCGGGTGATGTAAAATATCATTTAGGAGCCTCGGCAGATAGAGAATTTGATGATAACGCGGTCCATCTGTCCCTGACAGCAAACCCGTCTCATTTGGAGGCTGTCGACCCAGTTGTTCTCGGGAAAGTTCGAGCCAAGCAGGATGAAATGGGAGATGAAAAGCGAGTTAAGGTATTACCCTTACTAATCCACGGTGACGCCTCTTTTGCTGGTCAGGGAATAGTATCAGAATGCCTCGGGCTATCTGGTTTGAAGGGTCACAAGACAGGTGGTTCGATACACTTCATTGTGAATAATCAGATTGGTTTTACGACATCACCGACATATGCACGATCATCGCCGTATCCATCCGATGTTGCCAAAATGGTTGATGCCCCAATTTTTCACGTAAATGGCGATGACCCGGAAGCGGTTGTTTATGCCGCAAAAGTTGGTACAGAGTTTAGACAAAAATTTAATAAACCATTTGTAATTGATATGATTTGTTATAGGAGGTTTGGCCACAATGAGGGTGATGAGCCACTATTCACACAGCCACTTATGTATAAAAAGATTAAAAATCATACGACAACCATGAATATCTACGCGGATAAATTAATTTCAGAGGGCGTAATTGATAAAGAGTTTTTTGATGATGCAAAAAAAGAATTTAAATCAATTATGGATGGAGATTTCGCTAAAGCAAGTTCATTCAAACCAAATAAAGCTGATTGGCTTGATGGCGCGTGGAAGGGATTGAGTGTTCCGGATAATGGAGAGAGGAAGGGTGTAACAGGTATTTCAGAAGCAAAACTTCAAGAGATCTCCAATATTTTATATAAGATACCTACAGATTTTGAGATCCATAAGACGCTATCACGAGTTCTATCCGAAAGGCATGAAACCATCAAAAATGGAAAAAGTATTGATTGGGCAACGGCAGAGGCTTTGGCCTTTGGGTCGCTTATTGATGAAGGTATTTCTGTAAGATTATCTGGACAAGACTCTGAAAGAGGTACTTTTTCGCAGAGACATTCTGTACTGCATGATCAACACACTGAAGATAGATATATTCCGTTAAATGCTATTCACGAAGAGAGTGCACAATTCGAAGTCATAAACTCGATGCTATCGGAGGAGGCAGTATTAGGCTTTGAATATGGGTATAGCCTTGCAAGACCAAGTACTCTGACTCTTTGGGAAGCACAATTTGGTGATTTTGCAAATGGGGCGCAAGTTATAATTGACCAATTCATATGTTCAGGCGAAGCAAAATGGCTAAGGATGTGTGGTCTGGTTTTATTGCTTCCACATGGTTACGAAGGTCAAGGACCTGAGCACTCATCAGCAAGGTTGGAGAGATTTCTTCAGCTATGCGCAGAAGACAATATACAAGTTGCAAATTGTACAACGCCTGCCAATTATTTTCACATATTAAGACGTCAAATACATCGAAACTTCAGAAAACCTCTGGTAATAATGACTCCAAAGAGTCTATTAAGAAATAAAAATGCTGTGTCAGATCTGAACGAATTTAATATTGGCGAGACTTTTCACAGGCTCCTCTGGGATGATAAACATGAAGAATTAATTAATAAGAATAAATCGATGAAACTTGTTCTCTGTTCAGGTCGCATATATTATGATTTGCTAGAGGAAAGGGAGAATCAAAAAAACTCTGATGTATACTTACTTAGGGTTGAACAATTATATCCATTCCCGGAGAAAGGTCTGATAAAGGAGCTAACGCGACACAAGGACATCAAAGAGATTATCTGGTGCCAAGAAGAGCCAAAAAATATGGGAGCTTGGGTGTACATGAAAGAAAATGTTGAAGAACTTCTCGATCGCTTGGAAATAAAAGAGAAAAGAATAAAATATATAGGGCGTGCCGCTTCTGCATCAACTGCCACTGGTCTCATGGGTAATCACAAAGCTCAACTTAGTGATATATTTAAAAAAGTTTTTGGTGTAAATAAGGGTTAGGAATATCAAATGACAATTGAAATTAAAGTGCCAGAACTTGGTGAGTCAATAGCTGAGGCAATCATAGGGAAATGGTTAAAGAATCCCGGTGATAAAGTTGAGGCCGACGAGCCAATCATTGAGCTTGAAACTGATAAAGTTGCTGTTGATGTTCCTTCACCAATAGATGGATTTTTGGAAAAGCAACTTGCTCATGAAGGAGATACAGTAGAAGTGGGTTCGGTTATTGGTACAATATCTAAAGAGCAAGATATTCAAAAAGAGGCATCCGAGGTGAATAACGACGAAAATAAACCCAATGCCAGTCCAGCTAGTAAAAGTGTTGTTAATCAGAAAACAACAATTGAAAAAAGCCCATCACCGTCTGCGCAAAGAATAATTTCTGAAAAAAAATTAGATACTAGTCAGATCTCTGGCTCCGGTAAGGGAGGTCAAATCTTAAAAGAGGACGTTATTGGTACCCCAAATAAGGATATTAACATCCCAACAACAAGCATAGCATCTTCTCGCAGTGAGCTTGAAGAAATAATCCCGATGACCAAGCTAAGGCAAACAATAGCCAGCCGCCTAAAAGAAGTTCAAAATACTGCAGCAATCCTGACAACTTTTAATGAAGTTGACATGACGAAGGTTCTTAGAATTAGGGAAAAATACCAAACAAAATTTCAAGAAAAATATGGAGTAAAGTTGGGTTTTATGGGTTTCTTTGCAAAAGCATGTATAGAGGCAATTAAGGAATATCCAATAATTAACTCAGAGGTACGAGGTTCAGACATAGTATACAAAAACTATATTAATATTGGTATTGCTGTTGCGACCGAAAAGGGTTTATGTGTTCCTGTCGTGAAAGACGCGCAAGATCTAAGTATTCCAGAAATTGAAATGAAAATTTTGGAGTTGGGTTCAAGTGCACGAAATGATACGCTTGGCATTGAAGATATGCAAGGTGGTACATTTACAATAACAAATGGTGGTATATTTGGGTCAATGATGTCCACACCGATATTAAATCCACCACAATCGGCAATACTTGGTATGCATAAAATTGAAAAAAGACCTGTGGCAATAAATGATAAAATTGAGATTAGACCAATGATGTATCTTGCGTTGAGCTACGATCACAGGATAATCGATGGAGCAGAGGCTGTCAGTTTCCTCGAGTTCATTCGTAAGTGTATAGATGATCCTGCGGACCATTTAATTGAACTATTCTAAGATGAGAAAGGTATAAAATGTCAAACAAATTTGACTCTATTGTGATTGGATCTGGACCGGGCGGTTATGTATGCGCAATTAGACTTGCGCAAAATGGGCACTCAGTTGCTATTATTGAAAAAAATAAAAATTTTGGGGGTACATGTTTGAACGTTGGTTGCATACCTTCAAAAGCACTTTTACATGCATCACATGTTTATGAGCAGTCCAAGAATGAATATTCAAAAATGGGTATCAATGTGAAACCGTCGATTAATATAAAGGAACTTCTTAACTATAAAGAGGCAATGATAAAGTCAAACACTGATGGAATAAGCTTTTTGTTCAAAAAAAATAAAATAGTTTCTATCAATGGATCTGCAGAGATAATTTCAAATAACTCTGTAAAAGTTACAAATGGTAAGAACATTGATACTTATACCGCTTCAAATATAATCATCGCAACGGGCTCAACCCACAACACTATTCCAGGCGTTGATATAGATGAAAAACATATTATATCTTCAACCGGCGGTTTGAGTTTAGACAAGGTACCTGATAATCTCCTGATCATTGGGGCGGGATATATAGGCATAGAACTAGGCTCTGTATGGTCAAGACTTGGTTCAAAGGTAACATTTGTGGAAGCGTTTGATAAGATTCTTCCAAACACAGACGATGAGTGTGGAGAATATCTAAGAAAATTACTCGAAAAAAGAGGTATGAAGTTCATTTTAAATACGAAAGTTGAGAGCGTTAAAAAGGAAAAGAATGCGCTAAAAATTAACCTTATAAATGCAACAGATAGTAGCAAATCAATCTTGACAAGCGATATTGTTATGCAGTCAGTCGGTAGAAAGCCATATGTTGAAGGGTTGGGGTTAGATAGTATCGGATTAAAACTTGATAAATTCCATAATATCGATGTTGACAAAAATTTTCAAACATCAGAAAAGAACATTTATGCTATTGGTGATGTGATTAATGGCCCGATGCTTGCGCATAAGGCTGAGGAAGAGGGGGTTGCGGTTGCTGATATAATTTGCGGTAAGTATGGACATGTTAACTATGATGTCATCCCATCAGTCATATATTGTGATCCAGAGATTGCCAGTGTGGGAAAAACAGAGAGTGACCTCAAGGAAGAGAAAATTGAATACAAAGTTGGCAAATTTCCCTTTATTGCAAATGGTCGGGCGAAAGTAAATAATCAAACAGAAGGATTTGTAAAAATTCTTTCTGATGCCGAAACTGACAAAGTTCATGGCATACATATTGTCGGATCAGATGCAGGTAATCTCATCGGTGAAGCCGTATTGGCCTTAGAATTTGGAGCGTCATCAGAAGACATAGCGCGAACATGTCATGCTCACCCAACTCTCACCGAAAGCCTGAAAGAGGCTGCCCTTGACGTTGATAATATGGCAATCCACAAGTAAGAAAGGAAATAGATTATGGATGCAATAGATAATCTCATTAATAGATCATCATCAGGACACCTTGACTCACCAATCCCAAATCGTGAAGAGCTTGACTTAATTTATCAAGCTGCTCTTAGGGCGCCTGACCACAAGGGTCTTAAGCCCTCAAGATTTATTGAAGTTAGTGGTGACGGACTAGATAAATTATCAAATATATTCGTCAATTTTGTTAAGGAGAATAATCCAGATGCAGACGATGCAGTTATTGAAAAATTTCGAAAAATGCCCTACCGTGCGCCATTAATTGTAATTCTAGTGACTAACTATAAAGAGAATATGGGCGTGCCTGAGATCGAACAAATGATGTCCACTGCTTGCTCAGCTCAATCAATACTTCTTGCTCTAAATGCACTCCATTATTCTGGTATGTGGAGAACTGGAAAGCTATCCTTCAATGAGAGCATTTCCAACTTGTTGGGCCTCCAGAAGAATGAGACAGTTATTGGATACCTTTATGTTGGGACAAATGTAGGACCCAAAAAGCAAAAAGATACACTTAATAACTCTGATTACGTCGAAATTTGGAGCTAACTCTCACAAATGATGTATTTTGTGTGAATTTGGCTTCTTCTCTGGTTTTTTATAATTTTCAAATAGACATCGAATTTAAATGTATATATAAAATTATTGAACAATGGGGGTACTAATGGATAAATTAAACGTTGGAATAATTGGAACCGGTTGGTGTGGTGGAATCAGGGCTGAGGCATCAGCAAAGAATGGTTTAGTTGACCAATTACATATTTGTGAAATAAGAGAAGATAGGCTCAAAGAGGTTGCGGACTTAACAAATCCTACTTCTGCAACATTAGATTACAAGGATCTACTGAAAAATGATGATATTCATGCAATCATGATATCAACTACACCTGAAAGTACTCACTATCCAATTGCAAAAGAAACACTGGAAGCTGGTAAGCATTTGCTTCTTGAGAAACCAATTTCAAGAACGTTAACAGAGGCGGATGAATTGATAAATTTGGCTGAAAAGAATAAGGTTCAGTTCACTATTGGATACTCCCAACGATTTAGATCAAAATATGCGTATGTGCGCGAAAAATTTATAGATGGCACACTCGGTGAACCAGTAAGTGTCCTCATATCACGAAACATTACAACACAACTCTCGAAGAGAATTACAGGAAGGACAAGACTGTCACCAGCGGCGATGGAAGCAACGCATGACCTAGATTATGCGCTGTGGTGTCTAGCTCCACGGAAACCTGTAAAAGTTTATTCACAACAGGTTGAAAAAGTTTTAATAAAAAATTCAAATTCAGCAGACTGTCAATTCATGATTGTGACCCTTGACGATGGGACTGTTGTAACGGTTGGAGCTGGATGGGTATTACCACCAAGCTATCCGAATTATTCATCAACAAAAATGGAGTTTATTGGATCTAAGGGAGCAATAATACTTGATGATACTCATAATGATGTTACTGTCATGACAGGGGATAGGGGTATTGAATATCCTATGTCATCTATGCCAGGAGAACCGGTTGGTCACGTAAATGCTGGGCCAATGGCTGAAGAAACAAATAATTTTATAGATGCAATACTGTTCAACAAACCAGTTATTGTCAAACCAAAGGAAGCAAGGGTAGTAATGGAGTTGTATCAAGCAGCTGACTTATCAGCTGAAAGGGGGGAACCAATCAATCTTCCAATCAATATCGATCCGCTTAATGAGGGGCAAAATTAATGAAAGATATAGGCTTAGCCGTAATTGGTTGCGGTACAATAGGCAGGATACGGGCAGAGTTAGCCAGAGATTATCCTGGGATAAAATGGTTAGGCTTGTGTGATATTCGAAAAGATGTCGCTGAAAAGCTGGCCTCAGATTGTAACGCAGACTTTTACACAACTGACTTCAATGAGCTATTGGGTAGAAGCGAAGTAAATGCAGTGATCATCGCAACTGAAGAGAATGCGCATTTAGAGCCAACCTTAAAAGCGGTTGAGATGGGGCACTCACTATTTATAGAAAAACCACTTGCGACGAACCCTGCTGACTCAAGAAAGATTATTGATGCAATCGAGAGCAATAACATTGATACTGTCATGGGCTACACAAATAGATTTAGAAGAAGATTTCTAGCTGTTAAAGAGAGGCTCACGACCGGTCAGATTGGCCATGTTCACTCAGTTGTTACAAGGGCATTTATGAATAAAATGGTCCCAATTGCAACGATTAATAAAACAAACGATCGTCAAAACCTGACGCCAATGGTTGTTTCAGGAACCCACAGTTTAGACATGTCAATGTGGTTAATGGAAGGAAAAAATCCTGTGAGTGTTTACGCAAAATCAGTCGACGGTGTGCTGAACCAATGGGGTACGAAAGACTCTACGTTTGGAATTTTTACAATGGATGATGGTACCATTTGGAGCATGAATATTTCATGGGCTTTGCCAGAAGTTTGGCCAGGATCAGTTTATGGATTGGAAATAGGTATCGTGGGAACAGAAGGTGTTATTGATATTGAGGACACTCACAGAGATTTGGTCTTAGCATCAAATATTGCACAGGGTGCAGGATACACGTCAAGAGAATACTCACCACCGCAAGGTAGGCATGTTGATTTTTTAACAAGTTATCCAGCCGGTGATATTCAAGGGGGTCAATTCTGGGGGCCAATGCGAGAAGAAACTAATACATGGTATACAAGATTATGCACAGGGCAAGACACTCCTCATGCAACAGCGCAAGATGGTCACAGAAACTTACTAATGACTATGGCAATGGATTTATCAGCAAAAGAAGAGAAGGAAATCGTCTTACCTGAAAGAATGGACGATATATTTTAAAATATAATTATTTATAATAATTTTCGTATATGATCGGGAAACCTTTTGATTATATCATCGCCTGCCTCTAGACACTTTAATTTCATTTCATGCCGAAGCTTTTCATTTAATTTGATGATCTCTGCGCCTTTCACTCGCAAATATTCCATACATTTTGCGTCCTCGTCAATTGCAAGCTGCCTCTGATATTTAGTTGCTTTTTTAATAGACTCATCTAGCTTATTTTGGAATGATCTATCCCAGCTGTAATATTTTTTTTTATTACAAAGTAAAATTGAATTTCCATAGAGATGCGAAGATAAAGTAATATATTTATGATAATCTTCGATACCATAATTAATGATATTTGTAAGTGGATTTTCTTGTGTATCAATATCGTTTTGAATTATTGCATTTTTTAGATTCTTTACATCAACAAATTTAGTATTAAAACCAAGTGCCTCGAAAGCCATTTTGTGCATGGCATTTTTAGCAATTCGTATTGTCAGATCATTACAGTCATCGATAGATTTAATGAGTTTTTTGCTTGACGATAGGTGGCGTATCCCATTATCCCACCATCCGATTACTTTATAACCTGTTTTGAGTTCAACTTTATTTGATAAATATTCACCTATTTCTCCATCAAGTAAGTTATAGATGATTTTTCTACTTGATATTTGGAATGGAATTTCAAATATATTTAACTCATTAACTTTTTCAGTTAGATAGCTGGAGAAGAAATAGCAACAATCAATTTGCCCCTCCTCAACAAGAGTTAGCAAGTCAACAGCCTTATGACCTAAATCTCCCACGTCTGAAACAAATTTGAAATCAATATCACCACCGTATAAGGCTTCTAGCTCATTTCTAAGAAAATGAATACTTTGCGCTTGGACGGATTTTTCAGGATGATATCCGGCCCAATATATGCTGTGTCTTTTCAATCACTCACCTATATTAATCGTCGATTAGTTTTTCATATTCCTTATAAATATGGGAAAAGTCTATATCTGCCATCCCTTTAGATACAGCATTCTGTAAAATATTTGTAGTAAGTTCGCTATAGGGGCAGCCAATTTGATTATCATTTAGTAGCTTTGTGGCCATACTTAGATCTTTATGAAGGTTAGAAACGCGAGATCTTGCATCCCATTTTTCCGATAATATATGATTTGGAAATCTGGACTCAGATATGAAGCTTCGAGCATTTCCTGAATTAAACACATCAATGACTGTCTTGGGATCAATGCCAAGTTTTTTTGCACCAATTACCCCCTCAACAGTTGAAAGAAATATTGTATGCGTAACCATATTATGTATTAGCTTTAGTGCATGCCCTGATCCAACTTTACCAACATGAACTAGTCTATTTGTAAAAGTCTCGAGTACCGGCGTTGCTGACTTGATTACACTTCCATCACCACCCATCATCAGGGTTAGTGTTCCTTTTTCAGCACCCTGTGCACCACCTGTCATACCACAATCAATATAACTAATATTCCGATCATTCAACTCTTTTGATAATCTTTTGGTTTCATCTGGATTTGATGTTGTAAGATCAACTATAATCGTATTCTCTTCGATATTATCAATCCAGTTTGAGCCAAAAAGAAAGTCTCTAATTTGTGTTGTACTAGGAACCACAAAAATAAGTATGTTAGAAGATTTTAAACCCATTTCTGCATCATTGATAACAAGATTTTCTGTATTATCCAGTTCATCCAAAAGACTTGTATTAATTTCAAAAATAGAATTTAGGTAACCTGCATTTTGAATATTTTTTGCAATGCCAAGTCCCATTTGACCAATACCAACGATACATACAGATGGCGTGAAGTTTGTCATTTTGTTACTTTATCCCCGGATGATAGATGCTGAACGGTTTCACCGGTCTCGGTAAAGGTTCGTGTTACATTCGTTTCACCATATATCCAAAATATTGTGAGGGGTACATCTCCAATATTATTAAATCTATGTGGGACATTTGCCGGTATAAAAGAGTTATCCATAGCGGTTAGTTCAGTTTTAATTCCTCCACATTCAACTTCCGCATAGCCTGATATAATCAATACTTGTTCACAACAATTATGGCTGTGCATTGGTGCCGCCCTTCCTGTTGGAAAGGTTGTGAATCCCGATGTGAATATTGTACCCTCTGCGTTATCCTTACCATAAAGTAGGGCTGTAGATACACCATCACCACGGTCAAAGTTTGGTCTATCTTCATATTTTATTATCGTTGCTGTCATTATTTTCTCCTATTTTATATTTAATTACTCTCAACAAAAACAATATCAACATCACCTGAGCCATTTCTTCTATTTGATGCTGCTTTTTTGTACTCTTCTGACTCAAAGCAATTTATAGCACTTTGTTTATCTGGGAATTCGGCAATGACAAATCTTGTGAAATGATCACTGCCCTCCATAATATGATAATCACCACCTCGTGTTAGGAAACGACCACCATAACTTTCAACTATATCTCCAGCCTTACTTGCATATTTTTGATATGACTCATTATTAATAATTTTTGCCCTTGCTATCCAATATGTGACCATTTATTTTATTCCCAATAATTCAAAATTAGAATATCATTATATTGCTCAATAATAAAATGCTATCAAACATAATATTGCATTATTATCATTTTTTAGGGGTTTGCTTATGAAAGAAAATTTAAAGCGCATTAGCGAAGATCAGTTATTCAATTTTATAAATAACGCATTAATTACAATTGGGTTGCCTCAAGATGATGCAGAAATTGTTGCAAAGCTGATGACGCAAGCCGATCTTATTGGTAGCGATGCGCATGGGGTCTTTAGGTTACCCCAATACACGAAGAGACTCTTAGCGGGTGGAATAAATAAAACACCAGATATCCGAGTTGAACGTGAGAAGAATTCAATGGCAGTTTTGAATGGTGATAATGCCATGGGTCATCTCGTGATGGAGAAGGCCGCAAACTTGGCAGTCAAAAAAGCGAAGGAGCATGGCGTTGCTTGGGTTGGTGCAAATTCATCAAATCACGCTGGGCCGGCTTCACTATACGCAAGAATTCCCTTATCGCATGACATGATTGGTATTTATGTCGCGGTAGGTAGCGGAAACCATGTACCACCATGGGGTGGAACAGATCTACTTCTATCAACAAATCCTATCGCAATCACAGTTCCGAGTTGGAATGAGCCCCCAATTGTCTTAGATATGGCAACTACAGTTGCAGCTTACGGGAAGGTTAAAGAGAAGCTTCAAAGAAATGAAGAAATGCCTGTGGGGTGGATGATTGATGGTAAAGGTAAGCCTCTCACTGACCCTAAAAAATCCAGCGAAGGCTATTTACTTCCCATTGGTGAGGCAAAAGGTTACGGTCTCGCTCTGATGTTTGGTATTCTTGCAGGCACATTGAATGGTGCATCATTTGGTAAAGCAGTGGTTGATTTTAATGCTGATGCATCCAGTTTTACTAATACCGGGCATTTTATAATTGCAGCAGATATTGCAGCTTTTACAGAAGTTGAAGAGTTCAAAAAAAACATCGATCAAGTCTGGAATGAAATGAAAGGGTCAAAATTAATGCCCGGTTTTGATGAAATAAGGCTGCCTGGCGAACGTTCTCATCAGATCTATCTAGATAGAATAAAAAATGGGATTCCCATACATGAAAATTTAAAAAATGTCTTGGATGTATTATCCAAGCAATTAAATATTAATGAAATATACTGAAATTTAAAAGCATGGAAAATACAAATGAACTGAGGAAAGCTATGGGTTGCTTTGCAACAGGTGTAGCAATTATTACGACCTCAGATGAACAATTTGAACCCATCGGAGTTACAATTAATTCTTTTACTTCATTATCTCTTGAACCACCTCTAATTATGTGGGGGCTCTCAAAAAAGGCTCCAAGTCTTGATGCCTTTAAATACAGAAGGTTATTTGAAGTAAATATACTCTCGAGTGAACAGGAGGAGTTATTAAAGATATTTTCAACACCTTCGGAAAATAAATTTTTAAATGTTGAATGGGATATGAGTAAAAAGAAACTTCCAAAAATTAAAGGTTGTATTGCAAACTTCGAATGTGTTGTACATTCAATTTTTCCGGGAGGGGATCATGAAATTTTTGTTGGTAATGTAACCGACTACTCTCATACAGATTTAAAGCCCCTTGTGCTATCAAGGGGAAAGGTAATCAGTAACTAATACCCTAAGCCTTAATTGGATATACAGGCTCTTCACCATTAAGAACTCTTGCAACATCTGAAGCAGCTTTTGACTGCAGTTCTTCGAGTGCTTCTACTGAGTAAAAAGCTGTATGTGGAGCAAGTATCACATTATCCCTTCCAATGAGCGGTGAGTCTTTTGGTAATGGTTCGTTCTCAACAACGTCCAAACCGGCTCCACCAATTTCATTATTATCAAGGGCTTCTATCAAATCTTGCTCATTTATTAGCGGACCACGCGCTGTATTAACAATAATTGCAGTATCTTTCATTTTTTTGAAAGCTTCCTTGTTTACCAAACCCTTTGTCTCTGGGAGTAGTGGCGCATGGACTGATATGAAGTCTGATCTTTCATACAATTCATCCATACTAACGCTTTCAACTCCATACTTTTCAAATAGTTCTTTTGGTGCATATGGGTCTGCAGCAATCACATCAAAACCAAATGCCTGAGCTTTGGGTGTCATTAGCCTAGGTATATTTCCAAACCCAATAAGACCCACAGTTTTACCTCTTAACCTGTACATTGGAACCACGGCTGGCATCTCCCATCTGCCGGATTGAACAAGTTTGTTTGATTGTGGTATTTTTCGCGCCATTGAAATAATCATAGCCATTGCTTGGTCTGATACTTCATCAAGGCAGTAGTCTGGAACATAATTAACAGATATTCCTAATTCACCAGCAACTTTTAGATCTATATTATCGACACCAATTCCAAAGCGACCTATCGCTTTACAGTTTTTGAGGCTTCTAAGTATGTTTTCATTAAGTTTAGCATATGTAACTAAGATTGCATCTGCGTTCTCAGCTGCTTTAATAATATCTTCCTCAGAACTGCTAGGAGCCTGAACAACCTCAGCATTTGCTTCTTCCAAAGCCTTTTTCGCCGGATCAAGAGAGGGAAACGGGCTATCTGTTACAACTACAAGTGGACCATTTTTCATTTAAGTACCTATTTTTTTAATGTTTCGGGATTAACACAATTTGGCGGTGTTACACCATCAATTAGTGCTTCTATATTGTCGACAACTCGGTGAGCCATACCTTCTCGTACATCCTTACCGGCAGACCCAAGGTGAGGAGCTAAAACGACATTATCCATCGAAAATAATTCTTTTTCAATCTGTGGTTCGTTTTCATAAACATCTAGGCCCGCTCCGGCAATTTCACCACTTTGAAGCGCTCTTACCATCGCTTTCTCATCAATTATAGGGCCTCTTGCGGTATTGATAATATAAGCAGATTTTTTCATGAGTTTAAATTCATTATCGGATATTAAATGGATTGTTTCTGGTCTTTCTGCGGCGTGAACTGAGACAAAATCTGATTGCTTGAATAATTCGTCATATTCGACATATTCAAATCCAAATTCCTCTTCATCTTCTGGTGTCATTTTATTTGGTCCCCAGTATATTACTTTCATACCAAAGCCTTTACCGCGTAGTCCTGTTGCTTTACCGATTCTTCCTCTTCCCCCAACAAGACCGAGTGTTTTCCCGGAGACATCTCCACCTAAGAATAATGCTGATTGAGCTCCCGGATAGCCTCCCGCCCGAACAAATCGATCTGCCTCAAGTATTCTTCTTGCAACACATAACAGAAGCCCAAAAGCTATGTCAGCTGTTGCGTCTGTCACAACTGCTGGTATTACTGTAACGGGCATGCCTATTTCCGTTGCTCCTTTTACATCAATTCTATCTGGAGTAATTGACTGTGATGCAACTGCTCTCAAGTTTGGATTGGCCTGCATAATTTTTTTATCTACAACATCATGTAATAAGCAGTAGAGAATATCGCAATGCATTACTTCATCCATGAGTGTTTCATATGGTATAATCTTTGATGCATCTGGGTACACTTTTATCTCGACGTCTCCTCGTTGTTCCAATCTATCGATTGCACTTTGAGCTATTGGTTGTGTTATAAATATTTTTGTTTTTGCCATTGTTGTGTACCCCTTTTATTTATCTGTTATTAATCTCTCGTCAAATGGTGTTCTCGACATTATATGTGGCCCATCCTCTGTTACTAGTACCATTTCTTCAAGACGAACTCCACCACCGCCTCTGACACCATCAATCCATATTAATGGCTCAACAGCAAATACCATTCCAGGCTTAAACTCATATTCTGGCGCGCCCGGAAGAGTTTCCCCAATATATGGAGGCTCATTTGCTCCAATACCGACGCCATGTCCTATAAATAATGATAGAAAACGTCCACCAAGCCCAAACTTAGATGCCTCATTTATGAGAGCATTTGCTGAGTCTTTATTTGTTTTACCTGGCCTCATTTCATTGATACCAGCTTGAAGACCATGATATACAGCGCTGTAGACGTTTATTTGTTCTTTTGACGGAAATGATGCTTGTGTACCACAATAAACTGTTCGCGCCATATCACCGAAATAGCCATTCCACGCAGCCCCAATATCAATAAAAACTAAATCTCCGTCTCTGATAATTTTATCAGAACAGATTCTATTTGGTGGTGCCATGTGTTCGCCTGATGCAACGAAGGGTGTGGTCACATGTGAGTATTCCCCTCCGAGAGTGTATAGTGTATGCATTGCGTTGGCTGCTACATCACACTCGCGAACGCCTTCCTGAACAGAATTAATTGCGGTCGCGCAAACTGCGTCAGCAATTGCCGTGGCTTCCTCAAGCATGACAATTTCACCTGGTAATTTTATCATCCTTGCTTTCTGCATCGGCGTATCACCGTCTTCAATAGATAAATCTGGAAAATGCTCTTCAAGTGCCTTGTGGAAAATAATATTCGACTCATCTAGCCCAATTTTTGCTTTTTCTAGTTTATATTTTTTTATTACTGGTCCAAGTATGTCCTTTACAAGACCTTGAACAAGGGCTTTTTCCTCAATTATTGGTATAGTATGAACTTCTTTAATCCATGGCATTGTCCTGTCAATTCTGTCTCTCTCACCACCAGAGCAAAAAAGAATTGGCTCTTCATTCTCTATCAAGAGCGCGCCGTTTAAACAAGTTGACTTTCCATGAATAATCTGGGGCCTGAGGTCAGTAAGATAACGTTGATTTTCATCCTTCCAAACAAGCAGTGCATCAAGTCCTGCTTTTTTAAGTTCAGCCCTCGCTTTTTCTATTCGCTGTGATCTGAGCTCAGATGGAGAGACACGCTCCTCATAGCTGATATTAAATCCTCCACGGGCGTAATGATCAATCTTCATTCTATTTCCTCAATTAAGATAGGGTGTCTTCAGCAATTTTTCTGAACTCATCATCATTCATGAGTCTTTTATTTTTGAGTCCCCAATCTTTGATCGCCATCAGAATGTCCATTGCCTGCTTATCATCTGCTTTGATTTGGAACCTATCAAGCCTATCTTTTACTGAATCAATTCCTGAACCTTTTCCAATAACTATCTCGGGCTCTTTTTGTCCAACCATGCTTGGTCTAAATGGAAATAGTTCGGTCTGGTTTTCATACCCACAGTTAATTAACCAATTTGCTATGATGCCTGACTCAACATTGAATAAGTCGTCGCCAACAATTGGCCTATTTGATGGAACATTCACTCCGGATAAATCCCGTACCAAATCCGCGATCCCTTTTAAGTTTTCAGTTTTTATACCAATATCCTTGTTGTATAAAGTTTTAAGAGCCATTACCGTCTCCTCTGTTGGGACATTACCCGCTCTTTCACCAAGGCCTAGAACGGTAGAATGGATTACTTCAACACCCATTGAGACAGCCATAAGTGTATTTGCAATACCCAAGCCAAAATCTTGGTGAAAATGAGCTTCAAGAGGAACATTTATTCTCTCTTTGACTGCGCTTACAAAATATGGCATTGCATGAATAGATGTTGCACCCATTGTGTCAACCAATGCAAGAGCATCCATGTGCCCTTCATTTCCTACTTTTTCAATAAGGTCAATGACCCATTTTAGATCCGACCTTGAGAAATCTATCGGGAAAAATACTACCTTAAGACCATTATCATGGGCATATTTTGTTGACTCTATTGATAAATCAATTGCTCGCTCTAATTCCCATCTGTATCCGAGCTCGATTAAGTGTTGACTTGATGGTACTTCCATCACAACGCCCGATACACCAGCATCAACAGCACGCTGAACATCGTCAACCATGCATCGTGCAAATGAGAAAATCTCAGGTCCAAGGTTTCTTTTTGCTAAATCTGATACAACTTTTGCATCCTGATGTGATACAACAGGCATGCCTGCTTCAATTCTGTGTATACCAGCTTCCGCCAATGCTTCCGCTATCTTTATTTTATCATCATAGTTGAATGCAACACCAGTTTGTTGCTCTCCATCTCTTAGTGTGACATCATGGATTTGTATTTTTTCAGGAAAGTTAATTTCCTTTGTAACTTCTGGTGCAAAATTCCATTGACTTGTTAGCCATTGATCTGATTTCCAAGGTGTATTTGACATTTTATCTCCCATCTTACTTTCTTATGTATCCCGTGCGCTTACGGGTGCGATAAATAACAATGTTTAGTTATATATATATTTGTACCAATTTTGAAGAAAAAAATTAAACAAATTATTCAGGTTTTTTTCTTGTGGCTATATTATGGCTCGGATCAAGTTCTATTACTTTATTATGGAGTTCATTACTTTTTTGGATATCACCTTTCATTAATTTGATATCACCAAGAATAGAGTAGCCATCAGGAGAGTAAGGATCAATTTCAATTAATTTTTCTGCATAATCCTCTGCAAAATCGTACTCACCTGCCTCTGAATATGATCTGATTTGCCAGAGTAATGCCTCTTGATTATTTGCATTTATTTCGAGTTCCTTATCTATAAAAGCAATAGATTTATCCCTTTCACCAAGTTGATAATATATTTTTCCAAGCATCAGATTTACATTGCTCCCGACGAGGTTGTGGTTCAGTGAGGATGCGATTATAAGATCTTTTTCAGCTTTGTTATAACTTTCTAAAATTGATAATAATTGGCCTCGCTCAAAATATAAAATTGCATCTGATGGATTTAAATTTATCGCGCTATTATAGTAGTTTATTGCACCTTTGTAATCTTTTTGTTTAATCAATTCCTTTGCATGGGAATGCAGATCAGCAGCTTGTAAATCTAAGATGTTTTCGTATAGATTTGGTATGTCCTGTGTATTAGGATACAGCTGTTCAATTTTGGCAAGATTGTATTTTGCAAGATCATATTTTTTATTTGTTATTAGTAATTTGGTCTTCTCGATCAGATATTTGACATTCTCCCGGTCGCGCATTATTGCTTTATTTATATTTACCAATGCATTTTGTAAGTCATCTTCTTTTATTGATATGACATATTTCAAATAATACGCATGAGAATAGTCTGGATTAATTTCTATAATTTTATTTGTTATCGAATTGGCTTTAATCAAGCTTCCCTCAGAAATTAAATTCTCACTCAGTTGAGTCATGCTTTGTGTATCCGAGCTATCTTCATAAAAGTTTCCTGTCAGAATCAGGTTTGCTTTCCTAATGTCTCCAGATTGGAATAATGCCCTTGCAAGCTGCCTTTTTATACTAACTGAGTTCTCTCCGCCTAGAATTGCCTTCTCAAGGTAGTAGGCAGCATCCTTGTTGTTATTTAACTTAATTTCAATCAGACCCGCCAGGTAATAATCACTCGCACTTATTGAAGGGCTGGTATTTAGAAGTCTATTTATTACTTCTTTTGCCATCTCGTTGTTGTTAATCGACGAGTAAGAATTTGCTAGATAATATAGTAATTTTAATTCTACTTCCCTGTTTGCGCCATCTTTCATGGCTTTTTGGCATTGTTCAATAGCAGGCAAGTGCAGACCAATACTGCTAAATTTTATACATTTTTGTACATTTTTTTCAGCAGAAACGCTGGTCTCGATTGAGAATAAAAAACCAAAGATAATGATCAACATTGATTTGATTATTTGATTTCTCATTTGAAATAAACGCCCCTAAATTCTTCAATTTATATATTATAGTTTACTTGTCGTATATTTGAAGAAATTAATATTTTAAATTTTCTCGTTTGATGAGTAAATCTAGTATTTTTTCAATTTCTTTCAGATAAATTGGCCCCTCAAGGAGCGCATATTGCATTAGGGGTATAATCTGATAGACATATATTTTGAATTGCCAGAAATCATTACTTATTGGATTATTATGGTTATAACTATCATAAAAGCCGCGGCCAAATGTACCATTGAGATAAATATAAGCGAGCTCGTACTCATTGTCTGCATAGAATAATGCGGGATCAATAATCTTTAGCTTATCATGATTACTAACCAGTATGTTGCCAGACCAGATATCCCCATGAATTAAGGTTGATTCTGATGGTTCGCATAGATTTTTATCGATATAATCCCTTATGGTTGATATTTTATCATTCAATTTAGGGTTAATCGACAAGGTTTCTCTCATCCCATTTAGTAGGCAATCAAAGCGTTGATTAAGATAAAATTTTTTCCATGAATGACTCATTTTATTCTCTTGCAACAACGAGCCTATATATGTGTCATATTCATACCCATAGAAAGACTCTTTTTTAGAGTGAAATTTAGCAATATTTTCACCAAAGATATGTTGGTTAATAATTGGCAAATCTTGTTTCTCAGCTTGAAAGTATTCCATCAATATTATTTTTGGATCAGAATAATAAATCTCTCTTTTAGTTATGGGACTAAATTGTATATCGCTATACATTTTATTGATTACTGAGCACTGGTCACCACTTTTTTTATTTATTTTGATAAAGTATTTTCTGTTTGTAGTTTCAAGGTAATAATTCTCAAAGTCATAATTTATGCTAATAAGTGATGTGTTGATTATAGTTTCTCCAATCGACAATATCTCTCGTTCACAAATTAAATTTTTAACAACAGAGTTCATTCATCCCCATAACATTGAACTTGCAATATTCAGATTGCCGCATGAGTAATTAATTTTTATCTTACGATCTTGTTCCAAAAAAAGGGGGGCGTCGTGGTCAATATACTCTGCCTTAGCGGCAACAATTTGTGATGCAGCTATTCCAAGAGAGGTACAGAGCATGCAGCCACTCATCGTTTTTATACCTTTCCTAATCGCAACCTCCTGCATCATTAGTGCCTCTGTAAGGCCACCAGCTTTATCAAGTTTTATATTGACTGCATCATAGTATTTCTCAATTTTTTTTATATCTTCAAGGCTGGAACATGATTCGTCCGCGCATAAAATAGTTTTAGTTTTTATTGCTCCGAGTAAATGATCATGCTCTGTCTTCATTGGCTGTTCTAAAACTTCAATATTCAATCTTTCGCAGGATTCAATATATTTACCTATTTTTGATGGGGATATTGACTCGTTAGCATCAACCAGCAGTCTTTTTTTTGGATAGTGCTCCCTAATTTTCAATAGTCGGTCTATATCTGTTTCATCTCCTTTAAACTTTATCTTAAATATTTTGCTGTTGCTAAAAGTACGCGCTATCGATAAATTCTTTTCAATATTGGATGCATCCAAAGTTATCATAGTTGGCAATACATCTGGTTTTTTGATATTATGATAAGACCAGATCGATTTTTTATTTTTTTTTAATTCGAGATCCCATAATGCTATATCAAACGCTGATCGCGCGGGACTTGGTTCGAATAATTTATTTATTGTTTCTCTATTAATATCACAATTACTAGCCTCGAATGCCTGCATCATAACCTCTAATTTATCCAGCTCTCCATCAATGGTTTGACCATATCTTATGTTTGGTGTGCATTCTCCGAAACCAGAATAAATATTATCAGAAATTCGTAAAGTTATTAATTCAGCTGATTTTTTTGCCCCTCTCGATATTGTAAAACTATCTCTCAGCGAGAAACTCTCTGGCCCAAATGATATGTTTAATCTATTCATAATAGGTATGATTACCTAGGTAGATGATTTCATGTAGTTTTAGTTTAATCAAGCTTACCGATTGAATGTGATACTAGAAAAAATAAAACACCCGACTCTGAGTCAAAAAATTGACTAATTTCTTCTTCATTATTAATTTTTTGATGATTGGAAACAATTTCTTCAAAAGATTTGAGGTACTTATTAACTAGACTTCTGAAGTTCTTATTCTCAGTATATTTGGATTTAATTTGATTGAATAATTTTCTTCCAGTCCTTGAGTAATCTCTCTCGCTAATTACATCACCGGCTCCATTATAGTACGCCTCCCAGAATTCATTCGGCCGACGATGTGGTAGTAATGTTGAAAGTTTCTCATAATCAAACTTTAAAAAATCAAGGATTTCATTCTCAAGGATTTCAAGTCGTTGATTGTCTGCGCTAGTTTTTTTTTCAGTCATCCTTGCCTTTGGTGATAAGATTTCTGGCAGAATCCAATCTTTTGCTGGTTTTCTAATATTTTGACTTGATACTTTTGCAGTTATTTTCTTTTTCTCAGCAGGGCGCTCTGATTGTGGTTGGGCCAATTCTATATCCCTATTTACATCATATTCAGAGATTAATAAATTCAGTTGGCCAATGGCGGTAATTTGCTCTTCAATAACAGCTCTCATCTTGCTTAGATGTTGATTTGTTTCTTCAGGGAGTTCAAAAATATCTCTTTTTATTGAACTTCTTGTATCATCAAGATTTTTTACAAGTTTTTGCGTAACTTCTACCAGGCTGAGTAAACTATTTTCATACGAGTCTGAAACCTGGTTGATTTCACTATCTATTTTGTTGAGGGTTTCTTTTTGTACATTGACCATTTCTGACGATATTTTAGATGTTGTTGCGGATATCTCTTTCGCGATATCACTTGCAGTACTCTTTGCTTCAAGCCGGAAGCCATCGATGGATGAGGATATATTATTCTGAATACCTTCAATACTATTAATTGTGCTCTGACTAAGTTCTTCAGATTTTTCGAGCAGGCTAGCGCTGAGTCCAATCAATTGTTCATGCATGTTATCCTGAATACTGGAAAGTTCTTTGTCTGCGGCTTTTGACGTGTCATTGAAGTTTGTTTTTAGAGTCTGAAGGATTTCTTTTATTGTCATGTTTAACTTATCAGTCGTATCATTCGTTATCTCTTTTATCGCTTCCATCATCATCTTTGTTTTTGCATTAAACTCTAATATTTTTTGGTCAAAAGACTTTTCAATTTCAAATTTTTGTCCTTCAATTGTATTTTTTGTCTCCGAATTTATATCTTTGAATATTTCTTCGATGCTTATTATTTGATTTGAAAGTGAGTCCTTCAGCTCCTCTGATATATTTTTTAAATGATCTGATAGACGTTTATTGATTGAGAGTTCTTCTTCGAATTTTTCGTCAATAATTCTGATAGTGGTCGCGCTTATATCAGATATACTTGTCTCGTATGTGTGGGATATTTCTCCGAGAGATTTGATATCGTTGCTTAGCCCATCATAGATGCGTGAGAGTTTTGGTTCCATTTCATTTTTAAAGTTTAGCAAGAGTTGATCTGTATGTAGAATTTTTGTATCCATTCCATCGCTTAAACGACTTAGTTCACCAACTGACCCTTCTAACTTTAAGTTTTGTTCACTCATCACTTTATTTAGTTTATTGAGCGCTGATTCAAGCTCAGTTTTAACATTTTCTACAGATTTTGTTTGATCAAGAATAGTATTGTTTGTTGAATTTAAGCTCAATGAAATTTCGTCACTGTTATCTTTTATTGATGCTGATGACACTTCAATTTTTTCGACAGTATCATCAAACATCGACAATGATCTTGTAAATTCTTCATCAATAGCTGATAGTTTTTTAACCTGTGAGCTAATTTGCTGATCAAGCTCTAATGTTTCGCTCTGGAATCTTTCTAAAAGCTCTCCTACCTCAGATTTGGTTACAGAGGTTGCCTCTATAATTTCTTCTTTTTGCGACCTTAGAGAGTTGACCATTTCTCTTAATTTAATTTCATTGGAAGACATGCTTGACTCAATCTGACTAATTTCACTAGCTAATGACTTTTCCACATCACTTGATTTTTTTATAACCTCATTGATCGCATTGGTAATTTGGTTAATTTCATTTCGTATTGCGCTACTTAGTGTGGAGACCGCTTTTTCAGATGACTTAACAGGATGTGTTAATCTCAGCGCTGTATTTAAAAGTCCATCAGATATAATTGTGACTTCTTTAAGTTTTCTGACCATGGAGTAGTACAGCCAAAATATTGGAATAATCATCAAAAATGCTGCAGTGTAGATCTGGACTTTCTGTATTCGGAAAACATCGAATAGCGCTGAAGGGGAATTAATTACTTCATTGAAATTAAAAAGTAATATCCCAACACCGATCATAACATAAATGAAAGTTATACCCATAAAATAGAGTGTGGCCTTTGTGTGTTTTGCTTCTTTTACTCGATCAATCAAGCTTGCGGCATATAAATCATCATCATTAGCGTGAGCTTCATTTTCTGATTTTGAATTACTATTCTTTTTATTCTTATAATCAAGATCACTCATTTTTTTAACAATAAAAATTTCAATTAAATTAATGCTTTAGTCATACTTACCTGAGTTCGTATATTAAGTTAAAGCTTATCAAATATCAAATAATATTTATTTATTGAATATATAAATTATCTGGATAAATTATTCTAATATATCGAATCTCTCTATTGTAATTATAATAATTTACACATAGGGGTCATTTGAATTTAGCGGAAAAACTATTATATCAAAGGAGTGGCAATTTTTTTAGGAACTAATAAATGGTTGTAATCAATTTTCTAAGCTCAAAAGGTGTACTAAAATCTGTTAATGCAACAGAGGGTGAAACCATTATGGACTGCGCAAAAAATAATGATATATATGAAATAGAGGCGGAGTGTGGAGGCGGGTGCTCATGTGCAACATGTCACGTTTACGTTCAAGATGATTGGGTGGATAAAATTGATGCACCAACAGAGATGGAGGAGGACATGCTAGATTTTGCAATTGATGTTAAAGAAAATAGTAGACTTTCTTGTCAAATAAAGATCGATAAGGCGCTTGACGGTATTACCATCCAAACTCCTGAAAAACAATTCTAGTGGGGCCATAAATGAGTAATCCAATACAAACTGATGCATTAATAATTGGAGCAGGTCCTGTAGGATTGTTTGCTGTATTTGAACTAGGCCTACTAAACTTGAACTGTCACGTAATTGATATATTGGATAAACCTGGTGGGCAATGCGCCCAATTGTATCCAGAAAAACCAATATACGATATCCCCGCTTATCCTATGATTACAGGGCAAGATCTAACCGAGAATTTATTAGCGCAAGTAAAACCATTTTCTCCTGTATTTCATTATGAGCAGCTTGCAATTAAAGTTAAAAAGAAAAAAAATGGAAATTGGCTTGTTGAAACTGATAAGGGTCTTATTTTTGATGTTAAAGCTGTTGTTATTGCAGCTGGCGGAGGATCATTTGAACCAAAAAAACCTAATATCCCTGATTTAGATAAATACAGCAAATCAATAAGCTATTCAATAGATAGAGTGGATCGGTTCAAAAATAAGGATGTTGTTATTTTAGGGGGTGGAGATAGCGCCCTAGACTGGACTCTGCAGCTTTATGACATAGCCAAGAGCCTTACTCTTGTTCACAGAAGAGATAAATTCCGTGGTGCACCAGCCACGGTTGAAAAAGTAATGAGTTTGAGAGATGGAGGAAAGATCCAATTCCATGTTGGTCAAGTAAACGAGCTTATTGGTATAAATGATAACTTAACTGCAGTAAAATGTAAGAAAGATGATCAAACTCTAGACTTGCCATGTGACATACTTATGCCTTTCTTCGGCCTTACAATGTCACTAGGGCCTCTAGATAAATGGGGTATCGATTTGGCAGATGAAAGGATTGTTGTTAGCACAGAAACTTTTGAGACAAGTATTCCAGGCATTTTTGCAGTCGGAGATATTAATACATATCCAGGTAAACTTAAGCTGATCTTGTCCGGTTTTCATGAGGCGGCATTAATGGCTCATGCAGTATTTAAGAGAATAAATCCCGATGAGAGGCTTACTCTGCAGTACACAACAACAAGTAGTTCCCTTCAGAAAAAACTTTTAAATCAAGAAACATAATAGACAGTAAAGTATTTTTTTTTATTTTTTTATTTTTAATTCATTGATTAGTCCTTTAGATGAGTCTATATAAATATTATCAAATTTGCTAATGAGGTTAGTTATGGTTGCTATTGATAATTACATTCCGAGCGAATCTGAGGAGTACATGTGCGAGAAGCACCTTGAGTATTTCAGAGATAAACTTCAAAATTGGAAGGAAGAAATAATCTCAAATTCAAAACTGACACTTGAAAACTTACAAGAAAAAAACTCCTTTCCTGATGATACAGATAGAGCCTCAAATGAAACGGATCGTTCAATTGAGTTGAGGGCCCGAGATCGCCAAAGAAAATTAATTTCGAAGATCGATAAGGCGCTTAAAAGTATTGAAGATGGCGAATATGGTTATTGTGAAGAAACTGGAGATCCAATTGGACTAGCAAGATTAGAGGCTAGACCTACGGCAACGCTATCTGTGGAAGCGCAAGAAAGGCATGAAAGAAACGAAAAAATATATAGGTTCAAATAAACCGTACTTTAGTGGCCCAAGGGTGACGATTTTCTATCTAGCTTTGGTTGTCATATCTCTAATTCTTGGTTTAGTTTTTTTTCAGTATCATACGTTACTTTTAGGTATCATAATCTTATCGGCTCTGGGCATAGTCTATGTATTTGAACAATTATTTAAAAATAATTCGGGTACAGACAGACAAAATGGCAAAATAGACATCGAAATAGATCAAAAGTCCTATCAAAACCAAAAAATACAGTCAATTGGGCAGCTTGCTGGTGGGGTTGCTCATGATTTCAATAATGTATTGACAGCTATCATTGTATCAACAGACCTTCTAATTCTGAGGTTTAAACCAGAGGATCCAACCTTTAGAGAGCTTCAGGAAATAAGAGAAAATGCACAAAGAGCTGCAGGTATTGTTAGGCAATTACTTGCATATTCAAGGCAACAGAATTTTAACTTAGAAATAATCTCGCTAACAGATCTATTGCAAGAACAAACGATTCTTCTAAACCGACTCGTGGGAGATAAAATAAATATCGAGCTCAGGCATGACTCAAAGCTTTGGGGCATCAGGGCAGATCTTAACCAATTTGAGTCAGTTATTACTAACCTTGTTATTAATGCCAGAGATGCTATTGAAGTCGATAAGAAGGATGGGGTAATTACGATACAAACAGCGAATATTTCAAATGTGGATATCCCCAAGCATTACGAAGTCAATTTGGAAGAGAGAGACTATGTAAGGGTCACCATAACTGATAATGGTACAGGAGTACCACCCGAAATGCGGGAAAAGATATTTGAACCATTTTATTCAAGTAAAGGAGTTCAAGGAACGGGCTTAGGTCTATCAATGGTTTATGGGATAATAAAGCAGCTAAACGGATATATTTTCTTAGCTAATACTGAGAGTGGTGAAGGGGCAAGATTTGAAATCTATATTCCAAGGTGCATTGAAGAAAATGAGGATGAAACAAATGATGCGCCAATCAAAAATAAAGAAAATACCAAAGATATAACGGGAAGTGGAGCTATACTTCTAGTTGAAGACGAAGACTCTGTGAGAACCTTTACAAAGAAGGCATTGGAGTTGTCAGGTTATAATATTACGGAAGCATACGATGGAGTATCGGCTTTGAAATATGTTAATGATGAAAAATATAATTATGATCTAGTAATTACAGATGTAATGATGCCTGAAATGGATGGACCAACGTTAGCTCGTGAAATAAAAAAAAATAATCCACAGCAAAAAATTTTATTTATTTCTGGCTATACTGAGAATCATGAGAATCTTTACACGATACAAGAAAAAGAAGTTTATTTCTTAAATAAGCCCTTTACCTTAGAAGAATTAAATTTAACTGTGAAGAAGGTTATTCAAAGCTAGTTTTTTTTAAAAATTATACTTGACTATATGAGAACAAAAGTGGTACAAAACTTAAACAAATAATAATATTTTTGAAAGGTAAATTGAAATGTCAGACAAGTCATTATACGCAGTTGATAAAGAAGGTGCATCCGACAGTACAAAAAATAAAGCACTAGAAACTGCTTTAACGCAAATAGAGAAATCGTTTGGCAAAGGTTCAATAATGAAGCTCGGGGCAGATGGTGTTGTTGTGGAGATAGAATCAATTCCGACCGGTTCTCTAGGTTTAGATATTGGTTTAGGTATCGGAGGTTTTCCAAAAGGTAGGGTTATTGAAATATATGGACCTGAATCATCTGGTAAAACCACATTAGCTTTACATACTATTGCTGAAGCTCAAAAAAAGGGTGGTGTATGCTCTTTCATCGATGCAGAACATGCTTTAGATCCAACATATGCAAAAAGACTTGGCGTAAATATAGAAGAATTATTAATCTCACAGCCTGATACCGGTGAGCAGGCACTAGAGATTGCTGATACTTTGGTAAGAACAGGAGCTGTTAGCGTTCTCGTTATTGACTCAGTTGCAGCACTTACACCAAGAGCTGAATTAGAAGGTGATATGGGAGACTCGCTACCTGGTCTTCAAGCTAGATTGATGAGTCAAGCCTTAAGAAAATTAACAGCATCCATTGCACGATCGAATTGTATGGTCATATTTATCAATCAAATAAGAATGAAAATTGGTGTTATGTTTGGAAGCCCTGAAACGACAACCGGTGGTAATGCTCTCAAGTTTTATTCTTCCGTCAGAATTGATATTAGAAGAATCGCTCAAATAAAAGAAAAAGATGAAGTGATAGGTCATGAAACAAGATGTAAGATCGTAAAGAATAAAGTGGCACCACCTTTCAAGCAGGTTGAATTCGACATAATGTATGGTGAGGGTATATCAAAAGCCGGAGAGCTAATTGATCTAGGTGTAAAAATTGGGATAGTAGATAAAGCTGGCTCTTGGTATGCATATGGAGATGAAAGGCTCGGGCAAGGAAAAGAGAATGCGCGGCAATTTTTAAAAGAGAACGCAGGAATAGCTGAACAAATTGAAAATCAGATAAGAGCCGCTTCGCAAAAAAAGGACCCGTCTTCAGATGAGAAGGTAGACATTGATGAAGAAAAAAATGTTCAGATCTCCGAATAATTCCTAAACCTTATAGACATTTAATCTATCACTAGTCTATAATTGTGCGCATGGTGAATTCGAATGAAGTTAGAAATAAATTCCTAGGCTACTTTGAGGCTAACGGTCACTCAATAAATAAATCTAGCCCACTAGTTCCAATTAATGATCCATCATTATTGTTTACAAATGCTGGAATGGTTCAATTTAAAAACTGTTTTACAGGTATTGAGTCACCAGAATCAAATAGGGTTGCAACTTCACAAAAGTGTGTTCGAGCTGGAGGCAAGCATAATGATCTGGATAATGTTGGCTATACTCACAGGCATCATACTTTTTTTGAAATGCTTGGTAATTTTTCCTTTGGTGATTACTTTAAGGAAGATGCAATAAGTTTTGCATGGGAATTAATTACAAAAGAATTCGCAATTCCAAAAGACAAATTATTAGTTACAGTATTTCACGAAGACGAAGAAGCGTATAATCTTTGGAGGAAAATTGCAGGCCTGAGCGATAGTAAAATAATAAAAATAGATACAAGCGATAATTTCTGGTCAATGGGCGATACGGGGCCATGCGGTCCATGTTCTGAGATATTTTATGACCATGGAGATCATGTTGAGGGTGGCCCACCTGGAAGCGCTAATGAAGATGGGGACAGATTTGTTGAGATATGGAATTTGGTATTTATGCAGTATGAACAGCTTAGCGTAAAAGAGCGTATTAACTTACCAAACCCATCAATAGATACAGGCATGGGCCTTGAAAGAATGACTGCTGTACTCAATTCTACACATTCAAATTTTGATATTGATATCTTCCAATCATTAATAAATAAAATAAGTGAGATAATAAAAAAAACGCCAGATGAAGACATAGCGAGCTACCGTGTTATTTCTGATCATTTGAGGTCGACAGCATTTTTAGTTGCAGATGGAGTATTACCATCCAATGAGGGTCGAGGTTATGTGCTGAGAAGGATCTGCAGACGCGCCACACGCCATGCAGATTTATTGGGTTATAAAGAACCTATTTTACATCAACTGTTACCAACACTAATTGACGAGATGGGTGTCGCATTTCCTGAGCTAAAGGCAAACATGATGCTGATCAGTGAAACTTTAGAATTTGAAGAAAATAAATTCCGAGAAACATTAGGTAGGGGGCTAAAAATCCTTAATGATGAAATTGAAGGGGTCGGAGATGCAAAGATTTTCTCCGGAGATGTAGCGTTTAAATTATACGATACATTCGGCTTCCCACTAGATTTAACAGAAGACTTACTAAAATCAAAAAATATCAAAGTTGATATGAAAAAATTTAATCAATCTATGGATAAGCAAAAAAAACAAACAAAGTTATCCTGGAAAGGGTCTGGTGAAAAATCAAACAATAAATTCGATTTTGAGCTTGTGGCAAAATATCCAAGTACAAACTTCATTGGGTATGATAATTCAGAAACTGAATGTGAGTTATTGTCTATTGTTTCTGAAGGGAAGGAGGTTAAAAAATTAGAGCCAAATGAAGAGGCAACCTTGATTACAAACCAAAGCGTTTTTTATGCAGAGTCTGGGGGGCAAGTTGCTGATACGGGAGAAATGATCAATTTTAAAAATGGAGTTAAATTTTATGTAAAAGATGTCCAGAAAATTGGTGGAGCCCTGTTTTGTCATAAAGGCGCACTAGCAAGTGATTCAAAGGCCCTAAGCATCGGTCAAAAATTAGATCAGCATATTGATCAAGAAAGCAGAAATAAAATCTCTAAAAATCACTCTGCAACACACATACTTCACGAAGCCCTCAGGCAAATATTAGGCGAGCACATATCACAAAAAGGATCTCTTGTAGATGGTAATAGATTAAGATTTGATTTTAGTCATCAAAAGGTAATTACAAAGGAAGAAATATTGGATATCGAAAAATTAGCAAATGATATAGTGATGCAAAATAACCCTATTGAAACAGAAATAATGACAATAGATGATGCAATGAATAGTGGGGCAAGAGCTCTATTTGGTGAGAAGTACGGTAAGGAGGTAAGGGTGGTTTCAATGGGTGAAAAAGAAAATCAAAAATTTTCTGTTGAATTATGCGGGGGGATACATGCAAAAAGCACAGGTGATATTGGATTAATAAAAGTTATGTCCGAACAAGGAATTGCCTCCGGCGTGAGAAGAATTGAGGCTATTACAGGCGAAAACGCAATTAATTTTCTTTCGAGTCAGAATACACGAATGCAAAGAACCCAGGAGCTTCTCAATGCACAAGGAGATGATGTTATAGAGAAATTGGAGGCTATTTTAAAAGAAAAAAGACATATAGAAAGAGAGCTTGAGAATATAAAGAAAAAAGATAAATTCCAAGATATAGGCGACAAACTCGATGAAATTAGTGTTGGTGAAATTAAACTAATATATCAAAACTTAGATGATGTATCCACGAAAGAGTTAAGGCAGTTTATGGATGAAACAAAAGCAAAAGTTAAATCAGCAATAATAGTACTAATCGGTAAACAGGATGGTAAAATAATGATAATTGTTGGTATTACAGAGGATGTTTTGGGTAAATATAGTGCGAATGATATCATTAAGATTATAGCTAAATTCTCAGACATAAAGGGCGGCGGTAGGGATGATATGGCCCAAGCTGGTGGTAGTCAATTAGGTAAAAAGAGTGAAATAATTGAAGAAATAAGCAAGTATATTGGATCTGCCTAATTATTAGTCTAATTACATAAGCCACAAATACCAAAAATTTCAAGATTGTGAGTGGAATATTTAAAGTTGGACTTTTGGGACAGTTTTAAGAACTTATCAGATAGATCATTCTCATGGACCTCGTATACTTTTTGGCACTCCTGACAAATTAAAAATGATGTAGACTCTCGAGCTTTGCAATCTTTATGCTTACAGGCAATATATGAGTTTAAACTTTCAATCTTGTGAACTGCACCGATTTCTATGAGTTTGTCGAGTGCGCGATAAACCTGCTGCGGAGATTTTATACCTTTTTTTTCTATATTAAATAAAATGTTATATGCGCCAAGTGGCTGCTCAGAAGCTTCGAGTGCCTGCAGCACGATTTTTTGATTAGTGGTAAGACTGGGTTCCATAATATATATACTAACATAAAAAATTACTTATTTGCACCTGATATTATTCTCTTTACGGGTGTTAATGATATTATAAAGAGTATCAATGCTATAACTAAAATTGATGGCCCTGACGCTGTATTGAAAGTTAATGAAGTGAATAATCCAGCTACTACAGATGTTACTCCAACAGTTATTGATATTAAAATCATTTGCATAGGGCTATTTGATATATTTCGGGACATTGCAGCCGGAATAATAAGCAAACCAGTTATTAGAAGGATTCCAATTATTTTAATTGATATTGCAATTAGCCCAGATAATAGAATCATATATATGAGTTCAGAGCGCCTAGGACGCATATTTTCGGAAGATGCGATATCACGATTAACAGTTCCCGCAAGCAGTGATTTCCAGATTAAACAGAATATAAAAATGAATAATCCGCCGCAAACCCAAACAATTATGATATCTAACTTGGTTACCGCCAGGATATCACCAAATAATAAACCCATCATATCAAACCTGATATAAGATAAGTATCCCACGACGAGCAATCCAATAGATAAGCTTGAATGAGATAAGAGGCCCAATAATGAGTCTGAGTTTAAATCTGTTTTTTCATTAAGGAGAAATAGTAATACCGCAACAATACTTGATACTATAAACACAGTGATGCTGATGTTGATTGAAAATATGTATCCCAGTGCAACTCCAAGCAAGGAGGAATGGGATAGTGTTTCACCAAAATAAGATAAGCGTTTCCAAACCACAAAACACCCAAATGGCCCAGCAATTATTGCTATACCAATCCCAACAATCAGTGCCCTTATAAAGAAATCATCTAATAACATTATAATTCATCCTTATTTTAATGAGAGTGGTCATGGTTATGTTCATAAGGGGAGAGTGTTTGTGCCGCAGAAGCTCCAAATAAATCAATAAATTCCTTGCTTTGAACAATAGTTTTGGGTGAACCCGAGCAGCAGATATGTCCATTTAAACAAATTACATTATTAGTGGTTGACATAACAAAATGTAGGTCATGTGATATTAATATGGTCCCACAATTTAGCTCTGATGACACTTGGTTTATTAAATTATATAGGGCGATTTCACCAGTAAAGTCAACTCCTTGAACTGGCTCGTCAAGAATAAGTAAATCTGGCTTTGTTGCAATTGCTCTTGCTAATAGGATTCTCTGAAATTCACCACCTGATAAGTTTCTCATATTTTTATTTATAAGCGGGGCAACACCTGTCATATCTAATGCGTCAGTGATCTCTTGAAAAGTTATATTATTTGTTAGCCTCATAAAATCTGAGACTCGTAATGGAAGAGTCCAGTCAATGGCCAAGTTTTGAGGAACATATGCAATTTTATCTGTATGAAGAATAACACTACCCGAATCCGGCTTTAATATACCAAGGGCAATCTTCGCTGTGGTACTCTTTCCGGAACCATTCGGGCCAATGATTGTCAAGATCTCTCCTTCGTTTACAGACAGTGTTATGTTCCTAACAAGCCACCTGTTGGATCTATTAATCCCTGCATCTTTTAGCTCCAACAGTATTTTACTATGTTCTTTTACCATTTCAAATTTTTATCGTTTACATCTGTGATGTTATATTATAACGTAACATATATTTTAAAACTATACACTACTAAATACAAATAACATAATAAAGAGATAGATATGAAATTTATTAATAAACTAAAAAATTATATTCCAGTTATAATTTTAATTCTAACATATTCAGTTGAGGCCAGATCGGATATAAATGTTGTAACGTCCATTAAACCAATTCACTCTATAGCTTCCAACATAATGGATGGGGTATCCGAGCCAATTTTACTTGTTGAGGGAACAACATCTCCACACAGTTATATTATGAAGCCATCACATGTGGAGGCTATTAATAAGGCAGATTTGATTTTTTTTGTGAGCGATGATTTAGAAACGTTCTTAGAAAAGCCTCTGAATAATATAAGTAATAATGCGAAGATTATAGAGTTAATGGATAATGAAGATCTTTTTGTTATGAAGTTTAGAGAAAATAATATTTTTCTAGGTGATGGCCATAACGATCATGACGTCCACGACGAACATGACGATCATGACGACCACCATGATGACCACCATGATGAAGATAAGCATGCGAAACATGACGATCATGACGACCACGACGAACATGGCCATCACGAGCACGCGCACGGTGAGTTTGATGTTCACATTTGGTTAGACCCATTTAATGCAAAGGTCATTGCAAATAATATTGCAGAAGAGCTATCAAAATTGGACCCAAAAAATACATCTACATATCAAAATAATAGAGATAAATTTGTGGAAAGGGTCAGCGATACAGAGAAAAAGATTAGCCAACAACTAAGTCACTATGTCAGCTATGTAACATTTCATGATGCATACCAATACTTTGAAAATAGATTTGATGTTGCCTCAAGTGGAGCATTGACTATAAATCCTGACGTTATGCCGGGAGCAAGACAGCTTAGTGATGTGAGGGAGTTGATGGCTGATAACGACATACATTGCATCTTCTCGGAACCACAGTTTAACCCTAAAGTAGTTGAAGTGATTGCAGACGATACGGATGCTAAAATGGGTATTCTTGATCCACTAGGGGCAACAATTCCTCTTGGTAAAGATCATTATTTTGGAGTCCTTACAGATATTGCCAATAGCTTGGAGGATTGTGGTCACGACCATTAAATATGTTTCAATTTAAGAAAATATTTAGAATACACCGCTATTTTTTGCGGTGTATTTTTTTTAAAGGGTAAATAATATGATTGAGAATTTTAATGTC
>CAJWEW010000004.1 GCA_913030915.1 uncultured Rhodobiaceae bacterium
TGGCTAGTAGATCTACCAATGCAACTTCTATAGCGGATTTTGCGGCGTAGTTTCCATAGATTGATCGTTGTATTAGTTCATATATATCTTCAACGCTCTCTATCTCTTTGTTTATGATTTCATTTTTAATATATTCAAGCGCCAATATCATTCCGGCTGCACTCTCCCCAGTCATAGATAGAGATGAAGCTGCTTCACCCCATCCTGAGATCTCCTCAGTGCTTTTAACTTTTACAAGTATGCTATTACTTTTTTCAATTATAACTTTCGACATGCGTATTGTCCCTTGGAGAGGGAGAGCAATATTATGAATTGTGATTTCTTTTATCTTTAACATCTGATTTTGTTTCAAAAATTTATTTTAAGCCTGCGTATGTTTAGCAACATCCAACCAAAGAATATAATCTCAATAATTATTAACATACCAAAGGCGTAATTATAAGCAACCACCGGATAGGAACCAGATTCATTAGGTCCCCATATATCTAATATATAACCGATGCCGAACTGAATAATAAAAACCAATAAGAATGTTGAGACTGCGATGGTTGATATGGATCTTGCTGAATAGCCTGGGGGGTATGTTTTATTAAGTATGGGATGCACTAAAACACCTATATTTCCAGTAAGCCCCAAAATGACCCATTGCCAATAGCCATCCGTATCAATATTTAGCGCAAAGAAAATTTGAACAATAAAAAGCATCATCAATCCTGTAGCAAGGTATTTTGCTCTGTTGACACCCTTTTTGGATAAATAATCTACTAAGGCACCATTGCCGAGTGTCCCAAAGGACATTGCTATAGCAACAATTAAGAGTCTCAAGCCAATTTCTTCTTGCGACAGACCGGCAACATCAGCCATCCATCCATTTGCCCATAGCCCTTGAATAGTAAAAAAACTTGCCAAACCTAGAGCTGAGACGGGTGCGAGTGTATAAAAATTTTTATTTTTTATGATCTGCATATAGACGTAAAAATTAGACTCATCACTGGATTGGTTTTCACTTTTTTTGTTGGGCATTGATAGGATAACTACGGAAAGTAGTATTAGGCAGATTATAAAACCTATGAAAAATAGATCTCTCCATTCATAGAAGTCCATGAATATTTGTAGAGGCTTGGTGGATAATATAGCGCCAATGGAACCACTAAATAATATCATACCGTTTGCAGTTGCCCAAAATTGACTGGGAAACCATATTGTTACGGATTTTAACGCTGTGGTAAGGCAAGATCCAATGCCCAAGCCCAGAAAGGCCCGACCAATAACAAGCATTAAATAACTATCTGCATATGTTGTGATGATGCATCCAATTATTGCTAGAATAATTTCGCCAATATATATTTTTTTTGGACCATATTTATCCAAAAGAATGGCAAGAGGAATATATTGGGCGGCCCCAGCGAAGAAAAAAATACTTGTTAAAAAACCAATCTCAGTTGCATTTAGTGAAAATGTTAGTGTTAATTCCGGTGCTAATATTGCATTCGTATTTCGCAGAAAGAAAGATAATAAATAGCCCACTCCAAATGGTAATATGATAATAAAAATAAGTTTTAATTTATTGTAGACCATGATTTTATTACATGGCATTATTTGTAAATGCTGTCTACTACTTTGTGAAAATGGGATGAGGATAAAGATGAAAAAGAAAATTGCAATAATCGGCACAGGCGCCAATGGTAGCTGTGTTTCTGCAGATCTAATTAGTAATGGTTTGGATGTAAAAATGATTGATCAGTGGCCTGAGCATGTTGAAAAGATGCGAAAAGATGGACTTAAGATTGATATGCCGAACCGAACATTAGAAGTCAATGTTGATGCCTACCATTTATGCGATGTAGCAACATTCACCGAGAAGTTTGACATTGTCTTAGTTTTTGTCAAAGCATACGACACAGCTTGGACATGCGAGCTAATAAAGCCATACCTAGCTGATGATGGAATCTTGGTAGGGGTTCAAAATTGTATGATGGCAGAACAAATTTCTGAAATAGTTGGGTCGCATAGGACCATAGGATGTGTCGCTGAGCTGTCGTCTGAATTGTTTGACCCTGGGGCAGTTAAAAGAAATACTCCCCCTGAGGGAACGTGGTTTGGTCTTGGTGCGCTGACCCCTGAAATGAAAAGTAGAATTGCAGATGTTGAAGAAGTACTGAAATTTGCTGGCAAGGTCGGCATAAGCGATGCAATTTTATCAGCAAAATGGATGAAATTAATTGTTAATGCTATGGGAATGGGGATAAAGGCCATTGGGGATCTGCGGCCTGCTGAAGCTTTTGAAATGGATGGTATGAGAGACCTTATGCTGAAGGCCGGAGAGGAAGCCCTTAAGGTTGGTGAAGGTCTTGGTTATAAATTAGAGCCAATTATGGGACTAACCCAGGAAGAAATTAATACATCAAACAGAGTCCAGGAACTCTTACTTGATACTATTACAAAACATGTCGGTCCTACGGCATTAAATACCGTACTGCAAGATCACAGGAAAGGACGCCTAAGTGAGGTTGACCTTATCAATGGTTGGGTATCTGAAGGCGGCCAAAAACTTGGTATTGAAACTCCAATTAATGATAAAATTGTCGAAGTGACAAAGAGGATTTATGCAGGTGAAGTGACATCATCAAAAAACCTCGTAGAGGATGTTATAAGCTCACTAAAAGGTAAAATTTAAAATGTCCCAGAAAGAACTTGGTTTAGCAGTTATTGGTTCTGGAAGAATTGGGTCTCTGAGAGCGATCCTAGCATCTGGTCACCCTGCCGTAAAATATTTAGGAGTGTCTGATATAAATATTGAAAATGCAAAAAAACTTGCAGCCAAATCCAACGCTCAAAAATTTACAGATGATAATCATGAATTAATCTCAGATCCGAATGTCAATGCTGTGATTGTGTCGACAAGTGAGCATGAACATTTTGACTCAGTAATGCATGCGCTTGAATTAGGTAAGCCGGTTTTAGTTGAAAAACCAATCGCACTTTCGGTTGATGAGGCTGATAAAATGATTAAAAAATCTGAAGAGACAGGAACATTATTCAGAGTCGGTTATGCTCAACGTTTCAAAAGAAGATATCTCTCAGGTAAAGACCAGCTGATTGAAGGACGAATTGGAAATATCCTATCTATTTCGGCGCGGGCTTGCAATACACGTGCACAAGGCATTGAAATATTGAAGAGGTCAAGTACGGCGACGCCTGTGGTAGATGTTCTTACGTATTGGGTTGATGTTGCATGTTGGTATCTTGATGGCATTGAGCCAGTTGAAGTCACTGCTCGAGGTGCGGGAACGGTTTTTCGAGAAGCAGGATTTGATGTAAATGATACGACATGGAGTTTAATCAAATTTGATAATGGTGCAATCGTAAACTTAGGCGTATTTTTTGCGCTTCCATCGCACTCTCCACAGTTAGGTATGGGTGTAAGATTTGAGGTATATGGGGATGATGGGGCATTAATTCTAAATGATGATCACACAGATGAGTTGTTAATTACAAATAACGGAATACCTCATGCCTATATTCCCGATCTTGAGTTTAATACTGCATTTTTATCTAGCTCAACCCCCGGTAATTGGCATCTTGGAGATTATTGGGGTCCTGTGGCTGATGAGACTCGAGTCTGGTTAGACCACTTGTCAATGGATCGACCATGCCCAATTGCAACACCCAAAGATGCAAGAAAGAATTTAATAATTACACTTGCAATGGAAGAGTCTGCGAAGTTGAATAATACAATCAAATTATGATACCGCTCGTATATGTTTAAAATAAAAAATATTGAGACATACATAATTCAGGTACCGCTTTTGGTGCCACTAAAAATGTCAGGTGTCCATATTGAGCATTGCGATAATACAGTTGTAAAAATAACCGCGAATAACGGAAAAGTTGGTTGGGGTGAGGCCCCTTATGCCCCTTTTTTTAACGGTGAGACATCTCGCGGTATGGTTGCTGCAATAGATTTTATGAAAGATAGATTACTGGGAAAAGAAATTCTGCAACAAAGTGATATTAAAGACGTAATATCATCAACAATCTACGGAAACTCAGGTGCTAAATCTGCAATTGATATGGCATTATATGATCTATTTGGTAAATCAGAGGATAAACCACTATACGAAACTCTCGGCGGAGCAAAGAGAGATAAGGTTCCGATGATTTGGCTGGTTGCTGGAGGTGATGATGAGTTTAAGTTGCTGGCAGAAAAAGTCGACCAAGGTTTTGTTTCTTTCAAGGTTAAAGTAGGCACAAATAATGTTCACGAGGATATAGAGAGATCCTATCAGGCCCAGAGAATTCTTGATCATAATTATACGCTTTCAGCGGATGCCAATCAGGGTTTTAATAGAAGCGATGCGTTAATTTTTGCTTCAAAGACGGGTGATATCGGATTGGACTTTTTTGAACAGCCGGTAACTGGAAAAGATATTGATACAATGGTGGAATGCAACGCAAGATCTTATGCACCTATTGGTGTGGATGAAGGAATCCATAATATTGATGATATAAAGATACATCATGATCGTAAGGCGGCAAATGGCGGTAGCCTCAAAATGATCAAATTTGGAGGGGTCGCGCAATTATTTGAAGCTGCAAATTTGATGCATTCATACGACATGCATATAAATCTTGCTGGAAAAGCTGCAAACACATCAATTGGAAGTGCGGCAATAGCCCACTTTACCAGAGCACTACCATCTCTTGACTGGGATGCGAGTTTATCCAGTCAATATTTGTCAGATGATATAGCAGAAAATCCAGTCAAAGTTATTGAAGGTCATATAATCACCCCCGAAGACGGCCCTGGCCTCGGAATAAACATTGATGAAGATAAATTAAACCAATACAGTATTAAATTGTAAATTTATAATCTGAAAAAAATGGCTCAAATAAAAATTATTGATGACTCAACTAAGGGTACACTATTCACCTTTGGTTTCATTCTAACAGTGCCATTTATTGAGGCATCTGTAAAACTTCTCGGCGATGCCATGGCGCCTCCACAGGTTTCTTTTACCAGATTCATGCTGCATGTAGTAGTATTGAGCGTTTACATATACTTATATCTTCCAAAAGAGGAGTGGATCGCCAAACCTAGCTGGCCGTTATTAGTGAGAGGCATTCTTGCAAGTCTTGGGACATTGTGTGTCTATGCCGGATTATCAGTCCTCCCACTTGTGGATGCTGTTGCTATTTTTTTCATACAACCTATCATTATAACTGCTTTGTCATCTGTGCTATTGAGAGAAAAAGTTGGCATTTATAGGTGGATTGCTGTTTTAGCAGGAATGGGTGGGGCTATGCTTGTGATCGGACCAAATTTTGATGATGTTGGATGGGGTGCAGTATTTCCAGCCCTGGCAGCATTATTTCACGGTCTCTCAGCATTGATGGCAAGAAAATGGGCAAATGCGGCAAGGCTTCCTGTCTTTCAATATTACACGGCAATTACAGCAGTTATCATGATGACAGCTATATTCATTTTTGGCGGTATTACAGGATATGATCGCGTTGCACTTGTAATGCCAGACAAATTCCAATGGTTTTTACTGGCTGTTATAGCTTTTGGATCAATTATAACAAATTTACTGCTAACGCAGGCATTCAGGATAACCCCATCATCAATTATTGCACCATTTCTATATTTACAAATCATTGGATCAACAATTATGGGATATTATATTTTTAATCAACTACCGAGTTCACAAACTATTCTAGGGGCATGTCTTGTCATATTAGCGGGTCTTGCAATATGGTGGAGAGAGAGTAGGTCAGTATAATTTAATAGCTGCTATGTGAGGAAATAAAAAGTTCACATATACTATCTGTTCTATTGCTCCAGGCATGATTTCCTCCTAGATTAACTATGGTATCACCTTGATTTAGCTGAACTTGATCTTCATCTAAAATTAAAACGATGGAGCCTTTCATTACATAAATATAATCCAGAGAATTTTTTTTGTGCATATATGGATGCTTTGAATTTTTTTTACTAAAGAGTTCGATTGAATTAATGGATTTGTAGAAATTTTTGACATCGTCTCTTGTAACTTGGCTAATGTGACCATTTTCAGGGGGTATAGTCACAAATCTACATATTGATCCTGATTTTGGAGGTATCAGTGTGTGTGGGTAACTGTCACTTTCCTCTTTCGCTTCATCACCAAAATTAGCAGGGCTGCTTAATGTTGCCCATATCTTTGTTGATTTATATCCTGGTCTAGCATTATCGGTAATTACATCTTCAGCAATTCCATCACTTATTCTTTTTATTTCGCCATTTGGATATTGCCCAATTACTATTCGCCTTGTGTTAGTCATTATTATCACCGCCAATCATAATAAAGAGCATTTCGTTTGGCCCATGACTATTATCCCATGAATGAAAATGACCAAGCTGAACAATTATGTCACCCTCATACATGACTAATTCGCCTTCGGGTAAAACATGGGTTCTTTTACCCTTTGTCACAACACCATAATCAACCGTACGGGTGCGATGCATATTCCAATGTTTTCCACTCTTCATTTTTTCAGAGAGTCCAGTTCTATTCATCGACGCAAAAAATTCATCTGCTTTTTCTTGGTCAATTTTATTATTATCTTCTTTCTTTGACTCAATAACTCTAAAGTGTGCGCCATTTAATGGCGGTGAGTGAGAGAGTGGTCTATCTGCGCCGTCTGAATGATTTGATGTATCAACCGGGCAGTTATCAAATGTCCAGATTTCATTAAAATAGATTGTTGAACCACCGCCTCGATTATATTGATATGGGTTTTCAGAATCTGACACAACATAAGATCGCCCATTTTCCCTGTTTCCTACAATCACCCTTCTCGGTGGTTTTGGTTGTGAGCTCATTGGATTTTACATATCAAAAACTGCAACGGCCCTTACTGGCGATCCAGTTCCACCCCTCCAAGCTAATGGTAGGCAAATGAAAGTAAATTCCCCTCTCCCAATTAGTTTCTCGAGATTACACAAACTCTCCAGATGTGTGATATTTACTTCATGACATATTTTATGTACGAGTGAGTTTACATCTCCAATTGGGCCCGGTCGCATCGAGTCGATACCAAAATGAACGAAACCCTGTTCTGCGATCCATTTTGTTGCCTCAATATTCACTCCAGGATTATCTGTTGAATAAGCAGCCGATGGGAAAGTCCTCTCGTGATGACCTGTGCAAAGTAGTAAAGTTCCATTTTTTGGAATCGTTAGGCCAGTTTTTTTGACAGCTTCTTCCAAATCTGAGGGTGTTATCTCTGATTTTGGTTCTATGTGTCGTAAATCGATACAAATACCTCTCACAATACAATTTTCAAGTGGATATTCATTAATTGGTGTTCCATCAACGCTAAAATGTCTTGGGGCGTCAATATGTGTTCCCCCATGATCCGGCATAGAAAAATAATGCACAGAGTTCCCTTGTATGTTCCCCGAGTCTGCAAAAGCCTCTTCGTGACTTTTCCATACTCCGTGAATTATAGGCGGCTGTCCCGGGTATTGGGGTGTACGATGATACAACTCACGACTTAAATCAATTATTTCCATTTTAACCTCCTAAAAACTGACATTATTATTATACATGATATTGGCTTCTATGTTATGGGCGATTTGAAGTATTTTACTTTCATTCCATTTCTTGCCAACAATTTGCATCGCAATAGGCATATTTGACGCATCTTTTCCTATAGGTATGACAATTGCTGGTAGCCCAGTAACATTAAATGGACCAAAGAACTGTCTATGTAGATTTGCTGAGTAGTCAAAATGTTTTTGATTAATTTTTGCAACAAGATCATCTATCAGAGGTGCTGTAAATGGGACTGCTGGAGTAATTAATGCATCAAAATTATCAAGTTTACACTCAAGTAATCTGGTCATTTTGATTTTATTATCGAGTGCAGTGAGATACTCATCTATACTTACTTTTACAGACCATTCCATTCTTTTTCTTACATCGGGATCAAAGCTTTCAGGATCATTCAAATATTGTTTGTTGTGAACCTTTGTAAATTCTGGTCCTGCAATTCCGTAAAATAAATCTTGTATTGTATCTACATCTCTTTTTTCAAATTTGAAACTTGATATAGTCGTTCCCAAATCCTTAATTAAAGCTATTGCAGTTTCATAAGATTTTTCAACCTCATTATCCAACTCTTGATTTTGATAGATATCAGGACATATCGCAATCTTAAACCCTTTAATACTATCTTCGAGCTGGGATAAATCAATTTTATTGTGTTTAATGGATCTCACATCATTAGGGTCATAACATTGAAGTGCGTTATAGGTCAGAGCGGTTGAATAAACAGATTCACACATTGGTCCAACATGATCAATACTAGGTGAATTTGGGAAAACGCCATTTAGGCTGATTGCGCCGTGTGTTGGCTTGAGACCTACAATCCCACACAATGAGGATGGGGTTCGAATCGAACCACCTGTATCTGTCCCGAGTGAGATTGGGACTAGTTTACCAGCTACAGCTGCGGCGGAGCCACCACTGGAACCACCAACAATTTTTAGTGGGTTATGCGGGTTCTTTGATGTGCCATAATGCACATTTATTGTCGTCGACGCAGCGGCGTATTGGTGTGTGTTTGTTTTACCCAATAGTATTGCACCAGACTCATTCAATTTGGCTATGCAAAATGCATCATTCTTGGGTATATGATCTTTATATAATTTGGATCCATTCGTGGTCCGGATTCCTGAGGTATTAATTATATCTTTTGCAGCATATGGAATGCCATGAAGAGGGCCCTTGTATTGATCATTTAAAATTTCTCTTTCAGCTTTTTCAGCATTTTTCAGTGCTTCCTCCTCGATTACTGTGATAAAGGCATTGAATTTGTTATTGTGCTCTGAAATTCTATCAAGATAATATTTCGTAATCTCCCTTGGTGATAGCTCTTTACTTTCGATAGCAACAACAATTTCTTTTAAATTTCTAAATTCCATTTGAATCTTATTTTTTTAAATAAATTATATACATTTTTTTCATTTGATTATATAAACACAAAATATCTCAAGCATAAACATTGAATCTTTGATATTGTTATGTGATTAGATATTGGCATAGTAAAAATATCGACAAATGCCATCCAATAGTATAATGATAGTTGGAATAAGTCATTCTTATTTGGGTATTAAAATGAATTTAATTCAAGAACTAGAAAAAGAACAGTTAGAAAAATTAGTGGAAGGCGGAAAAATACCGGATTTTGCGCCCGGGGACACTGTCCGTGTAAATGTTAGGATTAGTGAAGGCACCAGAGAGAGGGTCCAAGCATACGAAGGTGTTGTTATTGGAAGATCAGGTGAAGGTATAAACGAGAGCTTTACGGTAAGAAAGATTTCTTATGGTGAAGGTGTCGAAAGAGTTTTTCCTGTCTATTCCCCAACCATTGAATCTATTGCTGTTGTAAAAAAGGGTAAGGTGAGAAGAGCAAAGCTATACTATCTTAGGGACAGAAGAGGTAAGTCTGCTCGTATAGCCGAGAAAATTGACACCAATCGTCAAAAAGCAAAAGAAGTACCTCAGCCCGAAGTAACAAGTTCAGAGAATGAATCAAAATAAATCCTGTAACCTATAAATTGAGGATTTCACTTTGAATTATAAACTCCTAAAACAATTATGTGAGACACCTTCTGTAGCTGGAAGGGAAACCAGAATTAGGAATTTTATACACGAGAATGTAAAAAACTATTTTGATGAGATAGAAATTGATCCACTGGGCTCATTAATCTGCAAAATTAATTCTACGAAAAAAAATAAAAAGAAAATTTTACTACTCTGCCATATGGATGAGATTGGTTTTCTTGTAAGTCATATTAATAACAAAGGCTTTGTATTTGTTGATCCAGTCGGAGGCTTTGACCCAAGAAATCTTTTTTCTAGAAGGGTTTTAATCTGTACTGATAAAGAGGACATAAAGGCTGTTATGAATCCGCAAGGCAAGCCAGTTCATACCCAAAGTCCAGCTGATCGAAAAAAAATTCCAGAACCAAATGAATTCTTTATAGACACAGGTTTAGGTGACAAAGCAAAAGATAAAATAAACATTGGCGATTTTGTTGTTATGGACGAACCTTTTCTTGAAATGCAAGAAAAGGTTGTGTCAAAAGCACTAGATAATAGGATTGCATGTTGGATAGGTATGGAAATTGGTAGGTATCTTTTTGAAAAGAAAATAAAATTAGATAATGATTTAATTATCGTCTTTACAACCCAAGAAGAAGTTGGGTTGAGGGGCGCAAAAACAGCATCTTTCAATATCATGCCAGATATTGCAATCGGTGTGGATACAACACTGGCATGTGATACACCGGGCGTTCCAGAACAAGATTGGATCACACAGCATAAAAAAGGGTTTGGACTTCACATTAAAGACTCATCTTTTATATCAGATGATGATTTAGTCAGGCAGTTTGTTGAATTAGCTGAAAGTAATAAAATTCCTTATCAAAGAACAATCTTAAGCAGGGGCGGACAGGATGGTGCCGCGGGGCAGCAAGCAGGATCCGGAGCAAAAGCACTGGCAATCGTTGTGGGAACGAGATATATTCATACCGTAACAGAAATGATTGACAAAAAAGATTTAGAAAATGCCCTCAATATTCTAAAAAAATATCTTGAAAGTATGGGGTAATCTCTCATAAAATAACAGACATGTTTCAGGCAAAAAGTAAATGAGTAAATCAAGAACAATTTATGATAAAATTTGGGATGACCATCTTATCAATACAAACGAAGATGGCACATCACTCATATATATAGATCGGCATTTAGTGCATGAAGTTACCTCACCACAGGCTTTCGAGGGTTTAAGGATGACAAATAGAAAGGTGAGGTGCCCAGATAAAACTCTGGCTGTTGTGGATCACAATGTTCCCACAACAGATAGAAAAAATGGCATTGCGGATGAAGAATCAAGGATACAAGTAGAGGCTCTGTCAAAAAACTGCAAAGAATTTGGCGTTGAATATTTTAATGAATTAGACATAAGGCAAGGTATTGTGCACGTTGTTGGTCCCGAGCAAGGATTTACTTTGCCAGGAACTACGATTTGTTGCGGTGATAGTCATACTTCTACGCATGGAGCATTTGGTGCACTTGCTCACGGTATTGGAACATCAGAGGTAGAGCACATACTGGCTACGCAGACTCTAATTCAAAGAAAGGCTAAAAACCTCAAAGTCAACGTGGGTGGAACAGCTCCTGATGGTGTAACTGCAAAAGATATTATCTTGTCTATCATTGGAGAAATAGGCGCCGGCGGCGGGACAGGCTCTGTGATTGAATATTCAGGAAAAGCAATTTCAGATCTAACAATGGAAGGCAGAATGACAGTTTGTAATATGTCAATTGAAGGAGGAGCTCGCGCTGGGTTAATTGGTCCGGATGAAAAAACTTTTGCATATATTAAGGATAGGCCAAGAGCGCCTAAGGGAGACGATTTCATAAAAGCAGTAACCTATTGGGACTCACTTAACTCAGATAGGGATGCTTTCTTTGATAGGGAGGTGTATTTAGACGCCGCTTCCTTGCCTCCCGTTGTTACATGGGGTACCAGCCCAGAGGATGTAGTATCAATAAATGGCGAGGTTCCAGATCCGGATGTAATAACTGATGAAAATAGAAAAGAATCTAAGAAAAGTGCACTTGAATATATGGACTTAAAGCCCGGTACTAAAATCAAAGACATAAAGCTTGACGTGATATTTATTGGATCGTGTACAAATGGAAGAATAGAAGATCTCAGAGAGGTAGCTAAAGTCGTTGAAGGACAGCACGTAAACGAGAATTTAAATGCCATAATCGTGCCAGGATCAGGGCTTGTTAAAGAGCAAGCCATCAGTGAAGGTCTTGATAAAATATTTATGGCTGCTGGCTTTGAGTGGAGAGAGCCTGGTTGTTCAATGTGCCTTGCAATGAATCCTGATAAGCTTACGCCGGGCCAAAGATGCGCGTCAACCTCAAATAGAAATTTTGAGGGTCGACAAGGCTTTCGCGGAAGGACACATCTAGTAAGCCCTGCTATGGCTGCTGCTGCTGCTATTGCGGGACGGTTTGTTGACATTAGAGAGTTCGCAAAATAGGATAGTTTTAATGGACAAATTTAAAAATCTTACTGCAGTTGCTGCATCACTGCCCGAAATAAATATTGATACAGATAAGATTATTCCAAAGCAATATCTGAAGACCATTGAACGGACAGGTCTCGGTAAAGGGCTTTTCTCAGAGCTCAGATATAATGATGATGGAACAGAAAACAAGAATTTTGTTCTGAATAAACCCCAATATAAGAATGCTAAAATACTAGTAGCTGGCGATAATTTTGGATGTGGATCAAGTAGAGAACATGCGCCGTGGGCATTGCTTGATTATGGAATAAAAGTAGTCATATCGACATCTTTTGCGGATATATTCTATAATAACTGCTTCAAAAATGGAATGTTACCGATAATTCTCGATGAAAAAGAGGTTAGTATGCTTATGGAAGAAACCGAAAGAGGATCTAATGCGACTTTAACGGTCGATCTCGAAAACCAAGAAATCACAAGATCTGATGGGGATAAAATTAATTTCAAGATCGATAAATTTCTCAAGCACTGCTTGCTTAATGGGCTTGACGATATAGCTCTAACTCTTGAGAAGAATAAGGATATTGAGTCCTACGAACAGGATCTTAGAAACCAAAGACCTTGGCTCTAAAATAAAATAATAAACTGAAAATATTGAGGTAACTTATGAGTTCACACAATCTATTAATGCTACCGGGGGATGGTATTGGACCCGAAGTCATTGATGAAGTAGAAAGAGTAATTGAATGGTTCAATAACAATACTTCAAACAAATTTGAGATAGAAAAAGACCTTGTTGGTGGAGCGGCTTACGACGAACATGGGCAATCAATTTCCAATGCCGCAATGGATCTCGCGCATAAATCTGATGCTATAATATTCGGTGCGGTGGGTGGACCGAAATGGGATAATGTACCTTTTGAAGTTCGACCAGAGGCAGGACTTTTAAGATTACGCAAGGATCTTGACTTATTTGCAAACTTAAGGCCTGCAATTTGCTATAAGGCACTAGCAGAAGCATCTAGTTTGAAGAAAGAGCTTGTTGAGGGATTAGACATATTAATACTAAGGGAATTGACCGGTGGCGTTTATTTTGGCGAGCCAAAAGAGATTACTGATTTGCCAGATGGCCAAAAAAAAGCCGTTGATACGCAAATATACACAACAAGCGAGATTGAAAGGATAGCTCGAGTTGCATTTGATCTTGCTAAGACTAGAAAAGGAAAAGTGACGTCGACTGAAAAAAGAAACGTAATGATTTCAGGAGTTTTCTGGAATAATGTCGTTTCAGAGATTCATAAAAATGAATATCCGGAAATGGAACTTGAGCATATGCTCGCTGATGCATGCGCCATGCAGCTTGTTAGAAAACCAAAGCAATTTGATGTTATCGTTGCCGATAATTTATTTGGCGATATACTCTCGGATGAGGCTGCCATGCTCACCGGTTCGATGGGTATGCTACCATCAGCATCACTCGGCGCTATTAACCAAAATACAGGTAAAAGAAATGCAATGTATGAGCCTGTTCACGGTTCTGCACCTGATATTGCCGGCCAGGGAATTTCAAATCCAATAGCCGAGATTGCTTCTTTTGCAATGGCTTTGCGTTATTCTTTTAATTTAGCTGAAGAAGCTAAATTAATTGAGGACTCAATTTCTGCTGCATTGGATCAAGGTATCAGGACTCCAGACATTATGCAGGATGGGATGAAGAAAGTTGGCACAAAAGAGATTACAGATACAATAATATCAGAGATGAATTCAAGAACTTGAGTAAATTACATGTCAATAAAATTAGCAGTTGTAGGCGCAACAGGTAATGTAGGGCGCGAGATATTAAACATCCTGGATGAGAGAATGTTTCCGTGTGATGAAGTAGTCGCACTTGCATCAAGGAAGTCCATTGGAAGAGAGCTTTCTTATGGAGATAAAACCCTGAAAGTCAAAGATCTCGAAACCTACGATTTTTCAGACATTGATATTGCTTTGTTCTCAGCAGGCTCAAAAATATCAGAAAAATGGGGACCAATAGCTTCATCTGCTGGTGCTATTGTAATAGATAATTCCTCATTCTGGAGATACCACGATGACGTCCCACTTATCGTTCCAGAAGTAAATCCAGATGACATAAAAGATTATAAAAAGAGGGGAATCATCGCAAATCCAAATTGTTCGACTTCGCAATTAGTTGTTGTTTTAAAGCCTCTGCATGATTTTGCAAAAATAACAAGGGTTGTTGTATCAACATACCAATCCGTATCCGGTGCAGGTAATGCTGCCATGGAAGAATTATTTAATCAAACTAAAGGCATATTTGTAAATCAGGCTGCGGAACCTGAAAATTTCACTAGACAGATAGCTTTTAATGTCATACCTCACATTGATATTTTTCATGAGGATGGATATACAAAAGAAGAGTGGAAAATGTTATCTGAAACAAAAAAAATTATAGATAAAAATATCAAGCTTACCGCAACTTGCGTTAGAGTCCCGGTTTTCGTAGGTCATTCTGAGGCTATCAACATTGAGTTTGAGAAACCGATTAGTCCTGAAAAAGCCAGAGCATTACTTCGAGACTCACCTGGAGTTATGCTAGTGGATGATCCCGAGGATGAAAAATATGTAACACCAATCGAGTGTGTTGGTGATTACGCAACTTTCGTGAGCAGAGTGCGTGAAGACATTTCGGTTAAGAATGGACTTGCTATGTGGGTTGTATCAGACAATCTTCGAAAAGGCGCTGCGCTTAATGCTGTACAAATTGCAGAGTTGCTTCTTAACAAAAAATACGTTGGCTAGTAAATTTTTATGGAATTTTGAATTAGAATAACTATAAATAAACTAACATATTTTGAAAAAGATCAAATGAATAAACCTTTATCTCCACATCTATCAATTTATAAATTTAAATTGAGTTTATTAATGTCCATTGCGCACCGGATTACTGGTGGGGCACTATATATGTCCATGTTTATTTTTATGGTTTTTTTGGTCTCTTTAACAATGGGTGAAAAATATTACGCGCTTTATTCTCTAATTGCAGGCTCATGGCTTGGTAGGCTTGTTATTATTGGCATAACTTGGGCGATATTTCATCATATGTTTGGAGGCCTGAGACATTTTATCTGGGATCTGGGCCGAGGCTTTGAAGTCAAAACTGTTGATCAATTAGCAGCTATATCACTATTTGGCGGCATAATTTTGACAATACTCTATTGGCTGATATTTTACATAACATAAACTTTATATGAATGACTGAATCACCGACAAAACATTTTATACGACAAAGAATAACGGCAATTTTAAACATTCCGATTTTTGTGTTTTTATTGTACTTATTATTTATAATACCAGGCATGAGCTATTCAGGAGTGATAGATCTATTTCAAAAGCCTGTTGTGCTGGCCCTAACGCTACTTTTAACTTTTAATTTCTCGTACCACATGAAGTTAGGCATGCAAATGATCATTGAAGATTATATTCACGGAAAGAAAAACTTAAAATTAGCACTTTTATTGAACAATATCTTTGTATCAATCGTTATTATTGGGTGTACATATTCACTATTAACTTTATAATTCGATGAAGGAATTTAACCGCAATGTCAAAAACTCATAACATAAATGGAAGAGAATATACCTTCATTGATCATACTTATGACGTTGTCGTTGTAGGTGCTGGAGGCGCAGGGCTGAGAGCGACATTAGGTTGCTCAGAGGCTGGGCTTAAAACTGCCTGCGTTACAAAGCTGTTTCCGACAAGAAGTCATACTGTGGCCGCACAGGGTGGTGTTGCAGCAGCTCTTGGTAATATGGGTGAAGATGACTGGAAGTGGCACATGTATGACACAGTAAAAGGTGCCGATTGGCTTGGTGATCAGGATGCTATCGAGTATTTGTGTAAAGAAGCTCCTCAAGCAGTTTACGAACTTGAACATTTTGGATTGCCATTCAGCAGAAGAGAAGACGGAAAAATATACCAGAGACCATTCGGCGGGATGACGACACACTATGGTGAAGGAATTGCGCAAAGAACCTGTGCTGCTGCGGATAGGACTGGCCACGCGATGTTGCACACGCTGTATGGAAAGGCGATAAGTCATTCAGCTGAGTTTTTTATCGAATATTTTGCAATAGACCTGATAATGGATGATAAAGGGGTCTGCCGTGGTGTTGTCGCGTTATGTCTTGAAGATGGAACAATTCACAGATTTCAAGCCCAGAAAACAATACTTGCCACAGGTGGATATGGTAGGGCTTATTTTTCTGCAACATCAGCGCACTCATGTACAGGAGATGGGAATGCAATGGTGCTCAGAGCCGGCTTACCATTACAAGATATGGAATTTGTTCAGTTTCATCCAACAGGAATATATGGTGCGGGCTGTCTAATAACTGAAGGATCAAGAGGTGAGGGCGGTTATTTAACAAACTCTGAAGGCGAAAGATTCATGGAGAGGTATGCGCCATCTGCAAAAGACCTAGCAAGCAGAGATGTGGTCTCGAGATCAATGACCATCGAGATTAGAGAGGGGCGTGGTGTTGGGAAAGATAAAGACCATATTCACTTACACCTAGAACATTTGGCTCCTGAGGTTTTAGCTGAGAGATTACCCGGTATATCAGAAACTGCAAAAATATTCTCTGGTGTAGACGTAACGAAGGAACCGATTCCTGTTTTGCCCACAGTTCATTACAATATGGGTGGGATACCAACCAATTTTCATGGTGAGGTGTTAACAAAAATTGATGGTGACCCAGATTGTGTTGTTGAGGGTCTTATGGCGATTGGTGAAGCCGCTTGCGTTTCTGTTCATGGCGCGAATAGGTTGGGCTCAAACTCTCTAATTGACTTAGTCGTTTTTGGAAGAGCTGCAGGACTTAGAGCTGCAGACACTACAATTGCAAATGCTAATCAAAGACCCTTACCAAATGATGCGGGTTTAGATGCACTGCATAGATTAGATAGATTTAGGTATGCGGACGGAAAGACATCAACATCTGAATTAAGATCGGATATGCAGAGAATTATGCAAAACAATTGTGCTGTTTTCAGAACAGGGGAAGTTCTAGATGAGGGAAAGGACCTCATCAATAAAATATGGAATGGTCTAGACGACATAAAAATAAATGATAGGTCACTAATATGGAATACTGATTTAGTAGAAGCTCTAGAATGGGATAATCTAATTGTGCAATCTGTCGTAACTGTTGAGAGCGCCGCAAATAGGAAAGAAAGTCGGGGATCCCATGCTCGCGAAGACTACTCAGAGAGAGATGACAAGAATTGGATGAAACATACTCTAGCTTGGATAGATAATGAGAATAGAACAACAACGATAGATTATAGACCCGTTCATGAGTATACCTTGAGTAATGAAGTTGCATATATACCTCCCAAAGAAAGGGTGTATTGAGGTTTTGAATGGTTGAATTAGCACTCCCAAAAAATTCTAAAATCACTGAAGGAAAGCAGTGGCCAAAACCTGAAAACGAAGAAAATCTTCGTGAGTTCAGAGTTTATAGATGGAACCCCGAAGATGAGAAAAATCCATCAATTGATACATATTTTATCGATACTGAAGATTGCGGGCCTATGGTTTTGGACGCCTTAATGAAAATAAAAAGTGATATTGACACCTCACTAACCTTTCGAAGGTCTTGTCGGGAAGGCGTTTGTGGTTCATGTGCGATGAACATTGATGGAGTAAATAGATTGGCATGTACAACTGCTATAGAGGATGTACGAGGGTCTGTTAACATCTATCCACTTCCGCATCAAAAAGTAATTAAAGACTTAGTGCCCGATCTCAAGAATTTCTTTGCGCAGCATAAGTCAGTTGAGCCTTGGCTGCATACTAAAAAAGAAGATCCAAAAGAAGAGTGGCTGCAATCAAAAGAAGATAGGGAACAACTCGATGGTTTCTATGAATGTATAATGTGTGCCTGTTGTTCAACTTCATGTCCAAGTTATTGGTGGAACTCCGATAAATATCTTGGTCCTGCCGCATTACTTCAAGCATATCGTTGGATCATTGATAGTCGGGATGATGAGAGAGATGAGAGGCTTGATAAACTAGAAGACCCTTTTAAGTTATATCGTTGCCATACTATTATGAACTGTGCAAAAGCATGCCCAAAAGGCTTAAATCCTGCTAAAGCTATTGCCAGTATCAAAAAGATGTTGGTTGAAAGAAGAGTATCCAAATAGGGCCAAAGTCCTATTCTCCTTTGGGCTCCAAAATTTGCTTACCGCGATACATCCCAGTTTTTAGGTCGAGATGATGTGGCCTGTGCAGTTCACCAGTAGATTTGTCCTCAACGTAAGCTTGATTTTTTAAAAAGTCAGTTGATCTGCGCATGCCTCTTTTTGATTTAGTCACCTTCGTTCTTGGGACTGCCATATCAATATCTCCAATTTATAAATTTAAATAAGATTTATTACATATACATATTCATTTATTATTTGTCATCATTAATATATATTAAAACCAAATTTTTTATGAATGACATTTTATAATTATTATCGATAAGATTATGACTCTAGGGAAGAACTATAATCATTTACGATCAGACATTGATCAGTTACTTATAAAAAGACTTGAAATCTCTAAATTTCCTGCGACGCTCATTGACGCAATTAAGTATATTTTTATAAACAAAGGTAAGAAAGTGAGGGCAATACTTTTAGCAGAGTCATGCGCACTTTTTGATGTCGAATACACTAAAATATTGAATGTAGCTCTAGCATTAGAATGCGTTCATTCATACTCCCTCATTCATGATGATCTGCCGGCGATGGATGATGATGACTACAGAAGGGGTGAACTCACTTTACATAAGAAGTATGATGAGGCAACCGCAATATTAGCCGGTGACGCGCTAATTTCATTAGCATTTGAATTAATTTCTGGGGATGAGGCGCTATCTGCTGGAAGTAGGCTTCAGTTAATAAACAACTTAGCAGTCTATAGTGGTGGAAATGGAATGGTTGGTGGACAAATTCTTGACCTTGGGCTCAAGCCAGCAGAGGCATCTATTGAGAGTATTAGAGAAATGCAACAGATGAAGACAGGGGATTTATTTTGTTTTGCCTTCACAGCTGGACCTATTATTGCAGGCTATGGAAGTGACGATCAAGATAAATTATTTGAGTTTGGAAAACTATTCGGCTTGGTATTTCAAATTAGCGACGATCTCATTGATGTTGAGTCAACTTTAGCAGAGGCTGGCAAATACGTGAATAAGGATCAAAATATGGATAAAGCAACATACGTAGACCATTATGGTATAAAGAAAGCAAAAAAACTTATGCTTTCTTACATAGAGGAATCGAAAGTCGTATTGGAAAAATATGGTTCGAAGGCTCAGCCTTTGATTGGTTTATGCGAAAGTCTTTCAAGCAGAAAATCATAGAATAATATTATCAATTAGTCTTGTTTTTCCAAGTTTTACTGCACCAAGTAATACATACTCATCATTCTTTTTTTTATATTCCTTAACGCTTGAGAGATCATCGCTTGTTCTTATTTCTAAATAATCAACGCTTAAACCAATTTTATTTAGTCTCTCAATTTCAGTGCGCAGAATTGACTTACAGTCTATTTTATTTTCGCGGATTTTTTTTCTTGCACTTATAAGTGACTTATACAAGTGTATCGCTTTTGACCGCTGGTTTGAATTTAGATAGCTATTGCGCGATGACATTGCTAAACCATCATTTTCACGAATAATAGGGGCCATAAGTATCTCGGTAGGTATAATTAATTGTCGGACCATATTCTTTATAAGAACATATTGTTGGTAATCTTTCTGTCCAAAAATCGCTATGTTTGGTTGAATGATACTCAGTAATCTATTTACAACTAACAGCACTCCATCAAAATGTCCAGGTCGATATTTGCCGCATAGCTCATCCATGAGATCGAGCTTATTAATCATGACTTGACTCTCTACATTTGGAGGGTAGATCTCTTTATCACTTGGGCAAAAAACACAATCAACATTTACTTTTTCAAGTAGTTTAATATCCCCATCTAGAGTTCTGGGGTATTTCGCATAGTCTTCTCCTGGACCAAATTGTTTTGGATTTACATATATAGAAACAATTGTTTTTGTTGCACCAAATTCTTTTATTTTACGGATTAAGCTTAAGTGACCCTCATGAAGATTCCCCATGGTTGGGATAAAACCTACGACCTCATTTTTCTCTTTCCAAGAAAGCACCATTATATTTAAATCTGACAAATTGTCAGAAAATATTTGCATTCTATTTGAACGAGTGTTCATCTGTGGGATATTTTAGTGTTTTTACTTCGTGGATATAATGCTTTATTGCGTCTTCTATTGTATTATTACCATCCATATAATTTTTTGAAAATTTTGGCAATTTACCAGGAGAAATACCCAAAATATCATACAGAACAAGTATTTGTCCATCTACTTCAGGACCTGCACCGATACCAATTATTGGTATAGTTATTTTTTTTGATAGTTCCATTGCAGTTTGTGCTGAGACACATTCAAGAAGTAAAAGGTCTGCACCTGAGTCCTCTATTTTTTTTGCTTCTTGTATTAGTATTTTTGCTTCAGTTGAACTCTTTCCTTGGACTTTATAACCGCCCATTTTATTAACTGATTGCGGCCTTAATCCAATATGAGCACAAATTGGTATGTCTGAATTTGCAAGCTTCTCAATAATATTTAATTGAGAATTATTTCCTTCTAATTTTACCATTTGTGCACCACCATCCTGCATTAATCTTTTTGCATTATCTATGGCAACGCTCTCATTATAGAAGCTCATAAAAGGCATATCAGAAATTAGGAAAGAGTAATTAATTGATGACGCAACGATTTTTGTATGATAAATCATGTCTTCAATTTTTACTGGTACAGTGGTTTTATTACCTTGGATTACCATTCCTAAAGAGTCACCAACAAGAATTATCTCCGCTCCAGACTTATCAACTAAATTAGCAAAGGTTGCGTCATATGCTGTGAGACAGGCAATCTTTTCACCTCTAGATTTTAAATCCCTCAGAGTGGTTAGGGTAACAGATTTTAGTTCGTTATTGTTATACATAAATAAACCTAAAGATTCTTATCGTAATTTTCTTCGATGTAATTATACAGAATTTTTTTAAAATCATCTGATATATTTTTACCTCTGAGAATTTTGTACTTATTTCCATCGATAAAAACTGGAGCTGCTGGTTCTTCGCCAGTCCCAGGGAGTGAAATTCCAATATTTGCGTGTTTTGACTCACCTGGACCATTTACAATGCAACCCATAACGGCAACCTTCAGTTGATCGACGCCAATATACTGTTTTCTCCATTTTGGCATTTCTTTCTCAATATATTTTTCAATATCTATTGCAAGCTCTTGAAACACGGTTGATGTTGTTCTGCCACATCCAGGGCATGCAACAACATCCGGTCGATATGTTTTGATTCCAAGGGATTGTAGTATCTCTTTTGCAACCTTAACCTCTTCAACACGGTTTCCGTCAGGTCGTGGGGTAAGTGACACTCTTATGGTGTCACCTATATTTTGATTTATTAAAATAGATAATGCTGAGACTGAAGACACAATTCCTCTCATGCCCATTCCTGCCTCAGTCAGACCGAGGTGCAATGGGTACTCTGTTTTTTCTGCAAGGCTTGTATAAACTTTTATGAGTTCTGGGACATTGCTGACTTTTGCCGAAAGAATTATTTTTGACTTCTTCATCCCAATTTCTTCAGCCCTGCTGGCAGAATAAACTACTGATTTAATCAGGGCATCGCGCAATACTTCGCTTGAGCTTTTTTTGACTTTTGCAAGATTATTTTGGTCCATTAAGAGTGTCAGTAACTCCTGATCAATACTGCCCCAATTTGCTCCAATTCTTACTGGTTTATCATTTTCACACGCTATTTCTATGATTTCGGAAAATTGCTTATCTTTTTTATTTTTGAAACCAACATTTCCAGGGTTAATTCTATATTTATCGAGAGTCTTTGCACAATCCGGGTAATCACTTAATAACTTATGGCCGATGTAATGGAAATCACCAACTAGAGGAATAGAATAGCCAGCTTTATCTAAACCTTCCCTAATATATGGAACCGCTTTAGCTGCTTCCTCTCGGTCAACTGTTATTCGGACAATTTCTGAGCCTTCTTCATATAATTCAATTATCTGTTGAGTCGTTTTTTTTATGTCAGCCGTATCAGTATTTGTCATTGATTGGATGACAATCGGCTCACTTCCGCCAACAGCTACATTGCCTATTTTTACAACTATTGAATTTCTGTCCTTTGGCATCACTTTCAGGCCCTATTTTATGTATAGAATATTTATATATGAATTAATTAATAAAAAAAATAACCAATTTATAAATTGATATGTGGTTTTTTTTAAATATTCTTATAGAATATAAAAGTTGGTATTACAAAAAGTAATTATTACTCTGGAGACTGACCCAAACCGGGAGTTAAATAGAGACCTTAATAATATTAATCTCTCCCTATTTGCTCTTAAAATATTTATTGAAGGTGTAAGATGTTACCTGAACCAAAGAGACAAAAAATAGCTAGCTATTTCAATGTGGGTAAGCCTAAGCGGGGTATTATGCTTTGCGGCCATGGAAGTCGCAGTGAGTCTGCTGTTGCTGAATTTGCGAATTTAGTTTTTAGATTGAAAACATTGCTACCAAATATACCAATAGAGTTTGGTTATTTGGAATTTGCAAAGCCTATAATAAGCGATGGATTAGATAAACTAAGAGAGGCTGGAGTTACCGAAATAGTTGCATTACCAGCAATGTTGTTTGCTGCCGGTCATGCTAAAAATGACATACCATCTGTGCTGAATACATACAACCATAAATACAAAAATCTCAAGATTACATACAGTAGGGAACTGGGTATAGATAATCTGATGATCAAGGCTGCATCCGAAAGGATAATTGAGTCTATTGATAATGCGAAATCTGAGATTGATAAACATGACTCAATGCTTCTGGTCGTTGGTAGGGGTGCGTCTGATCCGGATGCAAACTCAAATATATCAAAGATTACACGATTACTATGGGAAGGTATCGGTTTTGGTTGGGCTGAAACAGCTTACTCAGGTGTTACTTTTCCACTTGTATCACCTGCTCTTGAGAAGATTGTACAGGTTGGATATAAAAGAATTATTGTCTTCCCCTATTTTTTATTTACTGGGATCCTTGTTGATAGAATTTATAAATCCGTAGATATTGTAAGTAATGTTCATAGCAACATAGAGTTTATAAAAGCGCCCTATCTTAATGATCATCCAAAAGTGATAGAGACTTTTTGTGATAGAGTTATTGATGTAATTGATGGCGACATAAATATGAATTGTCAACTTTGCAAGTATAGAGAACAAGTTTTAGGCTTTGAGGACGAGGTTGGACTGGCTCAAGAGAGCCATCACCATCATGTTGAAGGGGGTAGTCACTCCCATGATCACTCCCATGACCACTGCCATGACCACTCTCATCATCATCCCTACCCGCATGCTGACCATCCTCTTGGTCCTGTAACCCTTAAAAAATAGAAAATCATGCAACAATATATAAGAGAGCCTACCGAAATATATAAAAAGTCGTTTGATACAATAACATCTGAAGTTGATCTAACAGGCTATAATGATCACGAAAAAAAAATAGTGACAAGAATAATACATTCTTGTGGTGATGTATCAATCGAAGGGGACATCTTTATTTCTGAGAATGCGATAAAAAGTGGAATTAGTGGCCTGAAATTGGGCGAAAGAATCTACGTTGACAGTAAGATGGTTGCAGCTGGAATAATTGAGAAAAATCTAAAACTGAGCAAAATTTACTGTCACATTGGTGATAAAGACGTCGATTATATAGCAAAAAAATTTAATACAACAAGGTCAGCTGCTGCGGTCGAGCACTGGAAAGAGGGGATGTCTAACTCCATCCTTGTTGTTGGTAATGCTCCTACCGCATTGTTCAGAGTATTAGAAATAATCAATGAAAATAATATAAAGCCAAGACTCGTCATCGGAATGCCTTTGGGCTTCGTTGGTGCGGTTGAAGCGAAAGAGGAGCTTATAAATTTTTATCAATCAACCGGGTTAAATATCATAACTATCCGCGGGAGAAGGGGTGGAAGTGCCATGGCTTCAGCAACAATTAATGCAATAAGTTTACTGATTAATGACAAATAGAAAAATACAATTAATCGGTTTGGGCGCTGGAGGCATTGAGTCATTACCGACCGGTCACAAAGAATTAATTCTATCTGCAGATATAATATTTGGAGCTGAAAGACATCTAGAAGATATTCCCAAAAATATCTCAAAAAAATCATGGTCAAAAAATATTAGAAATGATCTCAAGAAAATAAAAAAAATAAAGAATAAAAAAATATGTATTCTAGCAACAGGTGACCCACTTTTTTATGGCGTTGGGAATCTAGTTATGGAATTTTTTTCAACTGATGAAGTGGATATATTACCAAGCCCTTCGATATTGTCATTATGTTGCGCAAAAATTGGACAAAATATTAAAGATGTCGATGTAGTTTCTCTTCATGGAAGAGATTTCAACTCGATAATTAGGTATTTACAACCTAATGGTAAGTTATTTGTTTTATCTCATGATAAGAATACTCCTATTAAAATCATTAAGTTATTAAAAGATTTCAACTTCGAGAGGAGTTTAATTTATATTTTTGAGAATGTTGGCAGGGATGATGAGAAAATTACAAAAAAAATTATCAAAGATTGTCATAATTTTAATTTTACTAATCTAAATTCAATTTTTATTGATTTTCGTACTTCAAAAGATACGAATTTTTATCCAAATTCAATCGGGTTGTCTGACTTATTATATAAAAATGATGGGCAAATCACAAAAAGTGAGATTAGAGCGATAACAATTTCAAAGTTGGAGCCATTAAATCGTTCTGTTATATGGGATATTGGCGGTGGTTCTGGATCTATATCCATTGAGTGGTCAAAGATAACCAATGATGCAAAAATATATACAATTGAACAAAATAAGAGAAGAATTGGTTATATAAGAGAAAATATAAAAAGATTTGGTATCCAGAATATAACATTATTACACGAATCAGCGCCAGATATATTAGAAATGTTGGAAAAGCCAGATAGGATCTTTATTGGGGGAGGTCTCTCCTCAGATAAGGGGGATAAGATTATAAATAAATCCTTAGAATGCTTGACAAAGACGGGAATAATTGTTGCAAATGGCGTAACTGCGGAAACTGAAAATCTTTTGATTGGTATGTACAAGGTGTTTGGTGGAGAATTATCAAAATATTCAGTCTCTAACCTAAAAAAAATTGGTAAATTACATGCATGGGATCAACAAATGCATGTCACACAATGGAAATATATGAAAGGACCAAATGCTCGGTAAGGCTTATGGCATTGGAGTTGGTCCAGGGGACCCAAAATTATTAACTGTAAAAGCACTTGAAGTCCTTGAGCAGCTAAGAATCGTTTTTTATCCATCCTTTGGTAAAAAGAGTATTGCTCTGGATATTGTGCGTTCACATATAAACCCAGACGCAAAATTGATCGAAATGAATATTCCTCTATCCCCTAATGAGGCAAAGGTCGTTGCATATCAAAACTTTGCAAACCAAATAAAAGAGTATTTAAATAATCAAGTCGATGTCGGGGTATTATGTGAAGGGGATCCTCTATTTTTTGGTTCATTCATTACAATCCGAGACTTATTGAAGGAAAGTTACCAAGTAAATGTAGTCTCAGGAATTTCTTCCATAATGTCTGCATTCGTCCACGTGGATGATTTCATGGGGCAAGGCGATGATTCAATTAGTATAATTACAGCAGGGACGGATGAGTCACTTATAAAAGATAAAATTTCCACTTCAAATACAACAATAATAATAAAGGTTGCCAAGCATTTTAAAAAAATAAAAAAAATAGCCACAGATTTAGGTTTACTAGAGACTTCTGTGTATATAAGTCAGATCGACCAAGCACGCCAATATTCTGATCGTTTAGATATGATTTCTGATGAAGTGATTGAATACTTCTCAATAATCATAATTAAAAATCATAATTTAAAATCATGAAAAATCCAAAGACAGCTATAATTATTGTATCGAGACTCAACTTGGATCTGGCTGAGCTTGTTTTTAAAAAAATTGAAAATTGCCAAATTCATGCTTTGAAGATTATTGATACAAAGGTAGATGTCACATTTAAAAACCTAGCAAAACACATCCAGTTACTTCAAAAAGAAAAAACTAATATAATAGCGATTTGTTCAATACCAATTATTATAAGATCATTGGAAGCTAAGCTTCCAAAAAAACATAGTGGATCTTGTATAGTTGCATTATCCCCAGATGGTAAATATACAATACCATTATTAGACACTCATTCTGGGGCTAATGAATTGGCCACTAGACTTGCAACAATTTTAAATTCTGAGCCAGTCATTACAACACAAAGTGACACTTTTCTGGGAGTTTCTCCTGATAACCCACCACCCGGATTTTTACTGGATCCCGATTGTAATTACAAAGAATTCATATCGGAGTTGCTAGATAAGCGTTCATTAAAAAATGTGCCTGCATATAGGTGGCTTAAAAGCAACAAGATCAGAGTTTCCAGTTCGTCGAAACTTGATATCAAATTTTCGATTAATTCATCGATAAAGCCAAATAAAGAATTGCTTGTTTACCGACCTCAAAAACTTATCATTGGGATTGGAACTGTCTCAGGCGCATCATTTAACAAATTGAAAAAACTTGTTTCAGAAACTCTTGAAAAAAAAGATTTATCAATGCACTCGGTTAAAGCGATTGCAACTATAGATTTAAAGAGAAATGAGCGTGCAATCAATAAACTGGGTCAATATTTGAATAAGCCAATTATTCATTATAAAGCAAGTGAGCTAAACAAGATAAGCTCTCAGTTAGCAAATTCTTCCGAGTATGTTTTTAGGACCGTAGGTTCTCATAGTGTTGCTGAGGCTGCCGCACTAGTAGCAGCTGGCAAGTCATCCAAGTTGATGGTAGAAAAAAATAAATCAGCTGAGGCTACTTGTGCAGTTGCATGCAGTCGCCAGGTTATAAAAAACCTTCCAAGTGCAAAAAATGGGATGCTTTCGATTATTGGTCTTGGGCCAGGAAGAGATACTTGGAGGACGATCGAGGTTAATAATATTCTTGATGAGTCAACTCATTATGTAGGTTTTTCAGGTTACCTTGATCAAATCAAGAAAAGAAGAAATAAAAAGTTTTATCGTTATCCAATTGGACAGGAAGAGGAGCGGGCGTTAAAGGCTATTTCCCTTGCAAAGCAAGGAAATAATGTGGCCTTAGTGTGTTCAGGGGACCCCGGCATATTTGCTATGGGATCCATTGTATATGAAATTTTGGATAATGAAGGAGGTATAAGCGATATAGATATCAAAATGACGCCAGGTATATCAGCATTTCAAGCTGCATCAGCAAAGGTCGGGGCACCATTTGGAAATGATTTTTGTATAATATCATTATCAAATTTATTAACTCCAGAAAACGTCATATTAGACAGGCTCCATGCGGCTCTTAAAGGAGATTTTGTTTTGGGCATATACAACCCAACATCCATCAAAAGAAAGTATTTTTTTAAAATTGTACTAGATCATATTCAATCTGTCAGATCATCTGATACACCTGTTGTAATTGCAAGAAATGTTGGAAGAAAAAAAGAATTTATTCAATGTTTAAAACTTCATGAAATTAAGACTGATAGTATCGATATGTTCACAGTATTAATCATTGGTTCATCGCAAACAAAGAGCTTCACGAAACAAAAAGACTCAACCAACGTGTACACACCAAGAGGTTATAAATTAGAAAAAAATAGGGGTATTGCATGATGATTTTTTTTATTGGTGCAGGTCCGGGGGACCCTGATCTACTTACACTAAAGGCACATAAAATACTCAGTAAAACCAAAATGTGTTTATATGCAGGTTCTCTTGTACCGAAGGAAATATTGTCAATTGTACCAAAGGAAGCGAAGTTAATTGATACATCAGATCTAACCATGAAACAGATCGAACAATTATATATCAGAGCAAAAGAATTAAAGGTGGATGTTGCGCGGGTTCATTCAGGCGATGTGAGCGTTTATGGAGCTTTATCAGAGCAAATAGCTCTTCTTCAGAAACACAATATAGATTTCCAAATAGTCCCTGGTATCCCCGCTTATGTAGAGGCGGCAGCACAGTTGAAAACTGAACTGACTGCGCCAGGTCAAGTTCAAAGTGTAATACTGACAAGAACTTCATTTGGTTCAACACCGATGCCAGAGGGTGAAGATCTGAAAACCTTTGCTAAAACAGGTGCGACTTTAGTTATTCACCTATCGATAAGGAGGTTAAATTATATTTATCGTGAACTCACTTCAATTCTAGGGGACGATGCACTTGTTGCAGTACTTTATAGGATCGGTTGGCCAGATCAACAGATTATATTAGATCGATTGGATAATATCGCTTCAAGGGTTCGAGAAAAAAAAATAACTAGAACTGCACTCATAATTACTGGAAAGAATTTTAAAAAGAAATCAGATATGAATAGTGTACTTTATGATGAAAATTTTAATCACTTATTTAGACCAAAATGAACAAGCAAGTTAGCCTTAATAGCATCTATTGAAGAACTCTCTTTTGCCGTATCATCATTTTCCCTACCTATCATTATGACGGGTATATTTAGTATTCTACAGGCGTAGATTTTTGCGTATGTTTCTGTACTGCCACTATTACGTGTCACAAGATGAGTTATTTTATTATTCCGCATGTATATAAGCTCACTTGATACACAAAATGGACCTCGACCTACTATATACTTCTTTCCTTTACTAATAAATTTTTGATATTTATCTATGGTTCTGATCATCATCCAATTATGAGATTTTTCAAATATTTCTAAATTTTTTTTGCCGATTGTTAAGAAAATACGTGAATTCCTTGGAAGGTTATTAGCTATAAGACTTGCTTCAGCAAAACTCGAAGCCTCAAACCAGGAGTCTGATGGGCCTCTTTTCCAAGCTGGTCTATGCAATTGGTGAAGTTTTATATTTAAATCTTTTGTAGCAGCTAAAACATTGTATGATATTTGTCTTGAGTATGGATGGGATGCATCAACAACTGCATCTATAAGTTCATTTGATAGATAATCTTTCAATCCTTTTATGCCACCGAAACCACCGATCCTACTTGAATAATTACCTAATCTTGGTTTCTCTGTGTTGCCCTGAAGTGAGAGTATTGTAATAAAATGATTTGATAGAGAGTCTGCCAACCTATTACTCTCGGAAGTACCACCTATGATTAGTATCTTACGCATCTCTGCTCTCGATCTTCGCTAAAATTTCACCCGTTCTATCGACAATCATAATATCAATTGAGACATCATCTTTTTTGAGGTACTTAACTACCACATCCTGTGCAGCAACCGCGACATTTTTTGCGAGATCATATTTTTTTGGACCAAGCATAGACAAACACTGGTTAGCTGTATTAATTTTTCTAAGTTCAATAGGACTAGAATTATTTGGGTCTAATTTTTTGATCTCGGATCTAAGTTTTTCTAAATTTACTTGACTTCTACTTGAATGTAAGTCCATTTCACCTTGTGATAATTTTAATAACTTTGCAAAGCCTCCAGCAATTGTAACTCTTGGCACAGTATTCTTTTTTAGATATTTTAACATGCCGCCGACAAAATCACCCATATCAATCATAGATTGGGCGGGTAAGTTATATTCTTTTTTCGCTATTCTTTCAGACACTGAGCCTGTACATGCTGCAATATGTATTGTATTTGTTTTGATTGCGACATCAATGCCGCGATGAATTGAATGGATCCAAGCAGAGCAGGAAAATGGAATTACAATACCGGTTGTACCTAATATTGAAATACCATTAATAATTCCAAGTCTCTCGTTCCATGTTTTTTTTGAAATCTCTTTGCCCTCTGGCACCTCAATAATAATATCTATATTGAGATTATTCTTGGCAATGGATAATTTCTTCAGATTATCCTCAATCATCTTCCTAGGTCCAGGATTTATTGCTGGTTCTCCAACGTCTAGGGGCAATCCTGGGAGTGTTACGGTTCCGACACCATTACCGGCTTTAAAATTAATACCGTTCTGATCATTCCTTTTGACTATTTTCGAAATAATGAGTAAGCCATCGGTAACATCGGGATCGTCCCCAGCATCCTTTATCACTCCAGCACTCACTGATTGCTGAGTTACATCTTGATATGCTATATTAAATTTAGGGGATTGGCCATTGGGCAATTTAATAGTAACTACATCGGGGCATTTACCTGTCACAAGCCCTATAAAAGCCGCTTTTGAAGCAGCTGTTGCACACGCGCCTGTTGTCCATCCTCTACGTAGATTTTTTTGTAACATAAAGATAATAATAATTTCAATTTTTTTAAATGCAAATATTCGATAAATTAAAATTGCCAGAATTCAATAGCGGAGAGGTCTGGCTTGTTGGCGCGGGTCCCGGAGACGTAAAATTATTAACAATATTTGCGGTCTATGCACTATCAAAAGCAGATGTTATTATATACGACGCACTGGTTTCTGAAGAAATTTTAAAATTTGCAAAAGAGGATGCGACTTTAATTTATGCAGGAAAGAGAGGGGGCAAACCATCCCATAATCAAACTGATATTTCGAAACTTATAATTCAGCACGCCAAAGATGATCAAAGGGTACTAAGATTGAAGGGGGGAGATCCATTTGTCTTTGCGAGAGGTGCTGAAGAGTCTTTTACGTTAAATGAAAATAATATTTCATACCGTGTCATTCCCGGTATTACATCATCTATCGGAGGAATGGCATCAGCTTCAATTCCAGCGACATCAAGAAATACAAACTCTTCTATCTTATTTTTAACAGGTCATAATACAAATGGTGAGATGCCAGATGATATTAATTGGCAGGCTGTTGCAAAGATTCCTGTTGTTGTCATGTACATGGCAATAAAACACTTGCCTATAATTGCCCAAAGACTCATAAAGGAAGGTAGGTCATCTCAAGACCCTATCGCAGTAATACAAGATGCAACGCTACCATCCGAACGAATCCTTGAGTCAAACTTGATTAATATAAATAGTGATATTGAAAAAAATCAAATTAAGGCGCCTGCAATTGTTGTTCTTGGTCCCGTCGTTGGATTAAGATCAAAATTAATTCAAAATGTTATAAAAGATGCAATCAACTAAACTATGTATTTCATCTTCGATGACCGGCAGTGGGAAGACAGTTTTTACGTCAGCCTTGATTAAATCGCTGATCAATAGTGGCTATAGTGTATCTGCGGGAAAAATTGGACCCGATTACATTGATCCAACATATACAAGATATATAACAAATAGAGCTGTATTTAATTATGATACTTGGGCAATGACTGAAGAAAAAATCAGGTATCTTATTCATGAGTCAACTCAAAAAAATGATATTCATATTATTGAAGGCGTAATGGGTCTCTTCGATGGTACAAAAAATCAGTCATCTTCAACTGCAGAGTTTGTAAAAAAATTTAAAATTCCTGTTCTGCTTATCCTTGACTCAAGTGGTCAATCTCAAACTTTAGCAGCAATATGTAAGGGCATAATGAATTACGATACTGAAATTAATTTTATCGGTGTTATTCTAAATAATATCTCAAGTGAAAGACATTATAATTTGATAAATGAAGAGCTTGAGAAAAGTAAAATAAAGGTTTTAGGGTATCTACCGAAATCAGATGATTTAATTTTCCCCAGGCGTCATTTAGGGCTTTTCTTAGCTGAGCATGTTGAAAATTACCAATATTTAATTAATTGTGCAGCTAATCTAATAGAAAAATATATAGACATTGAGGAGATCATCAAATTATCAAATGTCGTAGATGATGATCAAGGATGCACAATTAAAGAGTTAGGTAAGGCATCGGTTGATCTCGGTCAGAGAATTTCCATTGCAAAAGATCCGTCTTTTTCCTTTGTCTATGATAACACATTAAGACAGTGGGCAAAGGAAGGGCGTGAAGTAGATTTTTTCTCCCCCCTCCATGATGAAGGTCCATCGGTCAATTGTACTGGTGTATATCTCCCAGGGGGCTACCCTGAGTTAAATTGCGAAAAATTGGCAAATTGCAATAACTTTATGAATTCTATGAAAAGTGCAGCTAAACAAAGAAAATTTATCTATGGAGAGTGCGGTGGCTACATGGTTTTAGGAAAGTCAATTATTGATAAGGATAACAAAGAACATGCCATGTTGGGGCTTTTGAATTTAGTCACAAGCTTTAATAGGAGGAAATTAAGTCTTGGCTACAGAGAAGTTAAGGCAAAAGAGCCAAACTGTTTTGCGAGAGAGAATACTTACATGTGCCATGAATACCATTATTCATCAATCATGAAAGAGTCCGGACAATATCTTTTTGAAAGTCTGGACAAACATGGAGCTCAAAGAAAATATGGTTTAATAAATGAAAATGTATTTGGTTCATTCTTGCATATAATTGATAATAGATCGATGATAACTGGAGATTAAAATGATTTATGAATATCAAAATAAACTACCTCAGATTGACAATAAAAGCTGGGTTGCGCCAAACGCTGTGATAATTGGTAGTGTCATCTTAGAGGAGGAGACGAGTATCTGGTGGAATGCTGTATTGAGGGGTGATAATGAAAAAATACATGTAGGTAAAGGCTCAAATATTCAAGATGGATCTGTAGCTCATACTGATCCTGGCTTTGGTTTACATATTGGACAAAATGTTACTGTGGGTCACATGGCAATGATACATGGATGTACAATTGGTGACGGTTCACTGGTAGGAATTGGATCAATTATTCTCAATGGAGCAAAAATTGGAAAAGGTTGTTTGATAGGGGCTAATTCTTTTGTTGCGGAAAATAAAGAGATTCCAGACAACTCAATTGTGCTCGGTGCGCCCGGAAAAATTATTGGTGAAGTTCAGGAAAAACATAGAGCTATGATGGAAAGAGCGCAAAAGAGCTACGTGCGCAGATCCGTTGCGTACAAAACAGATTTAAATGATGTAACTGATAATTTCAAATATTAGGAATTGAATTGAATTATTTAAAAATTGTTGTAATATTAACCTATTAAGTTGATGCAGTTAAATAAGGAAGGTTACCATGAATAGCAAATTAGTAATTGGAGTTATTGTAGTTATTGCCGTGGCTGTGCTTGGATATTTTGTTATGCAGCAAGCTGGGACAGACAGGTCTGCTGACTCAGGTACAGGTGGGGAGCTCATGAGAACAAATCAAACAGAAGGCCCAGTTGAGATTGGAAGTAAAACTGTTGAGATTGAATTGCTTGACGAGTTCGCAACTTACGGTCAATCATTTAACTAATCGTTTATATACAAATACAAATATAAAAGGGCTATTCAATAGCCCTTTTTTATTGCCTCCACATGACGATTATCATATAAAATTAATATGTAAGCTTATCTTCAATCTAGAGTAAAACTATATATTGAATTATGAATTTAACCATTAGTGATAGATTTGATCGACTGGTAAAAGACAAAGAAATTCAATTTGATCAAAAACAATATGAATTAATAAATGTACTTGCAGAGAAGAGCGAAGAATTTATAGCTTATACTAAGCAGTCTCTTCTCAAAAGAATCATCAATAAAAAAATGAGTAGACCTCTCGGGATGTATATACACGGTCAAGTGGGACGGGGTAAATCCATGATAATGGATCTATTTTACAATAATATTGATATTTCGCAAAAGAGGCGGGTTCATTTCAATGAATTCATGAATGAAGTTCATGAGCAAATCTTTATTTGGAGAAAAAAAAACGAGGTATCAAAAAATGGTGATAGTGATCCTGTTTTGATGGTTGCTAAATTAATAGAAAAAGATTGTAAACTCCTCTGCTTTGATGAGTTTCAAGTAGAAGATATTGCTGATGCAATGATATTGGGTAGGCTGTTCAAGATTTTATTTGAAATGGGTATATTAATTATTGCAACATCAAATATTCATCCAAGGAATTTATACTCAGAGGGATTGAATAGGGATACTTTTATTCCCTTCATCGATAAATTAGAAGAGAATATGGAAATTTATAATCTTCAAGCTGTTAAAGATTACAGGATAGATAGAATTAAAAATAAAAGAGTATATTTTTCCCCAATCAATGAACAAAATAAAAAAATTTTTTATGAGGCTTGGCAAAACCTAATTGGTAGTATAGAAGTTACAAGTAGGTCTATACCCCTAAAGGGAAGGGAGATAGAAGTCTCAGTATCTGCTGGAAAGTTCGCAAACTTCTCATTTGAAGAATTATGCGTAAAACCTCTTGGGGTTGCTGATTACCTCGCAATATCTAATAACTATAATATTATCTTTATTTCAGATGTGCCGAAATTGGACTCGAAAAAAAGAAACGAAACAAAAAGGTTTATAAATTTGATAGATACATTTTATGAAAATAAAAAGATATTGTTTATATTAGCAGAGACCCATCCAAAAGATATTTTGATTGGCGGAAAAGATGCTAATATCTTTCAGAGAACTGTATCACGTTTGGAAGAAATGCAATCGTCAGACTATTTGGATAGTATAATTTCAGAATAAGGAAAGAAAGGATTAGGAATGGGATACCGAAGAAATAAAATATCACTTATCGGTGCTGGACAAATTGGAGGCACTCTTGCACTTTTATCTGGTCTAAAAAACCTTGGTGACCTAGTCTTGTTTGACATTGTTGATGGGGTTCCACAGGGAAAAGGTCTTGATATAGCACAGGCCAGCACAGTAGAAATGTTTGACTCAAAGATTGAAGGTGCATCTGATTATAGTGCTATAGAAGACTCGGATGTGATAATAGTAACTGCAGGCGTGCCAAGAAAGCCCGGTATGAGTAGAGATGACTTGCTGGAGATAAATCTTAAAGTGATGAGTTCTGTCGGGGAAGGAATTAAAAAATATGCTCCAAACTCTTTTGTCATTTGTATTACAAATCCGCTTGACGCAATGGTGTGGGCACTTCAAAAGGCAACAGGACATAGCACAAATATGATTTGTGGAATGGCAGGGGTTCTCGACTCTGCCCGATTTAGGTATTTTCTTGCAGAAGAAATGGATGTGTCAGTTGAAGATGTCACAGCATTTGTATTAGGGGGGCATGGAGATACAATGGTGCCGCTTACTAAATATTCAACAGTGGCTGGCATTCCCTTACCAGATTTAATTAAAATGAAATGGATTACCCAGAAAAAACTTGATGAGATTGTTCAAAGAACGCGTGATGGCGGTGCAGAAATAGTATCTTTACTCAAGACTGGATCAGCATATTATGCGCCTGCGAGCTCAGCAATAGTTATGGCTGAGTCTTATTTGAGGGACAAAAAAAGACTATTGCCTGCAGCGGCCTACTTGAAAGGTGAGTATGATGTTAATGGGTATTACATTGGTGTGCCAGTCATAATCGGTAAAGATGGCGTTGAGAGGATTGTTGAAATAAATCTCGATAAAGACGAAAAGGAGGAGTTCAACTCTTCTGTCAAGTCAGTTATAAGCTTAGTTGAAGCCTGCCAGAAGATTGCTCCAGACTTAAAGTAATTTTCATATTAAAATAAGTAATTTTTAATGAATATTCATGAACATCAAGCAAAACAGCTTTTAAAAGACTATAACATACCTGTATTAGATGGTTTTATAGCTTTTAATTCCAAAGAATTAGATGAACATATTGGTATCCTTCAGGGCCCAAAGTGGGTTGTCAAAGCTCAGATTCACGCTGGTGGTAGGGGCAAAGGCGGCGGCGTTAAGGTTGTTGATAATTTTGATGAGGTAAAATTAGCTTTTAACAAAATGCTAGGGATGAAACTTGTAACAAACCAAACTGGACCCGAGGGTAAAATTGTAAAAAGGGTATACATTGAAGATGGCTGCAACATTGATAAAGAATTTTATCTATCGTATCTAATTGATAGGAAGACTAAAGCAATATGCTTGATCGCTTCATCAGAGGGTGGAATGGACATTGAAGAGGTTGCTGATAAAAATCCAGAAAAGATAGCCAAAATATATCTGGACGCATCCAGAACAGAACTTAATAGTGAAAATATTGATGAAGTTCTGAGGATTTTAAACCTTGATGCTTCATACAAAGGGAAACTTACAGCTGTCTTAAATAATTTACTTTTATTATTTATAGAGAAAGATGCAAGCCTCATTGAAATTAATCCCTTTGTCTTATCCAATGAAGGTCATTTGATATGTCTGGATGCAAAAATGAATTTTGACTCAAATGCTCTTTTTAGACATCAAGATATAGTAAGCTTGAGAGATCCTGAGGAAGAAGATCCCCTAGAAATTGAAGCTTCAAGGCACGGATTAAGTTACGTAAAACTTGATGGCACAATTGGCTGCATGGTAAATGGCGCTGGTTTGGCAATGGCAACAATGGATATTATAAAGCTATATGGAGAGGAGCCAGCAAATTTTTTAGATGTGGGTGGCGGCGCTACCAAAGAGCAAGTTATGAACGCATTTAGAATTATTCTGAGTGATAAAAATGTGAAGGGAATACTTGTTAATATATTCGGCGGAATAATGCGTTGCGAAATAATTGCGCAAGGAATAATAGAGACTGCAAGCCAGCTAAATATATCTATACCATTGGTTGTGAGATTAGAGGGTACCAATGTGGATTTAGGTAAAAAATATCTAGAAGAGTCTGGTTTAAATATTATACCCGCAAATGATTTAGACGAGGCTGCCAAGAAGATAGTAGATGCAGTATCAAAGGAATAATGAATAATGTCCATCTTAGTAAATAATAATACAAAAGTTATTTGCCAGGGATTTACTGGTAAGCATGGAACATTCCACTCACAACAAGCAATTGAATATGGAACGCAGTTAGTTGGTGGGGTAACTCCAGGTAAAGGTGGTTCTAAGCATTTAAATCTTCCAATTTTCGATAATGTTGCTGATGCCGTTACGAGTACAGGTGCGAATGCGTCTGTAATTTATGTACCACCACAATTTGCTGCCGCGGCAATAATTGAAGCAATAAATGCTGAGATAGAAATTATCGTCTGTATCACAGAAGGCATACCCGTTCTCGATATGCTGGAGGTGAGAGCACTTCTCAATAAGTCAAATTCTATTCTTGTGGGCCCTAATTGTCCAGGAATTATAACACCCGGAGAGTGTAAGATTGGGATCATGCCAGGGCATATACACCGCGCTGGTTCAATTGGTATTGTCTCTCGCTCCGGAACACTTACTTATGAGGCTGTTGCACAAACTACAGCTGTGGGTTATGGACAGTCGACTTGTGTTGGTATAGGAGGTGACCCAATAAAAGGGATAGACTTTATTGAAGTTATTGATAGGTTCTATTCTGACCCGAAGACAGAGGCAATAATAATGATTGGAGAAATTGGTGGATCAGCGGAAGAGGAAGCAGCTGAATTTATAAGAAAAAACAATAAAGGTAAACCCATTATTGGATTTATTGCAGGTCTTACAGCTCCTCCTGGAAGGCGTATGGGTCATGCTGGCGCTATTGTAGACGGTAATTCAGGATCCGCAGATACTAAAATAGATGCAATGAAAAGTGCAGGAATTGTTATGTCAAGTTCACCCGCAATGCTCGGATCGACCCTCAAAAATATCAAATAGTTACGAATTATCAGAGACTAGTTTGAGATGGCGTGCCTTATTTCTAGGATGAGCTTTTTGGTGGACGTCGAGTAATTCCTTCTGATTTACCTTTGTATACATCTGTGTTGTAGACAAACTTGCATGACCAAGTAACTCTTGTATAGAACGAAGGTCAACTCCGGCTTGTAGTAAGTGTGTCGCATATGAATGCCTCAATGAATGTGGTGTTGCATTTTCAGGTAAATTAAGGCTAGCTCTCATTTTTTGCATAATTATTTGCACAATGCGCGGACTCAGCCTATCCCCTCTTACCCCGACAAATAAAGGGTCATCAAAATTATATTTCTTTGGATATAGCTCTATATATTTCTTTATATTTTCTTTCACATCTGACAACAATGGAACTTCTCTGTATTTATTCCCTTTTCCTCTCACTCTTATTGTGTCCTGCCATTCTTCTATGGGTGCATCTTTTATATTTAACTCCAGAGCCTCGCTTATTCTTAGGCCACATCCATACAGTAAAAGAAAAATACATTTATTTCTAATTTGAACCCAATCTGGAGACTTCTCATTAATATGAGGATTTTGTGTGTCAATGATTAGATCTTTTGCCTGCTCATGCGTAAGGGGTTTTGGAATACTTTGTGGTAGCTTCGGCATTCTAATATTATTTATTGCATTATTTTTTATGATTTCAATTTTTTCAAAATATTCGAATAGAGATCTTATGCTCGACATCAATCTTGCAATCGTTCTTGTGCTATTTCCATCCCTTTTTTTTCTTGCCATGAAAGCTCTGAAATCTGAGGCAATAAGAGTCTCAAGATTTCTCAACGAGAGGGGTCCCCCAATGTGCTCAATCAAGAAATGTATGAATGAGTTAATATCTCTGTAGTAAGCGTCGACTGTATGTAGGGAAACTCTTTTCTCATTTTTTAAGTGGCTAATCCATGTATTCAAGGCCTGATTTAAGTCATCTTTAGCTAATTCTATCTTGAAAATATTACTCATGTGCTAGTTGCAATCTATCTTATCTTTTGACCCGTTGAAGCCCAATCATCTAAAAAGTTTGATAAGCCAATATCAGTGAGTGGATGCTTTACTAGTTCCTTTAATATTTTTGGAGGTATTGTTGCAACATCTGCTCCGATCATCGCAACCTGTGTAACATGATTTACATTTCTAATAGATGCTGCCAAAATCATGGTGTTAAGATCATCATAGTTGTCATAGATCGTTCTAATTTCTCCAATAAGATCGACTCCGTTAATACCGGTATCGTCAAGTCTACCAATAAATGGAGATACGTACGTTGCGCCTGCCTTTGCTGCAAGTAATGCCTGGGGGGCGGAAAAACAAAGTGTAACATTAGTAGGGATTTCTAACTCACTGAATTTATTACATGCATCTAGACCCTCCCATGTTAGAGGAATCTTGACAACAACATTTGGTGCTAAGCCGTGAAGGATCTTCCCCTCTTCAATCATTCCGTTTATATCAGTCGCAGTAACTTCAGCGCTAACTGGGCCTGGTACTATTTTACAGATATCTTTTATTGTCTCTTTTATGTCATTACCAGATTTTGCGATCAATGATGGATTTGTAGTCACTCCATCAACTAGATTCATGTCTGAAAGTTCCTTTATTTCTTTTATTTCAGCTGTATCAACAAAAAATTTCATATTATCTCCAACCACATTAAATATCAGAAATATCCATATAAACCAAATGACAAAGTTATCAAATTTACGTAGACTTACCAATAGTATTTTATAATTATTATAACTTAGTTAAATATTCATAAAAATATCCTTATTAAATGAAACATCCTCACCTCTTATCAGTACTTTTACCAATAAATATAAATTATCCGTTCACATATTCGTGCACTGAAGCTTTAGAGATCGGTACCATTGTAAAAGTTTCATTCAGAAATCGTGAGCTATATGGGGTAGTGTGGTCTCATGAGGGACATCTAACAAATTTTGATAAACAAAAAATAAAGCCGATAATTACCAAAAAAATAGGGGATGATTGCCTTACTTTGCCTGCTGATTTGATAGGTTTTTTGGAATGGGTCTCAAATTATTATATGGTTCCGCTTGGACTTGCTCTGAAAGCGTCATTTAAAAAACAGTTTTTTGAAAAGCAAGCAAAGAAAAAAATTTACTACACATTTAATCCAGCACACGCTTCAAAAATAACACAAAAACAAGAGACGGTAATTGAATTGCTACGAGTAAATGGGGCGCTCGAGAAAAATAGAATAATTTCGATGACAGGTCACTCAAATGATCTAATAAGAAGAATGATTAGAAAGGATATATTAAAAGAAGCCGTTTCATTTATTGAATTGGAAGAAAAGATTTATTTAGAAACGGATATTGATTTTACCCCGGAGCAAATTTGTGCGATGGAGGAGGTAATTACTTCCCTCAAAAAACAGAAAGTTACATTAATTGATGGAATAACTGGATCAGGTAAAACGGAGCTGTATCTTGAGGCGGCAACAAGAGTATTAAGGCAAGGAAAGCAAGTTTTAATTATGTTACCTGAAATAACATTAACACAAGAGTTTATAAAAATTTTTAGAAGTCGATTTAAAAATCAGATTGGGGAATGGCACTCAGGTTTATCTGAGGCTAAACGCAGACAGCTCTGGTTTGATATTTTAAACAAAAAAATTAGACTTATTGTTGGCGCAAGATCAAGTCTTTTTTTACCATTTATCGATCTCGGTTTAATTGTTGTTGATGAAGAGCACGATCAATCTTACAAGCAAGAAGAGGGTATGATTTATAATGCACGAGACATGGCAATACTCAGAGCAAAACAACTTAAAATAGCCTGTATATTATCTTCAGCCACACCTTCAGTTGAAACTTTTGAAAATATTGTATCAAAAAAATATAGTAGAGCCGTGCTAAAAAAAAGATTTTATGGCACAAATTTACCAACGATCAGTTGCATCGATATGCGAAAGGCGAAAAAAGAAACAGACTCTTTTCTGCCTATTGAGTTAATTGATGATTTAAAAAAAACAAAAGATAGAAATGAGCAGTCACTCATATTTTTGAACAGACGTGGATATTCACCTTTATCTATTTGTGGAAATTGCGGTGTGCGAGTAGACTGCCCTGATTGTGATGCATGGCTTGTATTACACAAAAATGCATCGAAATATAAATGCCACTATTGCGGCCATACACAACAATCAGACATTAAGTGTAAAAACTGTCACTCATCTGATAAAATCATACAAACAGGGCTTGGGATCGAAAAAATAGATGAGGAACTGAATAGATTATTACCCGATATGTCGAGGGTAATATTTTCAAGTGATTATCTGCAAAGCCCTGATTCTGTATCTAGGGCTTTAAAAAAAATTACGGAGAACGAGATTGATTTAATAATTGGGACACAATTAATATCAAAGGGACATAATTTCCCAAGTTTGACATATGTAGGTATTTTAGATGCTGATTTTGGTCTTGAAGTTACAGATATAAGGGCATCTGAACGTACTTATCAAATATTAAATCAGGTTTCAGGAAGGGCTGGTCGAGTAAAGCGAGATAGCAAAGTGAAAATCATGACACACATGCCAGATCATCCATTATTACAATCATTAATAAACAACAAAAAGCATGAATTTTACAATGCTGAATTGACAATAAGAAATACCTCACGAATGCCACCTTTTGCACGCTTGGTAGCTATCATTATTAGCTCAAAAAATAGAAAAATTCTGAGTGAATTTAGCCAAAAATTAGCCATAGCTAATAATTTTCCAAAAGATGTCGAACTATTAGGACCAATAGAAGCGCCAATATCAAGAATGAGAAAATATTATAGGCAAAGATTTTTAATCAGAGGACCTAAAAACTGCAATATACAATTCTATATTAAAAGGTGGTTAGACTCCATCAAATTACCCCCACAGATAAGAATAACAATAGATGTAGATCCACAAAATTTCCTTTGAGAATTTTGTAATTAACATTCAAGAAAAAATAAACAGTTCACTTGTTGAAATATGGAGAGATTTTATTGCACATAATGCCTAGCTGTGATAATGAATATATGTTTTCTAGTTTATTCTTAATTGTCTAGTCTGAGAACGCAAAACATAGAAAGAGGTAATCGCTACCAAATGTCAAAAGAGACATCCATACCAGAAGTTGCCAAGAGGTACGCAAAGGCTACATTTGATCTTGCGGAAGCTGAAAATTTATCAGAGGCAGTATTAAAAGATCTAACTATACTAAAAAAAATAATTATTGATAACGCAGAATTGAACCGTTTAATATCAAGCCCTACCTTCACTTCTACTGATCAACTTAACGTGATGAATGAAATTTTTAAGAAGCAAGATATCTCCGTCCTAGTAAAAAATTTAGTAAACGTTCTGATTAGAAATCGTAGGATAAATTTATTGGTCTCAGTGATTAATGCATATGATCTTATTATGAAAAGTAATAGTGGGGAAATTATTGCAGAGGTGATTACGGCTGCTGAGTTAAAAGATGATCAGAAACTTGAAATCGTTAGTAATTTAAAAAAAATGACTGGTAAAGAAATCCAAATCCAATCAAAAGTACAACCAGAAATCATCGCAGGTATAAAAGTTAAAATTGGATCACAGATGATTGATGCATCTGTATCAACAAAATTGAATAATTTAAAAATTCTTATGAAAGGTGCAAACTAATGGATCTAAAAGCAGCAGAAATATCAGCAATATTAAAAGAGCAAATAAAAAACTTTGATGCCAACGCTGAAGTATCAGAAGTGGGACAAGTATTATCTGTTGGCGACGGAATTGCAAGAGTCTATGGTCTGGACAATGTACAAGCCGGTGAAATGGTTGAATTCACAAACGGTATCCAGGGCATGGCTCTAAACCTTGAAATAGATAATGTAGGTATAGTTATTTTCGGTGACGACAAAGATATCCATGAAGGAGATGTTGTAAAGAGAACAGGAGATATTGTTGAGGTCCCTGTTGGAAAAGAACTTCTTGGCAGGGTTGTGGATGCACTTGGTAACCCAATTGATGGAAAAGGTCCTATTAAAGCTAAAGAAAATGGGCGCGTCGACATTAAGGCACCAGGCATTATGCCGCGTAAATCAGTTCATGAACCTATGCAAACTGGTCTAAAAGCAATTGATGCTCTTATTCCAATTGGCAGGGGTCAGAGGGAATTGATTATTGGAGATAGGCAAACAGGAAAAACAGCAATAGCATTAGATACAATATTAAACCAGAAATCTGTAAACGCAACCGATGACGAAAGTGCAAAATTGTATTGCGTATATGTTGCAATTGGACAAAAACGATCATCAGTGGCCCAGTTAGTTAAAATTTTAGAAGATAATGGAGCCCTTGAGTACTCCGTAGTTGTTGCGGCCACTGCTTCAGATCCCGCTCCATTGCAATATCTGGCGCCGTTTTCAGGCTGTACAATTGGAGAGTATTTTAGGGATAACGGGATGCATTCATTAATCGTGTATGATGATTTATCGAAGCAGGCGGTCGCATATCGTCAAATGTCACTATTATTGAGGAGGCCGCCAGGTAGGGAAGCTTATCCTGGTGATGTATTCTATTTGCATTCAAGGCTATTAGAGCGTGCTGCAAAACTCAATGAAGAAAATGGTTCGGGGTCACTCACAGCCCTACCAGTTATTGAGACACAAGCGAACGATGTCTCAGCATTTATTCCCACAAATGTTATTTCAATTACTGATGGGCAAATATTCCTTGAAACAGATCTGTTCTATCAAGGAATTCGTCCAGCCGTTAATGTTGGTTTATCTGTAAGTCGTGTTGGTTCATCAGCTCAGATCAAAGCTATGAAGCAAGTCGCGGGCAAAATAAAGGGTGAACTTGCGCAATATCGAGAAATGGCAGCTTTTGCCCAATTTGGATCTGATCTTGATGCAACTACACAAAGATTGCTCGCAAGGGGGGAACGCCTAACAGAATTACTAAAACAGCCACAATTCAGTCCACTTAAGGTTGAAGAGCAAGTATGCTCAATTTATGCTGCTGTAAATGGGTATCTTGATGATATTGATGTTGATAAAATATCTTCTTACGAAAAGGGGCTATTGGAACTTATTAATTCATCGAACAAAGATATTCTTGCAGATATACAGAAAGAGTTACAAATTTCTGAAAAAACAGAAAAGAAATTAGTTGCTATTATCGAGTCATATTCCAAATCTTTTAGTCAGGAGTAGATAATTGCCAAATTTAAAAGAATTAAAGAATAGGCAAGTTAGTGTCAAAGCGACGCAAAAAATTACCAGAGCAATGCAGATGGTTGCTGCTGCAAAGCTTAACAAAGCACAGGAAAGTGCTCAAAGTGCAAGGCCATATGCAAGTAAAATTTCAACTGTCATGGCAAATTTGCTATCTTCAATTGACAGTAGCTCAAATGCTCCTGAATTAATGGTTGGTAATGGTAAATCAGATACCTATCTTTTGGCAGTGGCAACTGCTGATCGAGGTTTATGTGGTGCATTTAATTCAAATATTGTTAAGCTGGTTACGCAGGAAATCAACGAATTAATTAAACAAGGCAAACAAGTAAAAATAATATGCATAGGTAAGAAGGGCTATGATCTTATAAGGAGAAGCCATGAAGAGAAAATCATTGATTTTATTAGCTTAAAGGAAGTTAAGAGTATTGCTTATAGCGATGCTGAAGCAATAGGAAATAATATCGTTGCAAGGTATGAGGATGGTCAGTTCGACGTATGCAAATTATATTACTCCAGTTTCAAGTCAGTTATATCCCAGATCCCGCACGCTCAACAGCTAATTCCTTTACCCATTGATAATGAAGATGATGGTGATGAGCCAGATACTAAATCTAGCATTGCTATATATGATTATGAACCAGAAGAAAGCGACGTGATGGAAGATCTATTGCCCTTGAATTTAAACATTCAAGTTTTTCAAGGGTTGCTCGAGAATGCAGCAAGCGAGCAAGGTTCTCGAATGTCTGCTATGGATAACGCAACAAGAAATGCTGGAGAGATGATCAATAAATTGACCCTTCAATACAATAGAACAAGACAAGCAATAATAACAAAAGAACTAATAGAAATAATATCAGGTGCGGAAGCGCTCTAAAATATAAGAGGTGTAAAATGGACAGTAAATTAAATGGAAAAATAACACAAGTAACAGGAGCTGTTGTTGATGTGCAATTTGATGGCGATTTGCCAGAGATATTAAATGCATTAGAGACTAACAATAATGGCCAAAAACTTGTCCTTGAGGTTGCATCTCACTTAGGTGAAAATATTGTAAGAACCATTGCAATGGACTCAACAGAAGGGCTGGTGAGAGGGCAAGAAGTAAAAGATACTGGAAATCCCATAAAGGTTCCTGTTGGAGAAGCTACTTTAGGTAGAATAATGAATGTGGTTGGGGAACCAATCGATGATGGGGGGTCGGTTGACTCAAAAGAGTCGAGACCAATACATTCATCAGCGCCACCATATGTTGAACAATCTACAGAGACAGAAATACTGGTGACCGGAATCAAGGTTGTGGATCTTCTCGCACCCTATTCAAAAGGTGGAAAGATTGGTTTGTTTGGTGGTGCGGGTGTAGGAAAAACCGTTCTCATTCAGGAACTTATAAATAATGTTGCGCAGGCGCATGGTGGATATTCAGTCTTTGCCGGCGTTGGAGAGAGAACAAGAGAAGGAAATGATTTATATCATGAAATGATTGAGGCTGGTGTTAATAAAGAGGGCGGAGGTAATGGCTCAAAATGCGCACTAGTATTCGGCCAAATGAATGAACCGCCTGGTGCAAGGGCAAGAATCGGTCTAACTGGTCTTACAATTGCTGAGCAATTTAGAGATGAGGGACAAGACGTTCTGTTCTTTGTGGACAATATTTTTAGGTTTACTCAGGCAGGGTCTGAGGTTTCGGCCCTACTTGGGAGAATCCCATCTGCTGTTGGATATCAACCAACATTGGCAACTGATATGGGTGCACTGCAGGAGAGGATTACCACAACTACAAAAGGATCAATCACTTCTGTACAAGCAATATACGTGCCAGCAGATGATTTGACTGACCCCGCACCCGCAACATCTTTTGCGCATTTGGACGCAACAACAACACTTAATAGATCAATCGCAGAAAAGGGTATTTACCCTGCGGTGGACCCGCTGGACTCAAACAGTAGGATTCTAGATCCACGAATTGTTGGTGATGAACATTACGCCGTTGCAAGGCAAGTACAAGAAACTCTTCAACGCTATAAGTCATTGCAAGATATTATAGCTATTTTGGGCATGGATGAGCTCTCTGAAGATGATAAGCTAATAGTTGCCCGTGCGAGGAAAATAGAGAGGTTTCTATCACAACCATTTCACGTAGCTGAGGTTTTCACAGGAAGTCCTGGCGTTTTTGTATCCCTTGAAGATACAATAAAAGGTTTTAAAGAGGTGTGTGACGGTAAGCATGATGACCTTCCGGAAGCAGCTTTTTATATGTGCGGAACAATTGAACAAGTAATTGAAAAAGCAAATAAGTTAAGCACTGATGCGGCTTAATAATAGGATCACATCATGGGTAAACTTAGATTAGATTTTGTAACACCGGAAAGATTGTTATATTCAAATGATGTTGAGCAAGTAATTGTTCCTGGTTCTGAAGGCGAATTTACTATCCTATCAGACCATTCCCCAATTATTTCATCCCTTAAGCCCGGTTATATAAAAATATACGAGGATCTCTCTAACGAACCAACCATCTATTTTGTAACGGATGGTTTTGTCGATATGGCTTCAAATCAACTTACTATTTTGGCGCAAAGTGCTATTGAGAAGAGTCAGCTAACTACCAAAAATCTTGAAGATATAGTTAACTCATATCAGGGTGAAGCCGATAATACCGAGAATGAAGCAAAAAAAAATAAGCTTAATCTTAAAATTGATGCCGTCAAAGCACTCCAGGCCGAAGCCTAGTTTGAAAAAATATTATAATCTTTGAATTCTTCGAGGACTTTTCGATAAGTCTCCTTCTTAAAATCTATAACTTGTTCAATAATTTTATCTCTTTGCTCCCATTTCCATTCAGAAAATTCCTGATTGTGAACCATATTTTTTTCTGGTGTTAAATTTATTTCGTTATCTTCACCACTAAAGAACATTAAAAACCATTTCTGTTTCTGTCCCGTAAAATTTCCTCTTGGAGCCTCGAAAATATCATTTGGAATGTCATAGTAATACCAATTTTTTGACTCATAAATAATACTTACGTTTTTTATTCCTGTTTCTTCATAGACCTCTCTGTAAACCGCATCGTTTGCTTGTTCGCCACTATCTATACCACCTTGTGGCATTTGCCAAAGAGGGATTTTTTTTGGATTATCTGATTTTATTAGTCTTTTACCTAACCAGACCTGGTTATATCTATTTATTATCATCGCGCCTGCACATGGCCTGTATTTATCAGTTTTTTTCATCAGTCTTTTAGAGTTCTAAGTCGATACCTAGAATTAATAAGTTTTTTAGCATATGTTAATTGTAAATCTTCAGCGTTTGTATCTGTTTCTTGATTTTCAATTATATACATTGGCATAATACCCACCTTGTCTATTGAGGTATCATTTGGCGTGTAGTATTTTCCTGTTGTCAGTCTAATAGCTCCATCACCAGAGCCAAGAGGTATAATTGATTGAACAGAACCTTTTCCATAAGTTTTTGTTCCAATTACAGTGGCTCTTTTATTATCACCCAGTGCTCCTGCAAATATTTCTGAAGCTGAGGCTGAACCACCATTAGTTATAATAATTATTTCTGCCCCATTTGTAATATCACCTTTTTTTGCAAAAAATCTTTGTTTTCTTGATTGATCCCTAGTTTTCGTGGATACTATCTCCCCTTTATCCAAAAATAAGTCTGTTACTTTAATTGCCTGGTCAAGAAGACCGCCAGGGTTGTTACGAATATCAATGATAAAGCCTTTGACATTATTACTGGACTCTTTGTTGATCTCTTTTACAGCAGAGAGGATTTTTTTATCAGCAATGTCATTAAAGCTGGAAATTCTGATATATCCAATATTATCATCTAACAACTCAAATTTTACAGGGGTGATTTGAATAATTTCCCTAACAATCTCTACATCAAAGGGCGCGTCATCGCCCTCACGATAGATTGTTAATATGATAGATGTATTTGCATAACCACGCATCCTATCAACAGCATCATCAAGACTCATACCATAAACGTCATCACCATCGATACCTGTTATGTAGTCACCTGATATCAAGCCTGCCCTTGATCCTGGCGTATCGTCAATGGGGGATACAATTCTGACAAAACCATTTTCATCTAATGTTACTTCAAGACCAAGTCCACCATAAAAACCTTTGGTATCAATGTCCATTTCTTCGAAGTCTTCCTCAGAAAGGTATGTTGAATATGGGTCAAGGGAATTGAGCATACCCTTGAGTGCTGAATCCATCAGTTCATCTTTATCAATCTCATCGACATATTTTTTCTCGGCTTCAGTAAAAACTCTGAGAAATAGTTTAAATAGGTCTATATCTTCATGATGATCGCCTGCATATGTCTTTGGTGTAAGTAAAATAGAAGATAAGAGTATCGCTAAAAGAAAATATAAAATCCTGAAGTTTGGAGTAATGTCACTAAAATTTTTCATATTTATTTATGATATGGATGATTGATTAATATTGTTAAGGCTCTATAAATCTGTTCCAGCAGTAAAATACGCACAAGAAGATGCGGCAACGTCATTTTGCTGAGGGAAATATTTTCATCAGCTATTTCTTTCATTTTTCCTGATGTTCCATCGGGTCCACCAATAATGAAGTTGAGATTCTTTTTTGATGATAACTGGTATTCATAAAGCATTGATTTTAGTTTTGTTGAGGAAATCAACTTACCTTTCTCATCAAGTAATATATTTATTGAATTTTGTATATCTAATTTTTTAGTCACAGAGTCGAATTCTCGCTGTTTTCGCAATTCAGCATCTTTCTCTCTTGATTTTTCAACTTCATTAACAGTAAAATTTGCAACTCCGGATCTCTTAGAAATGGATTGGATATTACTTATATAATGATCAGATATAGAGCTGTAGGGACTGTTTAAAACCTTTCCAATTGCTAATATGTTTATGTTCAATTTATGTTCCTAAACTCTTTTTATTATCAATAACCAGATTTTCAGACCATATTTTTTCAATCATATAGAACTCCCTTACTTCTGGCTTAAATATATTTACAATTACATCTAGCGCATCTATTAACACCCAGTCACAATTTTGTAGTCCTTCAACCTTTGTGTTTTTGTAGGAGCTGTTTTTAAGCGTTCTTTGTATTTTATCTGCTATTGAGCTCACATGTCGAGTTGAGGTTCCGCTTGATACAACCATATAATCAGCAATTGAGCTCTTATCTTTTATATCAAGAATTATTATGTCCTGAGCTTTCATCTCTTCAAGACAATCTCTAATAATCGTAATTAGTTTTTTTTTGGGCATTACTTATTTTACCTCAGAGTTCCTTAATTGAGAAGAAGATTGATAATTAAGTTTTGTATGTATAAATACCCAGGCGGGTTTCTTGTAATAAATTAATTGATTTGAGTCTGCTTCATCAACTCGGTATTCCCTGTATTTGTTTGCAAAAACTGATGAAGTTACATTGAGTGATGAACTTGGTCTATCGATTATCGCAATGGGTATTAGCCTCACAATTTTTTCCCATTCTCTCCAAAGATGAAATTGATTTAGATTATCCGCACCCATGATCCATGCAAATTTGGACCTATTGTAGCGAGTTTTTAGGTATTCTAGTGTGCCAATGGTGTATTGAATTTGGGCATTCAGCTCAAGTTTACTTATTGATATATTGGCGGTGTTAATGATTTTTTTTGCTGAAAAAACTCTGTCCTCAAAGTCATATAAAAAATCGTATTTCTTGAGTGGATTACGAGGGCTCATGATCCACCAAATTTGATCCAATCCAAGTCTCTGTAATGCAATTTTACTTATGTTTAGATGACCTTCATGTGCGGGATTAAATGATCCACCCAACAGTCCGATTCTTTGACTTGAGCCGATCGCTTCGCGACTACTTGTAATCCATCTTTTTATTTTGGGATTGCTTATCATGTGCTAAGTTGTCAAGGCCTTGTCTGTCCATTTCCGTAAACTGTATACTTGAAAGTAGTTAGCTGCTCAAGCCCAATAGGACCTCTCGCATGCATTTTTCCCGTTGAAATACCAATCTCCGCTCCAAATCCAAATTCGCCGCCATCAGCGAACTGTGTCGATGCATTTAGTAGTATGATAGAACTGTTTACTTGATTAAAGAAATATTCTGCTACTTTTTTATCTTCAGTTATGATTGCTTCTGTATGCCCTGTTCCATATTTTTTGATGTGTGAAATTGCTTCATTAATGTCTTTGACCACTTTTACAGATATAATTGCGTCAAGATATTCAGTCGACCAGTCAGAATCAGAAATATGCTCTGTTTGAGGAAATACATGTTTTATCTGATCGTTTCCTCTTATCTCGCAACCAACACTCGAGAGCTTTGATAGTATTTTTGGTAGATATTTTTTATAAATTGATTCATCAATCAAAAGGGTTTCTGCTGCACCACAAATTGAAGTCCTTCTCATCTTAGCGTTGACAGTAACTTCAATTGCTTTCATGATATCTGCTTGTTCGTTTACATAAACATGGCAAATGCCCTCGAGATGGCCAAATACCGGAACCTTTGCTTCATTTTGCACTCTCGATACAAGACTTTTTCCACCTCTTGGCACTATAACATCAATGCTTGCGTCCAGCCCCTTAAGCATAAGACCAACCGCATCTCTATCTTTTGTTGGAACAAGTTGTATAGAATTGCAATCAAGCGACGTCTTATTCAGACCCTCTTTAATTGACTCATAAATTGCGTAACTTGAATAGTAGCTATCCGAGCCACTTCTTAATATTGAGGCATTTCCTGACTTTAGACATAAACTTGCTGCATCAGCAGTCACATTTGGCCTGCTCTCATATATAATTCCAATAACCCCAATCGGGATACTGATTTTCTTTATATGTAAGCCATTTGGTCGATCCCAGCTTTCCAATACGTTTCCGACAGGGTCATTAAGTTTAGCAATATCTCTTATGCTTGAAGCAATATTCCTTATTCCAAGATCACTGATAGAGAGCCTATCTATCATTGCCTCAGATAAATCTTTCGATTTTGCAATTTGGATATCTTTCGCATTTTCGGATAGGATATATTCTTCATTATTTTCAATTTCATTAGCCATCAGGTGCAAAGCATCATTTTTTTCATTATCAGATGCTGTGCAGAGCCTTTCATACGCAACCTTGGCATTAAAACCAATTTCTCCCATTATTTTTTTAATATCCTCAGTCAATGTAATCTCCTGCATCTGAGATAACAAGGTCATCTCGATGAACTAGTGCCGACCTACCTCTATACCCCAATATGTTTTCGATTTCTGGTGTACTTTTTCCTTTTATATCAAGCGTATCACTAATCGAGTATGCGGATAAGCCTCGTGCGATTTCATTATTATTATCATCGCATATAACTACAGCATCACCCCTCTCGAAATTACCTTCCGCAGAAATTATACCTGCAGGAAGCAAACTTTTTCCTTTTATGAGAGCTGTTTTTGCGCCTTGATCTATAAAAATTCTTCCACTTGGGGTAAGCATACCAGATATCCATTTTTTTCTTGCTAAATGTGGAGTTGTTTTTGCGATAAAATGAGATATTCTTGCGCCATCTATAATCGATTGGATTGGATTATGAACTTTGCCGTCAGCAATTATCATATTGGCTCCACCTTCCATTGAGATTCGAGCTGCTTCAATTTTTGTTACCATCCCACCTGATCCATAGTCATTTTGTGTATTCTTCGCCATATTTTGAATCTCTTTGGTGATATTTTTTATTTCTGGTATGTGTACAGCGTTTGAGTGATCCGGTGGCAAAGTATAAATTCCATCGACATCTGATAGAATTATTAGGCAATCGAAGCTTGTCATTGTAGTAACTCTTGCAGCTAAACGGTCATTATCTCCATAACGTATTTCTGATGTTGCAACCGTATCATTTTCATTAATTATTGGAATAACGCCATTATCAATAAGCATTGAAATTGTATTTCTAGCATTTAAGTAGCGTCTTCTTCTTTCTGTATCTTCGATTGTCAATAGAAGCTGTGCAACTTTTATGTTTTTCTCAGAGAATGCTTTTTTTATACCACTGATAAGCTCAATTTGCCCCACAGCTGCCGTGCCCTGAGCCATATCTAATTTGAGTTTTTCATTCTTTTTTAGATTTAGGATATTTTTACCGAGGGCGATAGCTCCGGAAGTGACAATAATCACATTTCTGGAATTCTTTTTTAAATTTGCAATATCCTCTACAAGACTATTTAACCATTCTTCCCTAATTGAACCTGACTCATCAACAATAAGGCTTGAGCCAATTTTAACGATAATATTTTTATAGCCATTTAATTGTTTTCTGGTAGCCATTTTTCTTTCTTTTTATTTTCTTTTTTGTCCTTATTAGTTATTTCCAATAATTTATCCTTAAGCTCCTCAATTCCAGTACTCTTCTCAGCTGAGATTACTATAATATCCTTTTCAACCTTAGCACTAAAATTATTAATTTTCTCTTGAATATCTCTATTGTCGAATAAATCAATTTTATTTAAGATTATAATTTCTTCTTTATCACTGATTTGATTTCCATATTCGCGTATCTCGTTTCTGACGACATCATAAGATTTCTTTATATCATCTTCCTCCAATGATATCAGATGTAAAAGTGTTGGGCATCTCTCGATATGCGATAAAAATTTATGACCAAGTCCAATACCTTGGTGTGCACCTTCTATTAATCCTGGTATATCTGCAATAACAAAAACTTCATCCTCATGATTCACAACACCAAGTACAGGGTTTAAAGTTGTGAAGGGGTAATCTGATACTTTCGGATTGGCATGGCTTAATTTGCCTAGCAATGTCGACTTCCCCGCATTCGGTAATCCAATAATTCCACAGTCTGCAATTAGTTTCATTCTCAGCCAGATTACAATTTCTTCACCATCCGTACCTTTATTTGCGTTTCTTGGTGCTCTGTTCGTTGAGGATTTGAACCTTGTATTACCGAAGCCACCACTTCCACCTTTTGCAATCAGAAAAACTTGATCTACCTCTGTTAGATCTGCAATTATATCTTCTTTCAATTCGTCATATATTTGCGTTCCCAAAGGGACCGATAGAATTAGATCCTTTCCTCCATGGCCGGTTTTATTTTTTCCTGATCCATCTTTACCGCGTTCAGCTTTAAAGTGTTGGCGATATCTAAAGTCGATTAGAGTATTAAGACCATCAACTGCCTTGATATATACACTTCCTCCATCGCCACCATCGCCACCATCTGGCCCACCAAATTCTATGTATTTTTCTCTTCGAAAACTGGCAGCACCATTTCCGCCATTGCCAGCTTTTATATATATTTTTGCTTCATCTAAAAATTTCATAACAATATCCTACCAGTATTTTTATATAATGGCGAAAATCAAATTAATTGAGCTAATTATGGTTTTAAAGGAGGAGTTTTGTTTACTTTACTTCAATAACACTAATGGTTCTTCTACCATTTCTCTTATCTGTAAATTTTACAGCACCAGATTTGGTTGCAAAAATTGTGTGATCTTTTCCAATACCAACATTTTCACCGGGATGCCATGTGGTACCTCTTTGCCTTATAATGATGTTACCAGGAATCACTTGTTCACCACCAAACTTTTTAACGCCAAGTCTTCTACCGGCTGAGTCGCGTCCGTTCTTTGATGATCCGCCTGCTTTTTTGTGTGCCATGGTTCCCTCTATTTAATTTATATATATACTAATACTATTCAGCTTTTTTTAGTAGCTTTTTTTGCTGGTGCCTTCTTTTTAGCCGCCGCCGCTTTTGGGGCTGCTTTTTTTGCTGGTGCTTTCTTTTCAGCCGCTGCCGCTTTTGGGGCTGCTTTTTTTGCTGGTGCTTTCTTTTCAGCTACTGCACTTTTTTTACTTTTCTGACCTGTAGCAGAAATGTCCAATATCTTTAGCTTTGTTTGAAACTGTCTATGGCCGATTGTTCTTCTGGAATTTTGTCTCCTTCTTTTTTTGAAGACTATAATTTTTTTTGCTCTATCTTGTTCAACTATTTCTGCAGTCACAGTTGCGTTTTCAATGTATGGAGTTCCAACTATTGTTTTCTCGCCCTCTGTAATCATTAGGATTTCAGTAAATATAATCTCCTTACCCTTTTCGTTTGGGAGTTTTTCAGTAATAATTACATCACCTTTTTTTACAGAGTATTGTTTGCCGCCAGTTTTAATAACTGCTGTCATAAGAGCTCTTTCAATTAAAAATTAAGTTAATGATCATTTTTTAAAATTAATACCACTATTTAATATTTTAAATAAGCTAAGTCAACTTTTCTTTGTTAAATCTCAAAAAAATTTGCTACTTTATAGGGCTGCATAAAAAAACTTATCTATGAGGAGTAATTATGAAGAAAACAAAAGCTATCGTATTACATAAAAATGGTGATGCAGATCAAATGGTATGGGAAGAAATTAACCTACCCGACCCTGACCATGGTCAGGTTTTATTAAAACATGAATTTGTTGGCTTTAACATGATCGATATTTATCATCGTTCAGGTATTTACCCAACCCCATCAAAGCCGTGTTTTCTTGGAACAGAAGCATCGGGAGTTATCGAAAAAGTCGGTCCTGGTGTAAAGAATTTAAATATTGGAGATAGGGTTGCATATGCTGGAAGTAGTAGCGGTCTCGGCTCCTATTCATACTCAAGAGTAATGAATGCGGATGATTTAATAACAATTCCAGATTGGATGAGATCAGAAGTTGCGGCGGCTATATTAACAAAAGGAAGAACCGTAGAATATTTATTCAATAGGACATATAAACTGCAAAAAGGAGACAGAATATTATTTAATGCGGCGGCTGGAGGTGTTGGTCAGATAGCAGGTCAGTGGGCAGCCTCTATTGGCGCAATAGCAATTGGGGTAGTTGGTTCCATCGATAAAGAGAAGTTTGCGCGTAATTCGGGCTACGAGCATGTATTTAATATGCAAGATCATGACATAGTGAAAGAGGTTATGGCAATAACTGATGGAATAGGCGTTGATGTTGTTTATGACTCAATAGGCAAGACAACTTGGGATATATCACTTTCTGTCGTGAAGAAGTTAGGGCTTGTAGTTAGTTTTGGCAGTGCATCAGGGAATCCACCATTATATGATATTGCAAAGGACGGAGTGAAGAATTCTGCGTATATTCACAGAGCGACAATGGTCAACTATATGACCTCACCAGAGATCAGTAAAAAGAGTGCTGAAAGTGTTTTTGGGATGATCAAAAATGGTAGCATCAACCTCAATCTGAATATGGATTATCATCTGGATGATATTGTCACTGTTCATCAAGATGCTGAGGCAAGGAAAACGGTCGGGCAGATTGTGATGAAAGTTTAGAAATATTTCTTTAAAATACTCAAATTTTCGATAGACGGAGATCGTCTCCTAGCATGGATATCTCTTGTAAGGTTCACTATTTCCTGATTGATAGGGGTATCAACACCATATTCTTTTCCTAAATCTGTTACCAATCCATTGATTTCATCAACCTCACTGTACCTTCCCTTTATGTGATCGTGTAAAACTGCGTCTCTAGCATTTGGACCAATATCCTTAATTAATTTATCTAGCATAAGTTCAATTGGATTATTGGAATTATTAATTTGTTCTTCTGATAATCCAAATATTGGTACAATCTTGTATCCATGTTTTTGACCAACCAAGAGAGCCTCTGTACCGATTTTCATTATAAGTTCTTTTATGCCTGGGATCCTAAATCCATCATAAAGATTAGATCCGAGAGATGCGAATGGACCCATACACATTGCGTTTATGATCAGTTTCATCCACTTTGCAGATATTATGTCATCTATGATATCGACATTACCAACTGCAGTTAATATTTCCGCAACTTCTCCCAATCTTCCTCTTACTGACTCGCTTTCAGTACCGACACCAAACCAAGTTTTTTCATTTGGTGTATCCCTCTGTATGATTCCTGGGGTGAATAGTTCAGAAGAGCATTCTACAACACACGCTATTGTTCTGTCTGCTCCAACAATTTTTGATATACGCTCAGCTGTCATAGCATTTTGAACACCAACTAAAATTCCGTTAGAAGCAAGGTATGGCTCAATAAGTCTTGTGATCCATTGTGTATCATAGGCTTTCACGAATAAAAAGACGAAGTCGAAGCTTTGATTCAATTCAGCCAGACTGCACAGATGATGAGCATTTACATCGATATTTCTTGTTTGTTCTGGAAGATTTATTGTTAATCCATTGGCATTCATGGCATTTACGTGCTCTGGCCATTGATCGAATAAAGTTACGTCATATCCTGCGGATGTAATATCCGCAGCGGCACAACAACCGTTTGCCCCCGTTCCTAATATAGCGATTTTTTTGTTTTTTAATTTCATTGTAAGCCGATATACCTATTTCTTGTATGGATTTAGTATGGAACAGTTTCACCACGCCAGTCAATGATATTACCGGTATCGTTGTGATCAATATTGTTCAGCGCTTTAATTAAATATTCCGCTGCCTCTTCTTTTGTGAAGACTCTTTTATTTTTGATTTTCTGAGTAAATGGACTCGATAGCTGAGTATCAACCGTGCCAGGGTGCAGTCCTACACAAATTGCATTCTTATTGCTATATGATAGTTCGATTGACAAAGTTTTGATAAGCATATTAAGCGCAGTCTTTGAAGATCTGTAACTATACCAACCCCCCAGTCTGTTATCCGACATACTGCCTAATCTTGCCGACATAAAAGCGATAATTGATGCACTTTCTTTTGTGAGTAGTGGAGCAAAATACTTACAAACTAAAAATGGAATGAAAGTATTAACTTGGAATATTTCTTGCAAATAATCGAGATTAATCTCTCTATAAGTTCTCTCTGGTGAATTATTACTTGTATGCAGCAATCCTGTCGTATTTAATACAACATCGAGACTACCATATTGTTTTTTAATCTCCTCTGCACATTGTGCCACTGAATGCTCATCTAGCATATCCATCTCGAATTGATTTTTCTTTGCCTTTTGACGGACAATTTCGATAATAGTATTCTCACGTTCCATAGCCCGAATCTGTCGAGATATTGTCGAACCAATGCCACCACTTGCACCAATGATGGCAACTTTTGCTTTGCTAAAAATGTTTTTATTCTCAATATTTATCATGATTTATTCATATCTTACTATAATGATTATAATAATCAGTAAAAAAATATAAAACTTTAAACTATTTACTGGAGGTGCACGTTTAATATGTGTTACATTAGTTCATGTGCAAGATAATATGTAACAATGGTTGAAATAAGTAAGGATTTTATCAAAAAGTTTCAAGCTGAGAAGAATAAGAAAGACTTTGAAATTATTTTTAACTTCTACGCACCTAAAATCAAATCTCTACTGATTAGAAATGGTGCAGAATTCACACTTGCGGAGGATATAATGCACGACACTATGATTAACATTTGGGATAAAATCCACATGTATAATCCACAAAAGGGATCCTTCAGCTCATGGATTTACACAATTGCAAGAAATAACAGAATTGACCTGCTAAGAAAAAAATCCTCGCAACCATACACAGATATCTCAGAAATTGATATTCCGTCTGATAACGAAAACAGCCAAGAGATAGTTGAACGTAAATCTCTAACTGAACAGGTTCAGAATGCTATTAATCTATTGCCTGATAAACAAAAGAAGGTTATAGAACTCTCATTCAAAAATGATATGACACAAGACGAAATCGCCACGGAATTAAACGTTCCAATTGGAACAGTAAAGTCAAGAATGAGACTAGCTTACCAGAAGATGAAAGATAATTTAAAGGATATAACCTCATGAAGAACTGCCCCGACCTCGCAACAATAATATCATATTCAAGTGGTGCACTCAGTAAATCATTTGCTTTACTCGTATCGTCACATATAGAAAAGTGTGACCATTGTAGGAGAAATATTGATCGTTGTTGTGAAATGGGTGGGAGTTTTCTTGACGCAGAAGAAAATACAGCCTTAGAAAACAACTCTTATGCATTGTTTTTAGATAAACTTGAAGAGTCCAAAAACACAGAAAGGCAGCTTAGTGTAAAAGATACTTTTGATAAAAGCAGTGAAGTTCCTGTCTCCCTGCAAAGGCACATAGGCAGAGATCTGAGCAGTCTGAAATGGTCGTTTTTAGCGCCAGGCATAAAAAAATGCTCTGTAAAAATAGATGAAAAGGAAAACAAACATCTAACATTTCTAAAAATCAAGTCTAAAAAGAAAATCCCTGAGCATAGTCACCTTGGTAGTGAGTTAACGCTTGTACTCAAGGGCTCCTTCGATGATGAAAATGGTAGGTATATGGCTGGTGATATTGCAGACCACGATCATACCTCAAGACACGAGCCAGTTGTGACATCTGATGAAGATTGTGTTTGTGTCATTGCAACAGATGGCCCATTAATTTTCAATAGCTTGATTGCAAATATATTTCAGTCTATCGCGCGCATCTAAATGTCTCTTCCTTGGAAGTCAGCATGGATAACTGGTGCCAGTTCTGGTATCGGTCGTGAATTAGCTTTGCAATTAGCAAGTTATGGTGTACAGATCTATGCATCAGCACGGCGTTCTGATGAACTTCAAATTTTAAGGGGTATAAATAACAATATACACTCAATTAATTTGGACGTAACACAAATCAAAGATGTACGGAAAAAAACTAAATTCTTTTTTGAGGATGATAATTTTCCTGATCTTGTAATACTCAATGCTGGAGTTAGTCGTCTATTTACGCTAGACAAGATCAATGAAAAGCATCAGGACATCATAAATTCAATGGATATCAATTATTTTGGCGTAATTAATTGCCTTTCAGTTATTCTACCACAAATGATAGAACGAAAAAAAGGTCACATTGCCATAATGTCATCTGTTGCAGGATACAGGGGTCTTCCAAATTCGGTTGCGTATAGCCCTACCAAGGCAGCATTGATTAACCTTGTTGAAATTATGAGGTCAGAGTTAAGCCCTCTTGGTATCAATATATCTATTATAAACCCTGGATTCGTTGATACTGATGCCACTAAGGTGAACAAATTTCGAATGCCAAGTATGGTTTCTGTTGAATTCGCTGCCAGAAAGATAATAAGAGATCTTGAAAAATTAAAATATGAAGTTGCTTTTCCATTTAGGTTTACATTTTTTATAAAATTTTTAAGGATACTACCAAACACTCTATATTTTTATATAATAAGAAAGCTTGTTTGGAAAAGATAGGCTTTACTTCATATGACTTAATTTAAATATACTAATTTGAATTGAGTCCTCACAAAAACCTGCCTCACAATATGATAGATAATAGTTCCAAATTCTCTTAAATCTATCGTCATAACCTAAACTTTTAATGCGGGGCCATTTTTTATTAAATTTCTCCCTCCACATGGATAAAGTTTTTACATAAGATTGATTGAAGTCCTCAAGAACTTCGATTTGAAGTTGGTTTTTATCTGCAATTTTTTCAAGTAGTTTCTTGCTTGGTAGGAAACCTCCGGGGAAAATATATTTTTGAATAAAATCAACTTGCCGACTATATTCAGTAAATTTTTCGTCTGCAATTGTTATTCCCTGAATTATTGCATGACCATCTTCTTGAAGGCATTTCTTGATTGTTTCAATATAAATTGGAAGATATTTACTTCCAACGGCTTCAATCATTTCGATAGATACAATCTTGTTATATATACTGTTTGTTTTTCTATAATCTTCAAGTTTGAAATTACAATCTTCTAATTTTTTTGTGACGTTCAATTCTCTTGCATATTTTAGTTGTTCTTCGGAGATTGTAATCGCGTCAATATTGATGGTATTATTCTCAAATAAATATTGAGATAAAGTACCCCAACCACAGCCAATTTCTAGTACCTTCTCATTATTTTTGATATCTAAATATGAATTTATTTTTTTAAATTTGTTTTCTTGTGCTTGCTCCAGTGTAATTTGTTTGCTGTCAAAATGTGCACTTGAGTATTGCATCTTTTCATCTAGCCATTCGCTAAAAAAATTATTTCCCATATCATAGTGGGCTCTTATATTCTTCTTTGCCCCCCTTAAACTGTTCCATCTTAATAAATGCAAAATATACGAAATATTAAATCTAAATATTTTGAGTGGAGTCATTTTATCAAATTTTTCCTTATTCCTTAGATAAAATACAAAAAATTGCGTTAGGTCAGAGCACTCAATATCTCCATTCACATAACAATCACCAAAAGCATTTGGTCCGCTTGTAAAGTAGTTCCACACAATCCTGTAATTATTCAATTTAATCGTTAGATCGGAATTAACGGTCCCAATTACATAATCTGTATTATCAGGAAAAATAATTTTTAAAGAACCATTTGGTTCCCAGTTAAATAATCTTTTAAAGTAATTTTTTAGCATTGTATATCTAGTTAGTATCGTTATTTTCTATATAGCATATCTGTAATTTAGGAGCTTCCGGCTTCTTTTTAAAGCTCATTCCTTTGAAAAACAGTTTTAGAGCTTCATAATGTATGGCAAGTATTACTTTAAATGTCAGGAATAAATTCTTTGTGAGGCTTTTTAGTAAGTTATAATTTGTATACTCAAGTTTTTCTCCTGTAAAGTGAGCTATAAGTATCGGCTGACCCTTCGCATGGAGATTTATACCGATTTGAAATAAATTTGAATTATTCCTGATGTGGAATGTGTACATTCCATCCCCATCGTTGAACGGTGAAATGAATAATTTTTTATCACACTTCTGATAGATAATTTCCCCTGTTTTGAGTGCCGTTGGTATGACATAAATGACCCTTTGACCAAAAGTATTATTTACCTCGTAAATTACTAACTCTATTTGTTTTTCTTTATTGTATCCAAGATAGACTGTTATCGGGTTAAATACATAACCAAAGACACGGGGATAAGCAATCATTGAGAAACAAACTACTGGTTTTTTTGTAATGACATTATTTTTAATCTCTTCAAGAAAATCTAGAATGGGCCCACCATTGCCATGATCTTTGTCGTAAATACTGAATAAATTAAATTTGTTATAAGACAGTAAATTTGTTTTTTTACTCAAGTTATTAAAATTATCACAATCAAGCATAAGCGCAAAAACATTATATGCGAGCTTATGTCTTATGGGACTGAGGCGTTTGTGGACTACTTTGCCTATTAATATATTATTTTTAATCATTAAATTAGATCATATGATTAATTACACCGCTATCCTATTCCAGCTTTTCTTTATTGTCCATGGTCTGTCCACTTTTGTAATATTTTCGGCAACAAGTAGACCGCTTTGTATGCCATCTTCATGAAATCCATACCCAAGAAAACTTCCGCAAACCCATATATTATTCTGCCCTTGCCTCTCCAGTATCTGTTTTTTTATTTCTTTATTATTAAGATTAAATATTGGATGCGTGAAGATTATTTCCTTATGCATTTCTCTGTCTGATATTTTTTTCTCAGGATTTAATGTTAGGAAGAAATTTTTTTCAGTATTTAGTTTTTGTATACTATTGAGCCAATAAGTCATTGAGAGTTTCATATTATTAGTTTTTATTTTACGCGTATAATTCCAGCTAGACCACAATTTTACATTGCGTGGCATTTGACTCTGATCAGAGTGCAGATAGCCAATATTTTTTTGGTATTTAAAATTATCTAAGAGCTTTGCGAGTTGATTATCACAACTTTCTATCAATTTTTTACTTTCTTGGGCTTGGTTTGCAAGAACGATTTTATCAAAATCTAAACTTTCATTACCATTTGTGATTCTATAACCATTACCCACTCTTTCAATTTTCTTGATGTCTGACCCAATTTTCTTTTGAAAGACTGATGAATTAATAATGGCTTCTACATATTTTTTACTGCCGCCATCAACAGATGACCAAACAGGTCGATTTGATAACTTAAATAGCCCGTGGTTAATAAAGAAATTCACGAAGTCATGTGCAGGATACTCAAGCATATTTTTAGGATCACACGACCAAATCGCACTGCACATTGGAATAATATGATTGTGAATAAAGAAGGTTGGATAATTTTCACACATAAGAAAATCTTTGAGTGAAGTTGATTTTTCATATCTTCTTATTGACTTTTTAGCATTTGAATAAAATTTAATAATAGCGAGTAATTGCTGCCAGTGCTGTTTACTTATGAGATTAGATTTTTGCCCAAAATAGCCACTTAATCCAGAGCCTGAATATTCATAATTTAAAATTTCATCTGACATTGAAAAGCTCATGTCAGATTGATGTTTATTAACATTAAGTAGATCAAAAAATTTAATTAAGTTCGGATAATTAGCTTCATTGAAAACCATAAACCCAACATCCACTGATACATTAAGTTTATTCGCATCCTTAATTGTGACCGTGTGCGCGTGACCACCAAAATAGTTATTCTTTTCGTATAGTGTTACCTTCTTATATTTAGATAAGTGCCATGCCGCAGATAAGCCTGATATGCCACCTCCAATTACCGCTATTTTTTCTGACAAAGTCTCACCTTTGAGTTAAAAATAAATGATCTCAACGGTAGTTGTATACGTTAAACTTTTAGATTACAATTGATATTAAAATGACTAAGTACTTTCTAACATATTTTATTGTTTTGGTGATTTTTCTCACTATTGATGCTATATGGCTTGGGTTCATTGCCCGAAAATTCTATGTGAACAATATTGGCTTTCTATTAGCAGAGAAACCAAATTTTCTAGCCGCAGCAGTATTCTATTCAATTTATGTTATTGGAATTGTTATATTTTCCACAATTCCTGCACTAAAAGATGGTCTTGGTACAACGGCTTTAATATACGGGGCCCTTTTTGGATTTTTTGCTTATCTGACATACGACATGACCAACTATAGTACATTGAAGGATTGGCCTCTTCAAGTCTCACTTATCGATACGGCATGGGGAACATTTTTATCGGGCATCTCTTCCTATCTTGGATATCATATTGCTAAATCTTGGGTTACCTTCTAACCTAAAGCTGCTTTCACAGCAATAAACTTATGAATCGCTGTCCCACATTATTATCTTAAATCTATGAAATAATATTTAAAGTAAATGTATAATGTTGTATGGTTTACACTATAGAACTATAACGTTTGCATATCTAGGGAGATTTTGAATGGATTATGATATACCAATGAAGCCATATGGTCCGACGGCAGGCAGAGATCACATTGAGGACAAGCCAAGACCGAAAACAAAAACGGTAGATTTTCATATTCATATGCGAATTCAGGATGCAGACAAATTGATTGGTGATAGAATTCCAGATGACTCAACAGTCCAATTTAGATTTGCGAGCAAAGCTTCAAAAGAGCAAACACTCAAACATCATTCTGAACGAATGCCATACCTGACGGATATGAATTATAGATTACCAGATATGGAAAAAATGCAAGTAGACATAGCGGCACTATCTTGTGCTCCGAGACAATTTTACTATTCTACAGAGCCAACACTTGGGCATGAGTCAAGTCAAATTGTAAATGATGGAATATATAAAGCCGTTAAAGAAAATAATACAACACATGTTGGATTAGGAACGGTTCCCCTTCAAGATACAGATTTAGCGATAAAAGAGCTAAAGAGATGCGTAAATGAATTAGGTTTCAAAGGACTTCAAATTGGCGCTCGAATTAAAGAAGATGAAGAGCTTTCTTCCGAACGACTATACCCATTTTGGGAAGCTGTTCAGGAGCTCAATGTGCCAATGCTCATACACCCCTCGTCATTTTCAAGTCCAAGACTTTCAAAATATCACATGATGAATATCATAGGGAACCCATTAGATACAACAGTCGGTGTCCATTATCTTATTTTTGGAGGTGTATTAGAAAAATTTCCAAATTTGAAATTTGTTTTAAGTCATGGTGGCGCATTCACATCTCATTATTTTGCAAGGATGGATCACGCTTATGGAGCAAGACCGGATTGTCGCGAAGACATCCACCGTAAGCCAAGCTATTACTTATCAAAGTTCTATTTTGATACGCTTGTATTTTCAATAGAACAACTATCTTATTTAATTAGTAATTTTGGCTCGGATCGTATTTTATTAGGCACCGATTATCCATTCGATATGGCAGAATTTAACCCTGTTGAACATGTTTACCAAGTGCCTGGACTCAGCGAGAGTGATAGAGAAAAAATCTGTGGTTTAAATGCACTAAACCTTATGGGAATTGATGAAGCTTACTTTAGTGAGTAAATAATATTGAGTCCGGTTGCTAGAGCCAATCCTTATCAAATATTTTTTCACCATTCTCATCTATAATGACTCTAGCTTTCCTCTCAATACACTCTATAGCGTCATCTTTTTTGCTAAAAGTATCCGTTCTAATAAAGTAGGCGCTCATTTTTACACCCGCAATTTCTTTGAATATTTTTCCTTCTGTTGTATACGCTCCACTATTTTTTTTAGGAGTTGGTACAATCTGAAAATCTTTGTAGTGAGATGCACCGACGGCACTAGAATTACTTTTAAATAAATTTTTTAATTTGCTGAACATGTATTAGTACCTACATTGATTATTTTTTAATTATTTTCAAAAAATGTTATTATCTATAATATAGACATAATTTGGAGGAAAATTTAATGCAAGGAAATAATATTTTATTCATTATGGCTGATGAGCATAATTACAACTGCATTAACCAATTAGGTAATGATTTTATTATCACTCCAAACATTGATAGCCTTGTCAAAGAGGGGACCACATTTACAAGTGCTTACACGCCCTCACCACTTTGCGTGCCTGCAAGGGCGTCATTAGCTACAGGAACATATGTGCACAAGAATAAGTATTGGGATGGGGCCCATGCATACGATGCTAGGGTACCTGGCTGGCAGCATGTCTTACGCGATAACAATGTGAATGTTACTTCCATTGGAAAATTACATTATAAGGACCGAACGATTGATACTGGATTTACAGAGACTATCGAGCCTATGCATTTGAAAGATGGACTTGGTGATTTATTTGGGCTCTTGAGAGAAGAGATGCCGCCTAAAGATGCTTGTAAAAGGTTATCCGAAGAGCTTGGACGAGGTGATTGTGAGTACTTGGAATATGATCGCCTCATAACAAATAAAGCTGTTGAATGGATTAGAAAACAAAAAAAAAGAGAGCAGCCAAATAACCCTTGGGTATTATTTGTATCTTTTGTATCTCCCCACTACCCCCTAATTGCACCACCTGATTTTTATGACTTATACAATGATATAAACCTGCCCTATGATAATTATCAGAATTTATCAAAAAATAAGCTGCATTCATGGGTTAAGGGCATAAGAGAAAGTTGGCCATACGATGATTATATGGATGAGGAAAAAAGAAAAATTGCAGTGCAAGCTTATTACGGTATGTGTAGTTTTATGGACTCAAATGTGGGTAAACTGCTCACGGAACTTAAACAATGTGATATATATGATGATACTACAATTATTTATGCAAGTGATCACGGAGAGTCACTTGGTAATAGAGGGCTTTGGGGAAAGATGACAATGTACGAAGATTCGGCATCAATACCCTTGATCATAAAGGGGCCCAACTTTAAAAAAAATCGGATGTGTAAAACACCTGTAACCTTGATTGATCTATATCCAACAATATTCGATATTTTATCACTTGATCACGTTGCAAGTGAGGCGAATATAGATGGGCAGTCACTGAGGTCTATTGCGAATAAAACTTACGATAAAAATAGATGTGTTATAAGTGAGTATCATGGGGCTGGGTCTTATGGTGGTGCCTTCATGCTTAGAATGGGAGATTATAAGTATGTATATTACGTGGGACATGAACCTGAAGTTTTTGACATTAAAAGTGATCCAAATGAGACACGGAATCTCGCACGGGACCCATCATTTAAAAACGAGGTTGCAATGCTGGATAACGCATTAAGGTCAATTATTGATCCTGAAAGCGTTGATGAAGCAGCGCGTAATGATCAAAAAAAGATGCTTAAGGATGTTGGGGGTATTGATTTTGTTTTGAATAGAGGGAACTATGCTGGTACGCCGGTAGGTTCATGAACTTAATCAAATTTAGTGTTTAAGAACAACAATTTATAAGGAGAGTTATATGGGTATTTCAGGATTTTGGCAATGGGTTGTAATTGGCTTAATTGTATTATTATTATTTTCACGGCCAGGTAAAATATCAAAGCTGCTTGGTGATCTTGGTGTTGGGCTAAAAAGTTTTCGTGATGGCGTTAAAGGCGATATCGAAGAATCTGGTGAGGATGAAAACGACTCAAAAAAAGATGAATAGAAAAAATCCAAGATGTTTAACATAGGTTGGCAAGAAATACTGATAATTTCAGTAGTTGTTATTTTAATTCTAGGTCCAAAAGAGCTACCCGCAGCTCTTAAAACCTTTTTGGGTGTAACTAGAAAAATCAGACATTTGTCTTCTGAATTCCTGAAGGAAGCAGAGAATGTTATCAGTAAAGAGGACCTGGACAAAGTTAAAGAGTCGATGGAAAACATTCAATATGATGAAAATTTGTCAAATAAAATTAATGAGTCTATTAGTAAAAAAGATAAAAAGTGAGCAAATTTTTGGTAAAGAAGAATAAAACAGATCCAACGAACTCAAGTGAAAAAAAAATGACTATGCTCGAGCACTTAGCTGAATTGAGAACTCGGCTAATCTATTCGTTCATATTCTTCATATTTATTTTCTTTATTTCTTTGATCAATTTTAAAATAGGAAGATTTCATGGGAGTATATCGGAGTTAGTTTATATTTTCCTTCAAAATCCACTTGCTCAGATTATCAATGAAAGAGGCGGTAGGATGATTTTTACAGCACTCCATGAAGGCTTCTTCACGCAAATTAAAGTTGGATTTTACCTAGCATTGTTTATTTCATTGCCGATAATGCTCATCCAAATCTGGAAGTATATCTCACCCGGTTTGTATAAGGATGAGAAAAATATTTTTTTGCCATTCATGATAGCAACACCATTTCTTTTTCTATTAAGTTTTTTAATGGTTTATTTCATTGTAATGCCAATCGCTTGGAATTTCTTTTTATCTTTTGAAATTCCTTCAACAAATATGGGTCTCCCGATTGAGGTTGAGCCAAGAATATCTGAATATTTATCACTTGTACTGAGACTTATACTCGCTTTTGGGATATGCTTCCAGCTACCTATTTTAATCTTATTATTAGTCAGAATTGGAATTATTGATGTCTTATGGTTAACCAGAAGACGTAAATATTGTATTTTATTCTCATTCATCACTGCAGCGATTTTAACACCACCCGATGTGATCAGCCAATTTCTATTAGCACTGCCGCTCATATTGCTCTATGAAATTTCAATTATTATTTCTATATTTATGAAAAAAAGAGACTGAGATTAATATATCATTTGAATTAATCTCATATGCAAATTATATTTATAGAATACGCAATGAAACAGTGAAATAATTATATGATTCTACTAAATACGCTAATGCTTCTACAATGGATTGCAGGACTCATTGTATGGATGTTAATACTTAATGTTGTGATAGAGTGGCTCTTGCATTTTGGGATTTTAAATTCTAGGCATTATCTTGTATCTGTGATTGGTGAATTTTTGTATAAAATGACAAACCCCATCCTCACCCCAATAAGACGTTATATACCAACTTATAATGGATTAGATTTTAGTCCACTAATTGCAATTTTCATTCTATTCATCATCAAGGACCTTATTAATATACTCATCATAAGCGGCTAAAATATGGGGGTATTATGCCTATAAAAGAAGAATTAAAACATAAAATCATTGATGGTAAAATAATTTCAGGACTTCTAGTTGAACAGGTAACAGCTGCAATTTCTGACCTTTCTAAAAAAAATATTAAGCCAACTCTCGCAGTTGTTTTGATTGGAGATGATCCTGCCAGCCGGGTATATGTTCGAAATAAAAAGATTATGTGTGAAAAGGTTGGCATTCAGTCGGTGGAGTATAAGTTTGAAGCAGATATTGAGGAGTCAGAATTGTTAAGTTTAATTGACTCACTTAATAGAGATAAAGGGATCAATGGCATACTTGTACAATTTCCAATTCCTCCTCATATAAGCAAGCAAAAAACAATAAACGCTATATCACCTGATAAAGATGTCGATGGTTTACATCCAATCAATGCTGGCAAGTTAATGAATAATATCGAATGTCTTACTCCGTGCACACCCCAGGGTTCAATGATAATGATTAATTCTATCGCTAAAGATACGTCGGGTATGAATGCGGTTGTCCTTGGAAGATCCAATCTAGTTGGTAAACCAATGTCTCAACTGCTAACAAACGCAAATTGTACAGTTACCCAAGTTCACTCAAAGACTCGGGATATAAAATCATTCACATCACAGGCAGATATCTTAGTTGCAGCAATAGGCATACCAAATTTTGTAAAATCTGATTGGGTTAAAAAAGATGCCATTATAATTGATGTGGGTATTAATCGAGTCGAGTCAGATCATGGTGCTGCAGCAAAAACAAAACTTGTTGGCGATGTTGATTTTGAAGATGTTTTTGACAAAGTATCTGCGATAACTCCCGTGCCTGGTGGGGTTGGTCTAATGACAGTTGCTTGTTTAATGAACAATACTTTGATTGCAACAAAAGCCCAGCATAGTTTGTAAGATTTATTTTTTTCTATTTGATAAGAGTTTTAATCTTAGAGAGTTAATTTTTATGAATCCGCTAGCGTCATTCTGATTATAGTCAGTATCAGCATCCTCAAAGCTAACTAGATCAGTATCGTAAAGAGAATAATCACTTTTTCTGTTCATTACTATCATGTTGCCTTTATGGAGTTTCAATGTAATTTCGCCTGTAACATATACTTGGGATTGGTCAATTGCTTTTTGAAGCATTTCTCTTTCAGGTGAAAACCACAACCCATTATAAATTAACGATGCGTATTTAGGCATTAGTTCATCTTTTAGGTGCATTGAACCTGAGTCTAATGTGAGCTCTTCAATTGCTCTGTGCGCTTTGAGTAGGATAGTGCCGCCCGGCGTTTCATATATCCCCCTGCTCTTCATACCAACATATCTATTTTCAATAAGATCAAGCCTGCCAATGCCATTTTGTTTACCAACTTCGTTTAATTTTTCAAATATTCTAACTGGATTCATAGATGCACCATTAATGGAAATCGGATCACCTTTTTCGAAACCGACAGTTATTTCAGTGGGTATGTCATTTGAGTCATCAATTGATAGCGTTCTTTGATAAATATATTCAGGCGGCACGTTTTCAGGATTTTCAATTAACTTACCCTCTGACGAGGTATGTAAGATATTAGCATCTATTGAAAATGGTGCCTCACCTTTTTTATCTTTTGGAATTGGTATTTGATTTTCTTCAGCAAACTCGATTAATTTTGTTCTCGATTTAAGATCCCAGTCTCTCCATGGGGAAATTACCTTTATGTTTGGTTTTAGAGCGTAATAACCCAGTTCAAACCTAACTTGGTCATTCCCCTTTCCGGTAGCACCATGGCAAACCGCATCAGCACCTGTCTCATTTGCAATCTCTATCTGTCTTTTGGCAATTAATGGTCTTGCAATGGCAGTTCCTAGTAAATACTGACCTTCATATAGCGTATTTGCTCTAAACATCGGAAATATATAGTTAGATACGAAATCTTCTCTCAAATCCTCGATATATATCTCTTTAACACCCAGCATCTCAGCTTTTTTTCTAGCTGGCTCTATCTCATCACCCTGTCCCAAGTCAGCAGTAAATGTCACTACCTCACAATCGTATGTGGTCTGGAGCCACTTTAATATTATAGAGGTATCAAGACCACCCGAATATGCTAGCACTACTTTCTTAATTTTATTTGTCATGGTTACAGATATAAAATATTAATTAATCAAAGTATATTATTTTTTACCTTTAAGCCTTATTGTTTCAGATTTTAATTGGCCACATGCAGCTAAAATATCCTGACCACGTGGTTTCCGAATTGGCGATGAAAAACCTGCGTCTAAAAGTACTTTTGCAAATTCTCTAATTCGCTTCATATCCGAGCATATGTAATTACTTCCTGGCCAAGGATTAAATGGGATTAAGTTAATCTTTGAGGGTATATTACTTAATATTTTAATTAAGTCTTTGGCATCTTGAAGACTGTCATTGACATCTTTCAGCATAACATACTCAAATGTAATTTTACTCGAGTTTTTAATTCTTGGATAATTTTCACAGGCTTTAATAAGCTCCCTTAGCGGATATTTCTTGTTTATGGGAACCAGGATATCCCGTATTTCATCTTTTGCCGCATGAAGAGATACAGCAAGAGAAACACCAATTTCATTACCCACTCGCTCGATGTATGGAACAATACCAGAGGTTGAGAGTGTAACGCGGCGTTTCGATAGCGCTATCCCGTCGCAATCTGTTATTATAAGCAATGCTTTTTTAACAGCCTCAAAGTTATATAGTGGCTCGCCCATTCCCATCATTACAACATTTGTAATCTTTCTCACATTATTTGGATTATTTTTATGCCAATCATCTAGCCTATCTTTTGCAATAAGTAACTGCGATACTATTTCAGCAGTAGTCAGATTTCTAACTAATTTCTGGGTACCAGTATGACAAAATGAGCAATTCAGCGTACAGCCTATTTGGCTCGAGATACACAATGTACCTCTTTTTTCTTCGGGTATAAAGACTGTCTCAATTTGATTGTTAGTTGAGTTATTTTTGTTCGCCAGATCTACCAACCATTTAATTGTCCCATCATGTGATTTTTGCTCATTAGCAATGGAGTTTCTGGATAAAGTATAATTTTTTGATAATTGGTTTAGCAAGTCTTTTGGCATATTCTTTATTTCAGATAAGTCCGTAACTCCACCTAAAAAAGTCCAATTCCAGAGTTGTTTTGTTCGCATAGAATTTTGTTTGCTGGGAACTTTACATTTCTCCAACTCTTCAGAAATCTCTGATTGTAATTGACCATAAATTTTTTTTACGTCTGTGTTATCTTGATTTGTGGATGGTAACTCTATTGAAGTATCCAGCATTTTATATCTTTAATATTAATTTTGTTATGTTCAGGAACAAACTGAGTCAAGCTCTTGAAGACTTCTAATTACACCTTTTAATGAGTAGTGATCAGTTGTATTTGTTCCAAATTCGGACGTACCTTTAATAATCATTTGATAGCCTTTTTTCATAGCTTCAACTAATTTTTTTTCTTCATCTTCAGTCATGAGCCACGCATTTATTCCATCCTTGTTTGAAGTCAGTGCAAATGTGCTGTTCAGAATCTTGACTGAAATAGAGGTCCCATCTTTGAGCTTATAGCCAATATTGAGGCTTGGTTGATTATAATTATTATCAATTCTTGAAATGAAAAAATTCGGATTCCAATTTTTATCCTTTGGGTCCTGTTTGATTGGGGTACTCGCAATATAGCATATATTTCTTTTGTCAGTCGAGTGAGTGAAAACACTCCAATCACCAAATCTACTTTTTAGTTGCGGCTGGGTATTGGCAAGACCAACAGATTGGGGTATCAGAAAAATTAACAAAAGAAATATGCATATAAATCTGAAATATTTTTTTAATGCTCTCATAGATATATCAATTCAATTCAATTTATAAAATAAAAAAAAATTATTTATTTTTCGTAAACAAAGTTTAAATAGGCTGCTATCTTGTTTTTATACCAAGCGTTTTGATGCGATCATACATAACAATTGCACCTGCAATCGCAACATTTAATGAAAATCTTGTTGGAATTCTTACTACGTGATCTGTTCTAGTTAGTGTTTCCTTTGAAAGTGAGCCCTTTTCAGGACCAAGTATGTATATTGCTTGCAGAGGATGAACAAAATTTTGCAAATCTTCGGCGTCTTCAGTTATCTCAACACCGATTATTTTACAACTTCTAGGTATTGACATATCCTCTATTTTTTCCCACTCATAATAGGGCAAATGATTTACTGATTTTGAGGTATCTGATTTATTAATTTTATCCTTATTTTCTATAACTCTTTTATGGGGACTAATGGTAAATACAGAATTAGCCCCAAAGGCATGTGCAGATCTTATTAAGTTTCCAAGGTTCATGGGCTTTGAGATATTTTCAACGCCAATTGAGAAATAACCTCTAGGAATTTGTTTTGATTGTCGCATTCCCGCTAAGATTTGAATTTAGCTTCTATTAAGTCAATATGGATCGCTAGCTCAGTATCTTTTTCAGTTACCCTTCCTTCATCATGCGTACATAGCGTGATGTTGACTTTATTATAAACATTTGACCAATCGGGATGATGATCTAATTTATTTGCAATTTTTGCAACCTCATTCATAAAAGCCCAAGCTATATCAAAATTCTCGAAAATAAATTCCTTTGTTATTCCTTTATTATCGGCTGTAGAAGGCCAGGGTAAAACTTTATCAATCATAATTATCTCACTCTCTTTTTTACTTTTTATTACAATCTCCTGCATCATTACATATATTAATAAATCACATTATCTACTTGATTTCCAGTTCTAGAATAATTTAATATGTATATATAGCTTTTTATTTATGGAGATAAAAATGGAACCAAACATTTATAAAAATTCATCATATGCCACTGCAGAAATTGATCAGGGCTTACGTACATATATGTTACGTGTATACAACTATATGGCAAGTGGCCTATTTATAACGGCGATTGTCGCATATTTTGCTGCAGCTTCAGGTTTGTATCTCGCATTGGCGCAAACACCCCTAATTTGGGTTGTGATGCTCGCACCGCTTGGCATGGTATTTTACCTGAGTGCTCGAATTACTCGTATGTCATTCGCATCAGCGCAGGCATCTTTTTGGGTTTTCTCAGGTCTCATGGGATTATCTCTATCTTATATCTTCTTGGCGTATACTGGTACTAGTATTGCCCGCGTTTTTCTCATTACGTCCGGCTCCTTTGGAGCGCTCAGTTTATTCGGATACACCACAAAGAAAGATTTATCTGCTTGGGGTGCATTCCTCTTTATGGGTTTGATTGGCATCATATTGGCATCAATTGTGAATATTTTTATTGGTTCAAGTGGAATGCAGTTTGGGATTTCTGTTTTAGGTGTGTTGATATTTGCTGGATTTACAGCTTACGACACACAGCAGATTAAACAGATATATTATCAAGGTGACAGTGCTGATGTATCAGGTCGTAAAGCAATTATGGGTGCGTTAAGACTTTACCTCGACTTTATTAATCTGTTTATTTTACTAATACAATTATTTGGTTCACGAAGGTAAGTTTTATATAACTTTATACTTTTTATTATCTTTATCTAAAATTTTTAATATAAGAGGGAGTTCACTCCCTCTTTTTAATACCTTACCATCAGTTCCTTTTATCTGATACATTTTTTGACTGCTCCTGAGTTTGGGCATTTTATGTATTGTATACTGCGGCATTTCATTGCTTTTTTTAAAGATTGAAAAGATTGCTTGGTCTTTGAGTGTGTCTATTGCATAGTCTTTCCATTGACCAGAGACCACTTTTCTTCCATATAGTGCAAGTATGTGATTTAGTTCTTCTCTAGAAAAAGATGTTATTCTATTATCCTTAGGGTCTATATGATTTTTGTCTGATTGCGTCCAGTTTTTACTATTTGGAGCGCTCCCATATCTATTTAAATTTAAAATATTATTCATGATGTAACCATTATTGATTTAGCATAATTAAGAATATGGATAATTAAAAGTTAAAATATGTGGAAATTGACAAAAATTACATTATATAAAAAAATGTAGGGTACAAAAAATTACAGAAATAAGTTCCAGAGGTCAATATGTCTAAGGGGGATAATAATATCGAGTTTACTGCAGAGGTTAATCGTCTGCTGCAAATTCTAACTCACTCAATTTATTCAAATAAAGAAGTTTTTTTAAGAGAACTGATATCAAATGCATCAGATGCATGTGATAAATTAAGGTATATATCTATTTCCCAATCGGATGTACCAATAGATGAATTAAAGATAAAAATAACTGTAGATAGTAATAAAAAGACCATTTCAATTTCTGATAATGGTATTGGTATGAGTCGGGAAGAGATGATCGAAAATCTTGGGACTATTGCCAGATCGGGTACAAAAACATTTATCGAAAGTATGTCAAAAGATGACGAAGCAACCTCCCAAATTGGTCAATTTGGAATTGGTTTTTACTCAGCTTTTATTGTCTCAAAAGATGTTACAGTATTATCAAAAAAATTCGACTCTGAAGAGGTTTACCTGTGGAGTTCGGACGGAACCGGTACCTATAATATTCAGCAAATTAAAGATAAAAATATTAGTGGTACAGAAATAACCATCAAATTAGCAAAAGATGCTCATGATTTTGCGGATAAGCAACTAGTTCAAAATACGATAAAAAAATATTCAGATAATATTAATTTTCCCATATATCTATCTGAGAGCTTGTCTAGTGACGGGGAACAAATCAACACAGCGGGCGCTATTTGGTCCAAATCAAAGGCTGAGATTACTGAAGGTCAGTATCAAGAACATTATAATTTGTTAAGTAGAAATTTTGATCAGCCACTTTCAACGATCCATTACAAGGCTGAAGGTCGTTTCGAATATGATGTTTTGCTATATATACCAACCACACGCCCCTTTGACCTCTTTGACCAACAAAGAAAAGCAAAGTTGAAATTATATGTCAAAAGAGTGCTTATAAGTGATGACACAGATATTATCCCGCCTTATTTGAGATTCATAAGCGGTGTTATTGATTGCGCTGATATACCACTAACTGTTAGCAGAGAAATATTACAAGAAAACCAGGTTGTCTTATCCATAAAGAAAGCGATCAAGAATAGAATAATTTCAACTTTAAATAAATTAGCAAAGGATGATATAGAAAAATTTAATACATTTTGGGAAGCTTTCGGGCCAGTTATTAAAGAGGGCATCTATGAGGATTACGAAAAAAAAGACGATTTACTTAAGTTAATAAGGTTCAAATCATCCAACATAAAAGACGGAAACAGATCATTAGAGCAATATATTGGTGATATGAAACCGAATCAAAAATCAATATATTTTATTACGGCAGAAGATTATCAGTCTGCACTGGCAAACCCTTTATTGGAGGGTTATGCTGCAAGGGAAGTCGAGGTTTTGATACTGACTGATCCTATTGATAGCTTTTGGACAGCAACGGGTATAAAGTTTGAAGATAAAGAGTTGAAGCATGTATCGCATGGCACTGAAGAATTAACTGATATTTCTGTGACCAAAAAGACAAAGAAGAAGAAATCAAAAACTAAAATCACTGACTCTGACTTAAAGAAATTAATAGCTGAAATGACCAGAGTTCTAGGTGATCATGTTAGCGATATCAAAATAAATTCAAGCCTGATTGATAGCCCTGTTTGTATTTCAATTGGTGAGAATGGGTATGACAAAACAATGCAAAAAATACTCCAAGAAAGGCAAGGGATATCGCTATCAAAGCCTGTTCTGGAGGTAAATCCAAACCATGATGTAATGATCAAACTAAGTGATATGTTTAAGAATAAACAAACAAAAAGTGTCAATACAACAGCGCATATATTACTAGATTATGCTCTTATTATGGATGGGGAAAAACCTCTAAATATTGAAGAGTTTGGGAAAAATATGCAGGATTTAATTGGCAAATTCAACTAATAACTTTTGGTATAATTTGTAGTTGGAATTTGTTTAAAAGTGTACAGATTGAGTATCTTTTATTAACCTATTATTTGGCGGAACAAATTTTGTAAGATTAATTCCTTCTACTGCAGCTTTATATTCTTCAATGTTTGGTGTTCGCCCTAATATTGCTGATAGAACAACGACCGGAGTTGAAGCAAGAAGTGACTCCCCTTTTTTTTCTTTTGAGTCCTCGACAACTCGGCCCTTAAAAAGTCTTGTTGATGTTGCCAACACAGTATCACCTTTTTCCGCTTTTTCCTGATTACCCATACATAAATTACAGCCAGGCCTTTCAAGATACAATATATTATCGTAATCTAATCGTGCCGTGTCCTTCGGTTTATCGTCATCAAACTCGAAACCAGAGTATTTTTGTAAGATAGCCCAATCACCCTCTTCAATAAGTTCGTCAATAATATTATATGTTGGCGCAGCCACAACGAGCGGAGCCTTAAACTTTACATCGCCGTTTGATTTTTCAAGGTTTTTTAGCATTCTTGCAACAATCTTTATGTCACCTTTGTGCACCATACAAGAACCAACAAAACCTAAATCAACTTTTTTTTCAGATTTATAGTAGGAGATTGGCCTAATTGTATCATGGGTATATCTTTTTGATACATCGATATTATTCACGTCAGGATCTGCTATCATTGGTTCGACTATTGCATCTAAGTCAACAATCACCTCTGCATAATATTTTGCATTCTCATCAGGTTGTAATGCTTCAACCTTTTTATTTTCAATTTCACAAATTCTTCTGTCAGCAATAGACATAAGGTTTTCAAGCATGTTATTTTCATTATCCATTCCCTTTTCGATCATAACTCTGATACGCTCTTTTGCTATGTTAAGGGACTCAATGAGTGTTTTATCTTGAGATATGCAAATTGCTGCTTTCGCTTTCATTTCAGCAGTCCAATCTGTAAATGTGAAAGCTTGATCTGATAATAGTGTTCCTATGTGTACTTCTATAATTCTTCCTTGAAATACATTTTCATTATGTTGTTGAAGCATCTGGGCCTGTGTTGCGTGAACCACATCTCTGAAGTCCATGTGATCTGCCATTTTTCCCTTAAATGTAACCTTTACTGATTCAGGAATCGGCATTGTTGCTTCCCCAGTTGCAAGCGCCAGAGCAACCGTGCCTGAGTCTGCTCCAAATGCCACTCCTTTTGACATGCGGGTATGCGAGTCCCCGCCAATAACTATTGACCAGTCGTCTACAGTAATATCATTAAGGACTTTATGAATTACATCTGTCATGGGATGATATTTATTTTTTGGGTCACGCCCAGTTATTAAGCCAAATTCATTCATAAACTTCATCAATTTTGGAGTATTTTGTTGAGCCTTTATATCCCACACGGACGCTGTATGACATCCTGATTGGTATGCTCCATCAATTGAAGGCGATATTGTAGTGGCTGCCATTGCTTCAAGTTCTTGAACAGTCATTGGACCAGTAGTATCTTGAGAACCAACAATATTTACTTTTACTCTTACATCAGATCCTGCGTGCAGAATTGTATCTGCAGGCATACCGACTGCATTTTTATTAAATATTTTTTCTACAGCTGTCAAACCTTGACTTGGATTCGAAATTATTTTTGTTTCAGCGTAAGGCGAAACTAACTCAATACCCAGTATTTGACATGCTTGATTTTGAAGTTTTTTTCCAAAAACAACAGCATATGAGCCGCCAGCACGAATAAAATCGATATCCTGTTGTGTAAAAGAATTGGAAATATCAACCAACTCCTTAGTGCCATCAGCATTATAAAGTTTTTTAGTTTTTGTATTTATTTTTAGTAAAGTGCCTGTGTCAACATTATAGGTTTGAGTCAAAACTGGGTTTCCGTCATTATTTAAAATTTGTTCTTTATTTTCATCTAGAGCTTTAACCCAGTTTTTTAAATCAATGCCAATACCACCGGTTACACCAATTGTAGTTTGGAATATTGGTGAAACTCCATAAGATCCTGCAACAATTGGCGCAATATTTACAAATGGTACATATGGACTTGCACTCTTTCCAGTCCAAAGTGCAACATTGTTAACTCCAGACATCCTAGAGGATCCAACCCCCATAGTACCTTTTTCAGCAACCAGCATAATACGCCTGTTTGGATACGCCTCTTTCAATTCTAAAATTTTTCTTTGAGCATCCTCGGATATGAAACATTTACCATGTAATTCTCTATCTGATCTTGAATGAGCTTGATTACCCGGCGAGAGTAGATCTGTTGAAATATCTCCTTCAGCAGCTACATAAGTAACCACATCGATCTCTTCCTCTATTTCTGGAAGGCTTGTGAAGAATTCTGCTTTTGAGTAACTAATTAGGATCTCTTTTGCAATATTATTCCCATTTTCATAGCTTTCTCTGACACGGTCAATATCTGCCTCATATAGAAATATTTGTTTCTTTAATATTTTTGCTGCTTGTCTTGCAACTTCCAAGTCTTTTCCGAGGGCTAGATCAATCAATACTTCTATTGATGGCCCGCCTTTCATATGCGAAAGTAATGTAAAAGCGAATTCAGGAGTTATTTCTTTTAATTTAAATTTACCCGTAATAATTTCTTTTAACAGTTTCGCTTTTTCAATAGCCGCACTTGTAGTTCCCGGTAAGGTGTTGTAAATGAGAAAGTTTATACAATTTTCTCTTTCATTACTTATGGGATTTTTGATATGTGTTATAAGTTCTTTTAATAGCTTACCATCGTCAATAGGTTTTGGTTGTAATCCTTCTGATTTTCTATTTTCTATTTCTGTCAAATAGGTTTTGTAGAGGTCCATCTTACACACTGTATATATAGTAAACAATCATGTTTCACTATTAAGTTTTACCACGATAGAATAGACATTCAAGTATATTTTGATAGTATGAGAATTTAAAGGTAAATTTGAAATTTTAAATATAATTATCAAAAAACGAAGAAATGAAGTTAAGCATAAATGGGCTAAGTTTCTCATATGAAGATAAAAAAATCTTCGATGGGCTATCTCTAAATTTATCATCCGAAAACATATCAGTACTAATTGGGCAAAATGGGGTTGGTAAATCAACGTTATTGAGAATAATTGCAGGATTAGAAGAGCAGGATAAAGGTCAGGTAACGCTGTGGCATAATTCAAATGGCCAAATCCCAATTAGAGAAAATATCTCATATTTAGGACATAAGCTTGCACTCAAGGAGGATCTTTCAGTTCAAGAAAATATCAATTTTTGGAAAAAATTTTATAACTGCATGTCACCTGATGCTGATTATAAAGAACTTGGACTCGAAGGATTACGTCACCAAAAAATCAGAGATTTATCGCAAGGTCAGAGAAAAAAAGTTGCTTTACTTAGGATTGTAATGGCAGACAAAAAGATTTGGTTACTTGATGAGCCTCTTTCAAATTTAGATGAGCAGGCTGCAAATTATTTTAAAAATAAATTAATGTCAAAAGTTTCTGATCATAAGCTGATATTGGTTACATCTCATCAAAGACTCAATATGAAAAATGAGTCTTGTATTTATATTGGGGAAAAAGTATGAGGCAATTTTATTCAGTTATTCGTCGTGATCTATCTATTTATTTTGAGAGAAAATCGACCTTTGTAATGGCAATAGCTTTTTTCCTTATAATATCTGCGCTTTTACCAATTGGCATCGGACCAAATCTTGATTTATTGGAACTTATATCGCCAGGGCTTTTGTGGATTGCTTTTTTATTGTCAATTTTATTGAACATCTCACATGTCTTTGAGGGTGATTACAAGGATGGCTCACTTGACCTACTTATACTAGAGTCTGATTTGCCAGAGCTTATGCTTGTTAGTAAGATTATTAGTTTTTGGTTATTAATTATCCTACCTGTCATCATTTTCTTACCACTTGGAGGTATTATGTTAAATATGCAACCAAACGACTTAATTAAAATAATCTTTTTAATTATAGTTAGCAGCCCATGTATGATTTTGATTGCCTCTATTGGTTCTGCAATTGCGATAAGAATGAATAATACAGGATTATTAGTAACACTTCTGGTCACCCCTTTTTATGTTCCAATTTTAATAATTGGTACACTGCCATTTGTGGAAAATGATGTTCTGGATTTTTCTTTTTTCAGATCATCTATGTTACTTGGTGCTGCAACTCTATTTACACTTGCAATTATCCCGTTTTTAGTGACGTATATACTCAGAGTAAATAGTGAATAAAGGCATGAGGAGATTTTATTTTGAACTTACTTAACCCAAATCAATTGCTTAGGAATATAAATAGATTTTCAAATTTAGTATTCTTTACTGGGATAGTTGCTCTGACTATTGGCCTCTATTTTGCTCTCATTGTTGCTCCAAATGATTATCAGCAAGGTATAATGGTCAAAATCATGTATCTACATGTCCCTTCTGCGTGGTTAAGTCTCGGTATATATTCATCAATATCTGTGATGAGCTTACTATATCTGATAACAAAGACACCCGTTAGCGCTTTGATTAGTAAGTCATTAGCGCCAATTGGTCTTATGTTTACATCAATTGTGCTGATATCTGGTATTTTTTGGGGCAGGCCAATGTGGGGTGTTTGGTGGGTTTGGGACGCAAGACTAACCTCGGTTTTACTACTTTTTTTTATATATCTTGGGCTTATTCTGATATACCGAATGGATGGCAAAAGAAATAGTTATCTTAAAATCGCCTCTGTCTATGCACTATTGGGTTTTATAAATATACCAATTGTAAAATATTCTGTTGACTGGTGGAACACCCTTCATCAACCTGCAAGTGTGATACGGATGGATGGGCCAACGATTCATTATTCGATGCTTTATCCCTTATTGTTTGTATTTTTTGGATTTTGTTTAATTTCTCTATATTTTTTATCACAAACATTGAAGTTAGAAATATTAAATAATAAATTCAAAGCACGGCGTATAAAAGAGAAATATTAAATATAAATGGAAGAATTATATATCTATTTTATCCTAGCTTCCTTTGGGTCAGCTGCCATTATAATCTTAAGCTATTATATTTATTTAAGAATATCGCTAAAGGATATAGAAGAAAAAATAAGTCAGAAGGACGATGATCTTGAGCTATAATCGTAAAAGTCTGTTATATTCAATACTGGTAATAACGTTCCTATTTGTGATATTTTTTTTCTACTATTCACTTCAAAAACATGACCAAAATGGCATGAGGGTCAAAGTTCCGATAGCTGTCGGCAAGCAACTGCCCGTAATTAGATATCCTGATACGGGTTATAATGGAGCCATTTTTAATGGCTTCACAAAATCAGATCTGCAAGAAAATGAAATTTCTGTATTAAACATCTGGGCATCCTGGTGTACGCCATGCAGAGCTGAACATGAGATTTTGATGAAAATTAAAGATCAAGATATACCAATATATGGGATAAACTATAGAGATAAACTTGAAAACGCGGTTAAATTCCTGGATGAGCTCGGGAACCCTTTCACGGGATTAGGATTTGATTTTGATGGCGTATCCGCAATTACATTAGGTGTTTATGGTATCCCAGAGACATATGTAATTGATAGCAATGGAGTTGTACTAAATAGACATATTGGTCCCCTCACAACAAAAGAATTGGAAGAGATTAGCTCATTCTTGAATAGATGAGAAATAAGATTTACCATTTTTCATAATCGATTATAATTACACTTATTTTAAAAAATAGGATGAGTGAAATGATATATGAATTGAGAATTTACCACTGTACGCCGGGCTGCCTTCCAAAAGTCTTGGATAGATTTCAAAATGTTGTATTTGGATTTTGGGAAAAATATGAAATAAAACAGGTTGGTTTTTGGACAACATTAATAGGAGAGTCAAATATGGATATTACATATTTGCTGGAGTGGGACTCACTCGCAGAAAGAGAAGAGAAGTGGAATGCATTTCAAGCAGACCCCGAATGGATTAAGAGAAGGGCGGAGACAGAGCCAAATGGGCCATTAGTTTCATCATATTCTAATCAGATTTTACAGCCGACGGCTTTTTCAAATCTAAAATAAATACAGCAGTCAAATATAGGAGGGTTAATGTCAACAAAATTAAATGAAAAAACAAGTCATTTGGCGTCAGAAAGGAAGATTGCATCACACAATGTATTACTAGAAAATGATGAGATGATTGTAACTCATTGGGTTTTAAAACCGGGTGAACAAACTGGATGGCATCTACATGAGATGGATTATATGCCCATTCAATTATCTCAGGGTAAGTTGATGTTCGAGTTTCCAGATGGTTCAACTAAAGAAATAGATTATGTTCCAAGAACTGCCTCAATTATTAAGGCTCCACTTGAACACAACGCAATAAATACAAGTGATAAGGACGTTATTGCACTGGAAATTGAATTTAAAAACTAATTTATCATTAATTCTCAATGCCAGATACAGAAAAACTGAAGGACAAAGTTGCAATAGTAACGGGGGCTGCTCAAGGCCTCGGTGAAGAGATAGCTATTGAGTTTGCTGAACAGGGAGCACACATTATCTTAATTGACATAAATCAAAAAGAAGCACGGAGAGTTAATAATTTACTTCGTAAAAAAAATTCTTATGTTGATTTCGTCATCACTGATGTTTGTGACTCGAAAGATGTAAACAAAACAATTAATGATATTGCTAAGAAATATAAAAAAATAGATATATTGGTTAATGCAGTTGGTGGCTTTGATAAATTAGACTCCATTGAAAATATAAACGATCAAGAGTGGCTTAAGGTGATTGATTTAAATTTAAATTCTGCATTTTATTGCACACGAGCCGTTTTTCCTATTATGAAAAAAAATAGGTTTGGAAGAATTATTAATATTTCATCTGGAGCTGGTCTCGCACCGAATCCGCATGCGCCATCATACATCCCATATGGTGCAGCCAAGGCTGGTTTATTGGGGATGACAAAGTTATTGGCCAGAGATGCTGGAGAATTTGGGATTACAGTCAATGCGCTAGCTCCCGGTACAGCATTAACTTCCCGTGTAAAAAAAGTTAGAGATGCAAAGAGTATTGAGAATATTGCCAAAATGAACCCAATGAGGAACTTAATTGATCCTATTGACTGCGCAAAGGCTGCACTTTTTCTTGCGTCCGAGGACGCCAGATATATTACTGGTGTGACATTAATGGTAAATGCAGGAAATTTGATATTTTAGATCAAATTTTTACCCATTTTTGGTCTTTTATCGATTTGTCCATCGCTTCCAGAATTGCCACATTTTCAATTTTTTCCTGATTTGTGAACCGATAATTCGCCTTACCCTGAGTTGCCATGGCCCATTCTTCCAAGTTGGATTTAATAATGTCTGTCGCTGGAAATAAATCTTTTTTTGGTTCTGCCCCAATTTCGCAAAATGATAATTCGGTTTCGGCCTTAAACATCGGGTGTTTTAAATCTCTTACTTCAGCCCACATTTTATCGCCAAAAGCAGTTAGTCTACAATAATATGGTGTTTTAGATATGACTGATAATTGGCCCGTTGCACCGTTTTTAAATTTCATTTGTACCGTCGATAGATCACCAGTCTCAAACCCCAAAACTTGGTTAGAGGATTGCGCAAAAAGACCTTCAACACTCCCAAACATTGAAAGGAAAAGATCCGTCATATGCACACCAGTTCCTGTCATCCCACCCGCAGGCGCTTCAAATGAAGAGCCTCTCCAATTATTATCGTCGAGTGATGCTAAAATATCGTGCGACCAATTAGCTTCTATATGCATTTTCTCACCAAATGAGTCGTCATCAATGATAGATTTTAGCTTCACGATCGCCGGGTCGTATCGTCTTTCATGCCCAATACCGATGATATAGTTATTTTCATCTGCAATTCGTATCATATTTTCTGCTGAGCTTCGACTAAGAGCCATTGGCTTTTCACAAAAGACCTGTTTTTTTGCTTTGATAGCTAATCTTAGTTGATCTTCATGCTGAGAATTTGGCGTGCAGATAATTATTGCATCAATATTATCGTCCTCTAGCATTTGTTCATAAGTTGGAAAGGCATTAATTTTATTTTCTTCTAGGTATTTTTTATGTTTTTCCATTGTTCTTGAAGAAGCCGAAGTAACTCTTATTTTATTACTATCCTCTAATGTATCTATGATTAGTTTTCCCCACCAACCCAATCCAAGTAGACCTGCATTTATCATTTTTAACTCACTTATTAAATTCCATTATTGTTATTAAAGTTACTTGATATTATAGTATGATTTAACAATTATCAATTAAGTTGGAGACAGTAATGAAAGCGTTAGTTTTGGAGTCAAAAGGAGCACCATTTGTTTACAAGGACGTAAAAGATCCTGTACCAAATGATAACGAAGCTGTCGCAAAGATCATCGCCTGTGGCTCTGGGCTTACTATCCAACATGTTCGTGCTGGTCGGATCGAAGTGGATTACCCAAGAATTATTGGGCATGAAATAACAGCAGTAATTGAAGAGGTCGGGAAGAATGTTACAAATCTCAAGGTCGGTGACGCCGTAACAGCTTATTTCTATCTGACTTGTGGGAATTGTAAATGGTGTAACAATAATAGAGAGACATTGTGTGAAAATTTTGGTGGCTATGTTGGCAGAGAGATTGATGGGGCATATGCAGAGTATATGAAACTCCCTGCAGAAAATTTTTTAAAAATTCCTGAAGCACTTGATTGGAAGAAAAATCCTGCGGAGATTGCTGTAATCTGTGACGCTATTGCCACTCCATTCAAAGTAATACGGCATGCATCAGTTAAAACGCAAGACACAGTCGCAATAATAGGAGCAGGAGGTGGTCTTGGTATTCATATGATTATGATGGCTAAATGGGCAAATAGTACAGTCATTGCCGTTGATATAGCTAGTGATAAATTTGGCGCATGCAAACAAGTTGGAGCTGATATATGTATTAATCCAAGGGACCATAACGATAATCAGGTATTTTATGACTATACAAAAGGAATGGGGGTTGATGTCGTTATAGATTTTGTTTCAAGCAATGAGTCATTAAATTTAGGCTTCTCAATTTTAGCTCGGGGAGGAAGGCTTGTCACTTTAGGCGGGGGTGGGCCACAAAATGCTGTTACGGCGTTTGCAGGTGATTTATTAAATAAAGAGGCTATTGTCATGGGCAGCCGCTACGCGACAAAGCAAGAGGTGATTGACTCTTTGGAGCTTGTAGCAAGAGGCGATGTCTGGCCATTAGTGACGGATGTTAGAGATATGTCTCAGGCAGAAAAGTTACATTCCTTGGTTGAGGATGCAAAAGTAACGGGTCGTGCAGCCTTACTAATTAAATAAAATATAAAAGGGTATTGCGAGGGAAAAATGAAAGAACTTAATGTCTACTTATCAGGGGAGATACATACAGACTGGAGAGATCAGATCGTCTCCATAACGGAAAAAAAAGGATTGAATGTTGAATTTACAAGTCCAGTTACAATACATGAAAATAGCGATGATTGTGGCGTTAGCATACTTGGTGAAGAAAAACAATCATTCTGGCATGATCATAAAGGTGCAAAAATAAACGCCATAAGGACAAGGAACTTAATCCAAAAAGCTGATCTAGTTGTTGTACGATTTGGTGAAAAATATAAGCAGTGGAATGCGGCATTTGATGCAGGATATGCGCATGGTTTAAATAAGCCCTTAATTATTATGCATGATGATCAACATGCGCATGCACTCAAAGAGGTAGATGCGGCAAGTCTTGCCGTAACCCAAACTCCTGAACAAGTTGTAAAGATAATCAATTATGTAATAAATGGTAAGTTAGATTAAGTAAAACATGTAATTAATTATATCGGCTAAGTGCCCTCTGAGCAGCAATCTCAATTAATTTATGAAATAATATACCAATTGCAGCCAAAAGAAGTAAGCATGCAAACATCCTTGATATGTTAAGACGATATCCGGCTTCAAGAATTCTAAATGCTAATCCGGAGCTTGAACCACCTGCACCAGCTGCAAATTCTGCAACAATTGCACCAATTAATGATAGTCCTGCAGATACTTTTAGTCCAGCGACAACGCTTGGGACTGAGTTTGGGATCTTCAAATACATTAAGGTTTTGAACTTTGATGCTTTATATAATCTAAACAAATCTAGGAGTTCTGGATTTGCAGAATTTAAACCGAATAATGTGTTCGTTAAGATAGGAAAAAATGCAACAAGCCAAACACAAATTAATAGAGCCAAATATGTACTGTCTACATAAATAATAATAATCGGCGCAATGGCAATAATTGGGGTAACCTGCAATACAATTGCAAGTGGTAGAAGTGTATCTTGAACTGATCGTGAATAGCTCATTAATAATGCAATCAGAATTCCGCCGCTAGTTGCAAGTAAGAAACCAAGAAAAGCAATTTCAAGAGTATTCAACATAGCGGGAAAAAGGATAGGCCAGTCCTCAAAAAGTGTCTTAACTACAAAAGAGGGAGCTGGCAGAATATATTGGGGTATCTCACCAAATAAAACATAGAGCTCCCAAATTAAAAATATAGAAATTATTAGTATAATTGATGAGAGTTTTGAGAAATAAGATATCCTACCTTTGAATAAGCTCATTGATATCGTTTCTAACGTAGTTGGTTATTTATGGATGAACTCTTCGGTGTAAATTTCATTTATATCATCCAGTTCCTTTACAACGTCGTATTTTAACATTTGCTTATAAAATTTCTGGATTTTTTCTGAAGAAAAATATCCAATGCCATGCTTTTGTGTATCACTTGTTTCAACAATACCATATTCTTTTAATTTGTTCATAGAATATTTTATTTTGGCGTCGGTTATGTCAGGGTTTTCTTTTTTTATCAGTTCATTTGTTTTTGATGCGTCACCATGTAGGTAGTTTTTCCATCCAATCTTTGATGCATCAATAAAACATTTTAATTCATCTTTGCGATTTTCTATTGTATTTTCCATTGCTTCAATGGTGGTTGAGTACGTATCAAAACCATAGTCCGCTAATAAAAAAACATTTGGTTCAACTCCTATTTCTTTCTTGATTGAGTAAGGCTCTGATGTGAGGTAACCTTGCTGTGCAGACTTTTTATTAGCAAGAAATGGAGCTGAATTGAAGAGATAAGGACGCCTCTTTTCTGCATCAAAATCATGCTCTTTTTCCATCCATCTGAAAAAAGTTACTAAGCCCATATCACTTATATAAATCGGTTCAGCATCGAGAAGATCTTCCCAAGAGCGAAGGGTTCCCTCTGGATGAGATATAATTATTTGTGGGTCTTTCTGAAAGAATGCAGCAATCGTTTTGATTGGCACACCTTCAGCACGAGAGTTTATTAACTGAATAAGATTGCCGCCCATATACAGATCAATTTTATTTGTAATAAGCTTAGCTCTGTTATTGCTGCCTGGGCCACCTTGAATTATTTCAACATTTAGACCACATTTTTTATACTCACCATCAGACAGCGCTTGATAGAAACCCCCATGTTCTGGTTGAGCTACCCAATTTGTTGCAAACACAAAATTAGTATCTGCTCGAGCTGAAATTGGAAGAAATAAAATTAAGACATAGATAAGGAGACGCATGATATTTCCATTTATTTTGCATTCTGTTAAGAATTATGAATTACTATTTCAATATAATATCAAAAAGTTTCTATATTGATTTCATTTTGATTTTATATTTATGACTATATATTGAACGTCTTCACAGGGCAAAATAGATCAACTTACTGGCGCATAAGATTATATGTATATTTATCTCCCCATAGCCGAAGTTTCCGTAAACTTAATCGTTTTATTTGGAATGGGTGGTGCTGTGGGTATCTTGTCGGGTATGTTTGGTGTGGGTGGTGGATTCTTGATGACGCCTTTACTAATTTTCTATGGAATACCTCCAATAGTTGCTGTGGCGACTGAAGCAAACCAAATTGTAGCATCCTCAATATCAGGAGTTGTCGCTCATTGGCGTAGAAGGGCTGTCGATTTCAAGATGGGCACCGTTCTGTTAATTGGAGGGATAATTGGATCTTTCTTGGGCATTGAATTATTTACTCTACTCAAAAATGTTGGTCAAATAGATTTGATGATTTCACTTGCATATGTCTTATTACTTGGTTCAATTGGCTCGTTGATCTTTGTCGAGGGTATGAAGTCAATTTTAAATAAAAGAAATGACAAAATGGCCCATACTCGAAAAAGAAAAGCTAGAACATGGGCACACACTCTACCATTGAGGGTTCGATTCAAGAAATCTGGATTATACATAAGCATAATACCTCCAATCGCTATCGGGATATTTGTTGGGGTTCTAGCTTCCATCATGGGGGTCGGCGGAGGATTTATTATGGTTCCAGCGATGATTTACATGTTAAGGATGCCAACCAATATTGTTATTGGCACATCTTTGTATCAAATTATTTTTGTTACAAGTCTTGTCACGATACTGCATGCGTATCAAAACCAGTCTGTTGATGTTATGTTAGCTATAATACTGATGAGTGGGGGTGTTGTAGGCGCTCAAATTGGGGCTTTTTTGGGGCATAAACTAAGAGCAGAGCAATTAAGGTTTCTCTTAGGCGTGCTTATACTTGGAGTTTGCGCAAAGATGTTGATAGAGCTTGTTGCTGAACCACAGAATATATATGTGATCGCAGATGTCTTATTATAGTTTTATTAAAACACTCAGTGTTGTGCTGGTTTGTTTCGGGTTTTCAAATACAATTCATGCTGCTATAGATGAAATTGAATCTGACCTGGTAGTACAACTTGACGATCCACATATACAAATAGGCTCAAACTTTTTTGGTGAAGAGCTCCTTATTTTTGGGGCATTCAGCAGCAGTGACTTATCAAAATCAGATATCATTATCAAAGTCAGAGGTGCCAGTAAATCTATCTCCGTGAGAGAAAAAGTAAAGAAATATGGAATTTGGGTAAATAGTGGCGACACTATTATAGACAATATACCAAGTTATTATGCGATTTATAGCAATCGAAATATTAAGCGAATTACAGCTAAGGATTTTCTTGAAGAGAATCAGATCGGTTTAGAGCATTTAAAATTTATTTCAAATGAGAAAAATCAAACGGCAAATATTTACAAAGAAATAATAAAAAAGAACAAGGAAGAGGGTATTTTTATTGAAAAATATACTGGTGTTAGAATTGTTGGTGACAAACTTTTTCGTGCATCAGTTCAATTACCAAAAGATATAAATGAAGGAAGTTATGAGGTTACTATTTATTTTTTTGATGACCAAAAATTAGTCGATATGGATACTTCAAAAGTATTCGTCAACAAAACGCTCGCTGGAAAATATATATACACACAAGCAAAAGAGAGACCATTATTATATGGTATAATTTGCGTTGTGATTGCATGGGTAGCTGGGTTACTAGTTGCAGGTCTGTCAAGAGCCAGGTAATAGCAAATTATTATTTTATATCTACGCCAATAAGTTCGCTAATCGATTTAACTCCATATCGCTCGGCCTCATCTATTAATTCTTTTTTTAATTTACTTATCAGTGTTGGTCCTTCATAAACAATTGCTGTATAAAGCTGTATCAGTGAAGCGCCATTTCGTATCTTCTCAATAATGTCTTGGCCTGTGAATATGCCGCCAACTCCGATCAGGGGCATTTTTCCCTCTGATATTTTATAGACATCTCTCAACATTCTTGTTGATTTTTGCATCAATGGCCTACCCGAAAGACCGCCCTCTTCATTACTGTGCTTTTTATTCCTGATATCTTTTCGTTCAACTGTCGTATTTGAGAGTATTAAGCCATCAATCCCACTATCTATTGAGAGCGTAACTACCATTTCTAGGTCCTTTTTTGTTAAGTCAGGTGCTAACTTAATCAAAATTGGAGTTTTGAGCCCATCCATCTTGAAGGCTTTAATTAACTTTATTAATTCTTGAAAATGTTGACCGGACTGAAGGTCTCTTAGACCAGGTGTATTTGGTGATGAAATATTAATTGTAATATAATCAGCGATTGCAGAAAATTTTTTAATTCCAATCTGATAATCACTTAATTTGTCTTTGGTGTCCTTGTTTGCACCAATATTTATTCCAACTATACCTTTTTTTGTAGTCTTACT
>CAJWEW010000005.1 GCA_913030915.1 uncultured Rhodobiaceae bacterium
CCAGGTGCCGTCCATCTTTATATTGGTCAAGAGGCAATTGCGGTACCTTTGTGTGATCAGTTGAACGACTCTGATTGGATATCGAGCACACACAGGGGCCATGGACATTTCATCGCAAAAGGTGGCGACGTAAAAAAAATGATGGCTGAAATTTACGGAAAGTCGACGGGAATATGTGGGGGTAAAGGTGGCTCTATGCATGTTGCTGATTTCAAAAAGGGAATAATTGGAGCAAATGGTGTTGTTGCAGGCGGTATGGGATTAGCTGTAGGTGCAGCCCTGGCATCCAAAATGGATGGTAACGGAGCCGTTTCAATAATTTTTTTTGGGGATGGTGCAGCAAATCAGGGCGTTTTGATGGAGGCCATGAATATATGTTCATTGTGGAACTTACCAATGATATTTATGTGTGAAAATAACCAATATTCTGAGTTTACTCACACATCGGAGGTAACTTCTGGAAAGATTGTTGATAGGGCTGAACCTTTTGGTATTCCAAAATATGAAGTTGATGGAAATAACGCTGTTGATGTGTGGCAAGCTGCCTATCAGGCAGTTCAGAGGGGGAGAAATGATGAGGGCCCATCATTTATTGAAGCGCATACATACAGGCAACGTGGGCATGTTGAATTTGAATACACATTTTTGTCACGAACTTACCGAGATCAGAGCGAGGTTGAGTTATGGAAAACAAATGACAAAGACCCGATATTGAGGCTTGAGTCATACTTTATAGAACATAGTAAATATTCTGGAGATGATATTGAAAAAATTCAGAGGGAGGTTCAGGATGAGGTTGATGATGCAGTAAAATTTGCAATTGAAAGCCCAGAGCCAGAAATTTCCAGTGCTATGGATCATATGATTGAGAGATAAGCAATGTCCAAGCAAAGAATGATGCCAGCAATAAATCTGGCATTACAAGAAGAAATGGAAAGAGATAATAAAGTTATCCTTTACGGAGAGGATGCCGGTATTTCCCTTTTAGGGCAGACAACAGGTCTTCAAGAAAATTTTGGTAAAGACAGGGTTAGAGATACGCCAATCTGTGAAAATATTATGACCGGTATGGCTGTTGGTGCAGCAGCAGCTGGATACCGACCAATTTGCCATCTTTTGTATGGAAACTTCATATATACAGGGTTTGACTCAATAGCCAACCAAGCAGCAAAATTAAAGTATATGACCGCTGGGCAAGTAAAATTACCTATAGTTTATATGGCAGTTATCGGCGGCGGGAGGTCTGCGGCAGCGCAACACTCAGATATACCTTATCCCGCATTGATGAATTTAGGTGGTGTGAAGGTTGTTGTGCCGTCAAACTCTAGAACAGCCAAAGGCTTATTGAAGTCTGCCATCAGGGATGATAATCCAGTATTTTACTTAACTGCAGCTGGTGGTGGCCGACCAGAGGAAGTACCAGATGATGATAACTATTTAATACCAATTGGGAAATCAGAAGTAATAAACCAAGGAAATGATGTCACAATTATATCAATTGGTTCAATGACTCTGAAAGCACTGCAGGCAACAAAAAAACTTAACGAAAAAGGTATAGGGGTTGACTTAATTGACCTCTTATCATTAGTGCCAATTGACGAGGATACAATCATAAATTCGTTAAAGAAAACAGGAAGAGTGATCATTGTTGATGAGGCTCGTGACATATGTAGTGCAGCAAGCCATATATCGGCTATCTTATCAGATAAGGCATTCAAATATCTAAAATCACCTATAAAAAGAGTTACAGTAAAAGATGTTGCAATTCCATACTCACCCATCTTAGAAAGCCATGTGATACCAGAGGTAGCCGATATTGTGAATTGTATTGAAGAATTATTGGAGTTAAATTAGCCATGGAAAGAATAGTTAAAATGCCTAGAATGGGCATGAATGTTGATGAAGGTACAATCGTTGAGTGGCATGTAAAAGAAGGTCAGAGTTTTTCAAAGGGTGATGCCCTATATTCCATCGAGACCGATAAGACAACTGCTGAGATAGAAGCACCCTGTGACGGTGTTTTAAATAAAATTCATGCAAATATTGGTGACGATATATCCGTTGGTGACCAGATATGCTCCATTACCGAGACTTAATTATCAAAAATATTATCTTTTATATCAATATGTCCCAGCATGCAATCTAGTCCACAAAATACTTTTATGTATCATTATATGGATACCGTCCGTATGGGTTTTCCAATAATTATTGCTAGGACTTCAATTCTGATTATGGTTACAGTTGATGCAATCATGACGGGCTGGGCCGGTCCAGATCAACTGGCATATCTGGGAATTGGACTAGCTCCAGTAATTGCGCTCATGGTTATTTTTATTGGCGCACTAAACGCAACAGTCGTGCTTGCATCACAATCAATTGGAGCAAATGAAAGACACAAAGTTGGTTCTATTTGGTACTCCGCTATGATCCATAGTATCTTATTTTCAATTATCTCTATCTTTATATCTTTTTTCTTTGAAGATTTTTTTCTAATTACAGGGCAAGAGCTTAATATCGCAGAGGAAGGTGCACGAGTTTCTCTGGTGTTCGCATACGGAATTCCTGGGATGTTATTTTTTGTCACAACAAACCTTATTTTAGAGGCAATGGGTTACCAAAAAGCGGGCATGTATGTCATGATTTTTGTTAATATACTAAACGTAATTTTTAATGGCATCTTCATATTATCTTGGGGCTCTTTTTATAATGGAGGTGGGGCTTATGAAGCGATCGTTATCTCATCAATATTAAGATGGACAGCATTTTTTATGACCTTAATTTACCTTGTCTACATATCAAAGAAGAATGGTGATGTTTTTAAGATGAAAAAAAACTTTTTAGAAATTAGAGAGAACATGTTTACTGTAAAATCAAGTATATCTAAGAAATTTAGAAAAATAGCACTTCCAATGGCATTGTTGCAAGGTGTTGAAGTAATTGCCTTTGCAGCAGTTGTATTTATTGCGGGATGGTTTGGATCAGCTGCGCTTGCCGCTCACCATGCAACTTACACTGTTGTGAATTTAATATATATGAGTGCAATTGGAGTCGCTGGTGCTACCTCTATCAGGGTTGGTATTGCGGTTGGTCAGCAATCAGTCAGCGATACGAAAAGAGCAGGGTTAATGGGCATGCTGGTTGCTTTTTCAATAACGCTCCCAATATCTGTTTTTACACTCATTAATCCTGATGTGATTGCACGAGTTTTCTTTGATAACCCAGAGATGATTTTGATGACTCAGGAAATAATATTTTTTGTAGGATTTCTATTTATTTTTGACACTTTGATGGCGGTTTCACTTGGTGCATTGAGAGGTACTGGAGATGTGTGGGCGCCATTTATTATATTATCTGTCTGTTTCTGGATTTTTGGAATACCGCTTTCATACGTTTTTGCTGTCACACTTGATTTTGGATTGATTGGATTATGGATTGGAATTGGTATTGGAATTATAAGTTCATTATTGATTCTCGCACCAAGATTTTATATAATTTCCTCATCTCCAATACAAAGATTATAAGATTGTCATTTATGAGATTTCCAATAATAGATAGTCATCATCACATATGGAAGCAATCAGACTTAGATTGGCTCCAAGGTGAAATACAGCCAAGAATATTTGGAGATTATACTTCAATCAAAAAAGACTATCTCATCGATGACTTTATTGAAGATGTTGTAAATTTTGGAGTGGAGCAGTCAGTTTATATCCAATGCAACTGGCCAATCGATAAATATTATGAAGAGGCAAAGTTTGTTGATGACTCTTTCAATAATTCGGGATGGCCAAACGCGTTTATCGGATATTGTAATTTATTAGATCCAAATGCTCCTGAGATGCTCGATAAATTATTTGACTATCCTCTGACGAGGGGCATAAGAATGCAGCTTCATTGGCATGAGCGTGAATTATATTCATTTGCATCAGCGCCAGATATTATGGAGGATTCAATATTTAATAATAATTTTGAGTATTTGGCTAAAAAAGACTCAATTTTTGAATTACAAGTTTTTCAAAGTCAACTGAGTCATACAAAAAATCTTTTGAAAAGGTTTCCCGAAACAACTTTTGTTCTTCAGCATGCCGGCATGCCGCATGACTTATCGAATACTGGTTGGGCTGAATGGAATATATTCATGGAAAGCCTTGCTGAATATAAGAACCTTTTCATTAAACTTTCAGGATTGGGAACATTTATTAATAAAAATGACCCTGAGTTTATATCAAATATTGTTCAGAAAGTTTTAGCAAACTATCCATCAGATAGGTGTTTGTTTGGATCGAATTTCCCGATTGAGAAAATCTGGTGTAATTATGGCGATCTGATTAATGCATTCCGAATGGCAACGCGTAATATACCAATTACTGATCAGAAAAATATTTTTCATGATACGGCAAGCAAAGTTTATGGGATTTAGATTATCTTGTGCCGAATATTATGACAGGGCGATCCTTTATTGGGTAATGTAGTACAGCTGCAAGCAAACCGAGTAAAACGGAAAACCACCACATAATGTTATAATCACCAGTTAAGTCAAAAATCCACCCGCCCATCCACGAACTTACGAACCCACCTAATTGATGACTGAAAAATACAATTCCATATAGCATCGACATATATTTAGGTCCAAAAAAGGTTGCAACAAGACCACTTGTCAATGGGACGGTACCTAACCACAAGATACCAAGAACAAAGGTAAAAATTAATGTTGATATTACAGTGATCGGTGTAATTATGTAGATTATAAATGCCAGAGCTCTGAGAGCATACAAAGCGACAAGTACATCATTTTTTTTGTATTTGTCACCTAAGCGACCAGCTAATGCTACACCAAAAATATTTGCAAAACCAATTAAAGCGAGCGAAGTTGTAGCCACATTCCCCGGCAGTGACATATCTGAAATAAAAGCAGGCAGATGAGCGACAATGAAATTCACATGAAATCCACAAATGAAAAAACCACACACTAGCAGTAGGAAGTTTTTTGATTTCAGTGCATGACTTAGTACCTCACTTAGTCTCTCACCAGCGTCATTCGTCTGGTTATTTTGGTTTCTTATTTTATCATTTTGTACCAGTCCGTAAACTAGAGGTATCATAACCAAGGAAATTGCGGCAAGTCCCAATAGAGCTCCCGACCAACCAAATAATTGAATGAAAGTGCCTGTAACGGGAACGCCTAAAAACATCCCTATTGAACCACCCATTGTTGTCAAACCTAGGGCGGTACCTCTTTTTTCAGGTGGTGCAGATTTTCCAACTGCACCTAGAATTACTGTAAAGCCCAATCCGGATAGCCCAGATCCTATAATTATTCCGCCAAGTAGTAATTCCTGAGGGGTGGCTGAATTTGATAAAATCAGAATACCACCCGAATAAAATAATGCACCTATTATAGCAACTCTTTTTAAACCAAATTTATCAGCTAGCGCCCCTGTAAATGGAGCAAGGACTCCCCAAAGAAGATTCACAAGTCCAATTGAAAGAGCAAATGTCTCTCTTCCGATCTGCAGTGTTGTACTAATTGGCTCCAGAAAAAGTCCAAATGATTGCCTAATACCAACTGCAATGGCAAGAATTAGGCCACCGCATATAATTTTAAATTGTAAAGGCGTCAATCCCTTAGTCATAGGCTCTACTCATTAAGATTTGTGTTTTAAACTTTTTAGTTTGCATGATGTAACTGCGACGATATACCTTAAGGCTCCATTTGTCATTCACTTTGTCAATATCATATTTTAAGAATGATAGTTTACCGCCGTTTGCTCGAGAGGTTGATGGGGCACCAAAGCAGGGAACATTAACCTCTTTTAGAGATATTTTTTTTTGACTTTCGGTGTGTAAGTGACCGTGTAATATCAAATTTATATTAAATCCACTGAGTATTTTAATTAATGAGTTCTTATTGAGCAGACCTTTAAAGTTCAGAAAACCGAATTCATGCAAAGGATGGTGTAATAGTAATATTATGAAATAATTATCTTTTGATAATGAATGTAATATCTCGGTTATGGTGTCTAATTGTGTTTCTGACACACGGCCCCAAGACATTAGAGGTGGGGAGACGACAGCAGTCGAAATTCCAATGATCGCAATATTATTAAATAATTTTAGATACGGAAAGGGTGACGCTTGCCTATGATCATGGTTGTTTTCTGTGTATCGTCGCAGCATATACATTGAGTCTTCATAATTACATTTCACGTAACTATCATGGTTCCCAGGTATAATTGATAGCTTCTCTTTCGGGAAGTAACTCCCTAAGAAATCACTGGCCGACTCGAACTCACTGCGAAGTGATAAATTGACTATATCTCCTGTCAAAATTGTATGTCCATCAGAATTTTTTAATATATCATCGAAAATTATTCTGAGATTCTCAATGTCATGAATTTTTTTTCTATTTGATGAATGATTTATAAAACCAAACAATCTCTTATTCAGTAAATCACTAAAACTCGGCTGAACCATTATTGGAAGATGTATGTCTGAAATGTGGGATATAATCATATTTTGCACATTTACTTCTTTTGATACTAGCGGAATAGGTATTTTTGATGGTAATTTTCGGCTTCAAAGAAGGTCACATTTTCGTAAAGAATAGTTGAAATTGGATTATTGTAGCGGTTTGATGAATCTAGAGTCTCAATAGCATTTTTGGCAATCTCGATGTATGGCTCATAATCCGTAAATATACAAGATCTGTATTGCGTTCCAATGTCAACACCTTGTCTATTGATTTGAGTTGGATCATGAATATCCCAAAAGACATCTAATAGTTTGCTAAAATCTATTATATTTGGATCAAATTCAACTTTTACAACTTCAGCATGCCCCGTTTGACCTGAACAAACCTCTGCATAGGTAGGGTTTTCTGTGGTACCGCCTGCATAACCAACTTTTGTACTTATGACCCCGTCTGTTCTGTGGAATATCATCTCAGGATGCCAGAAACATCCGGAACCGAGTAGAACAATATCTGCATTATTTTTATCCACTTAATTTCCTCTATTATGCGGTTGAGCAAAATCAAATGCGGGTCCAGCCGCAACTACACCACTTGGATTTATTGTTTCATGACTGCCATAGTAATGAAGCTTACTGTATTCGTCATCGTAAGTATCGGAAATCCCAGGATATTGATACAACTCTTTCGCATAATTGAAAAGATTATCGTACTCCTTAATTTTTTTCTTATTACATTTGAAGTGTCCGTGATAGACGCTATCGAATCTCAATAGTGTTGGCAGTAACCTCCAGTCAGATTCAGTTATTTCATCGCCGATTAAATATTTTTGATGGGATAGTATAGTATCTAGCTTATCCAGTCCGAGAAAAAGCGTTTCAATTGCTTCATTGTATGCTTCTTGAGTTGTTGCGAATCCAGATCTGTAAACACCATTATTTATATTTTGATAAATATAGTCATTCATGTCGTCTATCGCAGTTCTTTTTGCTTCGGGGTAATAATTACCAGGATTTGCGCCGATATCATCAAATTCTGAATTAAACATTCTAATTATATCAGCTGATTCATTATTAACTATGGATGATGTTTTTTTATCCCAAAGCAAGGGAACAGTAACTCTACCTGAATAGTTTTGGTCTTCTTTTAGATATACCTCATATAAATATTTTTTATTATTTATACTATCTGCAATAACACCCTGTCCATCATCAAATGTCCATCCATTTGAGCGCATTATGGCATTGACGACAGAGATTGAAATTATATCTTCTAATCCCTTAATCGCCCGAAAAATCAGGGTTCTGTGAGCCCATGGACAAGCCCAGGATACATACAGATGATACCTATCTTTTTCTGCTGTAAAACCATCTCTGCCCGACGGCCCCGCGGCACCATCTTTTGTTATCCAATTCCGATAAATCGATGGCTTGCGCACATAACGACCTTTTGTCTCCTTGGTGTTATGCCATTGATCGATCCATTTACCATTCTCTAATCTGCCCATGTAGCAAAATCCTCACACAAAATAATTAGTTGTAGTATTTTTAGCATTTTTATTTTATTAATGCCATCAGAACGTTAATTATACCGCGCTATTTAGAGTAATTTCAATATGAGCATGAATGAAACAATATTTATTCGTAAAGAGCAAGAAGGAGACAACACTGAAATTAATGCATTATATGCTAACTCATTTGGACCAGGGCGTTACGTAAAGAGTACTTTTCGATATCGAGAAAAATATGATCATTCAATTGATATTTCTCAGGTACTCATTTGTCAAAGTAAATTAATTGGCTCTGTTAGGTTTTGGAATATTCTTGTAAATAATGAAAATTCTTTGTTGTTGGGTCCAATCGTTATGCATCGTGATTATAGAGGACAGGGTTTTGGGAAGAGGCTCCTAAAAGATAGTATTCTTAATTGTAAAAATTTAGGCCACAATTTAATAATTTTAGTTGGTGATTTATCTTATTATTCAAAAGTTGGCTTTAAACGAATTGGGCAGAAGAATATTTTATTTGAAGGCCCTGTAAATTATGAACGCGTCTTGTATATTGAGTTTAATAAAAGTATAATTGAACATAGTGCTGATATTAAAATAAACAAATTTATAGATTAAAAAGATTGTCTAAAACCAATAATATTTATCAAAATAAAGATCCAAAAGCGAAGTTCCAAATTGATAGAGAATGTCGTTGGTTCTATGAGGGAACTGAAATAAAAAGGCATGCAATGGTGTGCCTATTCTCGCGATATTTGAAGCGAGATGATAATGGTGCGTATAATATTGTAACACCATATGAATGTGTTGCTGTTGGGGTTGAACATGCTCCTTTTAAAGTAATTAATATACAGATGAAGGGTAAGGGTGTTAAGTGTGATTTCTACATAGAGACAAATGTGAATGAGGTTATAAAAATAGAGAGAGAAGATCAGTTAAGTTATTTAGTAGATGAAGAAAATCAAGGAATTATCCCATACATAAATATTAGAAAAAATATTGCAGCCATCTTCTCGAGATCATGCATGCTCGATTTAATAAATTATTGTGATTATCATCCAGCAAATGAGGGAAGGACGTTTGGCTTTTGGAGCAACGGGATATTATTTCCTGTTGACATTATTAAAGATTGATTATCTCATAATAAATCTCTATGAAATACTCACAAAAATTAATAAAAGACATGCCCCCTTTTACCCCTCAAACATCAGTAAAGGATGGTAGTACAAAATATTATTCTGTTATTGATGGAGTTAAATATAGAAATTCTGCGGTTTTGGTTCCTTTAGTTGAAAAATCCAACGGTACAGAGATTATTCTAACTATTCGCTCCAATGATCTACCCTCGCATGCGGGTCAGATATCTTTTCCTGGAGGAAAAGTAGACGCTGCGGATAAAAATCCAGTTGATACCGCATACAGGGAAGCCTTTGAAGAGATAGGCTTATCTGAGAAACACATAAAGAGGCTCGGGTATTTAGATATCACAACAACAGGAACAAATTATATGATATTACCGGTGGTTGGCCTCATTGATATAGATTTCTTGCCAAAAATAAATAGAAATGAGGTTGAGGATATCATATATCTTCCTTTAGAATTTATAGAGCATAAAAATAATTTGAAGTATGTAGATAAAGAATTTAATGGAACTCGAAAATCGTTTTATTTATACCAATACAAAGAGTATTCTATATGGGGTGCTACTGCACGCATATTAAAAATACTATCTGAGAGGTTTTTTCAATAATGGCAAGACTAATAATATTACATCTACTAATTGTATCAATCCCATTTATATTAATGGGACTCTTCTATATTTTTAGCGGCAGAATCAGTGGACTTAAAAATATACCCAGAATTTATGGCTACAAATTGCTCATATTAGGTTTATCGATTTCTATAATAATTTTCTATCTAAACCCACTACTCTCTGGCGTATCAAGAGATAATAACTATACACCTCCCTATATAGAAGAAGGGAAAATTATTTCAGGTAATGTAAGTGAGAATTAGAAGTTATTAATGGGAAAAATCCTACCAATAGATAAATATAGTCGAAAAAAAATTGATGTAAGCAGCATCTTAAATAATGATATTCGAAAGTTATATACTCAATTTTCAGAAATTGGATTTCATTTGTTAATTGCTGGAGGCGCTGTTCGAGATCTTATTTTAAAACAGAAACCAGACGATATTGATTTTGTTACAGATGCTACACCAGATGAAGTTCTTCAAAAACTTGGGAGTAATAAGGAATTCAGCATTATTGATCATGCAAAAAAATATGGTTGCATTACTTTTGTAACGGGTAGTAAAAAATACGAAGTGACCTCTTTAAGGGTAGATATAAAAACCTTTGGTAGGGCTGCGAAAATTGAATATACAAATGATCTCCACAGTGATGCATTGAGGCGGGATTTCTCTTGCAATTCCCTATATTTATCATTTGACGGTACTGTTTATGATCCCTTAAATGCTTACTCAGACATAGTAAGCCGCATAGTAAGATTTAATGGTGATGCACGGATGAGGATATTGGAAGACCATCTAAGAATTCTTAGATATCTTAGATTTTCATCCAGTCTTAAGGCGGTGATGAACCGTGATGAATTAGAGATATGTCTAGAAGAAAAGACCTTATTACTCAAATTATCAAAAGAGAAAATAAAAGATGAGTTAGTAAAGTTAATCCAATCAATCAAATCGCCAGATATCGTAGCAAAGCTTCATCTGAGAGATTTTCTGGATCTCTTTAACATAAAAATAAATGACTGTACTCACACACCGAAACTTACATCAGTAAAGGAAATATTTGTTGATTTTTTTCAAAATCCTCTATTTGAGTTCAGTCTAGCCCTAGATAACTCGATACCTGTAGATAGTATCTTTGATTCTCTAAGAGCGATTAAGTTTACAAATAATGAGATTAAGCAAATTAAAGTATTCTTGGAATTAATTAATCAATGTACGACTTCAATTTCAGATAATATTGATGCATATATTTATAAATATGGCAGGGAATTTACTAGATACGCTGTTATTGTATCTTGGTTGGTTGGGTCAAAAAATAAACAAAATAAATTTCCTATCAAATTATTGAATAGTGTAAGTGAAAAAATTATTCCAAACTTCCCCGTTCAATCAACAGATATATTGGAATTAGGTGTGAAGCCAGGAAAAGAGGTGGGTCAAATTATAAAAAAACTTGAGAATAATTGGCTATCAAGTAATTGTCGGCTGACTAGACGTGAACTTCTTGAAATAATAGGCACATAATTACCAACTTACCAACGGTGGTAATGACGATAAAATTGAGTCAATATTTCCACCAGTCTTTAAGCCAAATAATGTACCTTTGTCATACATTAAGTTAAATTCGACGTACCTACCCCTGAAATGTAATTGTTCTTGTTTTTGTTTTTCTGTCCAAGTTTTATCGATATTGTCTTGAATAATAATTTTATAAACTTCGATAAAATTATTGCCGACTTGTTTAAGGAATGACAAATCACTGCTCGAATTCTTTGACTTGTAGTTGTCGAAAAAGATACCGCCAGTACCTCTATTTTCATTTCTATGCTTTAAATGAAAATAAGCATCACAATTTTTTTTAAATTCATCATATTTATTTATAAATGAATTTTCACAAGCAGACTTTAAATATTTGTGAAAAAGGACTGTATCTCTATCTTTTTCTGACCTTTTTATTTTTAGCATAGGGGTTAAATCAGCCCCACCACCAAACCAATATTTATCTGTAACAATCATTCTAAGGTTGAGATGTGCAGAGGGTATAAAAGGACTTTGAGGATGGATAATTACTGAAATACCTGAAGCCCAAAAATCACCTTCTTTACTTTTCTGATCATATAGTGCACCGCTGGGTAGCTGGCCATATACTGTTGATAGGTGGACTCCAGCTTTTTCAATAATAGATCCCCTCAGTATACTTGAAACACCACCACCACCATCATTTCTGACCCACTCATTCACATGGAATGTTTTATCGGCGTTTGATGAATTTTTTTCGTATGATTCTAGGGTTTCACACAGGTTGTCACGTAATGTTTTGAAAACAATTACAGCCTCTTCCCTCAAGGATTTTGTGTTATTGAGAATATTTTCATGAATTTTTTTTTGATATTTCATATCACATCAGGCTGAGATTTGTCTAATCGCTTCGCTCATTATTATAGCGCAAGAATTTGATACATTAAATGATCTAATGTTATTTTGCATCATTATTCTAATTCTTATATCTGATCTTTCATGCACTGTTTCCGGCACACCAGAGCTCTCTCTCCCAAAAATTATCACATCACTCGTTTGATATGTTACATCTAGATAGGATTGACTCGCTTTTGTTGTTGCTAATAAAATCCTTTTTGAGTGCGATCTGGACCATGAGTAGAATTTGTCCCATGACTCGTGCCTAACTAATTCAAGATATTCCAGATAATCCATTGCCACTCTTTTAAGTCTTTTATCATCAATCAAAAAACCTGCTGGCTCAATTATGTGAAGTACAAATCCAAAGCAAGCGGCTAGGCGAATAATTGAACCAGTATTCTGTGGGATATCTGGCTGATAGAGGGCCACAGATAATTTATTTTCTGAATTTTTCTGTCCTATCTGTTTAAAAATTGTTAAATATTCCTATATTTAAATGTGTAGCTCTTTTTTTTGTAATTTATAACAAAAAATCCATTAATAATATGCATAAATATATAGCATTTTTTTTTAAATCAGTATAAATATATAAAGGAATTAAGAGGGCAAATTGTCAGACAAAGATCCAAAGCAACCATCACGCAGAGATTTCATTTTTTTAGCCACGGGTGCTTTCGCTGCAGTAGGAGCTGCAAGCATAGCATGGCCAATCGTTGATCAAATGAATCCTGATGCAACGGCGCTTGCATTATCGAAAATTGAAGTTGATATCAGTCAACTTGAGAGAGGTCAGGCAATCACGGTCAAATGGAGAGGAAAGCCTGTTTTTATACGAAGGAGAACAGAAGAAGAAATCCAGATGGCCTCACGTGTGGACATTGCTAGCCTACCTGACAATAACGCCCGGAATTATAATTTGAGCTCGGACTCATCTGCATCAGATGAGAATAGGTCGCTCGATGAAAACGGAGAATGGCTTGTAATGGTTGGGGTTTGTACGCATCTTGGGTGTGTTCCTAAAGGTCAATCTCTGGGGGACTCTAAAGGGGATTTTGGGGGTTGGTATTGCCCTTGCCATGGTTCGCATTATGATACTGCTGGTAGAATAAGAAAAGGTCCAGCAGCTAAAAATCTTGATATACCAGCGGCAGAATTTATAAATCAAAACGTTATAAGGATAGGTTAATAACATAATGAGTAAAGAATCTACATATATTCCAAAATCAGGCTTCTCTAAGTGGTTTGACCAAAGATTGCCATTACCGAGAATGCTTCATGATAACATAAATGCATTTCCAACACCAAGAAACCTAAACTACTGGTATACTTTCGGTGGCATTTTAACATTTTGTCTCGTGACGCAGATAGTTACAGGGATAGTTCTTGCGATGCACTACACTGCTGACGCAGGACTAGCATTTGCCTCTGTTGAGCATATAATGCGGAACGTTAATTATGGTTGGCTCATAAGATACATTCATGCTGTTGGAGCATCCATGTTTTTCCTAGCTGTTTACGTACATATTTTTAGAGGCTTGTATTATGGGTCATACAAAGCACCTAGGGAGATTCTATGGATACTTGGTGTGGTTATATATCTATTGATGGTGATTACAGCCTTTATGGGCTATGTATTACCATGGGGACAGATGAGCTTCTGGGGCGCTACTGTTATAACCAATCTATTTTCTGTCATACCGGTTGTGGGCACAACAATCACTGAATGGCTCTGGGGTGGATTTGCCGTAGATAACGCAACATTAAAAAGATTTTTTAGTTTGCACTACTTGATGCCCTTTATGATCTTTGGTGTAGTAATTTTGCACATCTGGTCACTTCATGTGACAGGTAATAATAATCCTGTCGGGGTCAGTGTTAAGGAAAAGCAGGACACAGTACCATTCGCGCCTTATTACACGGTAAAAGACGCGTTTTCTTTAGTCTGTTTTTTGATCCTATTTGCTTGGTTTATATTTTTCAATCCAAATATATTAGGTCATACAGACAACTACATCATGGCGGATCCATTAGTGACCCCAGCTCATATTGTGCCGGAATGGTACTTGTTACCATTCTATGCAATACTCAGAGCTATACCGTCAAAACTTGGCGGAGTATTAGTGATGGGTGCAGCAATAGCGATACTATTTATTCTGCCATGGCTTGACACATCAAAAGTGAGATCGGCTACTTTTAGACCACTATATAAGCAATTTTATTGGATATTTGTAGTGAATTGTATTGCTCTTGGATATCTAGGGTCTCAGAATCCAGAAGGTTTATTCCTAGTTGCATCCAGAATATGTACTGCATACTACTTCATTCATTTTCTACTTGTACTTCCAATATTAGGGCTGGTTGAGAAGCCAAAGCCCATTCCCGAGAGCATAACTAAAGCTGTTCTTGAAAAAATGGAAATAAGGAATTTGAAAGAAAAAAGTGCGGAGGCCTAGCTGAAATAAATGTTCAAATTATCCGGATATAATTTCAAGTTTTGCATATTGTTCCAAATTATATTTGTCTTATTTTTTACGATAAGCGCATTCGCGGCAGGAGAACAAAAAAGAGTCCAGAAGCATGACTGGACTTTCGCTGGAATATTTGGACATTATGATGATGCTCAACTTCAGCGTGGTTTTCAAGTATATCGCGAGGTGTGTTCCTCTTGCCATTCAATGAACTATGTATATTACAGAAATTTAGCAGAAGAAGGTGGACCCGGTTTCACCGTTGAAGAAGTTAAAGTTATCGCATCTGAGGATACAATAATCGATGGGCCTGATGACTACGGGGAAATGTTTGAAAGACCTGGAAAGCCGAGTGATATTTTTATGTCACCATACGCCAATCAGAATGAAGCGCGTGCATCAAACGGTGGAGCATATCCTCCAGATTTCAGTGTACTAGCAAAAGCCAGAAGTACGCTTAGAGGTTTTCCTTGGTGGTTTGTTGACTTATTTACAGGATATCAAGAGCAGGGGGTAGATTATATCTATGCACTCTTAAATGGATATAGTGAACCACCTGAAGATTTTATATTGCAATCTGGCATGCATTATAATGAATACTATCCAGGTAACCAAATAGCAATGGGTCAGCCACTCTATGAAGAATCTGTTGAGTATGCTGACGGAACTATTGCAAGCGTAGAGCAAATGTCAGAAGATGTTTCTGCATTTATGATGTGGGCTGCTGAGCCAAAGCTTGAAATTAGAAAAAAAATGGGTTTCAAGGTTGCCATTTTTTTATTTGTTCTTGCAGGTTTGCTATATTATTCAAAGAAGAAAATATGGGCCAAAATTGAACATTGAAACCAATAAAAATAGATCCATTGAAAAACAACATAAATTTTCTTGAAAAAAAAATACGATCGATAAAAGACTATCCCAAACCAGGTATCATTTATCAAGATATCACCCCTCTTTTAAGAGATCCTCAGGCCTTTTCACTAGCTATTGATCTTTGCTGTGAAAAAGTGGATAGTGATACTGATTTAATAGCTGCAATAGATGCGAGAGGTTTTATTCTAGGTTCAGGTATTGCATACAAGACACGTAAGGGAATCATCCCAATTCGTAAAATGAACAAGCTACCATATGATGTCATTGCGGAAAAATATTCCCTCGAGTATGGTGATGATCAAATTGAACTACACACTGACTCAATCGAGGAGGGGCAAAAAATAGTTTTAGTTGACGATGTTTTGGCAACCGGTGGAACAACTGAAGCGGCGATTAAACTTATCGATAGGTTAGGCGGTCAGTTATCCGCGATCATTTTCTTACTAGAGCTCAAAGACCTGAATGGTCGTATAAAAATAGCAAAATATGTAGATAATATTCACTCTTTGATTGAGTTTTAGTTGTTGCTCCTAAAGTGCATTATATCCCCGTCTTGAACTATATATTCCTTGCCCTCAAGTCTCATTTTACCAGCTTCCTTAGCTCCTTGTTCCCCATTATAATTACAAAAATCTATATATGATGTGGTTTCCGCTCTTATGAAACCTTTTTCAAAATCTGTGTGAATAACAGATGCAGCTTTTGGAGCTAATGTATTCTTCTTTATCGTCCATGCCCGTGTCTCTTTATGTCCACTTGTAAAATATGTTATAAGATCAAGTATGTAATAACCTGTATTTATGACTTTAGTAAGCCCTGTTTCATTGAGGCCAATACTTTTCAAATATTCATCCTTCTCCAATTCATCTAGAATTGATAGTTCTGACTCAGTCGATGCCGAGATAGTTATACAATGGGCATTTGATTTTGATGCATAGTCATGAACTAGCTCAGAAAATGTATTTCCTAAAGCAGCGTCAGACTCCTCAACATTGCAAATGTAGAAGATTGGTTTTGATGTGAGAAGATTTAATTCGGCATAAATCTTTTTATAAATATCGTCGACTTTAAATTCTCTAGCCTGTCTCCCGGAATCTAAAAAAGTTATAATCTTATCAATAAGATCGTATGTTGATTTTGCCAGTTCATCATTCCCCTTTATTTTTCGCTCCAGTCCATTTTTACGATTTTCCAGATTTTGTATATCAGCAAGTAGTAACTCTGTCTCAATCGATTGTATGTCCGATATCGGGTCTATTTTATTATTTACATGGGTGACATTGTCATTTTCGAAGCATCTTACAACATGCGCTATTGCATCGGTATCCCTAATGTTTGATAGAAATTTATTACCAAGACCTTCTCCTTTTGATGCACCCTCAACTAAACCTGCTATATCTACAAAATTCAATTTTGTTGGTATTGTATTAATTGAGTTTGATATTTTGCTCAATTTTATTAGTCTTTCATCAGGAACCGAAACCTCTCCTATGTTTGGCTCAATCGTACAAAATGGGTAATTACTAGCCTCAGCATTCGCTGTCTGAGTTAGCGCATTAAATAGAGTTGATTTTCCTACATTTGGTAATCCAACTATACCGCATTTAAAACCCATAGCACTCTCTTATTTGAATAAACCTAAGATTTTTCCTAATGGATTAATCTTTTGGTTTTGGACTTCTGCAAGTTCAAAATTAATACTGAAGCTTTCTTTTTTATTTAAAATCTCATTGATGTTATTTGTTAGGTAATTGAGAATTTGGTTGAGTTTATCTTTTTCAGATCCTGTAAAGTTACCCATTACATGACCACTAACCTTCTCTTTTTTACCAGGATGCCCAATGCCAAGCCTAACCCTTACATAACTATTATCAATTTTATTTGAAATTGATTTCAGTCCGTTATGGCCTGCGTTACCACCCCCAGATTTAATTCGAATTTTTCCAAATGGTATATCAAGTTCATCATGTAAGACAAAAATATCTTTTGAGTCTATTTTATAAAAATTTGCAATCTGTGAGACTGCATCACCAGAATTATTCATGTATGTTTCTGGTTTTACAAGGATTATTCTATTTTTATCTAATACCGCTTCATAAATAACAGAATTAAATTTATTTTTAATTTTATAATTCTCTTGTGCCGAAATTATATTTTCAATTGCCATATATCCGATATTATGGCGGGTATATTGGTATTTTTTCCCCGGATTTCCAAGGCCAACTATTAGTTGCATTAGACTATTTATTTTTATTCTTGGCTATCTTCAGCATCAGAGGTTTCTTGTGTTTCACTATCATCTGCCTCCTCTGTTTCCTCAGCTTCTTCAGTAATACCAGCTGGGGCTGCAATTGTTGCAATTGTAAAATCTCTATCAGTAATTGTTGGCGTAACGTCCTCAGGTAAAGTCACTGCTGAAATATGAATTGAGTCACCGGTGTCCGCTTCCGAGAGGTCTACCACTATATTTTCGGGTATCGCATCAGCTGGGCATGATAATTCAACATTATAGCGAACAACATTCAATACACCACCCTTCTTAATACCTGGACAAACATCATCGTTTATGAATGATACAGGAACTTCCACTACAACTTTTGCTTCTTTTGAAAGCAAAAGAAAATCAACGTGAAGAGGTGTATCTTTTACTGGATGGAGTTGCACGTCTTTCGGTATTACACGTGTTTTTTTTCCATCTAAATTCAAATCATATAATGTTGACAAAAATCTACCAGTTTGAAAGTGCTTTACAAGCACTTTTGTTTCAACTGTTATGTTTATTGGATCAATACCGGTACCGTATAGTATAGCAGGAGTATTACCATCCCGTCTTATTGCACGCGAGCCGCCGGTACCCATTCTGTCTCTAATTTTAACGTCGATTTCTTGTATATCAGCCATTTTATTCTAAATATTTGATTATGAATTTATTATTAGGTTTTATTATTATTATCTATAAATAATTTTTAGAAAAAAAGAAAGATTTTTTTAATTATTATATGAAGAGGCTTGAAACAGACTCTTCATTTGAAGTTCTCATAATTGCATCGCCTAATAGCTTTGCAACAGAAATTATTTTGATTTTTTTAGATCCACTACCAACAGTTTCATTGAAGATCGTGTCACTAACAGCAAGATTTTTCAGGTCAGAGCTATTAATTCTCTCCACAGCTTCACCTGACAAAACACCATGAGTAATATAAGCGCTAACTTCTTTTGCCCCAGACTCTAGTAATTTACTCGCAGCATTACATAATGTTCCGCCGGAGTCTACGATATCATCAACCAGAATACATGACCTTCCGTTAACATCACCTATAATATTCATTACTTCTGATTGACCAGGTTTATCTCTCCTTTTATCCACAATTGCTAATGGCGCGCCACCAATTCTTTCGGCAATAAGTCGCGCCCTCACGACTCCCCCAACATCTGGTGAGACGACTGTAATTTTTTCAACATCTAGTGTATCTTTTATATGTGTCACAATGACAGGCGCCGCCGATAGGTTATCCGTTGGTATATCGAAAAAACCTTGTATTTGGCCAGCATGAAGATCAATAGTCAAAACTCTGTCAGCGCCAGCATTTGTAATGAGGTTGGCAACTAATTTGGCAGATATCGGAGTCCTACCTGATGTTCGCCTATCTTGGCGTGCATATCCGTAGTATGGAATTACCGCAGTAATTCTTCGCGCTGAAGACCTTTTTAGGGCATCAATGAGTATTAATAATTCCATTAAATGATCATTTGCAGGATATGATGTTGATTGAATGACAAAAACATCCTCGCCTCTGACGTTCTCAAGGATTTCGACAAATACTTCCATGTCAGCAAATCTACGAACATTACATTCGGTTAGGGGTATTTTAAGGTAATTTGCAATATCTGTTGCAAGCCTCATATTTGAGTTTCCTGCAACGATTTTTATGTTTTGATCTTGTTTTTTCATACCAAGTAGATGAATTAATTGTTTTTACAATAACACTTTATAATAATAAGTAAATATTTAGGTCTTTTTATGGAGTATATTTATTTGTAATGGTGATTGCATTTGCTTGTCGTCCGTAATCTATTTCGTTTAGATGATGAGATCTTCTAAAAGAAAAAAATTCATTACTATTTTCATATGTACATTTTTTTACATTACCAATTTCTCTTACGCCACAATTTTTAATTTTATTTATGCAATATTGCGGTAAATCAAAATAGTATTTCTGATTTTTTTGGATAAAGAGCTCTCTATTTTTATCATCATCAATCATAAAATTTTCCAAAAACTCACTGCCAACCTCATATGATTTTTGTTGTATGCATGGCCCTATAACTATTGAAATATTTTCTGTTTTTCCACCTAATTCCTGAACCTTCATTATCGTATTTTCTATAATATTACTTTTAGCTCCTTTCCAACCTGCGTGGATGGCACCAATTATATTTTCTTGTCTCTCATGAAGTAACAATGGAACACAATCGGCTGTCAAAACGCAAAGAACTAGTTTTTCACTTTTTGTCACTAACGCATCTGCCATGACATTCTGTGAATCATTGTCTGTGATTATTTTACATATATTTGTATGTTTTTGTATTGGCATGATAAGACTCGCATCTTCTTTACCCAGCTCTTGTAAAACTTTTTTTCTGTTTCTACTTGTATTTACATTCGAGTCATCTGACCTTCTGCTGCAATTTAAACTTTTATAAATGCCTTTAGAGTATCCTCCATTACGTGTGAAGAAGCCATAGCTACAGCCACTGAGGTCAACTTCTTTTGATTTTATAAAATTTTCTTTCATTTCATTTTTTCTGGTACCGAAGACTTATTATTTGAAAAGTATAGGACTTTAAATAATTCACCCATTTTATCAGGATCAGTTAATCGGTGATACTGTCGATCCAGTTTATTTTTATGTTCATTACTTGTATTTGATCTCAACATTTTATATCTCTCGAAGATTCCCAAACTTAGCAGGAAGTCCCTCTGATATATTGGTCCGAATGAATTGATATTCATGGCTCTAGCAATTTCTTTATATCTTTTTATATCTATCAAGCTTGTTAAGTCAGTGTTACCTGGCTCGTGGAAAATAGATCTTTTTTTGTGTGCTGAGATTGCTTGTATTGTATCACCTACACCGCCCATTATTTTGGCGTAGTCTAAAATTAATAGACCACCATTTTTTGCTATATTTTTAAAAATTATTTTTAAAATATTATCTTGTTTTGGTGAAATTTCATAAATCATATCATCATTTAATCGATACTCTGGAAAGTTTATATTAGCTGACTGTTCCAATGGTTTATCGATGAAAGAGTATTTGAGTCGACCGAGATCATCTATGCCGATTGCCCTCTCTTTCCAATTCCCACCTTTAAGAATATATTGTTTTATTGGGATAGCATCGAAAAATTCATTGGCAATAAAGAAGTTTATGCCATCAGGCATTTTCTCCAGCGTATTTATCCTCTTGAAATCGTAATCTATATTACGTGATTGTTCTTCTCTCAGAGTTTCACTTGTGTCATACAACCAGATTTTGATTGATTTATAAAAATCCGGAAATTTTTTTGAAACTCTCTGAATATCATCCATCATAAAACCATTTCCTGGACCTAATTCTATGATATTAATTTTTTGTTTCCCAATATTTTGCCATGTGGTGATCAGCCACAGTGCAATCATTTCACCAAACATTTGACTGACCTCAGGAGCCGTGATGAAATCACCATCTGCTCCAATTGGTCTCTTATATTTGTAATAACCAAAATCCTTATCTTGAAGGCATAACGTCATATACTCTTCGATTGTCATGAGTCCATCTTGATAAACTTTGTTTTTAATTTTTTCTTCTAGATTTCTATATTTTTTTTCCATCTTTTCTATTTAATAATATTACTCCCACAACCATCATGGGAATAGAGATAATCATACCAATTGTAACTTGACCAAAAATATATCCGATTTGTTCATCTGGCAGTCTATATATTTCTGATATTATTCTGAAAACTCCATAAAAAATAAGAAATATTGCTGATGCATTACCTGGAGTTCTCAGAATACGATATTTTTTACAAGAGACTAGTAATATAAAGAATAAAACCAAGCCTTCCAATATCGCCTCATATATTTGCGATGGATGTCTGGAAATAAGTTCTCCACTTGGATATATAACAGACCACGGAAGCTCGGATGTCTTACCGATTAACTCATTATTTATAAAATTTGATATTCTGCCAAAGAAAATGCCAATAGGTGCAGAAATTGCTAGTAGGTCTGCCAACGATAAGAAGTTTAATTTATATTTCTTTGAAAATATTAACGCCGAAATAATTATACCAATGAGGCCACCATGAAAAGACATTCCGCCATTCCAAATTTTATATATTTCATTAAGATTTTCTAAAAAGTAAGAAAGATCGTAAATTAAAATATACCCAACACGACCGCCAAATATGATACCAATAATAGCCCACGGAAGAAAATTACTAATCATTTCAGTGCCAATGAATTTATCGGCAGCGTGATCACGAATAAATTTAGATGATATATATATCCAGCCAAGTAGGAGGCCCAGACCATAGGATAAGCCGTACCAGTGAATATTAATTGGTCCGATTTGAACCGCCACGGGGTCAATAACAGGCAGAAGCATTCCAATTGCGTACATTAATAATATTTACCTTTAATTTTTAATTTTAATATATCATAATTAACTAAGAAAACACTTTTAACAATGAATGGAGAATTTATGAGTCAGTCGAACTCAAATTTATTTAGTAAATTAACAGAAATATTGTCCGAAACAGCAGGTGCCGCAAGTGGGGTAAAAAAAGAAATTGAGATAATAGTAAAATCTCAGGTTGAGAAAATATTGAATGATTTTGAAGTTGTTCAACGCGATGAATTTGATTTAATAAAAGAAATGCTCATTAAAGAAAAAGAAAAAAGCATGCTTCTTGAGAAAAAATTAAATGAAATAGAGAAAAAATTAAAAAAAAGTAAATCTACAAAGTAGTGGATAAGTCAGGAAACCACCAAAAATAAAATATACGCCCAGCTAGTGTAAATAAAAAATTAATCATTTAGCATAAAATGGTAGATGAACAAATTTACTTTTTTGTGTAATGGAAAATTTATTATTTTTAAATAAAAAAAAGCACCCACTTGATGTAATCGAAGAAATTATAGACTCTCAGAGCTATACATTTAAAAGATCCTTTCAAGATGAACTGGACTTATGGATATCAAGTAGCAGATCAAATTTTCGAATAAATTTTAATTGGAATAGCAAATTAGAGGGTATTCACATTATTGTTTTTTTTGAAACAAAGATTCCAGAATATAGACAGGATGAGGTGTATAAGTTAACCATAAAAATTAACCAATTAATGTGGTTGGGACATTTTGATATTTGGAATGACGAACTAATGCCAGTATTTAGGTATAATTTGTTGCTTTCTGGAGGCTTATTACCCACTGATATACAATTCAATTCTTTACTCAGGCATATAACAGATACTTGTGAAAAATTTTTTCCATCATTCCAATACGTTATTTGGGGTGGAAATAATGCTGATGAGGCTATAAAAAATTCAATATTTACAACTGCGGGGGAGTCTTGAGTTTACAAACACTAAAAAAATTATCTCTTATTGGCATGGGTAGGATGGGAAAGTCCATGGTAGGTGGATGGTTAAATAGCGGTTTAAGCACTAATAAGATACAGATTATTGACCCAAATATAAGTGTTAATGACAAATTCATAACCGAAAATGGCCTTAGTAAGAAATCTTTGGAAGAAATTGACTTAACTCAGGGAACGATAGTTATTGCTGTAAAACCTCAAGTTGTAGAAAATATTTTAATTGCGCTACGGGGGAAGTTAACATCAGAGACTACAATTATATCGATCGTTGCAGGTTACTCAACAAAAGATATTAGGAATTATATTGGAATGGAACCTAAATTAATCAGGACGATGCCAAATACACCGGCTGCAATCGGGAAAGGTATGACGGCAATATTTTCTGATAGTACCCTAGACCAAAATATTAGATCAGAAGCCGAGGCTCTGTTCAGTGCAATTGGAGAATATTGCTGGATAGATGACGAAGATCAAATGCATATTATAACTGCTATATCTGGTAGTGGCCCGGCTTATTACTATTTACTAACTGAGTGTTTGATTGAAATTGCATCCAGCCGTGGCCTTGAGAGAGATAATGCGGCATTGCTTGTTGAACAAACGTTTACTGGTTCAGCAGCATTGGCGGAAAGTTCTCCAAATATTTCTCCAGCTCAACAACGACAAAATGTTACCTCACCTGGTGGAACAACGGAAGCAGCATTGAAAATATTGATGGAAGATGATAAATTAAAGAGACTATTAGATTTAGCTATTAATAGTGCAGCTGAGAGAAGCAAAAACCTCTCAAAATAATTTATCACTTTTGAGGTCGATTAATTGGCAAATTTACATAAAGAGCAGATCATTACAGCTTTTTTAGATATTTTAAAGAAAAATAGCTATAGCGCGATCACAATTGAAAAAATTGCAAGAAAAGCAAAGGTAAAAAAAGATATAATTATATCTGAGTTTATTGATGTCGACTCAATAGCGTTTCAGTACCTTAATGAAGTTGATATTGAAACACTAATGTTGGCAAAAGAGGACTCGGACCCAAATAATCCCAAAGATATTATGTTTAATATTATCATTAATAGACTGGAAATATACGATAGGAATCGTACTTCTATTCTCAAATTGCTAGATGGTAAATCTGACTTTAGGTTAAAATATATATCAACATTACCAAGATTGATAAAAATCTTTGATCTTATTTATAAAAATAAAAATAGTGCAAGTTTGAAAAAATTGTCGAGAGATATTGGATTTTTATATATCTACAAGCAAGTATTGCGTGCCTGGATAATAAACAAAGATATATCAGAGCTAATGTCTTTGACTGATAAAAAACTTATAAGAGCGGGTGAAATATATAGCTATCTTAACAAACCAGCTGCTATTTTAGACGATCTAGTATGCAAGTCCTTCAAGACTAAGAAAAATTAGCAATTAAAAACAAAAATATATAGATTTTTTCTTCCAGAAAAGTTAACTATATTGTATATACTGCATTATAAGTATTTCAGACATAGAGATGTTTTATGGTTCCACATTTTGATAATAGAGAAGGTTTTATTTGGTTCAATGGTGATTTTGTAGATTGGGCGGATGTAAAGCTGCACGTTTTAAGTCACGCTCTACATTATGCGAGTTCGGTCTTTGAAGGCGAAAGAGTCTACAAGAAGAAAATATTTAAGCTAAATGAACATACGGAACGGCTGTTTTACTCTGCAAATATAATGGACATGGAAATACCATACACTATGGACGAAGTAAATGAAGCTTGTAACTCCATTGTCAAAAGAAATAATATTATTGATGGTTATGTAAGGCCAATTGCTTGGAGAGGTGCAGAAATGATGGGTGTATCTGCGCAAAATACAAAAATTAATTTAGCGGTTGCTGTTTGGGAGTGGCCATCATACTTTGATCCAGAAGAAAGGCTTAAAGGTATTCGGCTGTCACTATCCAAGTGGAGAAGACCGTCTCCTGAGACCATACCTTGTGATACTAAAGCCGCAGGCTTATATATGATTTGCACTCTTTCAAAGCATGATGCTGAAAAAAACGGATACGCAGACTCATTAATGTTAGATTTTGAAGGTTTCGTCGCTGAGGCTACAGGAGCAAATGTTTTCTTTATACGAGATAATGAAATTCATACGCCCAGCCCAGATTGTTTCTTAGATGGTATAACAAGGAGAACGGTCATAGAGCTCGCCAAGATGAGAGGCTTATCAATCATTGAAAGAAAGATATTACCAGATGAAATGGCTGACTTTACGGAGTGTTTCTTGACTGGAACAGCTGTTGAGGTTACCCCAGTATCGCAAATTGGTGAGTTTGATTTTAAGCCAGGTCAGATTACAAAAGACTTGATGGAAGACTACATAAGTCTTGTAAATAGATAGATCTTTTGCCTGATTTTAAAGACTAAGTTTCTCCCACTGATATAATTTCCTTAAGTCGCTTTCCTTTTGTTCAATCCATATCTCTTTATCAGAGTATATTTCTTTTTTCCAGAATGGCGCTGAACTTTTCAGGTAATCCATTATGAATTCATTTGCGCTCATACTATCAGAGCGATGACTTGATCCAATTATTACCAAAACAATGTTGTCGTTTGGTTTTAATGAGCCATACCTGTGCACTATCCTAATGTTATCAAGAGTCCATTTTGAGCGTGCAATTTCTGTAATACTTTTGATCTTTTTTTGAGCCATTTCTGGGTAGCAATCAATATGCATACTCTGAAGGTTTTTCTCAGGGCGTACCTTGCCAATAAAAATTGAGATCGCACCGTGGTCCAAACTACCCTGATTAAAGATCTCTATCTCCTTGGTAAGATCAAAATCCTCTTTTGTGATATTAATATCCATATTAACCGCCCGTCATTGGAGGGAAGAAGGCTATCTCATCAGCTTTTGATATCAACTCATTTTCGTTCACCAGAACTTGGTTTACAGCAAATTTGATATTCTTTCTTTTCTCGAAGGCTTTTTTGTAAGTTTCATCGATTGAGGATAGATAATTAACGAGCTGTCCTATTGTTTCTATTTCAGATGGTATTTCTAAACTTTCTTCGCGTTTATCAATAATTTCTGCTATCCATGCGAAATACTTAAGTTTCATTTTCTTTCTTTTTTATAATGATTTTGAACGGTTTTTATATATATCACTAGAGATATTAGACTTATTATTGCTGTTGCAAAGATAAAAATATTTGTAAAATTTATTAACTGTATCTCTAAACTACGAGTGAGTGATACCAAAAAAAGTAGAGCTAGTGAAATAAATTGTAATGTTGTTTTTAATTTTGATAGTTTAATTACATCTATCATTATTCCTTGATGTGCTGTTATTTCTCGCATTGTCATTACTATTATCTCCCGAGCCGTGATAATCAGTATCCCGATTGTGGTATATGTATTTAGCAAATCAGAATTTATAAACATCATGAATGCCAATATGACCAGAAGCTTATCCGCAATTGGGTCTAGGATTTTGCCAAGTATGGATGTTTGGTTTAATTTTCTCGCAAGATATCCGTCAAGAAAATCAGAAAGAGATGCCAGAACAAAAATTATAAAAGCAAGCAATTGCAGAATATATATTCCTGACAAATAAAATATGAGAATAAATGGGATAGATATGAGTCTAAAATAGGTAATTAAATTTGGTATGGAATATAAGGAGCTGTTTTGCATTTTCATATTTTATCTATTTTTAAATGAAGAGTGTATATCTTTTGCTAACTTTTCACTTATCCCAGGAACTTTTATTATATCATCAAAGCTTGCTTCACTTATAGACTTTATACTTCCAAAATATCTCATCAGGTGTTGCTTTCTTCTCAGCCCAATGCCTTCAATATCATCAAGTCTGGAGTAATTAATTTGTTTGCCCCGTCTTGTTCTATGGCTACCGATTGCAAACCTGTGAGCTTCATCTCTGATACGTTGTAAGAAAAAGAAGATAGGGTCATTCTTGTCTAAAATGAAAACCCCCTTTTCTTTTGAATGTATCTTTTCATTACCATATTTTCTATTTTTATCTTTTGATATGCTTATAACCTCAATATCTTTTATCTTATTCTCTTTCATAATATCAATGGCAATATTCAATTGACCTTTACCGCCATCAATTACAACAAGGTCAGGAGAACTATCTTGAAAATTTTTCTCAGATAGTTTTGCAAATCTCCTTGTGAGAACTTCTCGCATCATTGCATAGTCATCACTTGTTGAGATATCTCTAGATTTTATATTGAACTTTCTGTAATTCTTATTATCAAAACCGTTTTGACCAACAACGATCATAGCGCCAACTGGAAAGCTGCCCTGTGTATGGCTATTATCGTAAACTTCAATTCTACGTGGTACTTTATTCAATTGTAATTTTGTGGCAAGTCCTTCAAGAAGACTTTTCTGATCTTGCATCTGATTAACTTTTCTATTTAGCGCTTGTTCAGCATTCATAAGTACTTTTTTAACAAGTTTATATTTTTCACCCTGTTTAGGTTGAGTGATTTTTATTTTTCGCTTATTTTTTTCTGATAAAGCACTCGAAAGAAGTTTTTCACTTGGTAATTTTTCCGACACGATTATGTTATTTGGGCATGGGTGGGATGTATAAAATTGAGCGATAAATGAGTCTAATATTTCTGGATTTGTGTCAAGTTTATTTGCGATAGGATAGTATTCCCTATTACCCCAATTTTGACCCGCCCTGATAAAAAATACTTGTATGCATACGACATTGTTTAGTCGACTAATACCAAAAGCATCTGCATCACCAATATTCGAATTATTAATAGATTGCTGGGAAATTATTTTATTTATAGTCTCTAGTCTATCTCTCAGTTTTGCTGCATTCTCGTAATTAAAGTTTGCTGACTCATTCTGCATGTCGGTATAAATTTTATCCTTGATATTACTTGCACGGCCATTCATAAAATCATGCAAGTCATTGATGAGATGATCATAATTTTGTTTGGAAATTTCTCCCGTACAAGGCGCAGAGCATCTGTTTATTTGATACAAAAGACACGGCCTAGATCTATTTTCAAATACGTGATTACTGCAGGTTCTGATTAAGAAGGCTTTTTGTAAAGTATCAATGGTCTTATTGACGGCCCCAGCTGAAGCAAATGGTCCGTAATAATCACCGTTTAACTTATTATCACCTCTATATTTCATCAATCTTGGGTAATCATGCTCCTTATTAACCAATATTTTTGCAAAGGACTTATCATCGCGCATTGCGATATTATATTTTGGTTTATTCTTCTTAATAAGATTTGCTTCTAGTAGAAGTGCTTCAGCTTCAGTACTGGTTATCGTAAACTCCATCGATCTTGTCTCTGAAATCATTTTTTTTATTCTGTATGTATGATTGTTAAGATTCGTATAGCTTTTAACCCTGTTGAATAAGTTTTTCGCTTTCCCGATATATAATATCTCTTTGCTAGCATCGAGCATTTTATATACACCCGGCTTCTTGGTCAGATCTTTGGAATAAGACCTGATAGTTGAAATGCCTGTTTCAGTATTTGTTGGTTCTCTCTTCATATGACCTTTAATTTTCTATGAAGTCTGGCGTCTTCCATGATAAGTGCTGTCCAGAGTCGATTGCGATTATTTGTCCCGTGACCGACTCTGTACTTAATAGGAATTTTATCGCATTTGAGATATCTTTTATACTTGGCTGTCTTTGTAACGGTGTATTATTCGCTTCAGTGTCAAACATCTCTGTTGTCTGGTCATGGTTTGCTAGTATAGGACCTGGTGCAATTGCATTAACTCGGATTGATGGACTATATTCTTGAGCCATCATTTGGGTGACTCCCCACAAACCAAACTTACTGACTGAATAGCTGAAATAAGAGGGGTTTAATCTCATTACACGCTGGTCGATTATATTAATAATATTATTATCCTTATCTTTTCGGTGGGTTTTACATAGATGTTTTGATAGTAAAATTGGCGCCAAAAGATTTATATTCACATGTTTTGAGAAATTTTCAACTTCAATATTTTTTGCACTGTCATTTTCAAACACCGATGCGCAATTAATGATTGTATCAAGATCTTGTCCAACGTCTTTTGTAATTTTATCCAGCATATTCAGAATATCATCCTGAATTGACAGGTTAGCTCTATAGATAAATGACTCTATTTTTTTATTTTTCAGATCATTTTGTAATTTTTTGGCGTCTAGATCCGAATTATTATAATGAATTAGGATACGATTATTCTCATAACCGAGTTCTTCTGCAATTGATTTACCAATCCTTTTTGCGCCACCTGTTATTAATATTGTTCTCATTAATTGCTCCCGTACATCAATGATCTTCATCGATAAGTAAATTTTTATTACTTAGCCTCTTAAGCTCATCTCTAATTCTTGCTGCTTCTTCAAATTCAAGATTTGAAGCAGCATCTAACATTTCTTTTTTTAATCTATCAATTTTCTTTTTAAAATCTTCTTCCTTCAGCTCTATGTTACTATCTATTCCTACATTATAGTAATCTTTTTCATAAATTGAGTAATCAAGATCATCAACATTCCTCGATATTGTTTCTGGTGTAATATCATTCTCTTTGTTGTATAGTCGCTGCTTCTTTCTTCTTCTCTCAGTTTCTGCTAATGCGTTTGATATTGAATTCGTTACTTTATCGGCATAAAGGATTACTCTTCCATTTATATTTCTTGCTGCCCTACCAATAGTTTGTGTGAGTGATGTCTCAGATCTTAAAAAACCCTCTTTATCGGCATCAAGTATTGCTACAAGGGAGCATTCTGGAATATCTAGACCCTCCCTAAGTAGGTTTATGCCAATTAATACGTCAAAAATTCCTTTTCTTAGGTCTTTTATTATTTCAATACGCTCTATCGTATCAATATCTGAGTGTAAATAGCGAACCCTGATTCCCTTTTCATGCATAAATTCAGTCAAATCTTCGGCCATTTTTTTTGTGAGAACCGTGATTAGTACTCTTTGATTGCTTGTTATTATGTTATTTATTTCGTCAACTATATCCTCCACCTGATTTTTTACAGGTCTAATCTCTGTGGTTGGGTCAATTAGACCAGTTGGTCGGATAATCTGTTCAATAAATTTACCTCCAGTTTGACTCAACTCCCACTTACCGGGTGTTGCCGAAACATATATAGTTTGAGATCTCATTCCATTCCATTCGTCAAAATTTAAGGGTCTATTATCTTTGCATGAAGGCAATCTAAAGCCATATTCAGATAAATTTTCTTTTCTACTTAAGTCCCCCTTATACATCGCACCCAACTGAGGGATCGTAACATGACTTTCATCAATGAATACGATTGCATCTTTTGGCATAAATTCAAATAGCGTAGGGGGCGGATTGCCTTCCCGTCTCCCTGATAAGTACCTTGAGTAATTTTCTATGCCTGCGCATGTTCCGGTAGTACCTATCATTTCAAGATCAAATATTGTTCTCTGCTCTAATCTCTGTGCTTCTAGTAACTTATTTTCTCTGTTAAAGAAATCAAGGCGTGACTTTAGGTCATCTTTTATCTGCAGCATTGCTGTCTCAAGAGTTGGCTTTGGGGTTATATAATGAGAGTTTGCAAATATTGTTATTGAATCAATCTTATCAAAAATTTCGCCGGTAAGCGGGTCAAATTCTTCAATTGACTCAACGTCATTACCAAAGAAAGATATTCTCCAAGCTTTATCGTCATAATGGGCTGGAAAGATTTCAAGTGTATCGCCTCTGACCCTGAATGTACCACGGTAAAAATTCAGATCATTACGTTTGTATTGGAGTTCAACTAATCTAGTAATAATCATCCGCAGGTCAATATTCATATTAACCTCAATTTTCTCTGTCATATCTGCATATACATCCAACGAACCAATCCCATAAATGCAAGACACGGATGCGACGATTATAAGATCCCTCTTTTCAATAAGTGATCTTGTTGCTGAGTGCCGCATTTTGTCGATCTGCTCGTTTATTGAGGCGTCTTTTTCAATGTATGTATCTGTCCTAGCAACATATGCTTCAGGTTGATAATAATCATAATATGACACAAAATACTCGACAGCGTTTTGGGGAAAAAAAGATTTAAATTCACCGTAAAGTTGCGCTGCAAGTGTTTTATTTGGTGCCAATACAATGGCAGGCCTTTGAACTTCTTCAATTATCTTTGCCATGGTGTATGTTTTACCAGAGCCTGTTACACCAAGTAATACCTGATCTTTTGCTCCATTGTTTAATCCCTCTGTAAGAGAATTTATTGCATTTGGCTGATCGCCTGAGGGCTTAAACTTGGATTGTATTTGAAACTTATTTTGAACCAATTCTTGAGACATTTTGAGCTGTCATTTTGTTATTATATTTTATAAATAATTATTATGTTTACATTTAAATTTCAATATTTATAAACTATATTTTTTGTAACAAATAAACTATATTTGTGTTAGATAAAATGATGAGCATCAAATATTTTCGGAGGAATTGTAATGATTATCGTGATGGGCGAGTTTAGATTAAACCCTGAAAGCATTGAAATTTTACGGAATGAAATAGCTGAGGTTATCAAAAAAAGCAATCAAGAGAGTGGTTGTATCTCATATAAGTTCTCAGAGGCCTTGAACGATCCAGGATTAATCCGTGTTTCAGAGAAATGGAAATCAATGGAAGATCTTGAAGCTCACTTCGAAACAGACCATATGAAAAAGTGGCGCGAAGCTGTGAACAGTAACGGAGGCGCAACAGATCGGGATGTATCCGCATATGGTGTTACACTAGAGAGGGAACTATAAAATGCCGAGTAATGAATTTCTATCAAAGCAGGTTCAAGCTATAAAGCCGTCTCCAACGATTGCAGTTACTCAAAAGGCTCGGGAGCTGAAGTCACAAGGCAGAGATGTTATTGGGCTTGGTGCGGGTGAACCTGATTTTGATACCCCAGATAATATCAAAGAGGCTGCAATTGATGCCATAAACAGAGGGGAAACTAAATATACTGCAGTCGATGGGATCCCGGAGTTGAAAAGGGCTATAGTTAATAAGTTTAAAAAAGAGAATAATATTGACTACACAACTGATCAGGTGTTTGTTGCTCCAGGGGGCAAGGCGATAATTTATAATGCGTTCATGGCAACCATAAATGATGGCGATGAGGTTGTGATACCTGCTCCATATTGGGTATCATATCCGGATATAACCCAAATGGCGGGGGGAAAGCCAGTAATAATACAAGGCAATCCTGAAAATAATTACAAAATAAGCGCAGATCAATTGGATAAAGCAATCACTGACAAAACAAAATGGTTTATATTTAATTCACCTTCAAATCCAAGTGGCGCTGCATACTCAGAGTCTGAATTAAAAGCTCTGACAGATGTATTGCTCAAGTATAGTCATGTCTGGTTACTAACTGATGATATTTATGAGCATATTTTATATGATGACTTTAAATACTATACACCAGTTCAAATGGAACCAAAGCTATTCAATAGAACATTAACCCTTAACGGCGTATCCAAGGCTTATTCAATGACTGGATGGCGTATTGGTTATTGCGGGGCACCTGAGGAATTAATCAAGCCAATGAGGACAATTCAGTCGCAATCTACCACTAATCCAACATCAATTAGTCAGTGGGCTTCTGTAGAGGCACTCGAGGGAAATCAGGATTTTATTCAAGACTGGGTAAAAGAATTTAAAGAACGACGTGACCTTGTTGTTGACCTCTTAAATAAAGCTGAAGGAATTACCTGTGGAGTCCCAGAAGGCGCCTTTTATGTATATCCAAATTGTTCAGGTTGCATAGGAAAACAAACAGCGAGCGGTTTTGTTATTGAAACTGATGAAGATTTTGTGACCGAGTTACTTAATGCCGAAGGAGTAGCGGTTGTTCATGGTGAAGCGTTTGGTACAAGTCCATGTTTTAGGATATCTTATGCAACATCAATCGAGCAGTTAGAGGAAGCTTGTACAAGAATTATTAGATTTTGTGCTGGGCTTTCATAAAAAAAACTGAACTCCAGGGCAGAGTCCAGTTTTTTTGTGATGTGCAAGCGTATATGTTAATTGGGAGGTTTCATATACATATTCACTAAGTTAACTTAATTGTGTATGCAAATCTATACATAATAATGCAAAATAGATATGCGTTTTTTGCATTACTAAAATGCCCACTCTTTTCCTTTTTCAATAATAAATTCCCTAAAAACTGCAATCCTTTTTGAATTCCTTCTTTCTTCTGCGTAAGTCAGATAGGTATCGATTTCAGGGAGTTTTGCGTTGAACGCTATTCTAACTAAATTATCATCCTGACCAATAAGATAATCTGGAAGCATTGCAATTCCAATATCATTTGAGACCGCCATGTGTAAACCTTTTATGTTTCCTATTTTTAAAATTGGTTTTATCTTATATTCCTTAGTTATATTCTCCAGCCAATTTATCTCTTTAAGATAATCGGGCGCTTTCCCATATGTAACAATTTTGTGGTTCTTAAGGTCACTTGTTTTGCTTGGGGTGCCATACTCATTAAGATAATTTGGCGATGCGTATAAATGAAAATGAACAGTGAATAGTTTACGTTGTATAAGATCTAATTGTTGCGGCTTGTGGAACCTGATTGCGATATCAGCTTCCCTCATTCCAACATCAAGCTCTGCATCAGTTAACCTGAGCTCTAGATTAATTTCAGGAAATTTTGAAGTAAAATCTCCAAGACGAGGTGTAAGCCAATTAGTACCAAGGCCAACTGTTGTTGTAACAGATAAATCTCCTGATGGTCTTTCTTTACTGTCTATTAATTCAAATTCGGCGTCTTTAATTATATCAACAATATTTCTTGTCCGCTTGTAAAGTAGCTCACCCTGCTCAGTAAGTATAAGTCCTCGAGGGTGTCTGTGAAATAGCGGAATACCAACCTCATATTCGAGGTTAGAAATTTGTCTACTAATAGCAGATTGACTTGTGTTAATTTCCTCACTTGCATGAGAAAAGCTACCAGCATCTGCAACTATGTGAAAAATCCTTAACCTATCCCAGTCCATTGGTATTCTTGTTTGCTAAAAAATTTTCTGCATCTAAGGCGGCCATACAGCCCATTCCCGCGGCGGTTACAGCTTGACGATATTTTTCGTCAGTCACATCACCAGCAGCAAAGACACCAGAAATTGAGGTTTTAGTGGATCCAGGAGTCGTGACTATATATCCATTTTTGGTTTCTAAATCTTTTTCAAATAGTTCTGTTGCCGGTTTATGACCAATTGCAATAAAAACGCCGTCTGTTTCTACGTGTACTGTTTTATTTGATTTCGTGTTTCGTATATTTATGCCAGTGACAGAATTTGGATTTTGTGTACCTGTAATTTCATCAACAACACTATCCCAGATTACATTTATTTTCTTATTCTTGAATAATCTGTCTTCTAATATCTTTTCGCATCGCAATTCATCTCTTCTATGAATGAGTGTTACCTTGCTTGCAAAATTTGTTAAAAATAACGCCTCTTCAACAGCTGTATTCCCACCTCCAACAACAACTACAGCCTTATCCTTATAAAAAAAACCATCACAGGTTGCGCATGCTGAAACTCCAAAACCCATAAATCTTTCCTCAGTTTCCAACCCAAGCCATTTTGCTTGGGCTCCAGTACAAATGATAATACTGTCAGCAGTATATTCAGTTCCTGAATCACCATTTATTTGGAATGGATATTTTGATAGATTGCATAGATTAATGTGGTCGTTTATCACTTCTACACCTGTGTTCTTGGCCTGCAGTCTCATCTGATCCATGAGCCATGGACCTTGTATGATATCTGCGAAACCTGGGTAGTTTTCCACGTCAGTGGTAATTGTAAGTTGGCCACCGGGTTGGATACCTTCAATCAGAATTGGTTCTAGCATGGCTCGAGCAGCATAAATTGCAGCAGTGTATCCAGCTGGACCTGAACCAATAATTATTACCTTAGATTTTTTTTTAGTCATATGTTTATAGTTTGTTTATTGAATACCACGGTCATCTTATGCATACTTAATTTTGATAATTTCGTAGCTTTTACCGCCACCTGGTGTAGCAACTTCAACACTATCACCGATAGTTTTTCCTATTAGTGCTCTTGCAATTGGTGAGCTTATTGATATTAGACCCTCGGAGATATTAGACTCAAATTCACCAACAATTTGATACTTAGCTTCTTTTTCTGTATCCTCATCGATTACGGTCACCATCGCACCGAATTTTACAATATTACCTGATAATTTTGTTATATCAATTACATCAGCCCTAGATAATTTATCCTCAAGATCACTAATCTTCGCCTCATTCATTGCCTGCTGTTCTTTTGCTGCGTGATACTCAGCGTTTTCTGACAGATCACCATGCTTCCGTGCTTCAGCAATCGCTGCAATAATTTGCGGTCTTTCAGTCGTCTTCAGGCGTTTAATTTCAGCTTGAAGATTTTCATAGCCATTGATTGTCATTGGTATTTTATCCATCAGTTATCCTATGTGAATTTATTCCTTTAATAGTGTAAGACTACATTACTAAATATTTATTAAAAATACTCCTGCAAGGATTTAATTTTCCCCAATCCATTTATATATCTCTCGATAGCAATGACTGCTGCTAATGCACCTGATAAAGTTGTGTAGTATGGTATTCTATTCCTTAGAGCTGCTTGCCTGAGTGATTTGCTATCTGATAAAGCTTTACTTCCTTCTGTTGTATTAATAACTAAGTTTATGTTGTTATTGTTCATGGAGTCAACAACGTGTGGCCTTCCTTCTAAGACTTTATTAACTCTTTCCACACTTATTCCATTTTTAATGAGGAAGCGCTGAGTTCCACCAGTTGCAAGGATCTGGAAGCCTAGATTTTCTAATACCCGAACAGACTCAATGATATAAGATTTATCTTTATCCTTGACTGAAACAAAAACATTTCCTTGCTTTGGAAGGGGGACATTGGTTCCCAATTGACTCTTCGCAAAAGCAATTCCAAAGTCATCCCCAATTCCCATAACTTCTCCTGTTGATTTCATTTCAGGACCCAACAAAACATCAATCCCATCGAATTTGGAGAAGGGAAAAACAGCTTCTTTCACTGCTATGTGTCTTCTGGTTGAGATTTTCTTTGGTGGCATAAAGCCTCTACCCGTTATAATTTCTGTTGCTATTTTTGCCACAGGGTAACCTGTTACCTTTGCAACAAATGGGATAGTTCTGCTTGCGCGTGGATTAACCTCGATTATGTAAATCTCATCATCCTTGATTGCAAATTGTATATTTATACAGCCTATAATATTGAGTGACTCACTTATTGCATTTGTTTGTCTTTGAAGTTTGTTAATAATATCAGGCTTTAGTGAGTAAGGGGGGATGGAACAAGCGCTATCACCAGAATGTACGCCAGCCTCCTCGATATGCTGCATTATTCCACAAATATGAACCTTCTTTCCATCAGAAATTGCGTCAACATCTACTTCAACTGCGTCCGAGAGGTATCGATCTAAGAGCAATGGATTATCTTTTAGAAGAGTGTCAATTTGCTTCTCTCTATTTTGGGGATATTTTGATTTTATGCTCTCTGGGATCAGTTCTGGTAAGGTGCTTTCAATATAGTCTTCATAGTCATTTTCATCCCTAAGTATTACCATCGCTCTGCCCCCTAATACATATGACGGCCTTAGGATAATTGGCAAACCAATATCAAGAATAGATTTACGGGCTTCACTGATGGAGTGGGCAATTTTATTTTCGGGCTGTTTTAATTTTAAGTCTCTAATTAATTTTTGAAATCTATCTCGATCCTCTGCTAGGTCAATTGCATCAGGTGAAGTCCCAAGAATATTTATACCTCTTTTTGATAGTTCTTCAGATAATTTCAGCGGTGTTTGCCCCCCAAATTGTACAATTACCCCAAGTAATTTACCAGTTTTCTGCTCTAATTTTATAATCTCAAACACATCTTCAGTCGTCAGGGGTTCGAAATATAGCCTATCAGATGTATCATAATCAGTGGAAACGGTTTCAGGATTACAATTTATCATTATTGTTTCAATTCCCATCTCTTTGAGAGCGAAGCATGCGTGGCAGCAGCAATAATCAAATTCAATTCCCTGCCCAATTCTATTTGGCCCGCCACCAATGATAATTATTTTTTCATTGTCACTTGGATTTGCCTCACAATCCATGTCCTCATTATCAAAATGGCTATAAGTAGAGTACATATATGCTGTCAATGTTTGGAATTCAGCTGAACAAGTATCAATATTTTTAAAGACTGGTTTTATATTTAAATTTTCCCTTGTTTGTCTTACACTATGTTCATCTTCCCCTATCAAATTGGCAAGTCGTGCATCAGAAAAGCCATACGATTTTAAAAGGCGAAAATTCTCCTGATCTTTTGGTAACCCATGCTGTTGTATCTTGTTTTCAATATCAATAATTTCTTGCAGCCTATCAATAAACCACGGATCAATTTTACATGATTGATGTATTTGTTCGTGAGATATACCTAGCCTTAGTGCTTGTGCGACTTTTAAGATACGATTTGGTGTTGGTTCACCTAATTCAGCCCGGACAATATTTTTCTTTGCATCTTTGCCAATATCTGAAAATTCGATAGGGTCCAGACCGGTTAACCCAATTTCCAGGGATCTAAGTGCTTTCTGAAGGCTCTCGGCAAAAGTTCTGCCAAATGCCATCGCTTCACCGACAGATTTCATCGAGGTTGTTAATAATGGCTCAGCATCTGGGAATTTTTCAAATGCAAATCTCGGTATTTTTGTAACAATATAATCAATTGTAGGTTCAAATGACGCAGGTGTTTGGCCTCCAGTTATATCATTCGAAAGTTCATCAAGAGTGTATCCGAGGGCTAATTTAGCAGCTACTTTAGCAATTGGAAATCCCGTAGCTTTTGAAGCTAATGCCGATGATCTTGAAACTCTTGGGTTCATCTCTATGACAACCATCTCTCCATTCTCAGGGTTTACAGCAAATTGTACATTTGAACCACCCGTTTCTACACCAATTTTACGCAGAATTGCGATTGAAGCATTTCGCATAATTTGATACTCTTTATCAGTTAGAGTTAGTGCCGGAGCGACGGTAATTGAGTCACCTGTATGAATTCCCATCGGATCAACATTTTCTATTGAGCATATGATTATGCAATTATCATTTTTATCTCTTACAACCTCCATTTCATACTCTTTCCAACCCAAAACGGACTCCTCAATTAAAACCTCTGAAGTTGGTGAAGCATCGATACCATTCTCAACAATTTTGATAAACTCTTCGCGTGTGTAGGCAATGCCGCCACCTGTTCCCCCAAGGGTAAAAGACGGACGAATTATTACTGGGAGACCAAGTTCATTTAAGGCATCGAGTCCTTGTGATAGATTGTGAGCTAGACGTGATTTTGGTGTCTTCAATCCAATTTCGCTCATTGCTTCTCTGAAAAGTTCTCTATCTTCTGCCATGTCGATAGCCTCAGATGAGGCCCCAATCATTTCGACATTGTGCTTGTCAAGTACCCCTAATTTTTTAAGAGAGAGTGTCGTGTTTAAAGCGGTCTGCCCGCCCATTGTTGGTAGAATTGCATCTGGCTTTTCTTTTTCTATAATTTTTTCTAAGAGCTCAGGTGTTATTGGCTCAATGTATGTAGCGTCTGCTAATTCTGGATCGGTCATTATAGTGGCTGGATTCGAATTAATTAAAATAACTCGAAAACCTTCCTCTTTGATTGCTTTTAATGCCTGTGTTCCAGAATAATCAAATTCACAAGCTTGCCCTATGACAATCGGTCCAGCACCAACAACGAGTATAGACTCTATATCACTTCTTCTTGGCACCGGATTCCCTTTTACTTACTGATTGAATAGTTTTAATAAATTTCTCAAAAATATAGTAACAATCCTGTGGCCCTGGTGATGCCTCCGGATGAAATTGAACTGAAAATATTGGTTTATCTTTAACTTCAAAGCCACAATTAGATTGATCAAAAAGCGATCGATGTGTCTCCTTAACATTACTTGGCAGGGTTTCCATATCAACTGTGAAACCATGATTCATAGATGTTATCTGAACTTTTTTATTACTCAAATCTTGAACAGGATGATTTGCACCATGATGCCCAAAAGACATTTTCCTTGTTTCACCTCCCAAAGCAAGAGCTAATATCTGGTGGCCTAAGCATATACCAAATATAGGTATATTTTTGTCAATAATATCTTTAATCAGTTCAAGGCTATATGTGGTTGTTGCCTCTGGATCTCCGGGTCCATTGGATAGCAGAACCCCATCCGGATCATATTTCATGATCGTATCTATTTCTGTTTTTGCAGGAAATATTTTGGTTTCACAATCGTATGTATTAAGCATTCTAATGATATTTGTTTTTATGCCATAATCAATTAGTGCAATCTTTATTTTTGTGTGATTATTTTTTCTATATCCTGTATCCCACTCCCACGCTTTCGAATTTAAATTATAAATACTACTTGTGGAGGCTTCAGAAGCAAGATCTAATCCTTCCATTTCTCTAACATTTTCCAGTATTTTTTGTAATTTAGGTATATCAAATATACCATCATCTCGATGCTCTATAAGACAACTCATCATTCCTTCGTCTCTTATGATTTTTGTTATATATCTTGTGTCAACACCTGACATGCCTATGATTTTTCTATCCTTCATCCACTTCGAAAGGGTGCTTTCAGATCTGTAATTCGATGGTTTTTCAATGTATGAATGCGTTATGATTCCAGATATGAGTATTTCTTGATCTGGACTTGCGGTTTCAATATCTTCGTTATTTGCCCCAACGTTACCAATGTGTGGAAATGTGAAATTAACAATTTGATGGGCATAGGATGGATCTGACATAATTTCCTGATAACCTGTGATGGATGTATTGAAACAAACCTCACCCGTAGTTATTCCTGTGCTTCCAATTCCAAAACCATATTTAATTAAACCGTTAGAAAAAAGTAGAACAGCAGTTTTTTTTATTGGTTGCCACCCAGCTATTTTGTTAGCAGCATTAGCACTAGCTATTTTTGACTCACGCATAATATATTAGTTTTATGAATATTCGTATAATGTATACATCATTTATTTGGATTATTCTCAAAATTCATTCAAAATTTATCACTTTTCCAAAGTAAATTTTATTCATAAATAAAAAAAAATGAATATAATGGAAAATGTTATAAAATCAGCAAATTCCAAAGAGAAAAGATTATGATAAAAGATACTATTAATTCAGAGCTAAAAAATTCCATGCTAAGCTCAAATAAGGATAAAACATCAACCTTACGGCTTATACTTGCAGCAATAAAAGACCGAGAAATAGCGGCAAGAGAGAAGAAGCAGGATATTGATGATACAATTGTTATGGACGTATTGTCTAAGATGGTCAAGCAACGCTTAGAGTCAGCTGATATTTACAAGAAAAATAATAGATTGGAATTAGCTGGCAAAGAAGAGTATGAGATCGAGGTTATTAGAGAATTCTTACCAAAACAACTAACCGAGCAGGAAATAAAGGAAATTATCGTTAAAGTCATAGAGGAAACAAATTCATCCTCAATCCGGGATATGGGTAAAATTATGGGTGTACTAAAATCTAAATACGCTGGACAATTGGACTTTGCGCTCGCAGGAAAATTACTAAAAGAGCATTTATCGAGTTAGTTGATTAGGCTATAAATTTATGAACACACAGAACGCATCTAATAATGTAACCGAAGAGATTAAGTCAAAAATTTCTTTGTCGGATATTGTTCAGAAGTATGTTACTTGGGATAATAAAAAATCAAATCCAACTCGCGGAAGCTATTGGGCGTGTTGCCCTTTTCATAGCGAGAAGACCGCGTCATTTACTGTAGATAATAACAAAAATACCTATCATTGTTTTGGATGCAATGCTCATGGTGATGCATTTAAATTTCTAATGGATAAAGAAAATATTGATTTTCCAGAGGCATTGAGAAGACTCGCTGACATATCAGGTGTAAATTTACCAGAAAAAATTAATTATGATCCGGTAGAGAAACAAAAAAGAGAAATTATTCAAAACATAAATGAAGAAGCAAAAAAGTTTTTTATTAATGAATTGAGTAAGTCAGAAAACGCGACTGTATTTGATTACCTAATAAAAAGAGGCCTGACAAAGGAAAATATAGAAGAGTTTGAGATTGGTGTAACTTCAAGGCGAGGGGAATTAGTTAGCCATTTGACCTCTCATGGATATAGTGACAAACAAATATTTGATGCAGGTCTATCCGCACAAAACGACGATGGTGAATATTATGAGCGATTTATTAACAGAATTACTTTCCCGATTAAGGATAAAAATGGCAGAACAGTTGCATTTGGTGGTCGAGACTTAACAAATAAAGCGCCAGCAAAGTATCTAAACTCGCCGGAGACTATCTTATTCCAGAAAAAAAATATCGTTTACAACTATCACAACGCAAAGAAAATATTTGCAAATGAGACCCAATTACTTGTTTGTGAAGGCTATTTCGATTGTATAACATTATCGGTCAATGGGTTTCACAAGTCTGTAGCAACAATGGGGACAAGTATGTCTGCGGCACAGATACAATTGCTGTGGCAACTATCGAACCTTCCAATACTATGTTATGATGGTGATAAGGCAGGGGTTAATGCAGCAAATCGAATAATCGACATTATTTTTCCCATATTAAAACCTGGTTATTCAATGAAATTTATTTTTTTGCCAGAAGGTATGGATCCTGATGATTTATTAAAAAAACATGGAAAAAACGAAATGGATAAACTTATTTCCAATGCAACTCCACTTATAGACCTATTTTGGGCCCATTTCATTACTTCATCTGATTTTGGAACACCTGAGGATAGGGCAAATATTGAAAATCAGCTAAACAAAATGATGGATAGAATTGAGAATACTGAAGTTAAAAAACAATACAAGCTTGAAATCAGAGACAGATTAAGCGCGTATTGGAGGTCGAAAAGTTTTGAGTCAAATCGTGTCTTTTTTAAAACCTCCAAGAAAAAACCGAGTGCAAAATTACTTCAAAAATTTAGAACAAATCCTGAAGAGGAAGGTATATCATGGCAAAACTCAATATTCATTTTATCATTAATCAGGTGCCCAGAACTAGTGGCTGAATTTATGGACGAAATTAGTGTCATTGAATTATTGGATGAGAGAGTAATTGCACTGAAAGAGAATATATTCAAATTTGTAATTGAAAATAAAGTTAAAAATGAACAATCGATCTTATTAGTAAACCATTTAAAAGATCTTGGACATGCTGGGCTTATTGAAGCGATCGAAAGAAACACAAATGAGAAAATACATATTAATCTTTTGGATGATGCAGGCATTAAAAATACCAAGGTGAAGTTTAGAAATGTATTAAATGAGCTGGAGAAACATAAATTGGCTAATGATTTAGAGACGGCAAAATTATCTTATTTTGAGAATGCGACTGATATAAATGAGAGAAAAATGTACGAATTAAAAAGAGAGCTTGATGATTTAAAAAATCGCGAAAGTCAAGGTCACAAACAGGAGCCGCACATTGAAAAGAAGTTCGACAAATGGTATGAGGAAAATAAATCAAGACTAGAGAGAAAAGATTAAAAGTCATAAATTTATCAGCAGAAAAAATAATTAAAAATACCTAGTAATTAAAGGGTAAATTTATTATATAAGGTAGGATAATAATGCATAGAAAGCTAGACAAGTAATATAAAAACTAGAATGACACCAAGACCAAAAAAAATTCAAAATAAACCTGAAGAGATAGTTGATACCAAGAAAGACTCTCCGCTCATAGATACATCTGACCGAACCGTAAAAAGCTGGATTAGGCTGGGGAAAAAAAGGGGATACATAACATACGACGAATTAAATGAGATTTTACCATCAGAAGAGGTTTCATCAGAGCAAATAGAAGACATTATGGCAATGTTTTCTGAAATGGGTATAAACGTCATTGAAAACGAAGAAGCTGATGATCAGTTAGGATCTGAGTCTGAAGGACAGCTTCCAGCAAAAATCGAACAAACTGGATCGTCGGGTGGTGATAGATCCGATGACCCGGTCAGAATGTACCTAAAAGAGATGGGCTCGGTTGAGCTATTATCAAGGGACGGTGAAATTGCAATTGCAAAAAGAATAGAGGCAGGTAAGGAAGCGATGATGCGTGGTCTGTGCGAAAGCCCACTAACATTTCAAGCAATTATAATTTGGAGAGATCAGTTAAACGATGGCGACGTACTCTTAAGAGATATCATTGACCTGGAAGCAACGTATTCTGGGCCTGATGCTCAAGAGATGCCAAAAATCGATATGATCGATGAAGTAGAGGATCAAAACCAAAGCAATCAAGAAGAGGGTGAGGATATTGAAGATCCTGAAAAAGTGGGTGAAGATGATCACGATGATGAAGAAAATGAAAACAATCTATCACTTGCGGCAATGGAGCTAGCACTAAAAGATCAAGTGTCGTCAAGATTTAATAAAATTGCAAAAGAATATGCAAATCTCGAAAAACTAAAAAAATCAATCGAGAAAAAAAATGCTAATACAAAAAATTTTACTGCATCAGAAGAAAAAAAGTATACAAAAATTCGTACAACACTCATTGAAGAAGTAAACGCTTTAGCGCTAAACGCAAACAGAATAGAAGCACTCGTTCATCAACTATATAATATCAACAAGAGGTTAATGTCCCTAGAAGGAAAGCTAATGAGGTTAGCAGAGAGTTATGGAGTTGAAAGAAACGAATTTATCAAGCAGTACCACGATAATGAACTTGATCCGAACTGGGTTCGCCGGGTATCCAGGCTAAGCGCAAAAGGGTGGAAAGACTTTACCTCATCCGAAAAAGCTGAGATAAAAAATATAAGAGAAGAAATATCATCGTTGGCTTCTGAGGCGGGGCTAGAGGTTAACGAATTTCGGAATATCGTTCATATGGTGCAAAAGGGAGAACGAGAGTCACACTCTGCAAAAAGAGAAATGGTAGAGGCGAACTTAAGGCTAGTTATCTCTATCGCAAAGAAATATACAAACCGAGGATTACAATTTCTAGATCTAATACAAGAAGGCAATATAGGCTTGATGAAGGCTGTTGAAAAGTTTGAGTATCGTAGAGGCTATAAATTTTCAACATATGCGACTTGGTGGATAAGGCAAGCAATAACAAGGTCAATAGCTGATCAGGCAAGAACAATAAGAATACCTGTGCATATGATTGAGACAATCAATAAGATTGTCAGAACGTCAAGACAAATACTAAATGAAATTGGTAGGGAGCCAACCCCAGAAGAGATATCAGAGAAACTTGGCATGCCTCTGGACAAAGTTAGAAAAGTAATGAAGATTGCAAAAGAGCCAATTTCTCTTGAAACACCAGTTGGCGATGAAGATGATAGCCATCTTGGAGATTTCATAGAGGATAAGAATGTAATATTACCTATCGACGCTGCGATTCATTCAAATCTTCGGGATACCACGACAAGGGTTCTTGCAACTTTGACGCCACGAGAAGAAAGGGTTTTACGAATGAGATTCGGTATCGGTATGAATACAGACCATACTCTTGAGGAAGTAGGCCAACAATTTTCTGTTACAAGAGAGAGAATCCGTCAAATTGAAGCAAAAGCACTGAGAAAGCTAAAACATCCATCAAGAAGTAGAAAGCTTCGAAGCTTCCTTGACAGCTAGTATCCTTTATATCTTAATATCTGGCATTACCTCATGCATATATTTGTGGCTTTACATATAACGAATGTAGTACTATAAAAAAAATAGGGCGATTAGCTCAGTTGGTTAGAGCCCTCCGCTCATAACGGAGTGGTCCCAGGTTCGAGTCCTGGATCGCCCACCAGTTTGGTAACTAAATAACATATTAAATGAAAGATAAAATTTGTCACTTATCACACAGATAAGAGCCATTTCTGAAACTGCCAAACGGGTACTAAGAAAACGAAACCAAAAATAAAAGGACCTTGATATGATCGAAAATTTTAACAGTATTTTTTTTCTTGCGATACATATACTTGTGCTAATCATGATAAGTTTTTATCTAGTGCGTATAATATTTGCACCAAGTGGTATCGCTGAGGAGTTTGGGGTGGATAGGTCGGGTATTTATTTTGCAAGAATATTGGGAACATTTATTACACCGTTATTTGTGATTGGTGTTTACATCGTATTTCGAGACGGTGGTCCTGCAGGATGCTGGATTTGGTATCTAACATTAGCTATAACATCAATTCTTCAACTTGGTTATGAAGGTTCCTTTTATTTGAAGAAAATCGATGCTTCTGTTGGCGCAAAAAATAAGTTACTTGATGTGATCGTATCAGGAGTTTTTACCATCATTTCAATTACCCTCATCTTGGGTTTGGCAGATAAAATTTATTTGTAGTATTTCCCATTTTTTTTCATAAATGAGATTGCATTAGGCTCTATTTCTGTGTTAAATAGAGTGATTATTAAAACATTACATAAGCATTGTAATGATGTGTAAGAAGTTAAAAAAAGGGGTATGAATAATGAAACCAGTGGATCCTACAAAGGGTTATGAGCTAGATACTAGCTTTATTCAAGAGCAGCACCATACAAATCCGAGAAGACTATACAGTCAAACTGGTGCAGATTGGCAATATCGTGTTGATCACGAGAGACTAAGAAGGCAGAGATTAGAACGAATTAGAGCTGAAATGGAAGCGGATGATCTGGGAGCGCTTGTGGTGTTCCAAGGCGCGAATGTGCGATATATAACAGGCTCCTACCAAGGAAACTGGAAATATAACATTAATATTAGATATGCTGTACTGCCACGTGGCGGTGATCCAGTCCTATTTGAAACAGCTGGTTCGGACATGAGAAATGCTCACTTAGACTTACCTTGGCTAGGTGAAGAAAATATTAGACCTGCGATGACATGGCAGTGGGCTGAAGGTGCTGTTGGTGAAATGGCTGATAAAATGGTCGCAACCGTAAAGCAAGTTTTAGTTGATAACGGGGTTGACAAAGAAAAGATCGGTGTTGACCAGCTAGATATGCCTGCACTTCATGCAATGGAAAAAGCTGGCATTAAAATAGTAAATGGCTGGCCAGCTATGTCGCGCGCACGGGTCGTGAAAACAATAGACGAGATTGAACACTTAAAGATGTCATCATCAATTGGTGATGCGGCGATGTGGCATGTTAAGCATGAGTGGCTAAAACCAGGCATAACAGAACGTCAAATTGAAGCAAAAGTACATGACTTTATGCTATCACGTGGATGTGAAATTATTTATGACATCATTGTTGCTTCCGGTGGTAATACAAGTCCATACAGAAGATGGGCAACTGACAAACTTATTCAACAAGGCGATCTACTAATTGTTGATATTAATGCAGTTGGTCCTGGTGGTTACTTTATTGACTACGTTCGAACATTCAAATGTGGTTCGAAAATGACTCAACAAGAGATTGACCTATATCGTGAAACATATGACTCAATGTATGCAGGTCTAGAAAACCTCAGACCAGGAAAAACTTCAGCAGATGTTGTATCAAAATTCCCTGAGTATGATGATGATAAGTACGGTACTGTTACACTTCAACAGTTCGCTCACTCAATAGGTATCACACTTTATGAAGGTATGTGGATGAGTAGGGCTTACTCACTAAAATACCCTGCAGAAATAAAGGAAAATATGTATTTTGCTATTGAGACCTTTGCAGGCCATCCAGGTCTTCCTCAAACTTGTCGGTTAGAAGAAAATGTTCTGGTCACGAAAGATGGGCCATCTGTATTTACTAAAATGGAACATATGGAAGAGGCCGTCGCGGGATATAGACCAGGCGAATTCCATCATGCAGAGATTTTTGGATACCCACAAAAATAAATATAATATCGACCTCGGGGCTTTATTGCCTCGAGGTTCACACCATATAAAGGCAAACTTTTGTGTATTATAAGTTTGAAAAAAATCGCTCAATGATTTTTAATCCATTAATAATTGTTGCGTCTGAGCTCGGTATAAGAGATTTATCATCAGAGCCTCCAAAGCCCAAAGAGCAAGTGAAGGCGATGGTTACAGCTTTTCGGAAAGTCAATGACTCAGGTATCGGCAGTGTAATAGTCGATGGTGTATCAGACGAACAAGTGACAGAGCTTGAAGAAAAAGGAGCTTATACTGTTAAAACGGACATGTCAGAATTTGGGAAGGACCATAATTATCGTTCAAAATCTGGGGCTGAGCGCATAGCAGCAACAGTTAATAAATTTGATCGATATTACACCCATGATATAGTTGTAGCTGTGCCTGATGATATGCCTGAGCTTAAGCCATATTATATGCAAGCACTAATGTATGCGCTTTCAGATAGTGATGTTGGCATTGCTACGATGGTCTCGCCGTTAACTGATGAAGAGCGATATGACAATGAAGTGGTCAAGGCAAGGGTTGATTGGAACTCTGACCGAGTCGTTTATCCTTTAGAAGGATCAAAGGTTGGCACTTTAAGGGATATTAGAAGAAATATTGATGACTTTGACACCGATGATATATATAAACTTGTTCCTATACATGCGTGGAGGAGGGGTCCATTAGACAAACTAATTGAGCTACCACCATCAGACCGTGAATTTGAAGAAGGAACGGACCTTGTCCGAGCCTTAGATGCTGGCATGAGGATTGATGTCACATTTGTAACCGATAATATGAAGGTATTGATTTCACCAGAAGAACTTGATGAAGCTGCATATGAAATTGAAGGATAATCTTTTGCTTCAAAGTGAGTTTTAAAATGAATAGACCATACTACAAGCCAGATCCTGTTGGGGGGGCTGAGCAATATGTTGGTGCTGAACATAAACTTAATGAGCCATGGGAAGAACAAGCCCATAATGTAAGATTAGTTGGGCATTCAGATTTAAATGGATGGGGTGATGCTTTCCAGATACAGGTTTCAAATGGAATATGTTATGTTGCTGCATCAGGAATTAATGGCCATAATGGTATGACAATTCTTGATGTCAAAGATCCATCAAAGCCGAAAATATTAAACCAAATATCAGACTCACCAGGTGCACGTACCCATAAGGTTCTCAGAATTAGTGATGATATATTAATTACAAATTCAGAGTTGAGGCCTAATCTAGTCGGTCAATACCCAGATCTAAAAGGTGGATTAAGAGTTTTTGATATATCAGATCCTATCAATCCAAAATTTATTAGACACGTTGAAGTAGACAGTTTTGGTATACATAGACCAATCTACGACAGGGATAGAAAATTGATGTATAGCTCTGGTTTTAAAGACGGTTATAGTGGAAAAATACTTCTTATTCATGATATGAAAGATCCATCAAATCCTGGTTTTATTGGTCATGGATGGGTTGAGGGTCAAAAAGAAGGTGAAGATTTTTCATGGGATAACTCTATAGTTAAAAATGAAGCTTGGTGCCACGAAGGAAATCCATGGGGTAACTTCGTAACAGCTGGATGGTGGGATGGAGGTATTGTTTTATTTGACTGTACGGATCCATCAAAACCAGAATTTAAGTGGAGACATAACCCGCACGAAACCCATGGCTGGCCTGGAAACTATCATAGTTTTCTTGTTCCAAAAGGCTCTGAATTTGGAATTGTTACTCAAGAAACTATAACTGTCAATTGTGAGCATCCGCCAGCGTTCATTACATTCTACGATTTAAGAAATAGAGATGTCCCACTTCCAGTAAGTACATATATGCCATTTGACATTGATCCACTTGAGATGAGACCATTAGACTCTAAATGGGGGCAAACAGGATCAAGACATGGTGCTCATAATATATGGTTGGATATGGAAAAAAATGATCTTATCTACATTGCTTGGTTTAATGCTGGGTTAAGGATCATTGACTGGAGCAATCCATTTAGCCCTAAAGAAGTTGGATCTTATATTCCAGCGGGAAATAGAGAAAGATGCTGCCCACAAAGCAATGATGTTTATGTTGATCGCGAAACGGGACTTATATATATGTCTGATAGGTGGGGTTTAGGTCTGCACATACTCGAATATACAGGTTAAATTATATGAAAACACCTTTAGAAGGTATTAGAGTAATTGAGTTTGGCAACTTTATAGCTGGACCTTTCTGCGGGATGTTGCTCGCAGATATGGGGGCTGAAGTAATAAAAATTGAGCCTCCGTCAGGTGACTTGGCCAGAGCTATACCACCAATCATTGATGGGAAAAGTGCTGCATTCTTAACCTTAAATAGAAATAAAAAAAGTTTAGCATTAGATTTAAAGTCCAAAAATGGTAGGTCTCTGACCCTTGAGATATTAAAATCAGCAAATGTAATAATTGAGAACAATAGACCGGGTGTGATGCAAAGACTGGGTTTGGGTGAAGAGGATGTAAAAAAAATAAATAATAAAATTGTTTACACATCTGTATCTGGTTTTGGACAAACAGGTGAATTAAAAAATAGAGCGGGTATAAATCTTATTATTGAAGCATTATCAGGAACGTTATCCGTAATGGGTGAGAAGGGGGAAATTCCCCCAAGACCTGGGTTGCAAACAGCAGATATTCTTGGCGCAATGTTTGCTACTTATTCAACTTTAGCTGGATTAATTGGACAGATTCAACACAATCAAGGTATGCATTCAGATGTAGCTCTAATTGAGGCATCCATCGCCTCGGCTGTATGGGAGACAACAGAATACTTGTCGCGTGGTATCGTTCCAGAACAATTAGGGCATTCACACCGAGCGAGTGCACCATATCAATTATTTGAAACAAATGATAAAAGGTATATTGCAATAGGTGCACCGAGTGACGCACATTTTAAGAGATTGATGGAAATACTAGATCTAAATGATTTATTAGAAAATCCGAAATTTATTTCATATTCCAGTAGAAAAGAAAATGAAAAAGATCTTGTCCCAGCTGTTGCAGATAAAATAATGGCTTGGGACTCATCAAATTTAGAAATTAAATTGACTGAGTCTGGTATACCATGTGGTCGTGTAAGAAATTACAAAGAAGCTTTAAATAATCCTCATAGTATTGAAAGGCAACTGGTAACGGAAATAGGTGATGGTCAAGGCACTAAAATTAAGACAATACGTAATCCAGTCTTAATTAATCATAAACCAATAAACATAGATAAACTAGCTCCAGAATTAGGTCAACACAGCTTTGAAATTTTAAAAGAAGTTGGTATAGATAAAACCGCGTTTAGCAAGCTTGTGACTGATGGTATTACTATCTAGCTTTTACTTTTTCTATTATTGCTTTTGTCATATCAATAGTAGAAGCTTTTCCTCCAATATCTGCTGTTAAGTGTTTTTTTTCTTTGATTACTTCTAATGTTGACTCCTCAATAATATTTGAAGCCACAATTAATTCTTCCTCACTATATTTAGAGCCCATCCAAGACAGTAGCATTGATGTTGACATAATCATGGCATATGGGTTCGCAATATTTTTTCCTGCAATATCAGGCGCAGAACCATGCGTTGCTTGAGCCATTGCAATACCATCTCCAAGGCAGAGACCTGGCGCCATACCAATTGAACCAATTAAACCAGCTCCAATATCACTTAATATGTCACCAAATTGATTTGTTGTTACTACAATATCAAATGACTCTGGGTTTGAGACCAGGTGCATAGCGGTTGTGTCAATAAGCTTATCTTCATAAGAGATTGAAGGATATTCCTCTGAAACTTTTACGCATTCTTCAAGGAACATTCCACAACTTAATCTGAATAGGGGTTCCTTGTGTGCTGCTGTAACTTTGCATCTATTTTTGTTGACAGCTATGTCAAAGGCAGCTTTAGCTACCCTATTAGAACCTTTTCTTGTAATAACTCTTGATGCTATAGTGATTTCATCGTTTGGGCGAAATTCAGGGTACCCTCCGACAATTGTGTCTGAACTTTGCAGACCTTCAGTTAATTCTCTTACGAAGATGATGTCTATATTCTTTGAATTATCATATGACTTTGCAGGTCTTATCGCTGCATATAATCCAAATTTTTTTCTTATAGGGGGCATTTTCCAGGTGGAGTCATTTCGTGGATAATTAGCGTGTCCAATCGGTCCACAAATGATTCCATGCACGTCATTTAATTGATTGATTGTGTATTCAGGAAAGGTATCACCATATTCAATATGAGCTAATTTTCCAATGGGTAAGTCAATTAGTTCAATACTGTACCCAAGAGACTTGAGTGTCTCGACTAAAACCAACTTGGCCATTGGGACAATTTCTATACCAATATCATCACCGTTCATAATTGCAATTTTTAGCTTCATGCTGAAAGGATATCAGATTTAGAAATTAAATTAATCAAATTTTTTTGAGAGATTATTAATGAGTTGAGATACAGATTTATTAGAAAGATAGGATGTAAACTCGTCTTTTTTTTGAAGCGTAAGTGATACACCTGCAAGAGTTAGATCTATTACTTTATACTGCTGATCTTTATTCATAATTATCCACCATCTTATTGATGCAAGTCGTGAGTCATCCTTTAAAACATCACCATCTACCAGAAACTCTCTATTTTTTGACCCTTTTGTTCTACAGCTATCATTAACAATCGCATATATAACATCAGGTTCCTCTTCATCATTATCTAATCTCTCGTATATCGTCTTTGTAAGCATCTTCTGAATAAGGTCGGTATATACCTCTTTCATATCATCAGGTAGCTTCCGTGCATATTTACCGAGCATAATCTTGCCCATTGTCTCGAAATCAGCATTTTTGATAAGGAGCTCTGAAAGATTAGATTTTTTTTGATTTTTTGTTAACTCAGGTGAATTGATGATGCTCAATGTTTCATTTGTTACTTCATTAATGAACGTCAGAACTTCATCACAGTTTTCACGGCTGTGGGCACTGGACACAATGATAACTAGTAATAATATTGAGTGAATGAGGTATTTTTTTATATTTTGAAACATGACCAACCTAGTTAGAATACTAAGTTGAGATCTCGTGCTGTGTCAATTGAAAATTCAGATGGCTCGTCACTTGGAACACCATTTGAGATTTCATCCATTCTTCTCTGCATGTACATGTTTCTTACACTGACATAATAATCGGTAGAATTTGCCTCAATGTCGTCAAGTACGTCTAATAATTCTTCTCGTGCTACCACGGCTTCTGAAATTCCATAGGAGAACCGATATCCATCATTTTGATTTTGTAGATACCAAGTCAGTGGGTGTACTGCAAAGTCCACTACACGTCCTGCAATATGACGTGGTGTTGATGGTCCAAAGAGGGGTGAAACTATATACGGACCGCTCTCAACCCCATAGATAGCGAGCGTTTGCGCAAAATCTTCAGTGTGCCTCGGGTAACCCATATCAGTTGCTGGATCTCCAAACCCAAAAAAACCAATTGAAGAATTAATAACAAACCTATTTACTGTGTTCGATGCGCGTTCTTCTTCGCCCTGAAGAATGTCATTAAACAAGATTGTTGGAGACTCTAAATTCCGAAGGAAATTCCTAATTGACTCACGCCCACCTTCTGGAACAATATCTCTATAAGCTTGTGCCATTGGTTTTAATATTGCTTTGTCAACTGCTTGGTTAAAAGCAAACATTTTTCTATTTGTTGTCTCGTAGGGATCAAAGGTAGTGTAATCTTGATCGGTAATAGATGGCTCAACATATGATGAGCTGTAATTTTCGTCAATAAACTGAGAAATATCCGCTTTTGTTGCTATTGGGTGCAAAAAAAACATTAATGAGAGGATTATTGCAAAGAATAATCTATGTATTAAAATATTGATCACCACTACATCCCGTGTATTTGTTACTACTTAAAAAAAGCTTAAATTAATATATATCAAATAAGTTTAAAAACAAATAAATTTGACAAGTCATGTTTTAAGTTTAAGTATCATTTGTTAATTTCATCTTAAAACCTAACGTATTAATTTTAAATATTGTTCAAAATTTGGGCAAAATAAATTCAATTTTCCAAATCTAGGTAAATATCAACAGCTTTTTAATCGAGTTTTTCAAATAATCTTGATATTATTACTTTATGAAATCAGAACAAATAATTTTGCTCGATGGCGGAATTGGGCAGGAAATATATTTAAGAGCAGGATCACCCGAATCGCAAACTCTTTGGTCATTGCAGATAATGCGAGACAATCCAGAGATTGTAGTTGGTGTTCATATGGATTTTATAAATGCAGGGTCAAAAGTTTTGAGCTTAAATAACTATGCTGCAACTCCATCAAGATTGGAAAGAATTGGTATGCTAGATAGTTTTGATGAAATCCATACCTTGTCAGTCCAATTATTAAATTCTGCTATTTCTGAATCAAACTATACCAGATCCAATTTATCCATAGCCGGATGCTTACCGCCACTCATCGCTAGTTATACAGCTGAAGACAGACGAGAAAATAAAGAACTTTTTGATGAGTATGTACTCTTAATTGAACAGCAAATTGATTATGTGGATTTATTTCTAGTCGAGACTATGTCTAGTATCAAAGAGGTATTAGCTGTGACCGATGCTCTTGATTATTTTGGGCTAGGTAAGTATGTTAGTCTCACTTTAGATGATGATTATCCAAATTTACTCAGATCTGGCGAAAAGTTGGTGGATGCAATTAAATTATTGGAAATGAGATCTGCGGATGCAATTTTATTAAATTGCTCCCGCCCCGAAACAATATCATCGGCATTATCAAACTTTAAAAATACTGAAATACCTTTTGGTGCTTATGCAAATGGTTTCTCTTCTGTAAAAGATTTAAAATTTGGAAAAAGTGTAAATGTATTAGATGCAAGAAATGACCTCGGTCCAGATGAATATTCAGAATTTGTGATGGATTGGATTGCTCACGGTGCAAGAATAATTGGTGGCTGCTGTGAGATTAGTCCACAGCATATCAACAAAGTTTCGGATCAGTTACATCTAAATGGTTTTAAGACTACAAAGTTCGGATTATAAATTTTATCTCTCTCCATATCCTCCACCCGAAGGAGTTACGATAATCAACTTATCTCCAGTCAATAATTGAATTTGGCAATTTCCTTCTAACTCAGTTACCACATTATTTCTTATAATTGTGTTTGATCCAAGCTTTCCTGGTTCACCCCCAAACAAACCAAATGGTAGTTCTTTCCTGTTATTTGATAGCAAAGAACAATTCATATTGTCACGTATGATGAATATTTTTTTTAAACCACGGCCACCTGTAAATTTACTGTTGTCTTGCCTTTCCCCAACTAAGGATAATTCTGCAAGAATAATTGGGTATTCTTCCTCAAAAATTTCAGGATCGGTAGACCTTGAATTTGTCATATTTGTCTGTATTGCATCACAACCATCATGATTACTTCCGGCTCCTTGACCTCCACATATTGTTTCATAATATTGAAATTCGTCATTCCCAAGAACGACATTATTCATTGTTGATTGACACGATGCCTTGATGGAGAGCGCGCCAAAAATACAATTTGCAAGCGCTTGGCTCACTTCAACATTTCCAGCTGAGACGGCTGCATTTTTTGAGGGATTTATTATAGAATCACTATCCGTAGATATTTCTATTGGTTCAAGGATTCCTGAATTAAGTGGAATATCCTCATTAATTAAACACCTTAAGACATAAATTATAACAGCTTTTGTGATTGGAAGTGGAGCATTAAAATTATTTGAACTTTCCCTACTCGATCCAGTAAAGTCAAAGTTAATTTTTTTACTCTCAGGAGGTGCCTTTATCTCTAATTTGAGATAAAAATTATCTAGTGTCATATCAAAACTTGATGGTTTAATATTTCTCAATAAATCGAGACATGCCCCTTTTGCATTCTTCTGTATCGCATACATCTGTCTTTGAACAGCGTCTAATCCATAGTAGTCAATGATCTTACGCAATTGGATCTCACCAATCTTATTTGCAGCTACTTGAGCTGTAATGTCTTGTATATTGAGCTCTGGATTCCTCGCAGGATACTTACCGCTATTTAATTTTTTTTGTAATCGTTCGTGTTTTGTAAGATCACTCATACTAATTTTAAAATTATCAAATATGATACCTTCATCATCTAATTTTTTTGCTTCAGGAGTCATAGATCCAGGATAAATCCCACCAATATCGGGGTGATGACCCCGCGTGGCTAAGTAAAAAATTATATCTTCGGTCTTATCAGAAAAGATTGGGGAAATAATGGTAATATCCGGCAGATGTGTTCCACCAGAATTAGGCGAATTATTTATAAATATATCACCTCGTTTTACCGATTGTTTTTTCTTGATAAGTCCTTTTACGCAATCATCCATCGATCCAAGATGAACTGGTATGTGAGGTGCATTCGCAACAAGATTACCGATGTTATCAAATAGAGCACACGAGTAGTCAAGACGCTCTTTTATATTTACGGAGGCCGCAGTCCTTTGTAGTGTTTCCCCCATTGTTTCTGCTACTGACATAAAGAGGTTATTAAAAATCTCTAACATTATTGGAGAATTACCTGCTTTTCTGAGGGTTTTTGATGGTTTTATTTTTTTTATTAAAATATTACCCGATTGATCTCTGGTTGCTTGCCATCCCTCTTCTATAATTATTGTTGAGTGATCATCAATCAGAATTGCGGGTCCAGTAAGTTCGAAGTCATAGAATTCTTCAATTTGACAGACGAGAGCCTCAACCCATTTTCCCTTACTGAAGAAATTTTCTTTATCAAAGTTTTTTTTAGTTTTGATTTTTTTTATGGGCAGTTCAATTTTGTTATATCTAGGGATTGTTTCAACTTGGATCATATCAAGAATAATCTTTCTATTTAGATTATAGCCATAAATTTTTTTATGAATTTTCCTGAAGTTTTTGATTAAATTTTCACACTTAATTTTTGATTTTCTATCTTTTATGCAAATACTTTGATCGGTGCCCTTATATTTCAAATAAAATAAATTTTTATGAGATACAGTCTTGGATTTGGTACGAGCTAAATTTTCTTTTTGTAGTCTTCTGATTAGAGCATCAATTTTACTTGTATATTTTTGATCAAATTCAAAAAAGGTACTTTCTTGTTTTATATACTTCTCTCCAGATTGAGCCATACCATATGCCGATAAAAAACTTGATAGTGGATTAATGATCACTGTTTTGATCTCAAGGTTCTCAGCAATCTGGCAAGCGTGTTGACCACCAGCCCCTCCATAACTTACAAGCGTATGCTCTTCAAGGTGGAGACCTTTCCTTGAAGCGATTTTTCTTATAACCCTACACATTTTTTCAACTGCAATTTTTATATACCCTTCCGCTAAATCTTCTGGAAGCATTTTTGGATTTATACTATCCCTTAGTCGATTAAATGCCATTGCTACAATTTTCTTGTCTAGCGAGGACTCACCATCATGGCCGAACTTCTGTGGGAAGTATTTCTCTACAATTTTACCAAGAAATAGGTTTGCATCTGTTAATGTTAGGGGGCCATTTTTTCCATAAGACATTGGTCCGGGGTATGAACCTGCTGATTTTGGCCCAACGGTCATCCTTGAGTTCCTATAATCTAAAATTGAACCACCACCAGATGCAATTGTATCAATATCAATAATAGGCACTTGTAGTGTTTGGTTATCGATCGTTTTCTCATTCTTATATTCCAATTCACCTTCGAAATGTGAGACATCTGTAGAAGTACCGCCCATATCAAAAGTTATAATTTTTTCAAAGCCTGAGTTTTTAGCCACTGAGATTGCACCCATTACGCCCCCAGCTGGACCAGATAATATAGAATTTATACCTCGGAAGTTTTTTTCTTCAGCTAGGCCGCCATTTGATTGCATATATCTGAGGCATATATTATTTTTATCAAAATTTATTTCTTTCTTTAAATTATTTATATCGCTTCTGATAATAGGATCCACATAAGCATGAACAAGAGATGTGTGGGTTCGTCGTATGTATTTGATGGTTTTTGAGATTTCATGGCCAAGTGTGACATTTTTGTGGCCAAGCTTATTAAGTATACTTTGGATTTCAATTTCATAACGAGGGAATTTCCAACCATGAATTAAGCTTACACATATCGAGTCAAAACTCCCTATTTTTATTTGTTTTAATTGCTCTGTAATTGCTCTCCAATTTGGTTTTATGAAATCATGCCCACTATTTGTAAGACGAATTTCCAATTCTATTACTTTTGAATACAACGGGGCTGGTTTTTTAATTTCTAATTTAAATATATCCTCTCTACTCTGATAACCAATTGTTTGTGAGTCTCTAAAACCTTTTGGAACAATTAGAAGTGTTTTTTCACCTGTTCTTTCCAAAAGAGCATTTGTAGCTTTCGTCGTTCCAACGGTTACATTCCCTATATTTGCAAGGTCTACAGAGTTATCGGTTAAGATTTTTTTTATACCGGTTGAAACAGGGTCATCGTTTTTGTTATGAGATTGACTTAATACTTTTTCCAGAAACAGATTATTATTTGGGGAAAGGGCAATTATATCAGTAAATGTTCCGCCTTTATCTATCCAGAAATTCCAATTATTTTTTTCCATAATAAAACTAAATTATTGCTGTTATGGTAACTATGAATGATTATAATTAACATAAATGATTATATAAATTTTTACTAAAATGATAAGCTATAAATATAAATCACCAAACTATAATAATCGAGTTAAGAATTCAAAAATTGAGTTTATAATAATTCATTATACTGGCGTTGATATGCAATTTCACAAAGTTATTAATTGGTTTCTCGATGAGCGATCGAGAGTAAGTTGTCACTTTCTGATAGATAAGTCAGGTGAAATTTATAATTTAGTTGATGTCTCGAAGCGAGCTTGGCATGCGGGAAAATCATTCTGGAACAATTGTGTCGATATTAATTCAAATTCAATTGGAATAGAGTTACACAATGCAGGCAATGAAGATTTTACTTCTCACCAGCTCGAGTCATTAGTAAAACTAATAAAAAAACTTATGCAGGACAATGCAATTCAAAGTTGGAATATTCTGGGGCATTCTGATGTTTCAATTGGTAGAAAGATTGACCCTGGAATAAAATTTCCATGGCACCATCTTGCAAAAGAAAAAATCGGTTTTTTTTCAAATCTCTCACAAGAAAATTTTGATATGGACAATTCAGATAACAATAGTCCACAAACCATCAAGGAAATACAAAGTAAGCTTATGCGTATTGGATATGATGTAAATAAATCAGGAGTTTTTGATATGCAAACTGTTGAAGGACTTAAAGCATTTCAGAGGCACTGGAGGCCAGTAAAAGTTAGCGGTATGCTTGATGTCTCAACAAAACAAATACTCACCGAGGTACATAAAAAATTATCCGAGTATAGAGCTGCAAATTAGTCCTTGTGGACAATTGGTAATTGTTCATGTTAAAACAAATACGCTAGATGGCTGGATGATCGCTATTTATTAGAGGAAAGTCCGGGCTCCACAGAGGAACAGTGCCGGATAACATCCGGCGGGGGTGACCCTAGGGAAAGTGCAACAGAAAATATACCGCCATGATCTAATGGTAAGGGTGAAATGGTGTGGTAAGAGCGCACCGCAATGATGGTAACATCATTGGCAGTGTAAACCCCACTGGGAGCAAGACCAAATAGAGATGGAAATATGTCCTCTGCATTCTTCCATCTGGGTAGGTCGCTAGACTCAATGAGTAATTATTGAGCAAGATGAATGATCATCGTCAAATTGATACAGAACCCGGCTTATAGGCCATCTAGCAATAAATTTGGTTAACAAATAATTAAAAAAACCATTGACTTCCAAAAAATACCATGTTATCCCATAAATACCCATTTATGGATTATAAAATGCAATTATTTTTATCTAAATTTAAGAATAAAATTGATCAAAAAGGCCGCGTCTCAATACCATCGCAGTTCAGGAGTATTCTATTCCAAGATGGATCGCAAAAAATGTTCTGTTATCCATCCCTTGATGCGGAAGCAATTGATGCAGGAGGTGATAGTCTCTCTCGCGATATTTATGCACTTATGGATAATCTCGATCCATACTCAGATGAAAAAGATTTTCTATCAACAGCACTTTTTGGTCTGTCTGAAGAACTTCGTATTGACAGTGACGGTCGAGTCATCTTGAGTGATGCCCTAATTCAGCACGCTCAGATTATTGACGAGGTCATATTCGTAGGTTTAGGTCAAAAATTCCAAATATGGGAGCCAAATAGGTTTAGTAATTATTTGCAAGAAGCCCAAAAAAAGGTAAGAGAGCAAAGGCTATTATTGAGTAAGAAGAGCAAGGGTTTTTAGTGTGATGGATAGTAGAAAAACTTCTACTGGCGGACCATATTATCACACACCTGTCATGACCAAGAAGGTGCTTGACGCATTATCACTAAGAGGAGGAAGTGTATATGTAGATGGCACCTTTGGCGGGGGCGGACATTCCAGTGCGATATTAGATTTATTTGACTGCATAATTATTGCAACAGATAAAGATATGAATTCTTTGCATGTTGCAAAAAAACTAAATGAAAAATATCAGGACCGAATTAATTTTTATAATGCGAGCTACACGCAAATTCCAAGCTTACTTGATAGCTTATCAATTAAAGCGGTAGACGGACTATTATTAGATCTTGGAGTATCATCGATGCAGATTGATGATCCAGAAAGAGGATTTTCGTTTCAGGATGAAGGACCATTGGATATGCGGATGGGAAAAAGTGCAATTAGTGCGCATGATGTTGTTAATAAGATGAAAGAGGAGCATTTATCAGAAATAATCAGAGATTTTGGCGAAGAAAGGCACGCACGTATTATTGCGAATAAGATCAATGCTTATAGACAAAAAAAAACTATTAATACCACTACTCAACTCAGTAAAGTAATTAATGATGCTGTCGGAAATTTTTATAAAAAACAAAAAGGAGCGCATATTCATCCTGCAACTCGGACCTTTCAGGCCATAAGAGTTTTCGTAAATAATGAGTTTGAAGAAATATATACATTATTAATGGGCATTTGTGATTATATAAAACCAGGTGGTCGAATTGCTGTAATAACATTTCATTCTCTCGAAGACAGGATTGTTAAAAATATCTTTGATCATTTAACGGGATATAGTTCTTCAAAGTCGAGGTATGAACCAATAATTGAAGATCGAGCCAATTATCCATTTATATATCCAGATAAAAAATTCTATAAACCAGATCGGGATGAGATTACAGAAAATCCGCGATCACGTTCCGCAAAGTTGAGATATATAGAAAGAACAGAGCATTTGTTTAGAGAAAATTTAGATATTTATAGTATGACAAAATATAAAAGGATATTTGAGGAATTAATATGACCAGATTATTGTATATCTTAGTCTTAATTTTATGCATCTTTACTTCTTTTGTATTGTATTTCTTGAGTTATGACAGCAAAAATATAAAGAGAGAAATATCCCAAGTTAAAATTACCATTGAAAATGAAAAATCTGATATTGAAACCTTACGTGCAGAGCTTAGCCTCTTGTCCCAACCAGATAGGATTCAAAATTTGTCCAATCAATTTGGCTTAGAGTTGGAACCTGTTAATGTGACACAAATTAGAAGAATTGAGGATATCCCGCTTAAACCAGCTAACAGGGTCATGGATGAGCTTATACAAAGATCACTCATTGGCTATGCCAGCGACTAGCGATAAAAAAACTTAAAAAGGATATTTCATCACATGTTTCAAGCTCAGGATAACAAAGAAATAAAAAGGCTCCATTTAAGGATTAAGTTTCTGTCTTTTTGTTTTTTTTTGGGATTCTTGGTTCTATCAGCTAAGATTTTATACTTAGCAAATTTGTCACTAGGACCAGTTATAAGTATAGCTGACAGTGATATACACAATATGAAGCGCCCCAATATATATGATAGGAACGGTCATTTGGTAGCTTCAAACATAGAAATATCATCAGTTGCAATAAGACCCAATTTACTTAGAAATAAGGAAGATATTGTAGATCGATTACTATCTGCAGTCCCTAGTTTTCAAAGAGAAGATCTTGAGTACAAAATATTTAATGATAAGAAGTTCGTCTGGTTAAAACGAGGCATAACACCGAGCGAGCAAGATAGAATACATAATTTAGGTATACCCGGCATACAGTTTATAGACGAAACAAAGCGCTTTTATAGCTCTGGAAATACCCTATCAAGTGTTATAGGTTACGTAAATATTGATAACATTGGACAAGGCGGGATCGAAAAATTTATAGATCAACAAGTAGAAAGTGGTAATAGTGGGGATGTATACCTATCTGCAGATCTTGAGGTGAGTCATGCAATGAGAGATGAACTGCTGAAATCGATGGACGAATATTCATCGATAGCAGCAGCTGGTGTTTTGATGGATATCAATAATGGTGAAATTATTGCTGCTGTCTCTTTACCTGATTTTGATCCACAATATCAAGCAGATGCACTTTTGCCCGAAAATATAAATAGGGTTACAAATTCCTTATATGAGATTGGATCGACATTCAAGCCATTCACCATCGCTATGGCATTAGATAGTGGCTTAGTTCACCTAGATACTGAATATGACGCAAGACAACCAATTATTGCTGGTGGTCATAAAATTAGTGACTTCAGACCTCAAGCACGTGTTTTAACTGTATCGGAAATATTTACTCACTCCTCAAATATTGGAGCTGCAAAGATTGCCCTTGATTTTGGTACAGATTACCACAAATCATTTCTGAAGAAATTGGGGCTATTGGACCCCGTATCAACGCAAATACAAAATTTACCGAGTAGTAGCATCCCGGCTAATTGGAAAGAAATAAATACAATAACGATTTCTTATGGTCATGGAATTGCAGTTTCACCTTTGCATGCAGCAGTAGCTGGCGCACCCCTTTTCAATGGCGGAAGATTAATACAACCATCCTTTCTTAAAGTAGAGGACAACTCAAATTTTCTCTACAAACAAGTTTTGGAGCCATCTACAAGTGAAAAGATCAAGAAATTAATGTATATGAATGTTGTTGATGGATCAGCAAAACGCGCTTCTGTTGACGGTATTATTGTGGGTGGAAAAACTGGTACAGCAAATAAGTTGGTTGGTGGATCGTATGATAATGATACTCGTCGCACTACATTTATGGGCGCATTCCCACTAGATGAACCAAAATATATTATGTTTTTACTGCTAGATGAACCACAGCCAACTGAGAATTCTCATGGCCTTGCAACTGCTGGATGGAATGTTGCGCCAACTTTCTCAAAAATAGTCAGAAGGATAGCGCCAATGTTGGACATAAAACCTTCTTCAATTGAGAGGCTATATGACTATGATCAAATTGTAGTTGCTTCAAATTAATAGAAAATGGTAGATAAAAATGAAGCTTGAAAGGCTATTGAACTCTGAGAGGCAGCAGTATTACAATTCCGATCAAACTATAACAGATATATGCTTGGATAGCCGATTAGTAAAAAATGGAAATTTATTTTTTTTACTAGAGAGAAATATAGAATTACAAGAGCAATATCTAAAACAGGCGATTAATAACGGCGCGGCTGCCATTATTGCTCCCAAAGATTATTCATTTGATAGATCTGCAATAAATATACCAATTATTACGGTAGACTCAGTTCGTAAAACACTGTCACAGATTAGCTCTAAATATTATCCAAAACAGCCAAAAAATATATTAGCAATTACCGGTACAAATGGGAAAACTTCCGTCACAAAATTTACAGAAGAAATATGGCAGTTGATGGGTATTAAATCTGCGTCTATTGGGACTTTGGGTAATTCCAAAACTAAAACACCGAGTATATTAACGACACCCGATCCCATCTCACTGCACAAGCAGGTAGATGCACTAGCTTCTGAGGGTTTTCAAAATCTGGTAATTGAAGCATCAAGCCATGGACTCTCACAACTCAGAATGGACTCCCTAGAGATAGCTGGTGCGGCATTTACTAGCTTCTCACGCGATCATTTAGACTATCATAGCAGTATGGATTCGTATTTTAATACAAAGAAAAGGTTATTTACTCACCTGATAAGCTCAAAGGGAACAGCAGTGGTAAATATGATCGATTTACCATTAAAATATCACAATTTTATAAATTCAATAAAGGCTGAAAACATAATTACAATAGGTAATAACAATCCTTCAATTTCTATTTTGGGCATCAACAGAGGAGATAATAATAAAATTCAACTCCAGCTAAATTGTTATGGTAAAAAAATAATCGTTACGACACCATTCATAGCCCCTTTCCAAGCTATAAATTCGTTAATAGCAGGATGCATGGCAACTATTAATACAGGCATTACTTTGCCAGATGCATTTGCAAGCATTGAAAAACTTAGTGATGTTAGAGGAAGATTGGAGTGTGTTGCAAAATTAAATGACAATAATATTTTCATTGATTATGCTCATACACCAGATGCGATGAGCTCCGTACTTGAAGCTATGAGAATGGTTACAAAAAATAGACTCATAATTGTTTTTGGCGCGGGCGGAGACAGAGATACGGGTAAACGCAGTATCATGAGTGATGTCGCTGATAAATATGCAGATCTGATTATCGTCACAGATGATAATCCGAGATTTGAAGAACCAAATTTAATACGAGCACAATTAATGAAGCAATCAAGAAAATATGTTGAAATTGCTAACCGCAAGAAGGCAATAAGTTATGCCATTTCTGAGTTATCATCGGAGGATAATCTTCTTATATGCGGAAAAGGTCATGAAGAGTATATCATCTACGGTAAGGAAAAAATACATTCTTCGGATCATAATATTGTGGAGCAAACACTAGAAAGCAGTTCAAAATGAACGACAATTACAGGATAAATTGCAGCTTTGATTGTCTAAAATCAATTAATATCATAGATCAAAGAAGTGGTATATATCTCAATAATAAAGAGTGTAACATATCGACTGATAGCAGATATGTTCAAAAAAAAGACATATTTATAGCCCTAAAGGGTAGATACTCTGATGGGCATAATTTCTTATCACAAGCTTTTAATAATGGTGCATCTGCAGCAATAATTTCCGAAAAAAAAATTTTTGAAGAGTCAAATTTCCCACTTATTCTTGTGCAAGACACATTTATAGCTTTGTCAAAAATTGCTGAACATAATTTTAAAGACATCAAATCACTCAAAATAGCTATTACGGGGAGCGTAGGAAAAACAACTACGAAGGATTATTTGAATAATGTATTATCATATTATGAACCAACATTTGCTGCACCTGAGTCATTTAATAATGAATTGGGTATAGCGCTATCGAAGGCAAAAATATCCAAGCTAGATAAGTATGCGATTTTTGAGGTTGGAATGAATATGAAAAACGAAATACGTAACCTATCAAAACTTATAAATCCTGATATTGCTGTAATTACAAACATTGGCGAGGCGCATATTGGAAATCTCGGCAGTAAAGAGAATATCGCAATTGAAAAGTCAAGCATTATTGAAGGGATGTCGAATAATGGAATTATATTGCTTCCTCGAGATAGTGACTACTTTGAATTGTTGCAAAAAAATGCTTTAGCGAAAAATTTAAGGACAATAACATTTGGCTATTCAAGCAAATCAGATATTCAAATTAAAAAAATAACTCGGGGTAAGGACAGAGTTTTTATTGAATTTAGTGTCTTTGGTGAGGTTTTTGAAGCATATTCAAATATGCAAAATATAAGTATCATTAATAATTATCTTCCAGTTTTGGGTATTGCACATATCTTAAATTATGATCTAACTGAGGTATTAAAAAATATTGTTAAATCAAATGTAAATAAATCACGGTGGCAGGAGTTTGATTTTGAATTAGATAAGGGGCAAATAAAATTGATTGACGACACATATAATGCAAGCCCAACGTCAATGTTTGAAGCAATAAGGGCCGTGGATGAGTACGAAGCCGACCAAATATCACGCAAGATTATAATTATTGGTGACATGCTAGAGTTGGGAGATTTTAACGAAAAATATCATTCCGATTTGGTAAATCTTATAAACGAGACTACTATTGACCATGTATATTTTTGTGGTGAGTATTTGAGTTCACTTTTTGGCATGGTTTCATCAAAAAAAAAGAAAAAATATTTCAAGTCTGTGAACGATATTCGGTCAATTGATGAGTTTCAGTTAGTTGGGGGGGATTTAATATTTATCAAGGGGGGTAATAAGATAGGTTTAAATAATTTAGTTCAGGAATTTATTAATTATTTGGCATTAACATAATTACTGACAAGGAAAGTTTGATATGCTGATTTTACTAATTGATGAACTAATAAGTTTTTTCCCTCTGCTAAATGCCTTTGATTACATCAGCACTAGAACAGTTGCTGCAACTTTCACATCGGGTTTGATCGTTTTTCTCTTGAGCCCCCCTATGATTAGATTTTTAAAAAAACACCAAAAGAATGGCCAGCCAATTAGAGCTGACGGACCAAAGTGGCATATAATAGAGAAATCAGGTACACCAACGATGGGAGGTGTTATAATTTTGCTTGGCGTGATTGTATCTTCTCTGCTTTGGGTTGATTTATCAAATAGATACATATGGGTTGTGGGTTTTGTTGCATTTTTTTTTGGTTTGATTGGGTTTTATGATGATTATCTTAAAGTATTTAATTCATCATCTAATGGATTGGGTAGCATTCACAAAATAATATTGCAGACATTTATATCCATAATTTCGATATATTTTCTGACAGAGCACGTTGCTGATTTTGACCAGGCCGTATTTTTACCGTTTCTGAAAGACTTTTCAATCAACCTGGGTATTTTTTTTATTATTTTTTCAACTCTAGTTATAGTAGGATCGAGCAATTCTGTTAATCTAACGGATGGTCTCGATGGGCTGGCCATTATGCCAGTTATGATCGCGATTGGCAGTTTTGGCTTAATCGCATACTTAACAGGTAATATTCTTTTTTCTGAATATCTAAATATACAATACATGCCAGGATCGGGTGAATTAGCAATTGTGTGTGGAGCAGTTATTGGAGCTGGCATTGGTTTCTTGTGGTACAATGCGCCTCCTGCAATGATTTTTATGGGAGATACTGGATCTTTATCACTCGGCTCAATTATAGGAATTATAGCCGTTATAACAAAGCACGAGTTTGTTCTTTTAATAATTGGTGGACTTTTTGTTTTAGAGGCAACTTCTGTGATTGTGCAAGTGATTAGTTTCAGATTAACGGGGAAACGAATATTTAAGATGGCACCATTACACCATCACTTTGAACAGAAAGGTTGGAGCGAGCCTACAATTGTGATCCGTTTTTGGATAATATCATTAATCTTAGCACTTGTAGGCTTACTAACGTTAAAACTTAGATAAAATTGAAGATAAAATGATTCCATTAACACACTGTAAAAATAAAAAAATATTCGTACTAGGCTTAGGACTGTCAGGGGACAGTGCTATCCGATCCCTTGAAGCAGGTGGAGCTAATGTGTCGGCATGGGATGATAATGATAGAGTTAGAAAAAATTATTTTGGGCAGGGCAAAAATATTATAAATCCTAAGGAAATTTCTGTTGAAGATTTAGATGTATTATTTTTAAGTCCTGGTATAGATGCTGATAAATCACCCCAAAAAAAATTCATTGACGAATTTAGAAAGAAAAAAAAATCAATAATCTGTGATATACAGCTTTTTGCTGATGAGATTAGTTACAGAAAAAGAAACGATAAGATTATAATGCTAACGGGAACAAATGGTAAATCAACTACATCAATGATGATTTATCATATTCTGGACAAATTAGGTAAGAAAGTGCAAATCGGTGGTAATATTGGCACAAGAAGCGTGCTAGATTTTGATCTGAGTGATCAAGATATGACATTTATTGTCGAGTTATCTTCATATCAGATAGAATTGTCACCAAATATAAAGCCAGATATTGGAATACTCCTCAATATAAGCCCTGATCATCTTGATAGACACGGTAATATGGATAAATATATAGACATTAAATTTGATATTTTTAAACACCAGAATGAAGATGATATTTCAATTATTGGTTTAGACGGAGACATAGTATCCTCTGAAATAAAAAAAAGAAATTTTGAAAGTAATTTAATTTTATACAAAAATAACCCACTCGATGAAAATAAAATTGCCGAATTGCACTCCAATGGTGAGGTGTCTAATTATGATATATCAAAATACACTGCTTCCCATAAAATTACTTATCCATCAAATATCATTGCTTGTATCGCTTGCATGCAAGCGATGAAGATTCAATTTAATTCTTATTGTAAGTATTTCGATAGTTTTAGAGGCCTACGTCACAGAACTGAATTAATCCATGAATATAATAATATTCAATACATAAATGATAGTAAGGCAACGAATGCTGATGCAACAAAACAAGCATTGGCCTTATATAATAATATTTATTGGATACTAGGCGGTATTGAGAAATATGGCGGAATTTCACAAATTACTCAATATTTTTCAAAAATAAAGAAAGCTTATCTTATAGGCGAATCAGCGGAGTCACTGGGTAAAACCCTTTTCGATTCAAAAATTGAGTATGAAAATTGTGTGACATTGAGAAATGCAATTAATAGGTCAACTAAGGATGCTGAAAAGTCCAAATCTAAAGTGACTATTTTATTTTCTCCAGCATGCGCATCGTTTGATCAATATAAAAATTTTGAGGAGAGGGGATTGGAATTTACAACGATTGTTGGGGAAGTGGTAAAGGAAAGAAATGAAATTCAGCAGATCAACTAAATCAAGTTTATCCGATTGGTGGTGGACAGTTGACAGGGTGCAGTTGGGCGCTATCTTGATTCTTATTATTTTTGGAATTGTATTAAACTTAGCTGCAAGCCCACCAATAGCCGAAAGATTGAATTACAGTGACCAATATTATTTTGTAAAGAAGCAATCTATATTCATTGTTTTTGGTGCTTTGGTTACAATATTTTTTTCATTCTTAAATGTAAAAAATATTCGCAGGCTTTGCCTGCTAATCTTTGCAGTTTCACTCATTTCAATATTTTTCATCAATATCTTTGGAGCTGAAATAAAGGGAGCTACCAGGTGGATGGATCTTGGTATAATTTCACTGCAGCCATCAGAATTTGCGAAGCCTGCCTTTATTGTTTTGATATCTTGGTTGATGTCTGAGTCAATAATAAAGAAAGCACCCGGAAAATTGTTATCATTTATATTGTATATACTTCTTATCATAGGTTTGATTTTGCAACCTGATATCGGCCAAGCAATTTTGGTAACCCTTTCAGCCACCATAATTTATTTTATAACGGGAATGCCTATGATTATTGGACTTATAATTTTTTTATTGTCACTGACGGGTATTGCCCTTTCCTATATTTATATTGATCACTTCACTCAGCGACTAAATATTTTTTTAAACCCGAATCTAGGTGATACATATCAAATTGACACCGCATATAATGCGATAATAAACGGTGGGTGGTTTGGCGTTGGGCCCGGTGAAGGAACAATTAAGAATATACTTCCTGATGCTCATACAGATTTCATTTTTGCTGTAGCCGCTGAGGAGTTTGGATTGATCTCCTGCTTTATTATCATATTTTTGTTTGCATTTATAATTTTTCGAGGTGTCAAAAGATCTTTAAATCAACAAAATTTGTTTGCAAAAATTTCAACGATTGGACTCGTCTCACTGATTTGCTTACAGATGGGTATAAATATTGCTGTAAATCTCGGGATTGTGCCAACAAAAGGAATGACATTGCCATTTATCTCATACGGGGGCTCATCAGCTATCTCCATCGCTATAACATTTGGTCTCATTCTCGCATTTACAAGGCAAAAGAAAACTAATTTTGAATACTCATCACGTAAACTAAGCTTTCAGAGCTGACTTGGGATATCGAAAAATGAAAAAGAGATCAATTGTATTGGTATGTGGTGGGTCAGGCGGCCATATTAACCCCGCAATATCTCTCTATGAGGAGTTAATTATAAACGATCCCGATCTTGTTATTAATTTCTTTTGTGACAGCAGGGGCCAAATATATCTGCAAGAGTTAGACAACATTAATATAAAGAGGATTGCATCATCATCTCCATTTAGAGCAGATATTAATTCAAAGTTATTTTTTCTATTTTACCTAACAATAGGTCTTATTCAGTCGATTTATCATCTGATAAGATTTAGACCGAAACTAATAATTTGTTTTGGTGGTTATACAGCATTTCCAACAGCGATTGCTGCTTATTTGTTAAAGATACCAGTGATCATTCACGAGCAAAATGCAGTGATGGGTAGAGCTAATAGATTAATATCATATTTTGCTAAATTAATTCTATTATCATTTGAGAATACAGAAAATATTCAGCCAAAACAGAAAGAAAAAACTGTTTTTGCTGGCCTGCCACTAAGGGACAGAATTACGAAATACGATTCAAATGAAGATAAGGAGGACAATTCTTTAAGCATATTAGTTCTGGGGGGCAGCCAGGGCGCAAAAGTATTCACAGATCTCATACCTGATAGTCTGTCCTATCTACCTAAAGAAATGAGAGATAGACTAAAAATTTATCAAAATTGTGTCAGTGATGATGAGGCTATATTGGAAAAAAAATATAGAGAAATTGGAGTAAATTATGACATAAGGCCATACTTCTCAAACATTGGCAGTATTATGGCAAACGCCGACATAATTATATCACGAGCTGGTGCAAATACAGTTTTCGAGATGTGCTCAATTGGTAAGCCCTTCATTCTAGTCCCGTTGCAAAATTCAATTGATGATGATCAATTTAAAAATGCAAAATTTTTTTTTGATAAGGGGGCGTGTCTGATATTTAATGAGCTTACTAGTAATCCAAAGATGATGTCCAGCATGATAATTAATTTAATTTCAAGAAAGAATGAAAGAGCTAGAATGGCAAATAAAGCCAGAGAAATTGGAAAGATAAAATCCAGAAAGATATTTGTACAGCTATTAGATAAATATTTATCAGAATGATTGAAAATAACAAGAATACAAATCTATCGACCATACATTTCATTGGTATTGGTGGTATTGGGCTATCTGCCATTGCAAAACTATGTCTGCACAATGGATATACTGTGCAAGGCAGTGATATCAAAAATAGTGATGCACTTAAACAACTTGCAAACATGGGAGTCAAAGTATTTGTTGGGCATAATTCGAATAACATAAATGCTAATATTGAAAAGGTTATCTACTCATCAGCCGTAAACAGCAAGAATCCAGAATTTGTTCAAGCAAAAAATCTCAATATCCCAATATATTCTAGAGCCCAGATGCTTGCAGAAGTTATGCAAAAAAAGAAGTCTATTTGTATTTCTGGTACGCATGGCAAGACGTCATGCACATCAATGACATCTTGGATATTGTCATATGACAAAAAAAAACCAACCACATTGATTGGCGGGATTGATTACTCTTTTAATTCAAATTTACAGATAGGTGATGGTGATTGGATGGTAGTTGAGGCGGATGAGTCTGATAAAACATTTTTATCATTACCATCAGATATATCAGTAGTTACAAATATAGATAATGACCATATGGAAAACTATGGAACGATGAAGAATGTTGAGCAGGCATTTTTAAAGTTTGCAAATAATGTTAAGGAAGGTGGATATTTTTTATATTTTAGAGATAATCCTATTGCTTCAAAAGTTTTTAGTCATTTAAAATCAAATAATATAATAAGTTATGGGACTGATATTCATTCAGATGTTGTAATAAAAAATATAGAGAAACTACCTTTTGGCCATAAATTCGAACTATCTGGATTTGTAAATGAAAAAAAATATAATTTGAAGCTTAGAATAAATAGGCCAGGTATTTATAACGTTTGGAACTCAACAGCTGCGGCAGTAATTGGCTTGTTAAATGGTATAGCCGAAGAAAAAATTATTTATCAATTAGAAAAATATCAGGGAGTATATCGAAGATTTTCCAGTATTATTGAAAAGAGCGGCATACGATATTATGATGATTATGCACATCATCCAACAGAAATTAATCAGTTATTGATGTCGGCAAAAGAAGAAGCTGAAAATAGGGTGATAATGATTTTTCAGCCACACAGGTATAGTCGAACGCAATCATTATATGATAGTTTTTGTGATTCATTCAAGCATTCAGATTATCTTGCAATTTTACCAGTTTATGCTGCTGGTGAAGAATATGAAAGTATGTTTGACTACAAGAAATTTGCGGAAGATATAAAGAAAAAATCTAATATAGACACATATATTTTATCAAGGAGAGAAATAGTTAAATTTTTGAAAAATATAACAAAAGATGGTGATATTGTACTATTTGTAGGTGCGGGGGATATCAATGAAATATCAAAAGCTATTTGTAAAGAAATTTGATGGAAGGGTCTATGAATTACTTTTCGGATGCTGATAAGCTTAAAGCTAAATTTAACGGAAGAGTAGTAGGTCATCTGCATACGAATTATCCAATAAAAAAAATATCATGGTTTCGTGTGGGGGGTTGTGCTGAGTTGCTCTTCAAACCAAAGGATTTGAACGATTTAAAAAAATTTATGCGGATCAAACCAAGAAATCTTCCTGTAACTATTTTAGGTGGCGCATCAAATACCTTAATAAGAGACTATGGCATACCGGGTGTGGTCATAGTTCTGGATAGAGCATTCAACTACATCAAGCAGACGGCAGTTGATACCATAGAGTGCGGAGCTGCGGTACCGAGTAAAAAAATTTCAAATTTTGCGCTTAAGAATAATCTCGGAGGCCTCTCCTTTCTCAATACAATACCTGGGACTTTTGGTGGTGCCGTGAAGATGAATTCTGGTGCCTATGGGGCGGAAGTTGCTGATATATTAATATCGGCAAGGTTTATTAACAACAAGGGTAATGAGCTTGAGTGTAGTCCTGCTGATATTTGTTATGGCTATAGGTCAAGTAATATTTCGGATGATATGATTTGCATTTCCGCGATTATTAAAGGATCGATAGCAAATAAAGATGAAATTATAAAAGAGATTAATAGGTATAAGAAGCACAGAGATGCTGCTCAGCCAATAAAAGAGAGGACGGGTGGGTCAACATTTAAAAATCCTGTAGATATTAAGGCATGGGAGTTAATCAGGGACTCAGGCTGTTCGGGTCTCTCATCAGGTGATGCTATTATATCTGGATTGCATACAAATTTTATAATCAATAAGGGTAATGCAACGGCGCATGACATCGAGCTCTTGGGGGAAAAAATAAAAAAACGTGTGAAAGAAAAAACTGGAATAGATCTCGAGTGGGAGATAAGAAGGATCGGCAACGGTCCGAAAGTTGAGTTATGAATAATTTTCCAAAAGAGCAAGAAATATTAATACTGATGGGCGGTATATCGCCAGAGAGGGAGATAAGTTTAGAGAGTGGTAAAGTATGCTTGCAAGCAATAAAAGATTTAGGCTACACAGTTCAAACACTAGATCCTGATTATAATATAATAACAAGTCTAACCGAGTTAGACTTTGATATTATCTTCAATTGCTTGCATGGATCTTGGGGAGAGAATGGGTATATCCAATCAATTTTTGAATTTTTAAAGATCAAATATACACATTCTGGCATTCTTGCATCGGAAAATGCAATGAATAAATTAAAATCAAAAGAAATTTTTAAGCATAGAAAAATCCCAGTCGCCAAATCTTATTTACTCAATAATACACACGACAAGATCGAATTCCCAATAGTGATCAAACCGATTAATGGTGGATCAAGTGTTGATATTTATTTGATAAAATCAAAAAATCAGTTAAATGAATTTATTGAAAAAAATTACGAGTCATTGAGCCTTTTTTTTGCAGAAGATTTTGTGGATGGTGTCGATTACACTTGTGGAGTCATTGGGGGTAAGGCAACTCATGTAGCAGAAATAGTAACAAGTGGACAATTATTTGATTACGACGAGAAATATAGCTCTAACTCAGCTAGGCACATTATTCCGGCTAAACTTAAACCAAATATTTACGAAAAAATGAGAGAATATTCGTTAGCGGCTCATGAGTGCTTGGGTTGTAGAGGTGTGACACGGGTTGATTTTAGGTATTCACCTTCAAGGGATGAAAAGCTGGTATGTCTTGAGGTAAACACTCAACCGGGAATGACTAAGAAATCTCTACTACCTGAATTGGCAGAGTATTCGGGTATCTCATTCCATGAGTTGGTTGAATGGATTATTTGTGACGCGTCATATAACAGATATTGATTAAATAGGATAAATAATGCGTAATTATATTTTCAGGATAGCCAAAAAATATAAACTGAAAGCATTTGCTATTGCTATGTCGATATTAATTTTAGCTTATTCAATGCCATCCTCATTTAAAAATTCAGAAGATATTATCAGCAGGTCAATGGAATATATTAATTTAGATGTAAGATTAAAGAACGTTAAAATATCAGGAATTGAAAACACAAAAGTAAGTGATATCGTGAATATTGTGTCTGATCAAAGAGGAATATCACTCACAAGTATCGATTTGAAAAAAATCAGCTCTGAGATAGATAATATTGATTGGGTTAAAAAATCTGAATTAAGAAAGATATATCCATCAACTTTGGAGGTTCAAGTCTATGAGCATAATCCAATTGCAATATGGTATAATGAAGGAGATAAGTTCTTA
>CAJWEW010000006.1 GCA_913030915.1 uncultured Rhodobiaceae bacterium
AACAGGACAGGCTTTAGTAATCCACTACTGCTGCCGAGACCAACAGACATCGTAGCATCCATCTGGAAAATTTATGTTACACAAGGCAACGTATGGTACCATCTATGGGTAACTTTCAAAGAAGCAATGGTCGGTTGCTTTATTGGTTGTGTTATAGGTATCGGGCTAGCTGTCGCAGCTGTATTAAGTGATACTTTTAGGCAGTTCTTAAAGCCATATATTATTATCGTTGAAGCTACACCTAGGATTGCCCTAGGCCCTATCTTCGTCACATGGTTTGGATTTGGTATGAGCTCAAAAGTTGCTCTCGCTGCATTAGTTTGCTTCTTTGCGCCTTTTGTTAATACCATAACAGGACTACTTGGAGTTGAAGAGGAGTCATATGAACTTTTCCGATCCCTTGGTGCGACACGAAGACAGGTGTTTTGGAAACTTATGATACCAACTGCCCTACCTACCATGAATGCTGGGCTTAAGCTAGCCGTTGGATCGGCCTTTGGCGGTGCATTAGTGGCCGAGTTTATTTCAGCACAGGCCGGTATGGGAATCCTAATGGCACGTTATACAATGTCGCTAAATATGCCGTCTGCATTCGCAGGGCTTTTATCAATTACTCTCTATGGCTTTATTCTTTTTAGAATAATGGAAATTATCGACAAGAGGGTTTTATATTGGTTAAGCGATGATCTAATGGCCAAGAAAAGCGTAAAAAAAGAAACTAAAATTAGAGGGGAGCTAGGACTATGAGTGATATTGGTTCAGACGGCGTATTAGCCGGAGTAAAGGAACTTTCTCCTATACAAAAACTTGCTATGCATGGACTCGTCTTCCTAATTATATTTGGTGGATGGGAAGTTGGTGCAAGACTGGGTTATGTTAACGAATTAATCTTACCGGCTCCAACATCTATCGCATACAGACTATATGAGATGTTTTTTGTTACAGGGTCAATTTACTGGCACTACATCATCACAATGTATGAAGCAACAATGGGCTTCATTATTGGTGTGAGTATCGGGATGGGTTTAGCAATTACTGCTGCAATTAGCCCTGTCTTCAGAAGATACTGGGCACCGTATGCAGTCGTGTTTAATGTTACACCAGGGATCGCAGTAACACCTTTCATTATTGCTTGGTTTGGATTTGGGTGGAGCTCAAAGATCGCACTAGCTGCACTTGTGTGCTTTTTCCCGCCTTTCATCAACACATTGACAGGTCTACTACACATCGATAAGGATGCAACAGAATTGTTTAGATCACTTGGCTCGACCAAGAAACAGTTCTTCTGGAAGTGTCAAATACCTAGCGCACTTCCAATCATCATAGCGGGATTAAAACTTGCCATGACTGGTGCGTTAATTGGTACAATCGTTGCGCAGTTCTTCTCTGCATCAGAGGGTGTAGGAATTCTTATGCAAAGGTTTGCATTCAGATTAAACATGGATGGAAGTTTCGCTGCACTGATAGTAATGTCTCTTATGGGGCTAAGTCTATTCACACTCATGGAATATATGGACTACAAAGTGCTGTACTGGAGAAGACACTCAAGAATGGAAGAGGTTGGATCCAAGAGAAAAAGAAAATGGCTTGCAGAGAATGGAGATTTTTCTGCGTAATCTATAAAATCTTTGAACACAAAAACCCAACCTGAAATAGGTTGGGTTTTTTTATCTTATCTGTCTAAGAATACTTTTGCTTTTTTGTACATCGCATAATCAACCATCTTGTTCTCGAAGGTAATTGCAGCGAGTCCATTTTTCTCTGCCTCTTCAAAGACCTCAACCATTTTTGTATAATATTCAATCTCTTTTGGATCTGGCTCATATGCCTCTCTTGCAATTTTAATGTGACTTGGGTGTATTAACGTTCGCCCATCATAACCAATTCGCTTGCTCAGTTCACATTCGGCCTTGAGTCCCTCGAGATCTGCAATACCGCCATAAGCCCCATCTAGCACATAAGGCATTTTCGCGGCCCTTGCCTCGACAAGAGATCTTGATCGAGAATAATTTAATTCAAACCCATCAATTGACCAGTCGGATCTTAAATCTCGTTGAAGGTCGCCGTCCTCTGCACTACCAAAGACGATTGACTCCACTCGTTCCGCTGCTGAACATATATCAAAACATTTGATGACCCCAAGCGCTGTTTCAATTAATAAAAGGAGTTTAATAGAATTTTTCTCCAGACCTTTCTTTTTTTCTTCATCTGAAATAATTTCATCTACAAATTTTACCTGATCAACTGACTCAGCCATAGGCAATGCAATACCGTAAATATTCTTTTGTGTTACAGCCCTCAGGTCATTTTCAAGAAATTCTTTTTCACTATTAACCCTGACTAAAGCTGTGATATCAAGTTTTGGAATAATATTTTTTGAAATATTATCTCTGACTTCACTTTTCAGATTCAAAGGAACAGCATCCTCAAAATCTATTATTATCCCGTCTGGCTCAAAACGAGATGCCTTTTCAATTAATTCCGGTTTATTACCGGGGGTATATAGCGTTATTAATGGCTTATTATTCATTTTTTATCCTCATATTTAAATTATACCTTCTTCTTTTAATTTTTTAATTTCGTCAATTTTCATACCTAATCGTTGCTTAAATATTTCATCATTATCTGCCCCGATCTCTTTTCCAAGAAATTTTATATTTCCTGGTGTTCTTGAAAACTTTGGAAAAATATTCTCTGTCTTAATTTTCTTACCATTATCAACAACAGTTGTCACCATTTCCCGGAATTGTGCGTGGATATTTTCCATTATATCTTGGATATTATAGACAGGGCCCATTGGCACGGACTCTTTATGAAGTAATTTGGATACCTCTTCAAGGCTATGCTCTGACATCCAATCAGATATATATCGATCCAGCTCTTTAACATGCACTATACGATTTGCGTTATTTGAAAATTTTGGATTTTTTATCAATTCAGGTCTACCTATAACCTTAAAAAGTCTCTCGGCAGTTGTTTGTGTTGCCCCGGCAAGCGCCACCCACTTCCCGTCTTTTGTTTTATAGGTATTTCTGGGCGCACTCGTTGGCGCAGTATTGCCCATTCTAGATGGTATCTCACCCGTCAAATCAAAAACCATTGCATTTGGACCAAGAATAGAGAATAGACTCTCCCAGATGCTGACATCTATGACTTGACCTTTTTTTGATTCATTCACATCTCTATTATAAATTGCAAACATTGCAGATAATGCAGAATAAAATCCGGCGAGGGTGTCAGCTAAAGCAAATTGAGGTAATGTTGGCACGCCATCCTTTTCTCCAGTCATTTCAGCAAAACCACTCATGGCTTCCATTAATGTTCCAAATCCCGGCTGATTAGCATAGGGACCACTCTGTCCATACCCACTTACTCTCACAATTACTAATCTTGGATATTTTTTTTGGAGCTCTGCAATATCAATACCCCAATCGTCTAGTCTACCTGGTCTAAAATTCTCTATAAACACATCAGCATCTTCTAATAGCTTAAATAAAATATTTCTGCCTTTCTCTTTCGATATATTCAAAGTTATTAGCTTTTTGTTCCTTGCGTAGGTTTTCCACCATGGGTTTATACCATCTACTTCAAATCCAAAATTCCGCAGATGATCTCCCTTTATAGGAGTTTCAATATGTAAAACCTCTGCGCCAAAGTCAGCTAATAATCTGCCACATAATGGAGCTGCAATGACCGTTGCGCACTCAACTACCTTCAGCCCAGTTAAAGCATCATTTTTCATTCACACGACTTTCTATGGTTAATATGTTGATAGAGTATTTCACAATTTTTTTAATTATTACAAAACAGTGTATTTATTATAATATATCACAATATACAAACAACTTAAAGTCAGGGGAATTAAAATGCCAAAAATGACAGGTGGAAGATTTATTGCAGAATTTCTTGAAAAATCTGGTGTAGATGCTGTTTTTTATGTACCAACCATATTAAGCAGACCATTGGCTGAGATGGATAATATGAAAATAAAAAGGGTCTTGGCTCACGCTGAAAAATCTGCCGCATATATGGCAGACGGTTATGCTAGAGCTTCTGGAAAGCCTGGAGTTTGCGCAGCTCAAGCAGTCGGCGCAGCAAACTTAGCGGCTGGATTAAGAGATGCACTTCTTGGAAACAGCCCTATAGTTGCTCTAACCGGTGGCAGGAAATCAATGGAAAAACATAAAGGTGCTTATCAAGAGAATGATGATTACCCAATATTTGAAAAGCTTACCAAAGCAAATTTTCAGGTTGATCAAGTTGAGCGGTTACCTGATCTTATGCGCCAGGCATTCAGAGAAGCTACAACAGGAAATCCAGGTCCTGTGAATCTGCAGATGGCAGGTAATAATGGACAAATAGAAGATGACTATGCTGAGTTAGAGCTAATTGTTGAAGATAGATATACAAAAACACCTTCACATAGATTTTCACCACCAATTGAAGAAATCAAACAAGCCCTCAGAGTGATAGAAAAGGCAAAAAAACCTGTGATCATTTTAGGTGGTGGGGCAAGAATATCGGATGCAGGAGAAGAGGCACATGAATTTTCCAAAAAAACAGGAATTCCAATTGCAACTTCAGTTGCGGCGTATAATTTAATTCCTGAAGATTACGAGCTATACATTGGGGTTCCTGGGACATATTCAAGAGAATGCACTAATAGAATTTTATCGGAAGCCGATCTATTTATCTTCATCGGATCTAGCACGGGTGGTCAAGTTACCCATTTTTGGAAAATTCCCGAAATAGGGACAAAAGTTATTCAGATTGGTATTGACCCAAGTGATTTAGGTAGAAACTATCCAAATGAAATTAGTTTACTCGGTGACGCTAAAACTACATTGCAGCAAATTTTGAAAGAGAATTTAACTAAGTTAAAAATTGACGATTGGAGAGAAAAATCAACAAACATTGTAAATGAGTGGAAAGCCGAATTAAATAAACTGAGAGATTCTGACAGCAAACCAATCAGGCCAGAAAGACTTATGAAAGAGCTTTCTGAGGTAATTCCAGAAGACTCAATAGTTGCATCAGATACAGGTCACACTGCAATGTGGACAGTACAGAACTTGTGGATGAATAAGAAATGGAACTTTATTCGTTGCGCTGGCTCGCTGGGCTGGGGTTTTCCTGCAGCTATCGGGGCTAAGTGTGCTTTTCCGGATAAGAATGTCTTTTGTCTAACAGGTGATGGTGGATTGTGGTATCATTTCACCGAATTAGAAACGGCAGTTCGATCTGATATCCCAACAATCACAATTGTAAATAATAATAATGCTCTAAATCAAGAGTATGATATTTTTATGAATGCCTATGATGGTAAGCCATCAAATAGATGGACAGAGATGTGGTATTTTAACAAAGTTAGCTTTGCCGAATTAGCTAACAATATGGGTGCTTTTGGGATAAGGGTTACAGATCCTGTCGATATTAAAGAGGCAGTGAAAGAGGCAATGAAATCTAAAAAACCATCAATTGTTGAGATTGACGGTGATGTAAATGCTTTAGCGCCAACTGCTTGGTCAAAATAAAATCGATTACGCCTGATTTATATGTATTTTAATAAAAAAAGAGCAGATAAATTAATGGATCAATTTGATATTGATCTATTAATTGCTTCGACCCCTGAGAATGTTACCTACATCAGTGATACAGTAAGCTGGGCGCCGAAGGTTTATTCTTATTCTGTTGACATGTTCGCAACTTATTTCAGAGATAATAATCTCAACTCAAGCTTGATTGTGCCAAGTCAAGAGATGACTTATGTATCTGCATCGAATACGTGGATAAATGACTTTTATACTTACGGCGGAAAAAGTTCTCTCATTCAAGAAAGTGAGCAGGTTATAGAGTCAGCTGAAGAGAATGCGTATCTTAATTTACAAAATAGTGATGATAAAAGATTTCCAACTGCTGTTGAGGCTTTGATCGCGTCAATCAAGAATAACACAACAAAGAAACTTAGGGTCGCTATTGATGAAGATAAAATGACTCATAAATCCACACTGAAACTTCAAGAAGAGTTGGATAACTGTGAATTGATACCTTCTTCTGATTTATTGAGGCTGATAAGAATGGTTAAGACTAATGATGAAATTAGTGCAATGAAAGCAGCGGCAGATCTGAACGAAACCGCCTGTACAAAGGCATGTAATGAAATAAAGATTGGCATGAAAGAATTAGATATTGCAGAAATATATGCCCAAGAAGTAGGAAAAGGGCTCGGTAAATGGTTGTGGTTTCATTTCGGTTCAGGAAGAAGGTCAGTTGGGATATTCCCACCTACAGAAAAAAAAATACAGGTAGGTGAAATGTGGAAATTTGATGCTGGGCTATCTCTAAATAATTATCAAGCAGATACAGGTTGGGGAGGAGTTATAGGGCAACCAAATGCGCAGCAGAATATGATATGGGAAGCCACTCTGAGCGGATATGACGCAGCTATGTCTGTAATAAAAGAGGGTGTTAGACCGTCAGAGATACAGAAAGCAATGCTAAAGGGGACACAAGATGGTGGCTTAACCGACCATTCAGGAACTTTTGCTGGCCATGCTATTGGACTTGAGATGAGAGAATTACCTTACGTTCTAGGGAATAAAAAAATGGTGAATAGTTTATATCTGCCTGAAGATACTGATATACCATTACCTGAAAATACTGTTTTGTGTATTGAAAACCCGTGCCAAATATTTGGTGTAGGCGGGACCCAGATTGAGCAAACAATTATCGTTAAAAAAAATGGATACGAATTACTAACAAAACAAAATAGAAAACTTTGGATTATTGAGTAGCCATAACACGCTGAATAAATTCAGACATCGACTCTGCAATTTGATCCTCATATTCTGCCCAATCACTCCATGGTATTAAATCGACATCGACATCATCAATTGGTAGTTGAAATAACTCACTATTTCCAAGCATTTCATAAGCTGCAATACCGCTTACCGAGTTATGCGTATTATCATTGCCGGGAATTACTAAGGATGGGATAGTGATGGAGCCTAGTTCATCTTGTGTGACCCCCATCACAGGATAGTCAGCTCCGGCGCGAAATTTAACCAATAAGTTTTCTTGTATTTTTATAAATTCATTTACATCAAACTGCATTAATTCATTTTCTATATCTGGATTTGTTTTGATATATTCTGCAAACCTTGCAGTATCACAAACGCTTTTCATGCCACCAGACTTGGCTGCATTGATAAATACCTCATAATAGTTTTTTGGAAGATTGCTTGCTGCAAATTTACCACCTGTAACCCTCATGATAATCAACCCAATTAAATCCTTGGGGAATTCAAGTGCGTACATTAAGCTTGTTCTTGCACCAGAAGATGATCCAGATATAAAAATATGTTGTTCGTTCAATGATTTAAATAATTTCCTTAATTCCCTCGCCCAAGTAACTTCCTCAGTATGAGCATCATCAATCAGCATACTTGACTTACCTGTATTTCTTCTATCGTGAAGAAGTATTCTAATGTCATTTTTTGCAATCTTTTCAGCAAGTGATTTCATCTCAAGATACCCCCTTCTAGCCCCAGGCATAAGAGCTAAAATTGGCTTTCCTGAACCAATGATTTCATACTCAACATTTACACCATCGATCAGTTTTTTTACCATATTCCACCTATTAAATTCCTTACTTTAATTATATAATAAAAGCTCAAACTTTTATAGGGATATTAAAGTGAAAGCATATTTTACAGATATCGTGAATGGTGAGAGTAGGTTGGTTGCAGCAGATATAGATATACCAAAACCAGCCGATGATGAGATATTAATTAAAGTTAGAGCAACAGCATTAAACAGAGGGGGCTTTATCGTTGGTGGTGTGATGCATGGCGCATCAGCATACCCATCAGGTACTGAGGCTGCGGGTGAAATTGTTCAAATCGGATCTAAAGTACAAAAATATAAGCTGGGAGACAGAATCATGGGGCGAGTGATCGGCACAAATTCTGGTTCATACTCAGAATATTGCACGATAAAAGATTACCAGGCTATGTTTATTCCAAATGGATTTAGTTGGGAGGAGTCAGCGGCGATACCAGTAAGCTTCCTCGCAGCTTATGACGCACTAATTACTTACGGTAAGCTATCAAAGAATGACATAGTATTGATAACCTCAATCTCTTCAGCAATCGGCTCTTCTGCTTTAATAATTTCAAAAATTATGGGGGCAATGGTCATTGGTACATCAACTTCTGATCTAAAACTCGAAAAATTACGAAATTATGGAATGGATTTCGGTATAACCACGCCAGAGACGAATTTTGCAGATAAAATAAAAGAATTTACCGATGATGGAATAAACTTGGTTGTCAATTGCTTGGGGGGCAGTATTTTCAATGATGCAATGATGGCGTTAAAATTTAAAGGTATTTTTGTGAATGTTGGCTACATGGATAATATTACAAATGTAGAAGTAGATTTAAAAAAAATTCATTCGCATAGATATAGTATTCATGGAATATCAAATGCATACGTTACTCGAAAAGATATAATTAAAACAGTTGAGGGTTTTAAGAAAAATGTCCTGCCATATTTAGGAAAAAATAAAGAAAAGCCAATTATTGACAAAATCTATAATTTTGATGATATAGATAAGGCTCGGAAGTATATGATGTCTAATAATCAAATCGGTAAGATAGTTGTGAAACTATAAAAAATCTTAAAAAAGGAGAATTTAATATGGTTAAAAAAGTTGGAATTGTTGGTATGGGATTGATGGGGCAAGCTTTCATATCAAATATGAGGAAATCACAATTTATGATCCAAGGATTTGATGTGGACCCAAAAAGAATGGATGATCTGAAAGATCAAGGAGGCACCCCAGTTAATACTCCAGCAGATGCCGCCAAAGATGTTGACTGTGTCATTATGTCACTTCCTAATAGTAACATTGCTAGAGAAGCTGCAATTGGTGCAAACGGAATATCTCACGGTGTAAATACTGAAAATTTATATATATGCGATACCACAACCTCAAGACCAGAAGATTCGGTGTCACTGTCCGCTGAACTGGAAAAAAAGGGTATAAAATTCTTAGACTCGGCAGTAAGCGGCACAAGTGTAATGGCTAAAGATGGCGATTTAATTGTAATTGCTGGAGGAAAAAAAGAGGATTTTGAAGCCTGTACTGCTTATTTTGAGGGTTTTAGTCGAGGTGCTTATTACATGGGACCGGTTGGTTCAGGAGCAAGAACGAAGCTTGTTATAAATCTTATTTTAGCTGGCAATAGACTGGCTCTCGCGGAAGGTTTGGTCTTGGGGCATAAAGCTGGTCTCGAACAAAATAATTTGCTTGAGGTATTAAAAGACAGCGCTGCATCGTCAAAGACAATGATTGATAAGGGTCCAAAAATGATTAATGCTGACTATTCAAAGCAAGGGCAAATAAAGACTTCTCTTAAAGATAATAGACTTATGATTGAGCAAGGGCAAATTCTTGGCTCACCAACATTATTGACTTCCGTTTTATCACAGATATATCAAGCAGCATATGAAAAAGGCTATGCAGAAAAAGATACTGTGTCATTTTATGAAATAATGAGAGGTATGGCGGGGCTTGATGAACGCGAAGGAATTGATGATGTTCCATTTGGTAAATAATTTTTCATAACTAAAATGAAGTACAACAAAAAAGAAGCAAAAGAAGCAGCAAAAGAAATACTAAAGGGTATTTGGACAGCAATGCCATATTGCTGGGATAGTGAAGATAATTTTGATGAACTTGCCAATCGATCAAATATGGATCACATTATAAATAACATCAAGGTTGATGGACATTACTGCTCAGGGAATATTGCTGAATTTTGGTCCATGCCTGATGAGGAGAGGATGCTCGCGCATGAGGTCATGCATGATCAGGCGGGAGGACGAATACCCATGATTGCAGGGTGCCATCACCAATCAGTCAAACAAGTTGTCGCTCTTGCAAAACACGCTCAAAACACTGGATACGATTTTATAATAATACTCACTCCATATGTTGCAGCCAGAGATGATGAGACTGTTTTTCAGTTTTACGAATATATATGCTCAAAGATAGATATCGGCGTCATACTTTTTAATGTTCCTCAAAACTGTCATCCAATAAATGCCAATTTGGCAAAAAGATTATCAAAATTAGATAATATTTGTGGGTATAAGCAGGCTGACGGTTCACCAGCATCAACGCATGCAATAATTGACTCAGTTGGGAATGATATTGTGGTATCTGTTGCAGATGAGGCTCCATGGATTACTAGTATGACGCAACTTGGTTTGCAATGGCTTGTGAATTACAATCCACATTTGTATCAGTCAAAGGGCTGGCTGCCTCTGAAGGATTATACAGATGCCGCCTTGAATGGTGATCTAACTAAAGCAACGCAAATTGCAAAATCCATACAGCCACTAAGAGAACTTCATGCTAAATGGATTATGGGATACTGGAATAGTGGTAGAATGCCCATTGCTGAAATGAAATATTGGCAAGAGTTAATTGGTATGCATGGAGGAAATACACGACCACCAGTTATCCCAATGACGGAGGAGAAAAAGAGAGAACTAAAATCAGACTTAATAAAGACAGGGTTATTTGAAATAGTCTAATATTTTTGAAGAAGTTCGTGACCCAACTCGTCAATTTCATTTACCCCAAGAAGTGCCATATCTCTATCTATTTCTTCTTTCAATAAATTAATGGCGTGTGTAACGCCGGCTATCCCGGCTATTGAAGCCGCATAGAGAAATGGTCTTCCAATAAAGACGAAATCGGCTCCTAAAGCAAGAGCTTTAATTACATCAGTACCCCTTCTAAAGCCACTATCTACGAATAATTTACAGTCACCTTTTATATACGGCCGGATATTTTCAAGGGCTTTAATTGAGGATATCGCAGAGTCTAGCTGCCGACCACCATGGTTTGAAATTATAATAGCATCTGCACCTAAATTGATAGCTTTGAGAGCATCTCCCTTATTCAGAATACCTTTTACAATTAAATTACCGTCCCAGAGTTTTCTAATTTGCTTCAAGTGTTCCCAGTTTAGATTTGACCTTTTACCAAAATCTCTGTTTATTGACGCAGAAAACACTGGCTCACCTCTTTCTGCTAGAAAATTTTCAAAGTGCGGCATGCCATGTTTAAATATCGTTTTCAGAAAAGTATTCATGGACCAATTTGGGTGTGTTAAGCCTTGATAAAGTAGACTAAATGATGGCCTGAGTGGCGTCGAAAAACCATTTCGAAGATTATTCTCTCTCCCTGCCAAAACCGCAACATCAACAGTTAAAACGAGCGTCTCAAATCCAGCTTTTTTTACCCGCAAAACAAGATTTTCAACCTTATCATGCTCTCCAGGGAGATATGCCTGAAACCATGTCCCAGGCGCTAACTTAATTATTTCCTCCATTGGAATTAAGGATGAGCCACTGATAACCATTGGGATATTCATTTTTTGTGCTGCATCAGCTAAAATAATATCTCCTCTGTATGCGGCAAGCGCACTCACACCCATAGGTGAAATACCAAAAGGAGCATCCCATTGCCTACCAAATATCTCAGTTTTCGTGGATCGCTCAGACACATTTCGAAGAATATTTGGCACGAACTTATAATTTGCAAAATCTTCAGCGTTATTGCGCAGTGTATGGTTTCTTTCAGCTCCGCCAGCTACGTATCCAAATACAGGTTTTGGAAGATGTTTTTTTGCGTGGACTTCGAGATCTTCAAGAGCATAAATTTTATTTAAAATACTTGGCTTTTTTCTAGTCATAAAACAGTGGGTTATTTTGATATATAGGGGTTAACAACTTCGTTGTTTATGATATAATAATTCTTTATTAAAAAATAGAAAAAATATTTATATGTTTGATATTGATAAATTTATTCAAGAATGTGACAGCAGAATTGAAAAGAAGGATAATCACAAGGCAGTGATTGATATCCTCTCAAGGGCAGTTGAGAACCCAACAGATCTTTTTAGTTATTTTGGCGAACCAACGCAGGGTGGAATTCAAAAAATATACCAATCAGAGAAGTTTTCAATACTTAATGTTGTTTGGACTCCAAATATGACAATTATGCCTCATAACCACAATATGTGGGCGGCAATTGGTGTCTATTCTGGTAGAGAGGATAATATATTCTGGCGTAAATTAGATAACAGAGAACATGGAAAGATTGAGGCTGCAGGGGCAAAATCCCTAGAAAAGCACGATGCAGTTCCGCTAGGTAGTGATATCATTCACTCAGTAATTAATCCCACAAACAAATTCACATGTGCACTGCATGTCTACGGCGGAGATTTTTTTGAAACACCGAAAAGTGAGTGGGATACAGAAACACTTGAAGAGGCGGAGTATAAAGTTGAGCATTCTCATAAGATTTTTAGGGAAGCAAATAAAAGAGCTGAACTTGATCTAAAATAAGCATATTATATATCAACTATTTCTCCCATTTCACCAGACTTTACAATTGCTTCGAAAATCTCGATATTTGCTATCATCTCCTCCGGTGTAATTGGGTAATCTTGACTATTGACGCAGGCGTCGTGCCATAATTCAAAATTTTCTAAGACTGTATTCGTATGTGGATGCGTTGTAATAATCCTCTCGCCTCCTTGCTTACAGAAGACTAATTCACCCGGATCGTCGTGTTCAAAGTTATTAATCTCTCTAGCCTCAATCCAACCCTTATCTCCAAATACAGTATATCTTCCATAAAATGGAGTAGCAATTGAGACTGAAACTATACCAGTAATACCATTACTAAACTCAATATTAGCCGACATAGTATCGATGCGAGGCTTTTCATAGGCAATGCTAGACATTGTTGAATAAACCCTCTTGGCTCCACCAAACATATGAACCATAAAATCTGTCAAATGAATACCTCTAGCAGTAAAACCACCTCCAGGGGCATCTTTTGGATTAAATCTCCAATTATCCTTACTCAGATTATCAAATAAATCATGACTAAAGTTAGTTTCGACATGCAGTACCCTGCCAATATCTCCGCGAGCTACATGATCAAAAAGACTCTTCATTGCCGGCTCAAATCTTCTTTCGTGACCAAGTCCCAATACAATTCCATTCTCCTTACATGATCTGATGGCTTCCCTTGCATTTTCAGAGTTTAAGCAAAGTGGTTTTTCACAAAAAATGAATTTACCAGCTTTAGCTGCATCAATTATATGGGTGTGATGAAGACGATTTGGCGTTGCTAAAATTACACTGTCTATGCTCGCATCAGACAAAACCGACGCATAACTATTGCGAAGCTCGATATTATACTCAACACCAAATTCTTTGAGCTGTGATAAGTCTTGATCCACACCGCATACAACATTTATTTTTTTGCTTTTAGCAAGATTTTTTACAATTACCTTACCCCACCAACCAAGTCCAACAACAGCAGCTCTCATATTAATCCTCACGTGTAATTTTTTTACGTAATCACAATTTCTTCTTTAATAGTAATAATAGCGTAATCAATGATATAATACCAAGTATTGAAAAAATTATCAGTGTATTTTCAATACCAAAAAAATCCCCAATTACGCCCATAAAAATTGCACTTACTGCGGCAAGACCAATGACAAGGACTACCCATAAACTCATGACCCTACCACGATATGTGTCATTTAGCTCTAATTGGACTACCGCTTGAAGATCAATACCATTTATTGTCATTGAGAAGCCAACGATAAAAATAGAAATCAGCGCGAGTGACCAACTACTTGACATCCCAAGAGTAATTATTGCAAGCAAACCAAGAAATGATGTGAAATAAACCCTAAAAGGGATACCTTTTTCTTGATCCTTTGATCTCCTCATCGCGATAAATATTGCTGCGACAAGAGCTCCTGCGCCTGCAGTAGCCATAAGATGACCTAGACCCTCAGGTCCCACATTATAAACACCCCCTGCTAGGGCTGGAAGAATTTCAACAGTTCCCCTCGCAAATAAGGAAAAGACAGCAGTAATTGCGCATGCTTCAAAAATTATATTATGATTAATTGCGAACCTTGCACCATCTAGAAACTCTAGTAATATATTCTTTTTTTTACCTGGTTCTCCATCTTTTTTGGATACACTGATAGATACTAAGGTTAACGGCATAGCAATAAGAAATAAAAAATTAATAAATATTGTTATTTCAAAACTTAGAACCTGTATCAATAATCCAGCAAGCGCAGGTCCAATCAGCCTTGCTGAATTAAAATTGATACCATGAACAGCAATCGCATTCGCTAAGTTATTTCTATCAATTATTCGTGGCACAAGTGTCATACGCGTTGTCCGATCTGCTGATGTAAAAATACCAATGACAAGCGCAATAAGACTTAAATTATATATACTTAATAGCTTAAAATTGTAGAGGAACCATAAGATAAAAACAGTGATCGCAATTATTGACTGAGTGTATATGGCGAATTTCTTTATGTTCACCCTATCAATAACAACACCAAAAAATGGACCCGCAATTATAGTTGGGGCAAATAATAAAAATGATAAAAAACCAACCCAAGTTGCAAGATTTGTTAATTCCCATGCTAGCCAACCAATAATGACTCGGTTAATCCAAATTCCGTTCATTGCAAAAAAATTGCCAGCGGTATATTTTTTAAACTCGCCACTTTTTAATGATGGAAAATTGAGTGATAAATACATCCTGTATTCTTATTTAGACTTTTTGTGCGATTATTGAATTATTCAATAATATTTAAATTATGTGTTTCAAATAATTTGTTTTTATCCTATAAATTATACTTAGTAAATTAATAATTATGTTCAAAATATTTTGTGTTAAAGGGGGGAAACATAATGCGTACACCGAGATTAAACAGAGACGGGCATCAATGGATTTATGACTGGATTGTAAAAGAAACAGGACGTGTATTTCATTGGGATGAAGAGGGTCGTGAGCTTCCAGGAACAGTAAAGAGTCATGGTCAAATATCGAAACATCTTGGTAGGCAGGCTCAAAGACTTGAAAAAGTCGCACAAGAAGAAGAGCAAGCGGGTCATACATCGACTGCATTTGACTTATACTACAGAGCATCAGCTAAGTTTGCAGCTGCTCAACATCCAGTATTAGAGACGAACGATGAAAAGAAATATTTACACGGTCGATGCATAGCGAACTTTGAGAAAGTTATCGAACTCGCCCCTTATACAATTGAAAGAGTGGAAGTGCCATTCGAGGATATGCAGCTACAATGTAATTTTTTCTTATGTCCTGGAGTAGATGTCGCACCAACAATGATTTTTATTCCAGGATGTGACATGACCAAAGAGATGTGGCCAGATCCAAAAGTAGTTGAAGCGCACGCACGTGGTATGCATTTACTTGTTATTGATGGACCGGGACAAGGTATGAGTAATATCCGAAATCAAAAATTAACACATGGTAATTATGAGAGAGCAGTTCTCAAAATTGTTGATTGGCTCGAAACAAGACCTGAGGTCGATAAAGATAAAATAGGCATCTTCGCAGTCTCAATGGGATCGCATTGGGGTCTCGAAGTTGCAGCATCTGGAGATCCAAGAATAAAAGGCGTTGTTGGACCCTGGGCTTCTTACCTTGATAAATATTACATATTAGATACATTTTCACCGAGATATAAACAATTATTTGGATACTTAACTGGAGCAAAAAGTGAAGATGAGCTCGACAAGATTGTTGCACAAATGACAGTGGAAGGAAGAGAAAAAGATATTAAATGTCCAATTCTACTAACTGTTGGTGAATATGACTCTAGAAGTCCTGTCGAGCTTGTTTATAATTTCTACGAGAAGGTAAAATCACCTAAAGAGTTGTGGGTCTACGAGGATACATACCATCAAGCGGTTATGTTCAAGGGTACCGGACAAGATAGACATGACTGCCATATGATGTGCATGGATTGGTTAGTTGATGTATTTAACGGTAAGATTAAAGCGGGTCATGATAAGAAAATGTTCCTCCGTACTAATGGGAGCGGCCCTAATAGCAAGCAAGGTGAAAACAAAGATGCTCTTCACTGGTGGGAGTAGATATTCTGCATGATACTGTAAAAAAGATCTGTTTAATAATGTAAATACGTCAATTAGGAGATAATGTGATATGACTCAACATGATATTGAATTAAAACCATATGGACCAACTGCAGGACGAGAACACCCAGCAGGACCAGCAAAAAGACCAAAAACCCTGACTGTTGACCTTCACAATCATATGCGAACTCCGGAGTCAGATGCTTTGGTAAAACCTCACCTACCCCAGGACTTTCATCCTTCAGTTGGTGTTGCAAGTGATTTAACAAAACAAGTAAATAAAAAACAATCTGAAGATCGTGAAATACCATTTACTGATATCAATGTAAGACTTGAGCAAATGGATAAATCATTGCTGGATGTATCGGCACTATCTTGTTCACCACAACAATTTTTTTATATGGTTGATAAAAATCTTTGTGCTGAGTCTGCAGAAATAATAAATAATAATATCGCGGCGACTGCAAAAACAAATCCTAAGAGGCTCGTTGGTCTTGGAACTGTTCCGTTACAAGATACTGAACTTGCAATTAAAGAACTAGATAGATGTGTCAATGAACTTGATTTCAGAGGTATACAAATCGGTGCACGGGTGGGAAAAGAAGAGCTTTCAACGGAGAGACTGGAGCCTTTTTGGAAGAGGTGCGAGGAGCATGATATTCTAATATTTATTCATCCATCATCATTCTACAGTGATCGCTTTGGTGAGCATTACATGCTAAATGTGATTGGGAATCCTCTTGATACAACAGTTGCTATCCACTACTTGATATTTGATGGCGTTATGGAAAGATACCCAAATATCAAATTTTATCTATCACATGGTGGGGCATTTCCAGCTAGCTATGCAGCCCGCATGGATCATGTATATGGCGCAAGAATTGACGGTCGACAAAAAATTTATAAAAAACCATCTACTTACCTAGAAAAGTTCTACTTTGACACTCTAGTTTTTTCAGTCGATCAATTAGAATTTTTAATAAAAAAATATGGAGCTGACCATGTGGCTATCGGGACAGACTATCCGGCTGATATGGCAGAGCATGACCCAGTTGAACACGTATACCAAGTTGAAAGTATAACAGAAGAGGAACGAGAGAAAATTTGTGGATTGAATGCCTTAAAGCTACTTAATCTGTCAGAATCAGATTTTAAGTAAAGAAACAGAAAATTCTCTCTTTAAATTAAATGCTTAAAGATAATCTAAACGAAATATCAGTAGTATCTAATAAAGATGCAAACGAGCGCGCTTTATCTCTTATCCCTAAGATTAGAGAAATCAAGAGTAATATCAAATCATCTGATACCAATGTTCCCACATACATATTAGACTTACTTCACCAAGAGGGCTTATTTAGATACTTTCAGCCAAGACAATGGGGTGGATGGGAGCTAGATTTTGAAGCATGGTTCGATATTCCTGAAATAATTTCTCGAGCAGATTGCTCGACTGGCTGGATCGTTGCTAATATGGCCTCACATCACAGGACTCTTGCAGTATTTGATGAAAGAATTCAAAAAGAAATATGGGATGATAATCCAAATGCTCTGATCGCTGCAGGAAATATCTATCAACAAGGAAGCGCAAAAAAAGTAAAAGATGGTGTAATCCTTACTGGATTGTGGAATTTCTGCTCTGGGATTGAGATTTCAGATTGGTCTTTTTTTGCTTTCATGCTGGATGACAATGGAACAAAAGATTGGCACCAGTGTATTCTTCATAAAAGTGAATATGAAATCTTAAATGATTGGGATACCTATGGTATGAAGCAAACTGGTAGCTGTTCAGTTAAAATTAATGAATTATTTGTACCCGAGTATAAGTTACAATCATTCTCTGTAAACCGAGATGGCCATACATTCAAAGGTGTAGATCTAAATAAGAATTTAATGTATCAAATTCCTACAGCGTCAATTGGCGGGCACGGACTTGCCGGGTGCGCAATTGGCGGTGCCCAGTTATGCCTTGATTTACTTCTAGAATGGATCGAAAAAAGGTCAACTAGCACTTCAAATATGAAAATGTCAGATATCCCAACAATACATAACAGGTTGGGAGAAATTGCGTCCAGAATAGACGCTGCGAGACTTATATTAAGAAATGACTGTATTGAAGTTGAAAGACAAATGCATGAGAATGGACAAATTTCAACAAATAATAAACTAAAATATAAGAGGAATGCAGCTTATGCAGTCAAAATAACTCTGGAGTCTGTGTCTATCATGCAGCAGGTTTGTGGAGCAAATGGTATATACAATGGATCCCCTATAACAAGTGCGCTAATGGACGTCCAGGCTTGCTCATCTCATATTCACTTCAACCAAGATATGCAGTTTTCACAGTGGGGTAGAAATCTACTAAAAAATGATTTCCAAAGCCTAACCTTATAGAAAGGCAGCGCATGCAATTACCGTTTGATCAATCTAAATTAGATAAATTACTGGATGATCACGGTATTGATTTCTTAATTATAAATGATAAGAATACAGCCCAATATTTATTAGGTGGGTATAAATTTTTTTTCTTTGCGCAAAAAGACTCAATTGGTATTAGTCGTTATTTACCAACTATTGGATACCCAAAAGGTAGGCCTGAAATGGCATTCTACATTGGACACATGTTAGAAGGTCAACAGCAAGAAGTTGAGTCATTATGGATTAAAGACATAAAGAATATACAATGGAATACCAGTCAAGCGGGGCATGAAGCGGCAAAGAAAGTGATTGAACTCGGGTATTCGAAAAAGAGAATTGGAATTGAGCTTTGTAATACACCAACAGATACATACATTGCTCTCAAGAAAAATCTTCCAGATGTTGAATTTGTTGATGTGCTAGTTTTGATGCAAGAGCTGCGTTCAGTCAAAACAGACCAAGAGCTTGAGTTGTTAAAAAAGGCCTCAGATAATATTACTGCTTGCATGAAAAAGGTCATGACAGTGACAAAACCCGGTGCAGATACGTATTCAATTGCCCAAGCGCTAAAAGAAGAAGAAACAAAATTAGGTATGAATTTTGAGTACTGCCTTGTAGCTGCTGGAAAATCATATAATCGTACCCCTTCAAAAAAACTTTCTTGGAATAAGGGTGAAATTCTATCGCTCGACTCAGGCGCAAATCTAAAAGGTTACCTTGGTGACTTGTGTCGAATGGCGGTGATGGGTAAACCTTCAAGCAAGATGCGGGACTTACTATCACAAGTCCGCGCAATTAATGACGCCCCTCGTTCTGTGATTAAATCTGGAATAACGGGTAATGAAATAATAGAAGCAGCAAATCACGAGATATCAAAGTGTGATAAAACTCTCAATTTTAAATTTGTTGCTCATGGTATGGGCATGATCCAACATGAAGCGCCCCACATATATGATAAAGGTGTCATACCATACCCTGCCCCTTACAAAGATAAATCTCTCGAGTCAGGAATGGTGTTATCCATTGAAACTGATCTCAAATATGATGATGTGGGGTTTGTTAAACTAGAAGATACTGTGGTAATCAGAAATGATGGATTTGAAGCCTACGGTGATGATATCCGTGATTGGGTTTGTAATGAGAACGTCTAAGATTCCAAATTAATTACTCGTTCTATATACCTTAAGAAAAATACCAAAAAACTATGTTTATTTTCTTATCTACTTGCAAATCATTCTTAGTTGCATTATATTTACAAGATGTTGAGAATAAAAATATGTTTCAAATTATTTGTACTTACACTTCTTGCAATGTGTGCCCAGTGGTCCGCAGTCTACGCAAATGAGAAGCCAAATGTTGTTGTCACCACAGGAATGATTGCTGATGCAATATCAAACATTGCAGATGACCTCGTCAATATTAAAGTTCTTATGGGTTCTGGTGTAGATCCGCACGCCTACAGACAAACAAGATCGGATATTGTTGCGCTAGCAAACGCTGATTTAGTTTTATGGAATGGTCTTTATCTTGAAGCGCAAATGGAAGAATTTCTATTAGAGCTTGCCAATGACAGACCTGTCGTTGCTGTTGCTGAGAGGGTGCCAAATAATTTGCTGATAGGTTCAGATGAATATGACGGACGTTACGACCCACATCTTTGGATGGATCCAAGTATTTGGTCCTATGTCGTGTTAAACGTGAAAGACGCTCTCATTGAGATTTTACCAGAAGCAAAAACTAGAATTAGCGATAATACTGCAACTTACCTAAAAGAAGTCGAACAGCTTCAAGATTACGCAAACAGAGTTCTTGCGTCCGTTCCACAAAAAAACCGTATACTATTAACTTCTCACGACGCATTTAATTACTTTGGACAAGCATACGGCTATAATGTTATCGGCATTCAGGGTATTTCAACGGAGTCTGAAGCTGGTTTAAAGCGCATGTCTGAACTTGTAGATTTAATTATAGAAAAGAATGTTCAAGCTGTATTTGTTGAAACTTCAGTTAGTGACCGTAATATTAGGGCATTAGTTGAGGGGGTCAGAGCCAAGGGGTATGAAGTTAGCGTCGGGGGTGAGCTATTTTCAGATGCGATGGGTGAGCCTGGCAGCTATGAAGGAACATATATTGGTATGATTGACTCAAACTCTACAACAATTGCAACTGCACTCGGTGGTGATGCACCGACTGCTGGTATGTTAAATAAAATCAACTAAAATGGTAGTTCTGTATATTTATAGCTTCTTGCATGAGTAATACCACTAACAGACCCAAGATAACCCCGTCTAAATCAGCATTAAAAATAGATGGTTTAACTGTCTCTTACGGTGATAAAACTGCAATATTTTCAGTAGATGCTAATTTTCCCATTGCCTCTATGTCGGCCATAATCGGACCGAATGGCGCCGGGAAATCAACACTTCTTAAGGCAGTAATTGGAGTACAACCGAAGCTATCAGGGCAAATACATATATTCGATAATCCAATAGAAAATAACTTAAAAAAAATTGCATATGTGCCTCAAAGAGTGAGTGTTGATTGGGATTTTCCAACAAATGTAATAGATGTTGTACAAATGGGGCTCTATCGACAGGTTGGATTACTTGGTAGAATGAAAGGTAAGCAAGCTTCAATTGCAATGGAGTGCCTGGATCGGGTTGGTATGGCTGACTTATGGCAGAAGCAAATCGGTCAATTATCAGGTGGTCAACAACAAAGGGTATTTTTAGCAAGGGCTCTGGCGCAAGACGCCGAAATATATCTGCTAGATGAACCATTTTCTGGTGTTGATGCGGCAACCGAAAGAGCAATTATTGACGTCTTAAAATCTTTAAAGTCGAAAAATAAATCTATAATTGCAGTTCATCATGATTTAGCGACAGTCCGCGATTATTTTGACTACGTGCTCATGATCAATATAAAAAATATTGCAGAAGGATTAATTAATGAGACTTTTACCAACGAAAATTTACAATCGGCATATGGTGGAAAGCTTGAACTAACACATGCAGAGGAGCTGTCTGCTACTAAAGATCGTGTTACTGAATGAATACTTTTGTGCAAGCAATGCTATTCCAAGCGGGTTATAATGTTGCCCTCGTTACCGTTGGAGCTATACTTTTAGGTATCGCCTCAGGTTCGGCTGGAACATTCCTTTTTTTGCGAAAGCGCGCACTTGTATCAGATGCAATAGCCCATGCAACCTTACCTGGCGTTGGAGTTGCCTTTATTATCATGATTTGGCTCGGAGGAGATGGACGTAGCTTATTGGGTTTATTATTTGGTTCAGCTATAACAGCACTTATAGGTCTATTCCTAATAGAGTGGATTCCTCGACGCACACGCTTACCTGAGGATGCGGCCATTGGCAGTGTACTTGGAGTATTTTTTGGTGCTGGTATAGTTCTTCTAACAGTTATTCAGACAATGAGCAGCGGTAGACAAGCTGGGCTTGAAAGCTTTCTCCTTGGTTCTACAGCTGGAATGTTATTTCAAGATGCAGTTGTAATTGCTATTGGAGGATTTTTAAGTATTTTAGGGATCTGGATTGCCCGCCGACCCTTGACAATTGTAGCCTTTGATAAAGATTATGCAATCTCTATGGGCTATGATATTCGAAAAATTGACCTTTTAATGATGGGGCTAGTACTCGGAGTAACAGTTATTGGAATGAAACTTGTTGGTTTGATTTTAATTGTAGCAATGCTTATAATACCAGCAGTAACGGCACGCTTCTGGAGTAATCATACTGATGAAGTCGTTGTGATTGCTGGCTTTTTGGGCGGTTTATCGGGGTATATTGGTGCAGTTCTATCTGCTTCAGCCCCATCACTGCCAACAGGCCCAATTATTGTACTGATTGCAATAGTTCTATTTGCACTTTCACTTTTTCTAGCACCAAACAGCGGAGTATTCTCAACATTCATTAAGCATCGAAAAACTAAATCATATATCCACCGTCGTCAGGGGTTACTCACAATTGCAAAAGGTAAGGATGTTGTTAGCTCATTTACTCGGAAATTATTGGCAAGTGAGGGCCTCTCCGGATCGGATGGCTTGACAGATAAAGGTAGAAAATTAGTGACAAAAATCCTCATTGATGAAAATAGATGGATTGCAGCCAAAGAAATATATCCAGATAAAGATATGAATATAGATTATGGCATTAAACCAATTGAAGAAACGCTCACAAAAGAAGAGCTTATTAAACTTGATCAATATATCAAATCTCACAAATTTAAGAGTATAACGTATGATTACTGAATTTATTCAATTTTCTTTGACGCCAATTTTAATCGGTATTCTGGCAGGAATAAGTTGCGCGGTCCCAGGCAACTTTCTTATACTCAAACGCCAGGCGCTAATTGGTGATGCAATCAGTCATGTTGTGCTACCTGGTATTGTTGTTGCTTTCATTTTCACAGGAGTTATTTCCACAATACCAATGTTGTTGGGCGCTGCAGGAGCGGCATTAGTCGCTGTCATGCTTATAGAAATTATTAAACGATTAGGAAAAATTGAGCCTGGTGCGGCAATGGGGGTTGTATTCACAGGTATGTTTGCGCTAGGGGTATTAATTTTGGAACAAACAGATACGAGCAAAGTTCATCTCGATGTTGAGCATGCATTAATGGGAAACTTAGAGTCCCTGATTTGGTTAAAAGCACAAGGATGGCAATCATTGTTTGATCTTGACGTATTGAAAACCCTGCCCGATGAATTATTTCGTATCATTTTTGTTTGTGGATTTATTCTCTTTCTGACAGTCATATTCTGGCGCTGGTTAAAAATTGTAACGTTTGATGAAGAGTATGCGAGAACTATTGGTATTCATTCCTCAATAATTAACTTTTCACTGGTAATCATAACCGCTATCGCGGCTGTTGCAGCATTTGAGTCAGTGGGCTCTATCATTGTGATTGCTATGTTTATTTGCCCGCCTGCAGCAGCACGGCTAATGACAAATAAGCTAGGTATTCAGGTTATTTGGTCAATAGTTTTTGCAATATTAGCAGCAATTTTTGGCTATATAATCGCAGGATATGGCCCACTTTGGTTTGGTAGTGAAAATTCTGTAAGTGCCGCTGGTATGATTGCAGTCGTCTCAGGAATTATACTTCTGCTTACTTGCATGTACGGACCTTGTCGTGAGTCCGTTGGTCAAAAGAAAGATTAGAGATATCCTCTCCTAGTATTAGTCTACGCTAATCCAATTACTGTCATTTTCAGCTGATTTAACCATAGCTTCAAAAGCGGCAACGCCGTCAATTGCTTCATCAGTGGTGACAGGGAATGGCGCTTTCCCTTCAATATCATCAGCAAACGCTTCTAATGTTAAACCAACTATATTAGCATTTGGATAATTAATAATTGTCTCTTTATTATCCAGTGTTTTCTTGATTAGCCTTGTCTCTGCATCCATCAATAAATACCCCTTTGATCCATAAACATGCAGTCTCCAAATATCAGCTGTTACATAAATGGTTCCTAGATATCCTGAAATTCCATTTTTGAATTTCATGAGCATTGAGGTTGTGTCATCTAGGTCAATATCGAGGACCCTGCTCTGGCTTATACATGATATTTTCTCAACTGCTCCAGCAATACTTATCATTGCGTCCATAACATGCGTTCCACGTGCAGCCATTGCGCCGCCAGGACTTTCGATTTTTGATGCTCTCCACATACCCTCTTTAAGCTTGTACGCGCTTGGCCCAGATTGCTCTCCTTCAATGTGGAGCACGTCACCTATCTCGCCATCACTAATCATTTTAAGTAAATCAATATACGCAGGCTGGAACCTTCTACTAAAACCTATACCCAATTTCAGATTCTTATCTTCTAGTGCCTTGACGCACATAGTTGCATCCGATTTTGTTAGTGTCATCGGTTTTTCAACAAATACATGTTTATTATGATTTGCGGCTGCTATAATCTGCTCAGTATGCGTCGTGTGTGGCGTTGTCAAAATTACAGCATCAATATTCTCATCTTTGAGGGCATCTTCATAAGTTTTATAAATTATTAAATCATTTTTCTTTAGGTAGGCTGAGTGTTGTTCACTGTTCTTTGAGCATGCACCAATAATTTTAATTTTTTCACTTTTATCTTTAACTGACTCTATTGAATGTTTCCCCCACCATCCAAGACCGACCATTACTGCATTAATCATGTTATTATCCTTTCCTCTCTGCTATATTTATAACAGTTTAAAAAATTTATTGTAATAGATTATTTATAATGTTCCAAAAATATAAATGGAAAAAAAGACTATTAATTTCTTATTTCCATAATGATGAGTTTTACCCAATCATAATAGAAGAAATTAATCGCTATTTTATGCAAAAAAGTCAAGAAATTGAGGAAAGACAGCTAAAACACATTGCTATTACTCGAGATGATTTCGATAAAAATCTAATACCAATAGTAAATAAAGATACTTTTGGTCTTTATCTTGTGGGTCTTGACGGAACGCTAAAGAGATACTCAAAAGACCTGAAGCTATTGGAGAGTTTGCTGTCTGTCATAGATAGTATGCCAATGAGAAAAATGGGTATAAAAAAATAATGCCACTGCTCCAAAAAAAACAAATTTTATTCTTTACCCGGGATGTATTAGTGGTGTATGTGCTCTATTATACAACGACCTATCACTTAATTGGTATTAGTAATACGCAGTTTCGATACGCAATAATAATTTCAATAATACTATCATTAATCTACTGTACCTTTAGGTGTATCTCAGCGCTCATCTTTATAATTTTAAAGCTGATCACAATTAATAATTACTTTCTTAGTCATAGTAGAAATTCTCAATATTCAAAGCTAATCCCTACAGCAATTTTAAGTTTTTTTATATATTTCTATCTAATATCTCTGAATATCAAGGCATTAGAGATATTTAATAAAATTGATTTTTACCTCTTAGTATTTAAAGCAATAACATTTTAGTAGTAAAAGAAATACAACAGGTTTCTTTGAATTCAATAAAGTTTTAGAATACAATCAAATTATAACTATGCTAATATAACCGTTAAAAAATAAAACAATAATCAATTATTTTTTGGGTCCTAAATTATGAGCGAAACTATTCTTAATGTTCAAAACATAGTAAAAAGGTTTGGTGGCCTTATCGCATTAAATGATTGTACAATAGGTATAAAGAAGGGTTCAATAACAGGGATTATAGGCCCAAACGGATCAGGCAAGAGTACACTTTTCAATGTTATTACCGGTCAACTAAAACCTGATTCGGGGTCAGTTTTCTATCATGGTCAAAATATAACTGGTTTGGAGCCCTATCAACTTTTTGAACTGGGTATGCTTCGAACGTTTCAAATTGCACACGAATTCACAAATATGACAGTTATTGAAAATCTTATGGTGGTACCCGGTAAACAAGCAGGTGAAAATCTGCTTTACTCACTAGTCAACAGAAGAAAGATTCAGGAAGAAGACGAAGTAATTAAACAAAAAGCGGATGAAGTCTTGGAGTTTCTCAAAATTGATCATCTAAGAAATGAATTAGCTGGGAACTTATCAGGTGGACAAAAAAAATTATTAGAATTAGCACGAACAATGATGGTAGATGCGAAGATAGTATTTCTTGATGAGGTTGGGGCGGGTGTTCACAAAACACTTTTGAAAGATATTGCAGACTCAATTGAGAGGTTGAACAAAGAAAAAGGCTATACATTCTGTATGATAGAGCACGACTTTGATCTAATTAGTAGACTATGCGATCCTATAATTGTATTAGCAGAAGGATCTGTGCTATTTAAGGGAACATCAAGTGAAATCAAGAATAATGATGAAGTTATTGAGTCATACTTGGGCAGGGGTGTCAAAAAATGATGTATTTTTCTGCGAAAAATTTAACAGGGGGTTACGGTGGCGTCAATATCATAGAAGAATGCTGCTTTGAAGTTAATCAGGGTGAGATTGTATCAATATTGGGACCAAATGGCGCAGGAAAATCCACGGCAATGAAAGCCATGCTCGGAATACTCGATTTAAAGAATGGTGAAGTGATACTTGATGGACAAGATATTACAAGACTAAAAACACAAGATCGAATAAAGGCAGGAATTTCATTTGTCCCACAAACCAATAATATTTTTACTGAATTAACTGTAAAAGAGAACCTAGAGATGGGGGCATTCTTAAATGATGGTGATATCAGTAGTCGTATTTCAGAAATGTACGACTTGTTCCCTATTATAAACGAAAAACAAGATCAGTTAGCAGGAGAGCTTTCAGGTGGTCAACGTCAGCAAGTTGCACTTGCAAGAGCCCTAATGACTAAACCCAAGGTTCTAATGCTAGATGAGCCGACTGCTGGAGTGTCTCCAGTCGTGATGGATGAAATATTTGAACATATTTTAAATATTAAACAACAAAATATAGCAGTACTTATGGTCGAACAAAATGCTAGACAGGCATTGGGTATATCAGATCGTGGCTATATCCTTGTTACTGGGAGAAATGCTTATGAAGGAAGTGGGGACTATCTTATAAACGATGATGAAATTAGAAAGTCTTTTTTGGGTGGTTAAATGGATTTTTTAAACGCAATCATACTCTTAGGAAATTATATAATCGTACCAGGATTAACATATGGATCACAACTTGCATTAGGAGCCATCGGTGTTACTCTTATATACGGTGTCCTCAGGTTTGCTAATTTTGCCTACGGCGACTTAATGGCTTTTGGGACAATGATAGTTATCCTATCTACGGGGTATTTGCAATCATTAGGTATTACTCTTGGTTTTTTACCTACTGCATTGCTGGCATTGCCTATTGGAATAATTGCAACAGTCATATTAAGTTTATTTTTTGATAAGACAGTATTCAAATATTACCGAGATATAAAGAGTGAGCCTGTAATACTTATTGTAGTCAGTATTGGAGTTATGTTTATTTTAAATGCGATAGTAAGGATCGTAATTGGACCCGGCGACGTAATATTTATGGATGGAGCTAGATTTATAATGAAGGCCGGTGAATTTAAAAAAATGACTGGGCTAAATGAGGGTATAGCCCTCAAATCTACTCAGGTAATTACTGTCATAACAACAATTATAACATGTTCAATATTATTTTATTTTCTAAATAAAACTAAAACCGGTAAATCAATGAGGGCTTATTCAGACAATGAAGATTTAGCTCTATTATCAGGAATAGACCCCACAAAAATAGTAATATACACATGGGTTATTGTTTCTATACTTGCTACTATTGCAGGGACTCTTTACGGTTTAGATAAGAGCTTTAAACCATTTGCCTATTGGAATAATTTATTACCTATTTTTGCTGCAACTATTGTGGGTGGGATCGGAAACCCTCTTGGTGCGTTCTACGGAGGTTTTGTTATTGCTTTCACAGAGATAGGACTTACATACGCATATAAGAAATTTCTTGTATATCTGCTACCAGAGCAATTAGAACCAAGTAGTTTGGTGCAATACATATCAACAGACTACAAATTTGCGATATCGTTTGCGATACTCATAGTGGTTCTGATATACAGACCAAACGGAATTTTTAAGGGGAAAGTTATTTGAGAAATAATCTTGATATAAAACTTGCTTTTGGAGTCATGGCCTTGCTGCTTATTATGGTTGGTTTTGTACAATCTTGGGGAGTTGCCCTGGCAATTCTCAATCTTTGCTTAATTTCTGCAGTAATGTCGATGGGTGTTAATATACAATGGGGATATTCGGGGCTAATTAATTTTGGTGTCATGGGTTTTCTAGCTATAGGTGGCCTTGCTACCATTGTTGTGTCAGTTCCACCGGTAAACGAAGCTTGGACCGCAGGTGGATTTGGTATAATATTATCTGGCCTCATTTTGTTTACGTTAATTACAAGCATTTTTTATGTTCATCGAAAATTTCAATCGAAATACAAAAACTATTTATTATTCTTTTTGGTAATCTCAGTAATACCAATGATGAAATTAGCTGCTGGACCATCAATTTCTGCAATCGAGTCCATTGATGCTGCAACCAGTGGTTTTTTAGGTGGTTTTGATTTACCAATAATTTTCTCTTGGTTTGTTGGGGCCATCTTTGCAGCTTTGGTTGCCTTTATCATTGGTAAAGTTTGTCTAGATTTACGATCCGATTATCTTGCAATTGCTACACTATTAATTTCAGGGATTGTTGTATCATATGTTAAACATGAAGAATGGCTCACCCGGGGAGTTAAAAATGTTACTGGACTTAAGAGACCAGTGCCATTTGAGGTAGATCTGCAAAATTCAGACTGGTTTATAAATTTTATTGGATTCTTATTCAAGGGAAGATTATCAAAGGTTACCGATTTAGATGAAAAGATTATCTTACTAAATGACCTGGTGATGACTTCATCAAGTATTTTTGTAAAGCTATGTTTTAGCGTAATTTTCTCAATTGTTTTGATTACTATATTAGTATTTTCAGAAAAAGCTCTCAGATCGCCATGGGGCAGGATGATGAGAGCGATACGTGATAACGAAGATGCAGCAAAAGCAATGGGTAAAAATGTTGTAAAAAGACACTTACATATATTTATGATCGGCTCTGCCATCATAGGTTTTTCTGGTGCAATGTTAGTTACGTATGACGGACTATTCACACCAGCTAGTTATCAACCATTGAGATATACCTTCATAATTTGGGTTATGGTTCTACTTGGCGGAACTGGAAATAATTATGGAGCAATTCTTGGAGCTTTCGTTGTCTGGTTTATTTGGATTGAGTCAGCCCCATTCGCATTGTTTGTGATAAATGCCTTAATGAGCGAAGTTGATAATACAAATCAATTAAAGATTCATTTAATTGATAGCATCCCATATTTTAGATATTTAATGATGGGTCTGGGCTTATTGGTTGTAATGAGATACAGACCAAAAGGCTTATTACCTGAGAAGATTATTAACAATTAGGTTATCACCCCACATAATAATGTGGGGTGATATAAACTAAGCTATCTAGCACCTACATTAACGAATTTACCGTCAACATAACCTTTTTCTAGGAACTGACCGAAAGCTTCACCAACTTCAGTGAAATTAACGTCCGTAGCACCTTGATAGTTAATTGAATTACCAGCGCTTAGTAACCTTAAACCCTTTGCAAGTTCACCTGCATAGATTTTAGGCCCCGATCCGTTAGCAATTTTTTGAATATTATCTGCAATACTTCTACCATCAGTAGAACCATTACAACCACTAATATCACAATCACCAGCTTGCATAGCTAGAATTAAAAGAGCTGCAGCGTCGTATGACTCACCTGCATAAACGCTATTAGGATCTACATCATTAGCCGATGCATACGCTTGGAATCTTTGGAATGACGCACCAAGAGACCCAGGAGTTGAACCCCATGAACCATTTAGCTCGTCACCAAAAGCATCTTCAAGGGAAGTACCGATCATTCCATCGCCAAGAGCGAATTGATCAAATGAACCCGCGTCCAAGGAACCACGAATAATATTATTACCACCTTGATCGATGTAGCCTAGTACTGCTAGTGCATCGCCACCAGCGGCGGATAAAACTCCAACTTCTGCGCTGTAATCTGCTTTATCACCTTCATGAGCTATTTTAGCTGTTACTTCAATGCCGGCTGCTTCAACTGCGGATTCAAAGACATCTGCGAGACCAACACCATAATCATTATTAATATAAGTGATGGCAATACTCTTTACACCTTTATCTGCTGTGATTGCTGCTAATACTTCACCGCCTCTTGCGTCGGATGGGGCAGTTCTGTAAAATAAACCATTATCTGGTTCGGTTGTTAGAGATGGTGAAGTTGCCGCTGGTGATATATTTGGAATACCATTTGGCATACTAACATTTTGTGTTATGGCTTTCGTAACACCTGAGCAGTCAGCTCCGAATATCGCAACAACACCGTCTGCAACTGCTTGTTCCGCTGCTGTTACGGCGGCAGCTGAGTCAATACACGTAGCATCACCCTTGACTAGAGTAATTGTTGAACCATCTAACAGCTCCCCTGAGGCATTTGCTTCATTAAAAGCTAGTTCAGCTCCATCCACCATCGGCGGTACAAGCGACTCTAGGGGCCCTGTGAAACTCATAATCATACCAACTTTTATTTCATTAGCTTGGGCAGTACCATAGCCAAAAGTGGCAAGAGCTAGAGCAAACATAAATATTCTTAACATTTCGTTCTCCCTTTAAAATAGTTAATTATTCATTAACACCCATTAAATATTAAAATAGAGCAAATTACAATGAATTATAGCAAATAGAAAACTGAATTTATTACAGCCGAAATTTTCATTTTATTTTTAAGAAACAGCAATTTGATAAAATTGCAACAGCATGCTTTAAAATTTTAACATTGATCCAAAAATAGGGAGATATCAAAATGAAGAACACACATATTATCAGAAATATGGATGAATATTGCTATAATTCTGGAATAGGCCGTGATCTATCAAATTTTTAATGGATACACAAATAGAAGGAGTGCTTGATCTACTAACATCAAGATATACGAATATCATCTGCTACTGAGCTGGCGGGCCCGGCAGGACTCGAACCTGCGACCAATTGATTAAGAGTCAACTGCTCTACCAGCTGAGCTACGGGCCCAATATCATTAATTTGATCGCTCTTTTGCGATAAGCAACCTATTCAATGCACTTATATATGCTCTTGCAGAGGCTACTAATGTGTCTGTGTCGGCTCCCCTACCAGTAAAAGATATACCTGCATCTTCCAGTCTTACACTTACTTCAGCCTGTGCATCCGTGCCCTCTGTAACTGCTTGCACTTGGTATAATGGTAGTGATGCTCGATGAGGGAATATAGCTTTTATACAATTAAAAATCGCATCCACAGGCCCATCACCCGTTGATTTATTTTTCATTATTTTACCATCAACTTCCATCTCAAGCTCTGCACTTTGTGGTCCCTGCGTTCCTGCATTTACGATAAGTGATTTAAATTTCAGTCTCTCGCTTGTACTTGAAATCTCATCATCAACAAGAGCCATAATATCCTCATCATAAATATTTTTCTTTTTGTCAGCTAGCGTCTTAAATCTATCAAATGCATCTTGAAATGCATTATCGCCAAGTTTATATCCAAGATCAGCTAATTTTTCTCTGAAAGCGTGCCGTCCTGAGTGTTTTCCCATTACAAGTGAAGACTCCTTAAGACCGATCGCTTCAGGGTTCATTATCTCGTATGTTTGGCTATTCTTCAGCATCCCATCTTGGTGAATACCAGACTCATGCGCAAAGGCATTTTTTCCGACAATAGCTTTGTTGTACTGGACTGGAAAAGATGTAATTGCAGAGACCAGCTTTGAAGCTCGCAATATTTTTGTTGTATCAATTTTTGTTGTGTAGGGAAGTGCATCCGAACGCGTATTAATTGCCATAACAACCTCTTCCAGCGCTGCATTTCCTGCCCTTTCTCCAAGTCCATTTATGGTACATTCAATCTGTCTTGCACCAGCATCCACACCGGCTAAAGAATTGGCTACAGCAAGACCAAGGTCATTGTGACAATGTGTAGAAAAAATAACTTCATCGGCGCCTGACACTTTTTCCCTCAGGGTTTTAATCAAGTTATTGAACTCATGAGGGATGGCATATCCGACTGTGTCAGGTATATTGATTGTTGTTGCACCATTCTTTATTGCTACCTCGCAGCACTTACACAAAAAATCGACTGAGGTTCTTGTTGCATCCATTCCTGACCACTCCACATCCTCAACATAGCTTCTTGCTTGCGCAACTGTTTTTTGTATGATTTCAAGTACTTCATCTTCATTTTTTTTCATTTGATGTTCAAGATGGATCGGGGATGTGGAGACAAATGTATGAATTCTACCTCTTTTTGCTTTTTTTACAGCCTCACCAGCCCTGTCAATATCCTCTGGAATTGCCCTTGCAAGTCCTGCAATAATTGAATTTTGTGATCTTTCAGCAATTTTTGATACAGCTTCAAAATCACCGTTTGAAGCAATCGGGAATCCAGCTTCGATTATATCAACACCCATATCATCTAATAATTCTGCAACCTGAATTTTCTCATCTAGTGTCATTGTAGCGCCAGGCGATTGCTCACCGTCACGTAGAGTTGTATCAAATATTCTTATATGGTTATCTTTGGAGCTCATCTACCCTTAGTTCTTCTCTTTATCAACTAATTTGCCGGCTTTTATCCAAGGCATCATATCTCTTAATTTTTCTCCAACTTCTTCAACGGGATGAGCGTCATTTAAGCGTCTTATAGCTTTAAAAGTAGGTTGCCCAGCTTTACACTCGTTCATCCAATTTGTAACAAATTTCCCTGTTTGAATATCATTTAAGATCTTTTTCATCTCGAGTTTTGTTTCTTCAGTAACTAATCTTGGTCCTGATTGATATTCTCCATATTCGGCTGTATTTGATATTGAATAGTTCATATTAGCAATACCACCTTCATAGATGAGATCAACAATCAATTTAACCTCGTGCAGACACTCAAAGTAGGCCATTTCTGGTGCATAACCAGCTTCAGTTAATGTCTCAAAGCCAGCACGGATTAACTCAACAAGTCCACCGCATAGAACAGCCTGTTCACCAAATAAATCAGTTTCACATTCCTCTTTAAAGGTTGTTTCAATTATACCAGAGCGTCCGCCCCCTATTCCGCTTGCATATGAAAGAGCAACATCGTGCGCGTTTCCAGATGAATCTTGGTGTATTGCCATCAGACACGGTACGCCACCACCTTTTTGAAATTCACCACGAACGGTATGCCCAGGCCCCTTCGGTGCCACCATTATTACATCAAGATCTTTTGAAGGCTCGATAAGCCCAAAATGTATTGTTAAACCGTGAGCAAACGCAATAGCAGTCCCGGGCTTTATGTGATCTTTTATGTGATCTTTGTATATATCAGGCTGTATTTCGTCAGGAGCACACATCATTATCATATCAGCCCACGCAGATAATTCTGAAACCGACATGACTTGAAGACCGCTGTCTTTAGCCTTTTTTGCTGAGCTTGAACCATCCCTCAAGCCAATAGCTATATTCTTTATCCCGGAGTCCTTTAAATTTAGTGCGTGTGCATGCCCTTGGCTTCCAAAACCAATGATACCAACTTTTTTACTTTTTATTAGCCCAAGATCAGCATCAGTATCGTAATAAACTCTCATTTTTTTATCCCTATTCTATATTGTTAAACTACTAAAATCTAAATTTTCTAATAATGCTAAGTGTTATCAGCTCCTCTTTTCAGCGCAGCTACGCCGGTTCTTGATACTTCCGTGAGCCCGACACTTGCCATTAAATTAATGAATCTATCAATTTCACGGGTTCTTCCAGTAATTTGAAAAATGAAGCTATCGAGGCTTGCATCGACTGTCTGTGCGTCAAATGCTTCAGCCAATCTTAGAGCCTCAAGTCTCTTGTTCCCTGTACCCTTTACCTTTATTAATGCCAGCTCTCTCTCAAGTGCTCCGTATTGTCCATAATCTGCAGTGAGATCTGACACTTTGTGGACAGAAACCAACCTATCAACTTGGACTTTTATTTTTTCAATAACACTTGGGGATCCTGAAGTCACGAGTGTAATTCTGGATAGTTGTTGTTTGCTTTCAGTTTCTGACACAGTAAGTGAGTCAATATTAAAACCTCTTGCTGCAAAAAGACCAATGACTCTTGCTAAAACGCCAGGTTCATCGTCAACAATAATAGATAATGTATGTCTTTCATCATCTTCATTTATTGAGATGATATCATAAGTTGAGGCTGGATTTTTCTTGTTCATTTTATTCACTCATAAGTTAATTTTTTAAACCATTATTTTTCCATCATCATCAATGGCATTTGCCACTTCTTCATCAGACACATTCTCGCCAAGCAGCATATCATTATGAGCCTTACCAGATGGAATCATTGGGAAACAATTCTCAAGGTTTGCAACAACACAGTCAAAAATAACAGGTCCGGGTGTATCGATCATCCTTGCAATTGCATCATCAAGATCAGCTGGCTTTTTCACACGGATGCCGGTTGCGCCATAGGCCTCCGCAAGCTTTACGAAATCTGGTAATGAGTCAGAGTAACTCTCAGATATTCGATTACCATGTAATAGTTGCTGCCATTGCCTGACCATTCCCATATAGCTGTTATTTAATATAAAGATTTTTGTATTAAGTTGATATTGAACGGCTGTTGAGAGCTCTTGAATATTCATTAATATAGATGCATCTCCAGCGATGTCTATTACCAATGCATCCGGTTTTGCAACCTGCACACCATTTGCAGCTGGGAAGCCATAGCCCATAGTACCCAAACCTCCAGATGTTAGCCAGCGGTTTGGTTTATCAAATTTATAAAATTGCGCTGCCCACATTTGATGTTGACCAACTTCAGTCGTGATGTATGTATCTTTATTTTTTGTTAACTCATATAATCTTTGGATTGCGTATTGAGGCATAATTACATCTGAATTTGGTTTATAACTTAAGCAATTTACTTTTTTCCACAACTCAATCTGTTTCCACCATTCATTGAATGATTGGAATTTATTACTCCTCTTATCCATAATTTTAAGTGCTTCATTTAGGAATTTTCCGCAGTCAGCAATTATAGATATATCCACTTCTACATTTTTATTTATTGACGTTGCGTCTATATCGATATGGACTTTTTTTGAATTTGGAGAAAACTCATCAATTTTTCCGGTGATTCTGTCATCAAACCTGGCGCCAATACATAACATTAGGTCACAATCATGCATCGCCATATTTGCTTCATAGGTACCATGCATACCCAACATACCCAACCAATTATCACCAGATCCTGGATAAGCCCCCAGACCCATTAAAGTAGATGTAATTGGCATATTAGTCTTATGTACAAATTTTTGTAATAATTTTGATGCTTTTGGGCCAGAATTTATTATACCCCCACCGGAATAAATAATTGGCCTCTTTGCCCTCTCCATAAGATCAACAACTCTAGCGACAGCTTTGTTATCAATTGTATTTGGGGGCGTGTATGTTTTATGGGTTGTTTTTGATAAATCCTCATAATCACCCTCAGCGAACTGAATATCTTTTGGAATATCAACTAAAACTGGTCCCGGGCGACCTGATCTGGCAATGTAGAATGCCTCATGCATAATGCGTGGTAAATCTTTTATATCTTTAACTAACCAATTATGCTTAGTGCATGCCCTTGTAATACCAACAGTATCGGCCTCCTGGAAAGCGTCAGTACCAATGAGATGTGTTGGAACCTGTCCGCTTATGCAGACTATCGGTATGGAGTCTAACAAGGCGTCTGTTAGCCCAGTTACCGCATTTGTAGCCCCAGGCCCCGAAGTCACAATAAGAACACCAACTTTACCAGTTGAGCGAGCATAACCCTCTGCAGCGTGTGATGCGCCCTGTTCATGACGGACAAGAATATGCTTCACATCTTCCTGTTGAAAAATTGCGTCATAGATTGGGAGCACTGCTCCACCTGGATACCCAAAAACTGAATCAACACCCTGATCATGAAGTGTCTGAATTACCATTTCTGCTCCTGTAATTTTTTTGCCCATTCTTATTTGCCTTTTTTAAAATAAACTTTCATAAAAAATATACCCAAAATTAAAAAAAGGGGCGTTTGCCCCTATGAAAGTATCACCATCAAGAACCCCGGAAGGGACTCAGGTGATACAAAAGACGACCAGCAGATTTTTGTTTAAGTACATCATATAATCCAAAAATATTAAATTTATACCACAATATATTTCATATAGAAAAATTAATCAATTTTTTTTATGAAAGTTTAGAAATTTGTTTTTCATCATCAATCCAGTCCCAATATACCATTTTTTTGCGCGCCCATGTTATTTGCCTTTTTACATATTTTTTAGTTTGATTATTTATACTAGCCTCTGCTTGATCTTGATTAATTTTCCCATCAATTAAATCCATAACTTCTCTTACACCAATTGCTTTCATTGATGGATATGCGGACGGGACTTTTAGGTTACGGAGATCACGAACCTCACTATACAGCTCTTCACTCGATAACATTTTTGCTGTTCTTTTTTCTATATTGTGATGAAGATAATCTTTCTTGGGGCAAAGATAGATAAATTTTGATTTTGATTTTTCTATGAGTCTAATACCTTGCCTCTCTTTCCAATCCTGAATTGAAACACCAGTCTGCTCATAGACTTCAATAGCACGCAGGATCCTTGATTGATCATTTGGATTGATTTTTTTATATGATTTTGGATCTATTTTTTTTAAATATTCATGAAGGTAATGTGTCTCATTTTCATCTTTAACTTTCAACCACTTGCTTCTTATTTGTTGTGAAATATTTGGGATTTCCGCTATTTCACCCAATAATCCGGAGAAATATAATCCTGTCCCGCCGACAATTATTGGTAATATATTTATTTTCTCCAAAAAAATCAGTAATCTCGCAATATCTTTTTGCCACTCACCAACTGAATATCTTATTTGAGGATTAACATAACCATACAAAAAGTGAGGAATTGTGTCTTGGGCTTTAGGGTTTGGTCGAGCAGTTATAATTGATAGTACATCGTATATTTGCATGGCATCTGCGTTGATTATCACTCCATCATACTTTTTTGCTAATCGAACTGCCAGATCTGACTTCCCAGAAGCTGTTGGACCTGAAATAAGAATTGAGCTATAATTTAACATCTACCCTAATCTACATATAAAAAATGAAAAAATTACTTACAATAGTATCTAGTAAAGATAACAACATAACAACTGAAACCTTTAAAGCGATTCAGGATTTTCTGAAAGTTGATATCAAAAGTAAATGGCTCGCTAGTGAGAAAGCGTGTGAGATTTGTTTTAATTCAGATAAGACTGTCATGGTTGATGAATTGGTTGAGTATTTTAATATGCATTTGTATGATTGGGCTTACCAAAGTGCTCAAGAAAAGAATAAGCGTTTATTCATCTCCGATATGGACTCAACAATCATTAAACAAGAATGCATCGATGAGATTGCAGATCTTGCAAACCTGAAAGAAGAAGTTGAAGACATTACAAGAAAGGCAATGGGAGGGGAAATAGCATTTACTGAAGCATTAGAAAAAAGAGTTGGCTTGCTAAAGGGTATAAAATTAGAACTTCTTAACGAGATTTTCCAAAAGATAGAATTTAATGATGGCGCAGAAAAATTACTAATAAATCTCAATAAGCAAAAAATAAAAACAATATTAGTTTCAGGGGGATTTACTTTTTTCACTGAAAAAATATCAGAAAAACTAAATTTTCAGGAAAATTATGCCAATACCTTGGAAGTGATTGATGGTATTCTCACGGGTAAGGTAATTCCACCAATAATTGACTCCATATCAAAAAAAAATATCCTCAAAAAGACTATTAACTCTCACAAACTCAAAAATACTGATGTTGTGGCTATAGGTGATGGAGCAAATGACTTAGAAATGATAAAGGAAGCTGGGCTAGGAATATCTTACAGAGGAAAACCAATATTAAAAGCAAATGCTAATGGGCAAATAGAGCACACTGGTCTGGACAGTTTATTATACTTTATAGGCTTATCAGAAGATAAGATAGTTGATTAATCTATAGAAATATCTAACGGAAATACTCGTATCATATTCTTTCCACGAACTACTTTTATCAGAAGTAAGTTTTTGTCAGCCTTTTTGTATTTATCTATGATACGAATAAATTGATTGACACTGTATAAATCTTGCTCATTAATCACATTGATAACGTCACCCTCCTGCAAACCTCTTTTGAATGCATCAGATTGATCGTCTATCTGTGTCACAACAAGCCCCTTTTGGTTTGGAGCAAAATCATATTTGGCCGATAATTCACTGCTTACATTACTCAAGGAAAAACCAAGATTTAAAATAGAAGTATTATCCGCATCAGTATTATCCATGTCGTCTGATGGCTCTACAGGAACGAGACTGCCCTCATTTAATCTTTCGATCACAACGGATTTCTTTATCGCTTTATTTTTACGCCAAATTTCCACTTCAGCCCTTGTGCCAACCTTTGTTTCTGCTACAACTCTTGGCAGTTCTCTCATAGTATCGATTACGACACCATTAAAATTAAGAATAATATCACCAGATTTAATCCCAGCCCGCTTTGCAGGACCATCCTCATCAACGCTAACAACAAGTGCGCCACTTGCACCATTCATTCCGAGACTGGATGCTATATCTTCGGATACTTCCTGAATTCTCACACCTAACCACCCGCGCCTGGTTTCACCATATTCAATCAACTGCTCAATAACGGGAGTTGCTGTTTTTGAAGGTATTGCAAATCCAATTCCAACTGATCCGCCTGTAGTTGATATAATCGCGGAATTTATTCCGACCACCTTTCCGTTTGTATTAAATAATGGTCCACCACTATTCCCTCGGTTAATTGCAGCATCGGTTTGTATAAAATTATCATATGGACCTGACCTAATATCTCTATTTTTTGCAGAGACTATACCAGCAGTTACTGTTCCACCCAATCCAAACGGGTTACCAATTGCCATTACCCATTGTCCTACTTTCAGTTCATCTGAATTCCCAAATTCTAATGCAACCAAATTCTGCCCTTCAGCAGGAGTTACACGCAAGACAGCGATATCAGTTTTGGTATCCTTCCCTACAAGCTCGGCAGGTAGAATGACTCCATTTGAAAATATCACGTCAATTTCATTGGCATCAAGTATCACATGAGCATTTGTTATTATTATACCCTGCTCATCAATTACAAAACCTGAACCGAGTGAACTTGCAGACTCAGGTCGTTGAGAATTTTTATTCTTTTCGTACCAATCTCGAAAAACATCAGGTATGTCCTCTGGATTTAACCCATCAAAAGGATCACTACTTTTCACGCTTTGTTTTGAGGATATATTGACAACTGAGTCTGCGTATTTTGACGCAATCTCAGAGAAATCTGGATATGTACTTGCGCGCAAAGGTGCTGCAAACACAATTACTCCAAATATAATTAATAAACCTAGTATTGATTTGATATTGTATGATTTTTGCATATTAACTTCCAAGTTTTTTTTCTCTACTTCATCTATTTAGGAATAGATTTTGTCAAAATTATGTTTTTAAACCAACCATATTATTATTGAACCCAGTGCTACCATGACAAGACCAAAAATCCGAAGAGTATTTGTATCCATAGACATTACAGTTGCAAGCATCCGTTTTGTTTGCTCAGGAAAAAGGCCGTAAATAGTACCCTCAAATAATAAGAATACCGCCACCGCCGTTATTAAAATATCCATTCTCAATCTGAGCCGAGAGGGTCTTTGAAATAATTGAAGAAATCAGTATCAGGTGATATAACCAATCGTGTATCACCAGACTTCAAGCTTTCCTCGTACGCAACCATTGAGCGATAAAACTTGAAAAACTCTGGATCTTTGCCGTATGATTCTGCATATATACTGTTTCGTTCAGCGTCACCTTCACCTCTCGTTATTTCTGAAATCTTATTAGCTTCAGCAATGATGATCTTTGCTTCCCTGTCTGCCACTGATGTTATGATTTTAGCTTGCTCTTGACCCCTTGCTCTGATGTCATTTGCTTCCTTGGTTCTTGCTGTTTGCATTCTCATGTACACAGCTTGACTGTTAGCCTCAGGTAAATCAGCTCTTCTAATTTTTACATCAACAATTGACATTCCAAGAGCCGCCGCTTCATTGTTCACCTGCTCCGTGATCTTTTTCATCAATTCTGGTCGCTTATCCCTTACAATTTCCTCAAACGTTGCCGCGCCAAGTACCCTTCTAACAGCTGAGTTGAGGATTTGAGAAAGGCGAGCATTAGCTCTGGCTGATGTTTGGACTGATTGGTAGTACTTTAATGCGTCAGTTATTCGGTATCTTGAATATGCATCGACAACAAGCCTCTTCTGGTCAGAGGCAATAACTTCCTGTGATTCTGAGTCCAAGTCCAAAATCCTTTTATCAATGTATACCGCGTCATCAGCAATTGGCATTTTAAAATGTAATCCAGGATTTGTGACGATTCTAATTGCTTCACCAAATCGTAAAATCAATGCTTGTTGTGTTTGATGGACAGTGAACGCTGCACTAAAAAGGATCACTGCAGCAGCGAATAGTAGAACTATTAAGCCTGTTATTCCAAGTTTTTTCATCATTGTGTTTCTCCATCATCCTGCCGTTTTTGTAATTGATCTAGGGGTAGATATGGTACAACATTTGAACTATCACCACTCTGATCTATTATGATCTTATCCATTCCCCCATATACACGCTCGATTGTTTCAAGATACATCCTACCACGAGTAACTTCAGGTGCTTTTCTATATTCTTCATAAATTGAGTTAAATCTTGATGCTTGACCTTCGGCATCCGCTATAACAGAGTTTTTGTATGCTTCAGCAGCTTCCATTAATTGTGCAGCTTCACCGCGTGCTGCTGGGATTATCCTGTTTGAATATGCCTCAGCTTCATTTCTTAGCCGTTCTTGGTCAGCTCTTGCAGCCTGAACGTCTCTAAAAGCATCAATAACTGCAGCTGGAGGATCAACCTTTTGTAATTGTACACGTCTGATAAGTATGCCTGCCCCATATTCATCTAGTGTACTCTGCATCAGATCTCTAACTGCCGTCTCATTGCTCTCTCTGCCTTGTGTTAGTATTTGTTCCAGATTTGAGTTTCCAATGACTTCTCTCATTGCACTTTCTGCGACAGCTTTGACTGTCGACTCTTGATTTTCAATGTTAAATAAATAATCAGCGGCATCACTGATGACCCATTGAACTGAAAAATCAACATCAACAATGTTCTCATCGCCAGTGAGCATCAAGCTTTCTTCAGGCACATCACGGCCAACAGCACCTCTGCCTATAGACGCTTGATTAGAGGTTCTAATGCCAACTTCTACTTGGTTTTCACGAGTCACTTTGGGCTTTAGAACTGTCTCAATTGGGAAAGGTAAATGATAATGCAGCCCATCTGGAGTTGAGCGGATATACTCACCAAAGCGTAATACAATACCTTGCTCATCTGGTTGAACTCGGTATATTCCTGTTGCCCCCCATATTGCTAGACCTATTAGAGCAATCAGTAGCCAATTTTTTTTGCTCACCTTACCATCCGGTGACTTTGGTGAAAAACTACCAAACCTAGATTTCAAATTCTTCAGCAGCTTATCTAAATCATTATTATCGAAATTGCCACCACCGCTTGGACCTCGTCCCCAAGGACCATTATCATTGTTATTGTCCCATGACATTATTTACTACCTTCTTGAGATTTTTAAAACACACTATTATAACATAGTTACTGTGTAAATTGTTTTAAAGGTTTTTGTACAAATTGAATAAAATTAATATTTACTTGCTAATTCTGGTCAAAACGACAAAGGAATATGACAGGTCTGTAGTTTCATTAGCATGATAATCACGCGAAATTTCTTTCCAATTTGATATATCCAACATATCAAATACCGCATCGCCATCAAAATCAGCGTGAACTTCAGTAATGTATGCCTTATCTGCGAAATTTATAGCTTGTTTGTATACTTCAGCGCCACCAATTATATAAATGTCACTACTTCCATTTTTTTCTGCAAAATTACTTGCTTCTTTCAAAGCCGCTTGAAAATCAAATACCACAGCGCAATCAGCGTTGTTATATTCACTATTTCTAGTAATAATTATATTGTGCCGACCGGGTAGTGGTCTGCCTATGGACTCAAAAGTTTTTCGTCCCATAATTATAGGACTTCCATAAGTAAGTTCTTTAAAATATTTTAGATCAGCTGGTATGTGCCAGGGCAGTTTCCCATCTTTACCAATCACATAATTTGATGCATGTGCAACTATAATTGATATCGAGATCATACAGCAACTTTTGCTTTTATGTGTGGATGGGCCTCATAATCAGAAATAATTATATCTTCATATTTGAAGTTGAAAATATTCGTAACAGTTCTATTTAATGCCAGTTTTGGTAATCTCAACGGAGATCTATCAAGCTGGACTCTGACTTGTTCCAGATGGTTTGAGTATATATGCGCATCACCTAAAGTGTGAACAAAATCTCCAACCTCAAATTTGCACACGTGTGCAATCATGTGTGTGAGAAGTGCATAGGAGGCAATATTGAAAGGGACACCCAAAAAAACATCGGCTGATCTTTGGTATAGATGACAGCTTAACCTGTTATTGGAGACATAAAATTGAAATAGACAATGACAAGGTGGTAGTGCCATATTTTCGACATCGCCAACGTTCCAAGCTGAGATTATATGCCGTCTAGAGTTTGGTGATTTTTTTAAGTTAGAGATTAAATTAGATATTTGATCAATAGATCTACCATCTCTGCACTCCCATGAGCGCCATTGCTTCCCATAAACTGGTCCTAAGTCACCGTCAGCGTCAGCCCACTCATTCCAAATTGAAACCCCATTTTCCTGTAAAAAGCTGATATTCGTGTCTCCCGATAAAAACCAAATAAGCTCATAAATTATTGATTTGAGATGCAGCTTCTTTGTTGTCACTAGAGGGAAGCCATCCTGAAGATTAAATCTCATTTGATGACCAAATACCGAAATTGTACCAGTACCTGTACGGTCGTCTTTTTCTTCGCCGTATTTAATAATATGCTCTAACAGATTTAGGTATTGTTTCATATTTTAACTATGACTGATTCACAAACAATTGCGAAGTGTGAAATAAATTTATTATAAACTTTATTTGATACGTATTTGGGATTATTATAGTTCTGCTCTTTGAGCTATGGTAATAAATTGGCGTCAAAATAAACTTATCGGACCCGGGGGCGGTACCCGGCGCCTCCACCAATAAAAATTATGGGGGCGAAACAGGATCGACGAGAGCGTAAAAGGCTACCTTTTACTCGGTATTGTACCACCGTTATCGGGCTAATTTTATAGTTGCAAATGACAACTATGCTCCGGTCGCAGTAGCTGCATAGTCAGCTTGAGCACCGAAACTTAAGCCCTTATCTCTAGCAAGGTAAGGCGGGGTTTGGGGCACCTGGCAACAGAACGCCCCTAAATGTGATCATTCATTACTCAATATTATAATTAGTTTATCGATCACGATGTTAATCCTATTTTGAAAGGATATAAAATGAAATCACTTTTTACATGCATAAAAATATTATCACTATGTTTAATTGTCATAAATTTTGATATTGAGTCATCAAAAGCAGGCCCTTTCACAGATAACCTCACAACATGTGCCGTACGAAGTCTCTCAGACACTGAAAGTGAAAAGTTAGTAACTTGGTTATTTATGGTCATTTCTCAACACAGTGATATCACAAAAGAACATGGTCAAATTTTTTCAGAAAGCCAACAAATGCGAGCAAACCGAAATATGGGAAGCTTTGTTAATAATATTCTTCTAACTAGATGCGGAAGTGAATTTAAGGAAGCGGTGCAATATGAAGGAATGGATGCTTTCTTTGAGTTATTTCAAAGGCTTGGTGAGGCAGCAATGTACGATTTTATGGCAGATCCGAATGTTCTAATAGCTGCTGAGGGATACGCAGAATATTTAGATCTAGAAGCATTATTTCCAGAACTAAATTAGCTAAGATACCATGCACTAGTATATGGGACAAACAGCCATATTTTTACTTGGATATAAGTATATTATTTTAATTTTTATATGCTTGTTTAGTGTTATTGTACTAATATCAAAATATACTGCTGATAGGACGAACTATGAAAACGATTGTAAAAAGTATAATTGCATTACTCTTTATAGTAAATTCTAGCTTCGCATTTCATGATGTAGAAGTTGCGAATGAGGAAATTGCAGTTTTGGGCGGGGTATGGACACAGATTTTTGCTTATGAGGAGTATTGTTTTGATAACCAATATTATGACACAGTTATAGATAGATTAATGATTAGCCCAAGATTTGAACGCTACTCAAGTGAGTTAGATCACCTTAATGAAAGGCAAGAATTAGCATGGGAAAGAGGTGCAATTGGTGCAGCAGCTGTTATTGATGCCGGGCAAACAGATTGTGATATAATGGCAAGTGTTATTTGGGAATGGTTTGGTGAAAACTAGAAATTGTAACTACATAGTGGTGAGAACCCATAAATGACAGAAGATCTCATAGGATATAATGACATAATAAATAAATCCATGATTAACGTCGTTGTTGATGTACTGAAAAAAATAAAAAAAAATAATGGATTACCAGGTGAGCATCATATTTATATTACCTTTTCAACCAACGAGAGTGGAGTTGTTATATCAAAAAGCCTAAAGAATAAATTTAAAGAAGAGATGACTGTAGTATTACAGCACCAATTTAGTGAACTTGAGATTAAATCAAATCATTTCTCAGTGACTTTACATTTTGATAATAAACCCGAGAGAATTATTATACCCTACACTGCAATGACCAGATTTTTTGATCCTGCGGTAAATTTTGGTATTGATTTTATGTTGAAACCACAACAAGACAGTCACATGTTTGATGTGAGTCAACAACTGGCGAATGAAAATCTCACGTGTGAATACGAAGAAAAAAGAGGGGAATATGAAAAAACGGCTGAGATTGTATCAATAAAAGAATTTATGAAAGAGACGAATAAATGAGGGCATCATGAATAAAAGAATTGAAACAGATACTTTTGGTAAAATCGAAGTAGATTGCGGTAAATATTGGGGCGCACAGTCACAACGATCGCTCAAAAATTTTGATATTGGATGGGAAATGCAACCAAAATCTGTTATTAGAGCCCTTGGTATTGTCAAGGCTGCCGCGGCTGAAGTTAATATGGGTTATGGTATTCTTGATAAAGATATTGGAAAAAATATTATAAAAGCTGCCAATGAAGTAATTGATGGTAAACTCGATGATCATTTTCCACTTTCTGTTTGGCAAACTGGTTCTGGGACCCAATCAAACATGAATGCTAATGAGGTCATATCAAATAGAGCGATAGAAATGATGGGAGGTGAAATGGGCTCAAAATCACCAGTTCATCCAAATGACCATTGTAATATGTCTCAGTCATCAAACGATACTTATCCAACCGCTATGCATATTGCCTGTGCATCAGAGATATTGGATACGTTGCTACCCGCACTGTCATCGCTCGCTAAAAAGCTTAAGAAAAAATCCGATGAGTGGACGCAGGTTATAAAAATTGGAAGAACTCATACGCAAGATGCCACACCCCTAACACTTGGGCAAGAGTTCTCTGGTTATGCTCAGCAGGTTAATAACGGTATTGATAGAATAAAAGATACGCTGCCAAAACTAATGGAATTAGCACAAGGCGGAACTGCCGTTGGAACTGGTCTGAATGCGCCAAAAGACTTTGGGGTTAAAATAGCTCAGAGTATCTCAAAACTAACAGGCAAAAAATTTACAAGCGCACCCAACAAGTTTGAGGCTCTATCAGCGCATGATGCTATGCTCATGGCTCACGGCGCAATAAATACGGTCGCAGCATCACTCTTTAAGATAGCTAATGACATAAGATTTCTTGGTAGTGGTCCTCGGGCTGGACTTGGTGAATTAGCTCTTCCAGAAAATGAGCCGGGCTCATCAATAATGCCTGGTAAAGTTAATCCAACACAATGCGAGTCCCTTACACAAGTTTGCTTGCATGTTTTTGGCAATAATACTGCTATTTCAATGGCGGGCAGTCAGGGGCATTTCCAGTTGAATGTTTTTAACCCAATGATGGCATTCAATTTTTTACAGTCGGTAAAGCTCATGACAGATGCCGCAATATCATTTGAAAAAAATTGCGTTGATGGTCTCAAGGCAAGGCACGAAAATATTAAGTTAAACCTCGAGAGATCTCTTATGCTTGTAACCGCGCTTGCGCCTAAAATTGGCTACGATAAAGCAGCAGAACTCGCCAAATCAGCTCACAGGAACAATACAACACTGAAAGAAGAGGCGCTTAAATCTGGTTATGTCAATGAAGTTGAATTTGACTCGCTTGTAGACCCAAAAAAAATGATATGATAAATGAAAAAGCGTTCTGTCACGATTGCTGGGCATCGTACAAGCATCTCCCTTGAAGAAGAATTCTGGAAGATCTTGGAGAGTATTTCTATGGAGAAAAATACTTCTATCCCAAAATTGCTTGAGATTATTGAAAAAAAAGGCAGCAGGAAAAACTTAACGTCATCAATCCGAGTTTTCTGTATAAATCATCTAATTGATTTAACAAAAATACGTGAATAGTTGGTATTTGAACCATATAAATATTGCAACCCACCCTCTTACTAATATGATGAAAATATGAGTCCCAATTATTTTTCAGATCTCAATGAGCAACAGAAAGCTGCAGTTATGCATACAGAAGGACCGCTTCTGATATTAGCTGGTGCCGGCACTGGAAAAACAAGAGTTCTCACTTCCAGACTTGCTCATATAATTGATCAAAAGAAAGCCTTCCCATCAAATATACTTGCAGTAACATTCACGAACAAAGCAGCAAGAGAAATGCAAGTGCGAATTGGAAACATTATTGGTAGTGCAATCGAAGGGATGAACTGGTTAGGTACATTTCATTCCATAGGCGCTAAGTTGTTAAGGATGCACGCTGAAGAAGCAAACCTCAAAAGTGATTTCACAATATTAGATACCGATGATCAATTAAAAGTGATTAAAGAAGTAATAAAAACACTAAATATCGACGAAAAGCGTTTTCCGCCAAGATATTTTTTATCACAAATTGAAAATTGGAAAAATAAAGGGCTCCCACCTGAAAAGGTTGCAAAGAGTGAGTCTGATATCATAGGTCACGAAAAAAGTATCGATGTATATGGCAGTTATCAGAAAAGACTATCAAGGTTAAATGCAGCAGATTTTGGAGACTTACTACTTCTACCATTAAAGCTACTGAAGGAGAATGATAACTTACTCCATAAATATCAATCAATCTTTTCTTACACACTTGTTGACGAGTATCAAGATACAAATAGTGTTCAATATTTACTACTTAAATTACTATCCCAAAGAAACCTGAACATTGCTTGTGTTGGTGATGATGATCAATCAATCTATGGCTGGAGAGGGGCTGACGTAAATAATATCTTAAATTTCGAAAAGGATTTTAAGGGAGCAAAAATTATCAGACTTGAAAAGAATTATCGCTCTACAAAAAATATACTCGGTGCCGCGAGGAGTTTAATATCAAATAACAAAGACAGACTTGGAAAAGAGCTTTCCTCCTACAAAGAGGATGACGGTGATAAGGTAAAAATTAAAAGTCTGTGGAGTGCCGAAGATGAGGCAAGATTCATATCCGATGAAATTGATACAATTATATCAAAAAATGAAAATTTAAATAACATAGCGATACTTGTCAGGGCCAGCTTCCAGATGAGAGAATTTGAGGATAGATTTATCATAAGTAGCATTCCTTACAGAGTAATTGGGGGGCCAAGATTCTATGAGAGGCAAGAAATACGTGATGTAGTTGCGTATCTTCAGCTCGTTGCAAATCCCAATCATGATTTAAAATTTGAACGTGTTATAAATACACCTCGACGAGGACTTGGGGACACAACCCTTCGTAAAATAAATGATGCAGCACGCAGAGATAACGTCTCACTATATGACATATCAAAAAAGATAATCGATACTGATGAATTAGGCTCAAACCCGCGCACACAGCTTAAATCTTTTATATCTATGGTTGATAGTTGGCGTGAAAAAATAAATAAAGTAGATCATATTACATTGACCAAGTTGATACTTGAAGACTCAGGCTATATCGCGATGTGGGAAAATGAAAAAACACCTAATTCTGAGAGCAGAATTGAAAATATAAAGGAACTGGTTGGCCAATTATCAGAATTCCAATCACTAGCCGAATTTCTTGACCATGTTTCGCTTGTTATGGATGTTGATAATGATGACAATACAAGTAAGGTTAATCTGATGACCTTGCATTCCGCCAAGGGATTGGAGTTCGATTATGTTTTTATACCAGGAATGGAGGAAGGGGTTTTTCCAAACCAAAGATCATTGGATGAAAAAGGTAATGTAGGATTAGAGGAAGAGCGTCGCTTAGCGCACGTTGGTATTACGCGCGCAAAAAAATATTTATTCTTATCTCATGCGCAGAATAGAAGGGTTTATGGTAATTACACGCAATCAATCCCGTCAAGATTTCTATCTGAAATTGGACCTGAATTTATTGAAGAAGAATTGATCTATGATGGCTATAATCAGCAGTACTCATCATTTCCTGATAAAAACTATAACCAAAAAAATTATACTAATGGCCGCACGGCATTGGAGAGGCTGCAGGCCATAGGACACTTTGATAATCTTGAGTATGATGATTTAACGTTCAATCAGGATGTCAACATTAGCCCTAATCAGAGAGTATTTCATACAAAATTTGGTTATGGCACAGTAATCGATTGTGATAGTGACAGAATTGAGGTTGAATTTAAAACGGGTAAAAAAATTGTTCTGGCATCATATTTAGAGTTAGTGAATAATGACTGATATAATTGAGGTTTTGATTAAATCTGATAAATCTATCTCCCAATTTGATGATGATTTTTTATTCTCACAAAAGGTCCTGTCCATTTCACAATATACAAGTAATGGGGAATTATATTATAATCTGTTATTTGATCAAAAAGATAAATCTTCTATAAAAAATTTAGTATCTAAGCTATTTGGCTCATCTCAGGGATTTCAAATTAATAAGCTAGAAAATAAGAACTGGGTCTTGGAAAGCCAAAAATTACTCGAACCACTTAGCTTCGATGGATTATACATTCACAATGATAGCTACAAAAAAGATAAATACAAAAAAATCAATATCTGCGTGAATGAAGGCCTTGCATTTGGAACTGGTCACCACGGAACAACAGCTGGATGCGTGAATGCACTACTGGATATAAAGAAAATTATTCATGTAAAGTATTTTCTCGATATTGGAACAGGAAGCGGGCTGCTCTCTGTTGCTACCAACAAAATATGGAAATGCAAAGGCATTGGAATTGATCATGACAAAAAAGCTATTGAAGTAGCTAGGAATAATATCATCAAAAACGATTGTAAAAATAAGGTAAGCGTTGGGATCCTAGACATTACTAAAGAGTCACATAAGCTTAGGAATTCGGGAAAATTCGATCTTATTATGATTAATATTTTCGCAAATATTATCATTCAGGCAAGACACATTATCTCAAATCTTATATCAAGTAATGGGATTTTGATAGCATCTGGTTTCACAAGAGAACAGAAAAGAAAGATCAAAGTTTGTTACCAAAATCTGGGGTTCACGCTCTTAAAAGAATACACTCTTAATGGATGGGTAACCTATGTTTTGAGAGCTCCATGTATATAACGCGTTTGGTGAGTTTGTTTTTGATAAAATTAGCTCCATGACTAATTTGATGATATACTCTTCTTTGTATTCTTATGGCATTCAGCGTATACCTCTTTAAAAGAGCGTTTTACGTAGGTATTATTATTGATATCCTGCCTAATTGTTGTGATTAAGGCCTGAAAAAAATCATGAGAATTATTAAATAAGTATTTCATTTATTTTGTCGCTGTTTTGTGTAAACCACCATAATGGCGTGTTTAGTTACGCTTACTGACTGATGTCTTATTTAATGATGATAGTACATCGCCGATTGCGATACCTTCATTTCTTGCGAAATCTTTTGCTGCTTTAATTTGGGCCTTTTGTTTTTTCTCTGAACTGAAACTTAGCCCGTAAAATCCACTAGCTAAGCTGATTGAATAACTTGAAATTTCCATTTTTTCCCTTTCTGGTTTATATTTTTAGAATAAAGTTTCTTATAGTTGATATATAGTATTAAAAATGTTGTTTAGTAGTTCAAAAAATAGTTATTAGGTATGCATAAATTGCATGCATAAGATTTATTCCCATAAAAGAAAAGCAATTCAAAAAATGTATGACTGAAATAGAAAAAATAAATAATCTTAGAGTGGAAATGCTCAAAGAAGGCATTGATCTCTATATGATACCAATGAGAAGTCATTTCTTAGATAATGACCTGAAACCACACGAGAAAAGGATCAAATATATATCTAATTTCAGTGGTTCAGCAGGACTAGTATTTATAACATTACAAGGGGCCAGCATATTCATTGATGGGAGGTATACGCTTCAAGCAAAGATAGAAGTGAATAGTAATATATTCGAGATAAATGAAATGAGTACGCAGAGTTACATAAAATGGATCGAGACGAATTTACCAGAAAATTGTATAGTTGGCTATGATCCTGAGTTATTTTCAATAGCGGAAATAGAGACTTTCATCAAGAGATTTGAAAACCATCATATAAAATTAAAGTCTATTCCCAATAACCTTGTCGATAAAATATGGTTGAAAAGACCAAGCTCGAAAAAAGTGGTAATTTCTGACCATAAAATTAGATATTCTGGAATCAAACGAGCTGAAAAGCTGAAGGAATTGAGAGATAAGTTTCTTAAAAGTCAAGATGAAGCTTTGTTCGTTGGAGATAATAATTTTATTTCATCATTTACAAATCTGAGGGCTTACAGAAATGAATATACACCAGTAGTCCCAGCATTTTGTTTAGTTACAGTCAATAATTGTTACTTATTCATTGAGAATGGCCTCATTAATAAGAATGACGCGGCAAAAATAGATACAGACATAAGAACTTTTGATTTGAAGAATTTTAAGAGAGATATAACCAATATATTAAAAAATATAAAAATAGTGAAACTTGATAAAAAATATACCACAGTATTTGTTCAAGAAATTTTTAAAAAACTAAATATTAAAGTTATACATCAGCACGATATCAATCATGGTAAGGCTGTAAAGAATTCAATAGAGTTAGAGTCTTTCAAAAAAGCACACGAATTAGACGCCATCGCCATGTGCAATTTTCTTTACTGGGTTAAAAAACAAGAACTTTTGGATAATTGTGACGAGTTAAGAATAGTTGAAAGCTTAGAACATTTCAGAAAAGAACAACCTAATTACCTTGGACCAAGCTTCCCAGCAATTGTTGGATTCAATGAAAATGGGGCTATTATTCATTATAGTGCGACAAAAAAAACAAATAAGAAGATATCAGGGAATGGCTTGCTGCTCATTGATAGTGGGGGGCAGTATATATACGGAACAACAGATGTAACAAGAACGATTCTAATCGGTAAAGCCAACGAAGAAATAAAAAGATTGTATACTATTGTTCTAAAAGCACACATTGCATTAGCACGTAAGTCATTTAACAAAAATACCAAAGGCGCTGAATTAGATTACGTTGCTCGAAGCATTACAAAAAAATATGGCTATGACTATAATCATGGAACAGGACATGGTGTTGGATCCGTTCTCTCTGTACACGACGGAATACTCTCAATATCACCAAAAGAAAAAAGAGTAAACTTTCAAGAAAATATGGTTTTTTCTAATGAGCCAGGTATATACATAGAGGGCTCGCTCGGGATCAGAATAGAAAATATTATGGTCCTAAAAAAAGATAAAAAAATAAAAAATAATCTTTGCTTTGAAATCTTGTCCCATATTCCATTTGAGCGTGAATTATTCGACTTCAATATACTAAACAAAACTGAACTTGATTGGATTAATAAATATCATACAAATGTTTATGAAAGAGTGAACTCAAAGCTTAAAAAAGATCAGAGAGCTTGGTTAAAAAACGCAACCCTACCAATCTAAAAATCAACCAGTGAAAGCCATTCTTTCTCGTCAATAATTCTTATACCAAGCTCTTCTGCTTTTTTTATTTTGGATCCTGGGTCTTCCCCTATTACTAATATATCTGTGCGTGCTGATACTGAGCTTAATACTTTTGCTCCCATTCTTTCTGCCTGATCTTTTGCTTCAGAGCGTGACATAGAACTAAATTTCCCTGTGAAAACAAGACTTAGCCCACTTATTGCTGTATCTTCTGAAATTACATTTATTACGTCAGTTACCCGAATAGATTTTAGTAAGTTTCGTAAAATACTAACATTTCTTTCATTTTGTAAAAAACTCAAGAATGAGCTTATAACGACTTTCCCTAAACCATCATTTTGGATGAAGGCCTGAAGGGCATCATCTCGGTCATGATGAATTTTCTCAATTGTGGAAAGTAAATTTTCAATGGAAGTTAGTTGCTGCGATACCAACTTCGCGTTATTAACACCAATATGCCTTATGCCTAAGGAATAAATGAATTTGTCCAAACTCACTGATCTTCTCTCATTAATACTCTGAAAAAGATTATTCATCGATAATTCACCCCAGCCCTCCAGTGAAAGTATATCAACTTGATCCTGCGCTTGCCTGTCTTGAAGTGTGTAAATATCACCAGGCTCATTTACAAGGCCCATATCATAAAAAAGTTCCATACTTTTACCACCAAAACCTTCGATATTCATTGCGTCTCTTGATACAAAAAATTCCAAGCTACCTAGAATTTGACTATTGCAATAAAGGCCGCCCGTGCATCGTCTAACTGACGATACTTTACCAGTAGATTCATTTAATTCTCTTTCAGCTGAACTTCCACAAATAGGGCAATTCTCAGGGAAAATGAATTCTTCTGAGTCTTTGTTTCTATCTTTCATATTTACATCGACAACTTTCGGTATTACATCGCCTGACCTAATTATCTGAACTTGATCTCCAATTCTGATATCAGCCCCATCTCTTATACTCTCGCCTTCACTATTCAGTCCTTTTATGAAGTCTTCGTTGTGAAGTGTAGCATTCCTTACAACCACACCCCCAATATTCACGGGTTCGAGTTTTGCAACGGGTGTCAGAGACCCAGTACGCCCAACCTGAATTTCAATATCAAGAATTTTTGTGGTGGCCTTTTCTGATGGAAATTTATGGGCTATTGCCCATCGAGGTGACCTTGAGATAAAGCCTAACCTATCTTGATAAGCTAACGAGTTTACCTTATAGACAACCCCATCTAAGTCGTAGTCAAGCGAAGACCTGATATCATTTAAATCATCATATGATCTAATTAAATCCTCATAGCTATTATTTAAATTGGTGTATGGATTTACGTCAAATCCCCATTTCTTGAATAAACCTATCATCTCAAAATGAGATCCAGCAATATTGGTTGATATCTCGCCCCAGGCATAGGCAAAAAAGTACAGTTTTCTTGATTTTGTGACATTAACGTCGAGATGTCGTAGTGAACCAGAAGCGGTATTTCTTGGATTAACGTAAGTTTGTTTACCCTCTTTTTGCATCCTTTCGTTTAGCTCAAAAAAATCTGATTTTTTCATATAAATTTCACCACGTATTTCGATAATCTCAGGGACATTTGGGTCTTCAATCTTATGTGGAATATTTGATATAGTTTTTATATTTTGGGTCACATTTTCACCCTGACTTCCATCCCCTCTTGTTGCGCCAACATGCAAATTGCCATTGATATATATCAGTGTGGCTGAGAGACCATCTATCTTTGGTTCAGATACGATTTCTAAATTATCATTTGAACCTAAACTAAGATACCTACGCACCCTCTCTATAAAATCGATAACCCCATCACTGTCAAAAATATTCGATAGTGAGAGCATGGGAACTTTATGATTTACCTTTTCAAACTTCTCAGATGGTTTATAGCCAACACTATCTAAATAGCCACTTCCCTTTATTTGTGGATTATTTGTAATAAGTTTATCATATAATAATTTTAACTTATCGTATTCAGCGTCAGACACGTTTGAAATATTACTCTGATAATAAGCACTGTCTTGATTTTTGAGAAAACTCTCAAGGTCTCTCAGAAAATCAACTTTTTCTGTTCTTGATAGATTATCAAATTCTTTCTTTAAGAAGTCACTGCTTTTCGTGTATTTATTCATCTTCATATATTAAGCTTTTAGAAGCCTCACGAGCTTGGTTTGTAATTTTTTCACCAGATAGCATCCTTGCAATCTCTTCAATCCGCTCGACCTCCTCAATCTCAGTAACCTCTATTGAAAAATCATCCTTCTGATTATCATTTTTTTTGATTAAGTAATGGTGGTTTGCTTTTGAAGCAACTTGCGGTGAATGTGTTACAGAGAATATTTGCAATGTTTTAGAGAGTGATGCTAATTTTTTTCCAATAGCAGATGCTGTGGATCCACTAACTCCAGAGTCAATCTCATCAAAAATTAATGTTTCTACGTTGTGTGTCGTCGACATCATAGATTTTATTGCTAAAATTATCCTGGATAACTCTCCTCCCGATGCAATTTTTGTAATTAATTCTGGTTCTCGTTCTTTACTTGTTGATACCTTGATACTGACTTCATCAATACCTTTTGGACCCCGTTTTTCCTCTGAATTCCTGCAAATCGCTGTTTTTACTTGTATTGATGGAAATTTTAATTCATTTAATTCATCGAGAAGCCTCTTATCGAACTCTTTTACTATCAGTTCCCTTTTTTTGGATAACTTTATTGAAATATCGTCATACTGGCTGCATAGTTTCTGCAAGCCTTCCTCCATCTTTATTATTTCCTCTTTTCCGTCGTTTAAGTTATTTAGTTGTTCTAAGGTTGTTTCAAAAAAACTTAAAATTTCATCCGCCGGGATATTATACTTTCTTGATATTGATTTTATTCCAAAAAGCCTTTTCTCGACGGCTTCAAGATCATTATTGTCAAGGCCCATTTGGTCCTGCACCTTCTCAATTAAGGTACTTATTTTTGATAGTGACTCATCAATGTTGGACAGCTCGTTGTCTATCATAATTATTTCGCTATTTTGTAAGGTTTCGAGTCTTGAGATTTCTCTCTGAGCAATACCATTTAGCTCCCCTACTCCATTGTCTACGTTTATTAGTGCTGTAATTTTCGATAGTGTTTCTATAACACGAGACCCTTCTAATAATAATTTTCTTCGCTGTAGAAGTCTATCCTCCTCCCCATATTCAAGATTAAGATCCTCAATCTCCTTACAAATTTCCTCTAAATATGTTTTTTGACTTGCTGTTTGATCTAAGATTTTATTCTTTTCCATGATTTCATTTTGTATATTTTTTATTTCAGAACTTATCTCAGATATTCGATCAATATCGGCAGAATGATCACCAAAGCAATCAATGATATCAATATGATTTGATTGATTGATAAAGCTCAAATCTTCATTTTGGCCATGAAATTCAACTAAGTAAGAAGATAGCTTTTTTACGGTGGCTAAACTAACAGGAATGTCGTTTATATATGATTTGGTTCTACCATCATTAAATTGAACTCTTTTTATTTGCATTTCATCGCTATCTTCAACATCTAACTCATGAAATATATTGATGATTTTTGGGTAATTTTTTAACGTGAGCACAAAGGTCGCTGAGTCAGATGAATTATTTACAATACTCGGATTACTTTTGCCCCCAAGCGCCAATAATATTGACTCCATGATAATTGACTTACCAGCACCGGTTTCACCTGTGAACACCACTAAACCATCCTTGAAATCTATCTCAATGTTATTTATGAATATCGCGTCTTTGATAAATAATGATAAAAGCATCCATAAACTCTACTTATCTGTTCTCCAAACCCTACGAATCCATGTTTCTGGTTCCTCTTTGGGTTTTAGACCGGCTTGCGTCAGCTCACCATAAATATAATTATACCAATTACTGTTAGGGTAATTATAGCCCAGAATTGCAGCAGATGTTTGGGCCTCTACATATATGCCAAGCGCGAGATAGGAGTCGGAGTATCGTGCCAGCGCTTCCTCAATATGAGATGTAGTCTGATATTCTGAGATTACTTCCTTGAATCTATTTATAGCAGCAGTAAACTGCTTTCTTTTTTGGTAAAACCTTCCAATTTCCATTACTGATCCCGCAATATGATCTATAGCAAGATCTTTCTTGAGACGAGCATCTGCCGCATAATCAGAATTTGGAAATCTTTCTAGGATAGCATTAAATCGTTCAAGTGCATGTTTAGCATTATATTGATCTCTTCCAACATTAGCTATTTGTAAATAGTATGATTGGCCAATCAAGTAATTTGCATACGCGAGGTTATTTCCATTCGGATATAATTGAGTGTATCTTGTTAGTTGACTTATGGCATCTTTGTATCTCTTACCTTCAAAGTAAGAGTATGACGCCATGATTAGAGCCTGCTCTGACCAATTTGAATATGGGTATTCTCTCTCAATATTAAGAAATTCGCTTGCAGCCAACTCATATTCTTTTTCTTCGAGTAAATCAGCTGCAGAGTTATATATTATACTCATATCTCTCTGGCTGAATGATTCAACAGGCATATCGGTTGCGCAACCAACCAATAATAAAAGAATTAATGGGACGATAATTTTCTGCATATTGTGACACAACTATACAACATTCATATCAACATAGTATAGTCTATATTTACTGATTAACAAGCTTCTGCTGTTCAATATGCTCGCTGTTCTCCGGCGATTTGATGTCTTCTTCAAAATCGATTAAACGCCAAGAATTTTTATTTTCAAATAATTCTTTCAAAGCCAAATAATTAATATTGTGACCACCGCATATTGATGTAAACTTCCCGATAATTCTGTAATCTGCGAGCATTAGATCACCGCAAATATCAAGTATTTTATGCCTTACAAATTCATCTATTGAATTTAAACCACTTGAATTCATAATATTTTTATCCGTAAGAACAATTGTATTTGACAGAGTTACCCCTAAACCATAACCCATTGAGTGTAATTTTTCTGCATGCTCGAGAAAACCAAACGTTCTTGCATTCGATATTTCATTAAGAAAATTATCATAGTTGATTTCAATCTCCATCTTTTGTTTTCCAATCAACTGATGTTTGAAATCAATTTGCGCGTCAACAATTAGTTTATCATTTGGAGTGAAGCTGGCAAAAGCACTATTATGATTAACCACTATTGGCTCCAAGATTTTTATAAATTTTTTGGATTTCCCCTGGTTGATAATCTCATTATCCTGAATCCCATCCATAAAAATTTTGCTGCTTCCATCTAAAATTGGCACCTCAGGTCCATCAATTAATATCTCAACATTATCAATATTTGCACCAAATATGGCGGCAAGTAGATGCTCAATGGTTAAAACAGAAACATCAAACTCATTTGAAATTTCAGTGCAATAATATGTAGATTTTACATTTTTATAGTTTGCTTTGATTGTATTTTTACTAGGATCCTTAATATCGGTTCTCGTGAAAGAAATTCCAGAACCTGGATCTGATGGTTTTAATATCATACTGGACTTTGAGTTGGTATGAACGCCAATACCTACGAACTTAATATCGTCTTTAATTGTAGTTTGCATGTTAGACATGTTCTTTGCTCTCACTAGTACCTACATTGATATACATATTTATCGGTATAAGCAATAGATCTATGTGAGATATTAATATATTAATTTGCCTGTTTTTTTAGGAATGATGGTAATTCTAACTCACCCTCTGGGTCCAAAGAACCATCATCAATTGTATTATCTACAAGATCATCCTCTTTGTTTTCGACCAAATCAATATCCAGAAGGCTATCTTGGATTTCATTATCGCTGGGTGCGCTCACTTTATCCAACACCTCTTCAGTATCACTCTTCAAATCAAAACTCTTTCCTTCTGTGAGGTCAGAGTCACTAGCACTCAAATCATTAGAGAGGTTTTCCGTGTCCTGGTCTGTCTCAATGATACCTGACTTAGCAGTTTCAATTTCAGGCTCTTTTATGCCTAAATTATCGTCTATTTCGGTATTTGAGTTCAATCCTATGTTTGAATAGTTACTGTCAACCATGGGCGTTTGATCTGCTTGGTCTTTTTTCTTGAATCCGACGTTTACAAGCTTACTCAAAAAACCACCTTTATTTCTTTTTTCGCCATCATCTAAGAGCTGTTCATTCATTGCCATTGAAATATTTTCATCTTTAATTGAGAAGAACTCACTCACTCTCGGTATCTCATTTATTTCTTTTGTTGGTTGTCTTTTTTCATTAATATTCGCTTTACTCATTTTATCATTTATTGAATTTTCATTAACGGGCTTCCTCTTATCTTTTGACGTGAAAAAATTATGACTGCCATCTATTTTTTTTATTGATACGTCACCATCATATTTCCTGTCTTCATCTGCAGATTTAATATGGTTTGAGCTACCACTTAAGGGTCGTATCTGAAAATCTTTTTGGTGATCTTCATCTCTCTCAATGTTTATCTTTGGAATAGTATAATTTTTATTAAATGTATAATTTGTAGAGTCAATATTCTTGATATTATTTTGAATACCAGTTGCTACCACAGATACCTTAACGGATCCCTCTAAATTAGAGTCAAAAGTTGCGCCGAGTATGATGTTCGCATTATTATCTACCTCATCCCTTATTCTTGTAGCAACCTCATCAACTTCAAAAAGAGTAAGATCTTCACCGCCTGTTATTGAAATTAATAGGCCCTGCGCTCCTTTCATTGATACATCATCCAAAAGTGGATTCGAAATAGCTGCTTCTGCAGCTTCAATTGCCCTTTTTTCTCCTGAAGCTTCCCCTGTACCCATCATAGCTTTGCCCATCCCAAACATAATTGACTTTACATCCGCAAAATCAAGATTTATCAATCCTTCTTTTACCATCAAGTCTGTAATACCAGACACCCCTGACAGAAGGACTTGATCTGCCATAGCAAAAGCATCTGAAAATGTTGTTTTTTCATTGGCAATTCTGAATAGATTTTGATTTGGAATTACAATTAATGTATCAACATACTTGCTTAATTCTTCTATACCTTCATCCGCTATTTCCATCCGCCTTACACCTTCAAATTGAAATGGTTTCGTTACAACTGCAACTGTAAGAATTTCCTGCTCCTTACAAAGCTGCGCTATTACAGGTGCGGCGCCTGTGCCAGTTCCACCACCCATACCAGCTGTAATAAATACCATGTGTGACCCTGCAGAATAATCCAGTATTTCTGCCTGTGCCTCTTGAGCCGCCGCGGCGCCGATTTTTGGCTGCGAACCAGCTCCTAAACCTTCTGTTAGATTTGTCCCCATCTGTATTCGTCTATCAGCACTTGACATTGCAAGAGCTTGAGCATCAGTATTAGCAACAACAAATTCGACTCCATCTAATCCTTCTTGGATCATATTGTTTACAGCATTACCACCTGCACCACCAACACCAAACACCGTAATTCTTGGCTTCAACTCACTCATAGCATCTGGAATCTTTAAATTTATTGTCATGATATTATTTCCTGTATTTATTTAACTCATAAAATCTCTAGGCTAATTAGTTTTTAGAAACTGTCCTTAAACCATCTCATCAAACTAGTAATAAAATTATTACCTGGATTATAAGATAAGCCTTTAGTGGTTATTTTTTTATTAACAAAAGTTTCATTCTGTGAATAAGTTAACATACCGCAAGCATTAGAAAAAATTGGATCCGAGATATCAAAATCTTGTGAGATTAGCCTTGGAACTGCGCGTCTAACTGGTGATTGAAAAATTTCACTGGCTAAATCATCAATGCCGATAAGCTGGCTTGCACCACCTGTAAGCACCACTCTTTTTTGATTTAACAAACCTGGACTAATATTTTGAATCGTAGCCTTCACCTTCTCAAGCATATCTAAAGCACCCGTTCTGGATATATCAGCAATAGTCGATTTATGAATTTGTTTCTCAGAGCTTGAATCTTCCTGATAGCCTAACTGTCGAATGCTAACAGTATCCCCATTATCGTATGAGTTAGTCAAAACACCGCCATACAAAATCTTTAGCTTTTCGGCGTCATCCATACTAATTGAAAGTGCGCGCGCAATATCAATAGTTATATTATTACCACCATATGGAACCACGCCCGCATAACGAAAAATATTATCAGAAAATATTGAATAAGACGTTGTTCCAGCCCCCATATCAATAACAATTGATCCAAGATTTGCTTCGTCAAGAGACAGAGTTGCAACAGCACTTGAAATCGGTGTAAAAATTATTCTTTCCACCTGTAAATGAGCACTTTCAATAACATTACTTATATTCTGAATGATACCTTTTGCACAGGTTAAGTTATTTAGATTTATATCTAGTTTTTCTCCATACATCCCAACAGGATCTTCAATTAGATCAACTCCATCAATTGAAAATCCTAATGGAATGGTCTCAAATATTAATTTATCCGATGACTCATTTTGCTCCGTAGCTATTGATAATGCTTTCTCCAACTCTTTTTTTGTCACTTGGGTATCGTTTATTGGAATGCTAATTTCATATAAATTCGACTCAACCTTGTCAGATGTGATGTTCACTGAAATTTTATCAATAGTTAGTGAGGACATTTTTTCAGCATCCTCAATCGCATTTCTAATTGATAATTCGAGATTTGATGGATCAACTATGCTTCCATGTTCAAAACCAATGGATTTATGGTGCCCTAGCCCAAGAATTTCAAATTTTTCCCTGTAATTTTCAACAATGGTATTTTTTGCTATTAAACAAATAATTTTATCTGAACCAATATCCAACACTGCAGAAATTGTGTTAATATTTTTCTTAAGCTTCAATCCAGACATCTTATCAAATGACATCAAATACATATAAAACTCTTATATTATATTTTTGAGCTGTTCATTATAACTCCGGTGGGCAGTATATCAATTCTATCGGGCAATCTCATGTCAATTATTTCAATATATCTGCTTAGAAGTGAGTACTCGTTATCCAAATCTTCTATTTCTTCGATCGCATTCGCTATATTCTTTTCCGGCAGGTGTATCGTTATTCCATTGTGTAAACGGATCGTCCAGCGTCGATCTCCGACCCTTAACAGAGATTTAATTTTTTTTTCAAACTCAGGATATTCTTTTATCAAACTCTTAGTCCCCACACCCTTTACTCCAGGTATGCTGTCTGATCTATCACCATCTATCACCCTACAGGTTAGGACATTTTGTGGATAAATTCCAAACTCTTTTCTCACTAATTCCTTATCATAGGTTATCTTCTTTGTCGGCGAATACATTTGAACTCTATCACTTACCAACTGATAGAAATCT
>CAJWEW010000007.1 GCA_913030915.1 uncultured Rhodobiaceae bacterium
CAACAATAGAGTAAATCTTGGGAAGGAAGATATAATCTTTCAATTAGACTTTCATCCGTTATTAAATTATATTTTTATTATGCCTATTAAAAAAATCAAAATACTTCTTCTGATTGTATTTTTTTTATTTGGAACAACTAATTATATAGCTTCAGAAGAGTATCGAGACTTAGATGATATATCATGGGAATATGCCTTAACCCTTGGGGATGAATTAAAATATTCAAGTAGTTTTACCCATTTTGATTATGTCAACCCAACAGCTCCAAAGCGTGGAAGCCTAACGCAGCCAGCAATTGGGTCATTTGATACACTTAATCCTTTCAATCTAAAAGGTGTTCCGGCAATGGGCAGCTATTACATATATGATAGCTTGCTTAAAAATTCAGACGACGAACCTTTCTCTTATTATGGTTTGTTAGCAGAGGCTATATACCACCCCGCCGACTTTTCGTATGTAATTTATAAATTAAGAGATAATGCACGATGGCATGACGGAAAAGAAATAACAGCAGAAGATGTTAAATGGTCACTTGAAACCTTGAAGGAATATAATCCAAATTATCAATATTACTACAGTAATGTTAGTGAAATAAATATTATAAACGAAAAAGCAATTGAGTTTAAATTTGATCAATCAGGCAATAGAGAGCTGCCATTAATTACAGGCCAATTTCCAATATTACCAAAACATTTTTGGAGTGACCCGACAAGGGATTTTAGTGAGACAATACTGGATTTTCCATTAGGTTCGGGACCATATAAGTATGCAGAGGTTCAAGTCAATAAAAAGGTAGTATATGAGAGAGTCAAAGATTACTGGGGGAAAGATTTATCAGTAAATAGAGGCTTCAATAATTTTGATAATATTATTTTTGAATACTTCAGGGATCGCCAAGTGCAGTTGGAGGCATTTAAGGCAAACGAGATAGATATTATTTTTGAAAATTCTTCAAAGAGATGGGCTACCGGTTATGATTTTTCTGCAAGGGATAACGGAGATGTAAAACTTGAGCTCTTTAAACTTAAAAATGTTCAGGGTATGCAAGCATTTGCAATGAATCTAAGAAAGCCCAAGTTTCAAGATTTAGCTGTAAGAAAAGCTCTTAATCTTGCCTTCGATTTCGAATGGCTGAACTCAAATTTATTCTATAATCAATATCAGAGGATCGATAGTTTCTTTGACAATTCGGAGTTGGAGTCTACATCTTTGCCTGATGGGCAGGAGTATGAGATATTGCTAGAAATAAGTAATTTGATTCCGGATGTAGTTTTTAATGAGGTTTATGAGAATCCTATTGGCGGTAGTCCACAAAATATGAGAAGAAATCTGAGAGAAGCTCAGACGCTATTAATGGATGCAGGCTATACAATTGTTGATGGCAAACTAATTGACAAAAATACAAATAAACCCTTTGTTATTGAGTTCCTCATATCGCAACCGGATATGGAAAGAATTATAACGCAATTTCAAACTAACCTCAGATCTATTGGTATTGAAGTTAGCATAAGATTGGTAGACACTGCACAATATCAATTAAGGACGGATCAGTTTGACTTTGATATTGTAGTTGCAACTTTTCCGCAAAGTTTGTCGCCTGGTAATGAGCAAAGAGACTATTGGGGCTCGGAGGCCGCTGACTCTGAAGGGAGTCGGAATATAATTGGTATAAAAGATGAAGCGATTGATCTGCTTATTGATGGAATTATCTATGCAGATACGAGGGCTGAGCTTATATCAACAACAAAAGCATTGGATAGAGTATTAAAATGGAACTATTTTGTTGTCCCTCACTATTATTCAGAAGGGCTGAGAGTGGCAAGATGGAATAGGTTCGAATATTCTGATAATCTACCTGACTACAATGTAAACTTATTCACTTGGTGGAGTAAATAAACCCCATATACCAAAATATTGATCAGTTACTATGCTTGCATACACAATCAAACGACTACTTCTAATAATACCAACTATTCTTGGCATAATGGCAATAAGCTTTCTAATTATCCAATTTGCTCCTGGTGGACCAATTGAAAGGATAATTGCCCAAATTGAGGGAACTGATAGCTCAGCCTTATCAAGAATTTCTGGAGGCTATAGTGGGGATTTCAGCCAAGGTATTCAAAATTCGGATACAAATAGTAAATATCGGGGCAGTCAGGGCTTAGATCAAGACTTTATTTTAGAGCTCGAAAAACAATTTGGTTTTGATAAGCCACCAATTGAGAGATTCTTTCATATGATAATCAATTATATGACTTTTGATTTTGGTGAGAGTTATTATCGCGATATAAAAGTCATAGATCTCGTCAAGGAAAAACTGCCAGTATCAATATCTCTCGGGCTCTGGATGACCCTTATATCTTATATAATTTCAATTCCACTTGGAATGATGAAGGCAATTAGAGATGGCACAAAATTTGATCTTTGGACTTCAACGATTATTGTCGTTAGTTATGCTTTACCTGGTTTTTTGATAGCAATATTTTTGATAATATTTTTTGCTGGTGGGAGTTATCTTGACTGGTTTCCATTGAGAGGCTTAACATCAGATAATTTTCATGATTTGAGCCTATTTGGAAAAATAATTGATTACATGTGGCACATAACACTACCTCTTTTTTCAATGGTACTTGCTGCGTTCGCGACCACCACCTTATTGACAAAAAATTCATTTTTAGATGAAATTGGAAAGCAATACGTTCTGACGGCAAAGTCAAAAGGTTTGACTGATAATCAAGTGCTAAAAAGGCACGTTTTTCGTAATGCAATGCTAATCATAATATCTGGTTTTCCCGCAGCATTTATTTCAGCATTTTTTACTGGTTCACTTCTAATCGAGACAATTTTCTCATTAGATGGACTTGGTTTATTAAGTTTTGAGTCAATTATAAATAGGGACTATGCAGTAGTCTTTGCGACGCTATATATTTTTTCATTTATTGGTTTATTGATAAATCTAATCTCTGATCTCTTGTATCATTGGATTGACCCAAGGATTGATTTTGAAACGAGAGAGTTATAGTCGAGGCAGTTCAGATATATATAAATGTGGAACCCATACAAAAATATTACCCCAGTAACACGAAGAAGGCTGTATAATTTTAAAAAAAATAGACGCGCTTTCATATCATTGAGAATTTTCTTTTTTCTTTTCCTACTATCATTATTTTCTGAGCTTTTAATTAATGATAAGCCTGTCATCGCCTATTATAAGGGTGAAATGCTCATGCCCATTTTCATCGATTATCCCGAAGAAAAATTTGGTGGATTTCTGGCGGTAACTGACTACAGGGACCCATTTATCTCAGATGAGATTCAAGCGAATGGCTGGATTTTGTGGCCTTTAGTTCGATATAATTACCAAACAATCAATTATGAGATTCCATCTCCAGCACCTTCACCACCATCTTTTTTAATCGAGAAGGAAATGCGATGTCAGAATTACCCGGGAGGCATCGATGATAAAAATTGCAATATTTGGAATTGGAATTGGCTTGGTACTGATGATCAAGGCAGGGATGTTTTGGCAAGATTAGTTTATGGTTTTCGTATTTCTGTTATATTTGGTCTAATTTTAACAGTTTTATCATCGTGTATTGGGATAATTGTTGGTGCATTACAGGGTTTTTTTGGTGGCCTAACCGATCTTTTTTCACAGAGATTAATCGAAATATGGAATTCAATTCCATCATTGTATCTGCTCATTATAATATCCGCTGTTATAACACCGTCCTTCTGGCTTCTTTTATTAATTTTATTACTTTTTTCATGGGTTAGTTTGGTTGGGGTGGTTAGAGCAGAATTTTTGAGAGCAAGAAACTTTGAATATGTGTTAGCTGCGAAAGCTTTAGGGGTGTCAAATATCAAAATCATGTTCAAGCACCTGCTACCAAATGCAATGGTTGCAACTTTAACATTCTTACCTTTCATATTAAATGGATCAATTGTTACTCTCACGTCGCTCGATTTTCTGGGTTTTGGCCTTCCCCCGGGATCGGCGTCACTTGGGGAGCTACTATCGCAAGGTAAAAATAATATTCATGCACCATGGCTAGGTTTGACTAGTTTCTTCGGTATTGCAGTTTTATTAAGTTTATTGATTTTTATCGGTGAAGGTGTAAGAGATGCCTTTGATCCGAGAAAGGTATTTATTGATTGACATGATTGAGAGCAATAAAAATATACTGCAAATAATAAATTTCTCGCTCAGCTTTCCTGCTAGTGGTAATGGAGAGTTTGGGATTAAGAATTTAAATATATCAATCCCTAAAGGTAAAACAATTTCTATTGTTGGTGAGTCCGGTTCAGGTAAAACTCTTACAGCATTATCAATATTAAGACTCAACCCAAATACATCCATAATTTCAGATGAGTCTAAGATTATTTTTCTAGGTAGAGATATACAGAAAATAGACAAGAGAGAGTTGAATACAATTAGGGGTAATGAAATATCTATGATTTTTCAAGAACCACTCAGCTCATTGAACCCATTACATACAGTTGAAAAACAAATTAGTGAAGCTTTAATACTGCATAAGACAAAAAAATCCCAAGACATTCGTGGCACAGTTATCGATTTAATGCGTAAAGTGAGGATTAATGAACCAGAGAAAAAGCTTGCAAGATATCCACATCAATTATCGGGTGGTGAGAGGCAAAGAGTTATGATTGCAATGGCTCTCTCAAATAATCCTAAACTTCTCATTGCAGATGAGCCAACAACTGCGCTCGATGTTACTGTACAATATGAAATTCTGAAGTTATTGAAAACCCTTCAGAATGAATTAGACCTAACTATATTATTTATTACGCATGACTTAAGTATTGTAAAAAATTTCACGGATTATGTCTATGTAATGCAAAATGGATGTTTAGTTGAAGAGGGTTCAACGAATGTGATATTTAATGCGCCGAGAGAAGCCTACACTCGGAGGTTGGTCGATGCTAGAAATCTTATAGGAAAAAGACGAAAAAGAAATAAGTCACTCGAGATATTGAAACTTAACTCTCTTAGTGCCCAATATGAGCAGAATAAATTATTTCGTAAGACAAAAGTCAATAAAGTTGTCAGTAATATCAGTTTATCAATTAACTTAGGGGAAACAATTGGTTTAGTTGGTGAGTCAGGTTCAGGTAAAACAACTATTGGATTATCAATTTTAAGACTTATAAAATCTGACGGTAGTATTGTATTTATGGGGGACGACCTCGCAAGAAAATCTTTCAAAGCTCTGAAAAAAAGGAGAAAAGATTTACAGATTGTATTTCAGGATCCTTTCGGATCACTATCACCAAGATTGACAGTAGAGCAGATAATTGAAGAAGGATTGATAGCGCAAGAAATTGAGTTAGATGTAAATAGTAGAAAGGAGAGGGTTCTCGAAACACTCAAAGATGTTGGCCTAGAACCTGACCAATTGAATAGATACCCGCATGAGTTCTCTGGTGGTCAGCGACAGAGAATTGCAATAGCAAGAGCGATTATATTAAGGCCAAAATTACTTGTTTTAGATGAGCCAACGAGTTCTTTGGATGCAACTGTCCAGTTGCAAATATTAAATTTGCTCAAAAAATTACAAGATAAATTTAATACTTCATATATTTTTATAAGCCACGATCTTCGTGTTATAAGATATATTTCGGATAGAGTGATGGTCTTAAACTCTGGTGAAATTATTGAGATGGATTACACAGAAAATATATTTAATAACCCTAAGAATGAGTATACAAAAAAATTAATTTCTTCAGCCCTTTTGGGTTAACTACATATAAATTAATTCCGGTATCATCCTTGCAACTGACTTAATATGATTATCTTCTTTATCTAATATTTCTCTTATCTTTATAAAATTTTCAATTCGTACATCCATACTGTTCATATTACTATGAATGATTTTATTTTTTTGTACATATATCGCTACATGACCTTCCCAAAAAATAATATCACCCCTTCTTAAATTACTGATTTCTGGATAAACCTCTGAGGTCTCACAGAATTTTTTACATTGCTGTATACTGTCCCTAGGGCACTCATAACCAACCGCATTGAGTGAAGTTTGAACCAATCCAGAACAATCTATTCCAAGAATAGTTCTCCCACCCCATTTATATGGTGCACCAACATAACTTTTTGCTACATCAACAAAATCAGTTTTTTTTTCGAGATTTCTCCGAATATGACTCATATTTATAAATCCATCCTCAAAATTAACTTTGACAAAATTATTTTTCATGTTCGACGAGTCACAAAAGACTCTTGAATTTCTGAATAAAGTTTTTTTAATAGGCGATTTTGGGTCTGGGCTGGAATATATGTGGGCACTATTCGAATTGATTTTAAGAGAAGAATTACTTAATTTATGGTCCCCAACTCTAGTAGCGTTTTTTACCACATAACCGCGATAGTCATCATTTGATAATCTTCCATATATCCACTCTTCATCTTCATCTTCAATCTTTATAAATTCACCGTAAAGAGCTTCTGATATTGTTTCAGAAGAATTTGATGGCTCTTTTTTAATATCTGTTTTGGGAATTGTAATAATGCGTTGAATGCTACACCTTCAAATTATTTATTAATATAAAGCTCTTTTATCAGCTGGTAAATAGCTCTGATGCCCTGTGCGGCTCCACCTTTGGGGATATACCGGTTTGTACCATTATTCCAGGAGTAAACATCAAAATGTAAATAATTATTTGTGTTAGTAATAAATTTTTTCAGAAACTCTGCTGCGATAATAGAGCCTGCAAACGGTGTATTTGGTGAATTATTCAGGTCTGAGATCTCATTATTGAGCCATTTTCCGTATGGCGCAAAAAATGGAAGTTCCCAAACTGGATCTTGAACATTTTGCGAAACTTCTTTTAGGGTGTTGGAAATTGCCTTACTCGTACTAAAGAATGGAACTATCTCTGGTCCCACCGCCACTCTTGCCGCTCCTGTCAAGGTAGCCATATCGATGATTAAGTCAGGAGAATCCTCATCAGCGAGTGTGAGAGAGTCTGCTAATATCAATCTACCCTCAGCATCAGTGTTTCCAATTTCAACCGTTAAACCTGATCTTGAACTTAAAATATCGCCAGGCCGGAAGGAATTACTTGAAATTGAGTTCTCAGCGATTGGTATTAATACTCTCAAGTTTAAATTCAGTTTATTCCCAATTATCATATTTGCGAGGCCCAATATATTTGCCGCCCCACCCATATCTTTTTTCATTAGAAGCATACCAGATGAAGGTTTAATATCTAAGCCACCTGTATCAAAAGTAATGCCTTTCCCAACTAGTGTAACTTTTGGATCATTTTTTTTCCCCCAATTAATCTCAACTAACCTTGGTTTATGTGAGCTTGCTTTTCCAACCTCGTATATAAGAGGGAAATTATATTTCATTAGATCTTCTCCGATAATTTCCGTAACTTTACAGTTTTTTTTCGAGAAATATTTTCCAATTATTTTTGCAAATTCTTCAGTTGTAAGTCTATTTGCGGGATGATTTATAAGATCCATTGTAAAAAAGATACTTTCTACATGTATACTTACCGCACTATGGATCTTACCAGGAAGAAAAAGCTTTGACGTGGAAATTGGTTCACTGTCATATTTATAGCAACCCAAAGCCCAGCTTATATATGGTAAAGTTTCGTCAGGATCTAAATTTGAAATGTAGTAATTATTACTAGGTAATTTTTTTGCCAAATTACTGCAAATAAATTTAGAGTAAACATCATTTTCATTTGGTTTTCCCAGTAAAACTTTTCTTATATTATCTTTATCCTTTGGGATTATGACCACCTCACCAGGATCAGCTGTGAATGTATTTTGCTCGATCCAACTTCTTTGATCTGGGTTTTCTCTAAGGTAGTTGTTTAATTTATCTTTGCTTATAAGCTCAATTTCAATTGCATTATTTCTATTTTTTGTGAACATTTTTTACCATTACAATAAATTAATATATATTTGCATCCAGTCCAGCCGCGATCGTTGCGCCGAGATGAAAGCATTGATCTTTAAAATTGTCATTCCAACTGCCCTTGAGTATAAGTGGTTTTTGTACCTCTTTCCACTTTAAACCAGTTATTATTCTTTTTATATTTACCTCAGTACCTGTACCATCATGTCCTGCTCGAATATATATTGCGTATGGCATACCATTTGTTTTATCGATACAGTGATTATAATTTCTGTCAAAAAAATCTTTGATAATCCCACTCATATAACCAAGGTTTTCGGTAGTACCAATTATTATTCCAGCTGAGTCTAGGATATGGTTATGGCTTACTTCTCGAGCATCGTAAGCCAATATTTTAATATTATTTGACTCAATAGATTTGGCACCTTTTTGTGTCTCGTAAAGTAATATCTCAGTATTTTTTGTTGGTAAATTTGATAATATAAGTAGTTTCTTCATCATCAATTTAGAGTAAATAACAAAGAAAGGATTTTCAATATAATCTTTTAATTATATATTTATAATAAGTGGTGCCGCAGGAGTGGATTGAACACTCGACCTCACCCTTACCAAGGGTGCGCTCTACCACTGAGCTACTGCGGCTTCATATGCATTTGTAAAATATTAATCAATCAAACATAATACAACTCGAAATATGGCAAAATTAAGAAAAAAAGACAATCAAAAATTAGCTACTGCTTTGAAAGAGAATTTGAAGAAACGAAAAGCTCAAGCAATCAAGAAAAAAGAAAAGAAAGCAAATAATAGCGAAGCAAAAGATGGATAAAATTCGAATTGTCGGCGGTAACAGGCTAAATGGAAAAGTTTCAATTTCGGGTTCAAAGAACTCGTCACTTCCTATTATGATTTCATCCATCCTAACGGATGATGTATTACAAATACATAATGTACCTAATCTAACAGATATAAAAACGCTCACATTTATTTTAGAGGAGCTTGGCGCAAGTATAAATCAAATTAGGGCAAAAGACAGCGATCTCAGCGGGGCTATTTCCATCAACATGGCTAATATAGGTAGCACAACAGCTGGGTACGAAAATGTTTCCAAAATGAGGGCAAGCTTTCTAGTAATCGGTCCTTTACTTGCAAGAGAGGGTCACGCTCGTGTTTCAATGCCAGGTGGTTGTGCCATTGGTACGCGTCCAGTTGATATTCATTTAAACGGCCTAAAAGCATTGGGTGCCGACGTCAAAGTTGAGAAGGGATTTGTCATAGCAGAGGCTAAGAAAGGCCTGACAGGTAATCATATTCGATTAGAAAAACCATCTGTAGGCGCAACTCAAAATTTAATTATGGCGTCATCACTTGCAAAGGGCGAAACGAAGATAAGCAACGCATCAATTGAGCCTGAAGTTTTAGATTTAATTGATTGCCTAAAAAAAATGGGAGCAAATATTGAGATAAACGAAAAAAATATATTTATTAATGGGCAAGAAACACTTCATGGTGCATCGCATACGGTCATGTCTGACAGGATTGAGGCTGTAACTTTTGCAATTGCGGCATGTATTACAAGAGGAAATTTAATATTGCAGGGTTGCGACCCAAATGTCTTGGAACTACCTCTGCGTCTATTAAGAAATATTGGTTTCCAAATAAAAGAAATCGATAATGGCATACATGTTGATGACTGCCTGATAGATGAAATTAAACCCATAGTGCTTATAACGGAACCCTATCCTGGTTTTCCAACAGATTTACAAGCACAGTTTATGGCATTACTTTCACAAGCGGACGGTGTTTCAGTGATAAATGAAAAAATTTTTGAAAATAGATTTATGCATGTGCAGGAATTAGTTAGAATGGGAGCAGATATATATTTAGATGGAGACCAAGCAATAATAACTGGCAAAGCAAATTTAGTGGGTGCTCAAGTAATGGCTACAGATCTTAGAGCATCTGTATCCCTTGTAATTGCAGCCTTATGCGCAGAAGGAGAAACCATAATAAATAGAGTTTATCATTTAGATCGGGGTTTTGAAAATTTAGAGAAAAAATTATCAAATTGCGGTGCGGACATAGAGAGAATAAGATAGAATTTAGAATGAAAAAAATATTTAATATTAACGACATGAAGTCAATGAGTGAGTTTTATCAGCAACAAGCTAAAAGGAAGCTGAACTTTAATGAAATCTCCGGTGAAGTTGATGCTATAATTTCATCAATCAAGAAAAGTAAAGACTCCGCACTTCTAAGGTATACTAATGAGCTTGATAATAACCAGTTATCACAAGAAGATTTAAAACTCGATAAGAATTTGTTGAGCAAAAGTATTGAAAATATAAGTAAAGAACTTTTAAGTTCCTTAAATTATGCGCATGATAGAATTCTTGCATACCATAAAAAATTAAAACCTGAAAATCTATCTTACACAGATCAAATTAATGTTAAAATCGAGCAAAGATGGACACCAATAGAGTCGGTTGGTGTCTATGTACCAGGTGGGAAGGCAATGTATCCAAGCAGTGTCCTAATGAATGTTATACCGGCACAAGTGGCGGGTGTTAGCCGCATTGTAATGGTAACACCATCTATGAATGGTGTCCTAAATAGTTCGATACTAGCGGCGGCGAGTATTTGTAATGTGGAAGAAGTCTATAGGATTGGCGGAGCCCAAGCTATTGCAGCTCTTGCATATGGGACTGATAAAATAGATAAAGTTGATATGATTGTAGGTCCCGGGAATAGTTATGTTGCAGCTGCAAAAAAACTGGTTTTTGGTGACGTAGGTATTGATATGGTCGCAGGACCTTCAGAAGTTATGGTTGTTGCTGATGCAGATATGGATATAGAATGGGTTGTAGAAGATCTTTTTGCACAAGCAGAGCACGACGACAATGCCCAATCAATTCTTGTAACAAAGGATATTGATTTTGCAAAAAGTGTTCTGGAACGAATAAATCAAAGATTAGAGGATCTTGATGATAGCGAAACCCTTAAAAAAAGTTGGACCCAGTATGGTTGTATAATAATATGTGATACAAGTGAAGAAATCATAAAATTTATAAATGAACTAGCCCCTGAACATTTGCAGTTATGTACGTCAGATGCGCGCGATTTATCTGAGCAAGTTAAAAATGCTGGGGCAATATTTGTTGGTAAATATACACCAGAAGCAGCTGGTGATTATGTTGTTGGAACGAATCACGTATTACCTACAATGCAAACCGCACGATTTTCCTCTGGGCTATCTGTTCAGACTTTTATGAAACGAACATCTGTTGTTGAGTGTGATAAATCGAATTTTAATGAAATAGCCCCAAGCGCAATTACAATCGCTGAGCAAGAGGGTCTCACATCACACGCTGACTCATTAAGGGCGAGATTGAACCGAGAAGATGATTAAGAAAGATGGCTCCACGCTTAATATTAGCTAGTAATTCAATCCGTAGGTATGATTTATTAGGCCAAGTTGGGATTGTCCCTGATATCGTTGACCCTAGTAACGTGGATGAAACTATTAAAGATCAGAGCTTGTCACCACATCAAATAGCCCTGATGCTCGCGAGGAAAAAAGCGCATTCTGTTTCCGAAAATGGACAATATAAAAATGACTTTATATTAGCTGCAGACACAGTCGTTGCAATCGGTAGAACAGTTATGGAAAAAACTGAAGATATTGAAAAGGCGAGAGAAATCTTGAATTCATTATCTGGCCGTAACCACAGAGTTTTTACCGCTGTATGTGTACGAGATCAAAAAGGTATTTTTTATAATAGGACTGTTGAGACACGGGTTAAATTTAAGACGTTATCCGAAAGTGAAATACATCGCTATCTCAAAACGGGTGAATGGAGGGGCAAGGCAGGAGCATACGCCATACAGGGCATTGCAGGAGGATTTGTCATAAGACTAATTGGCTCATACTCGTCAGTGGTCGGCTTACCTTTATATGAGACTTTAAATTTACTCAATGGAATTGGCTTTAATGCACAAAATAAACCGAAAAATAAATAAACTCACTAATTACTGGATATACTCAGGATTGCTTATTTTGATAATAATGATGGTACTTTTCTATTTCGTTCATTCAAATACTCAAAGTAATAGTTTTGATGAGGAGCAGAGCTGGATAAGCTATAAGTTTATTAATAATAATTTGGTCATGGAATTTCCATATCTGATAAAAAAAAGATGTTTGATAAAAGAGGTAAGGTATGGAATTAATAACGCAAAACCAAATAATATCCTTGTGATGCCAATGTGTGAAAGTGAAATTAAGGAAATAGAGAAATATAGAACTATCCCGCCATCAACATCGAAGGTTAGCTTGTATCTCATCATGATTGATGGTACTAAAACAAAAGCTCGAGAATTCTATGTTAATTAAAAATTGTAATTAATTAATATCTTATTATGTAGATGTAAGTTATGAAAAAAGAAAAATGCCCAATGTGTAAAAAATCATCGAGCTCAAAATTCGAACCCTTTTGTTCTGAGAAATGCGCAAACAAGGATTTGGGTAATTGGCTTACTGGAAAATATTATATACCGGGTGAGAAAGTTAATGATGAAATGATTAATGAGAACCCTGAGATAATTGATATAATAAAAAAAGATAAGCTAGACTTCTAATTAAAAAATTCATATAAATAGGAATATTATGTGCCCTGATAGCTCAGTTGGTAGAGCAAACGACTGAAAATCGTTGTGTCCCTAGTTCAAATCTAGGTCAGGGCACCACAAATTTTTTTTACTTTATTCTGCTTTTAAGTCCGGCCATACCTCGAAGAATCTCAATAAAGCTTGTGACATCTTTCTCACCATAACCAGCCTCTTCAGAGGCCTGCATGAGCTGAGACCAAATATTTGTCATTAACATGGGCGAACCAAATTTTTGTCCTTGTTCGAGCATTAATCTTGAGTCTTTCAATACATTTGTGACAAGGCTTTGTGTCTTAAAATCACCATCGATCATCTTCGGCCCTTTATCGATCATTGTTTTCGATGAGCATGCGCCATCTTTTACGACTGAAAGTAATGAATCAAGATTTATACCTGACTTTTCTCCTAATACAAGTCCTTCCGCTAGCGCGAGACGGTTTCCTGCTAAAACAAGATTTATAACAAGTTTTGTACGCGCTCCTGAACCAGACGGACCCATATAGTAAGATGCTCTGGAAAATGTATTTAGTATTGGAATTGCTCTGTCGTATATCTCCTTTGAACCACCAGCAATGATAACCAAATCTCCTACCTCCGCCATTGCACTTGTTCCGCTAACGGCTGTATCCAAAAAATGTATCCCAAAATTTGAGATATCTTTAGCAATCTCTTCACTATCCTCAGGTCTCGATGTTGTTGTATCGCACACAATTAAATCACTATAGTTATTATCTGCTAGCCCTCCTTCACCAAAGAATACTTCCCGCGCAATTTTACTATTTGGAAGTGACGTTATTACAAAATCTACATCCTTACCGACAAGGCGGGGTGAGTTCACTGGTGTACCACCGATATCTCTAAGTTGGGACATTCTTTTTTGATCAGTATCAAATCCTTGAACGTGTATTTGCGCCTTGACAAGATTTTTTATAAATGCTTGTCCCATTAAGCCCATACCGATTAGCCCAATTTTTTTTATTTTCATAACCACCTCTTAAGGTTCATGTCTATGAAAGAATTATCCGCGTCCACAGACTCGGTTATTGCCTCCAAGGCACGAACAACTTTGAGTCCTTCATACCCTGAAGTTTCAGGAACGGTTGAAGTATTTATTGAGCTACAAAAGTTTTTTAAATTCTCAATTACTCCATCTAGTTGATCGAGAGTGACTTCTGTCTGTGTCTCTTCATTGATAGCTTGGAATAAGAACTTTGAGCCATCTGCAACACTCCAAGCGGAACCTTTGTCACCGTGTGCAGAAATTGATGCTATAAATGGAAGCCTTAGAGACGTATTGATTACTGCATGAGCTCCGCTTTCATATTTAATCATTACCGTTGTTATGTCATCAAGAGGGGTATTATTATCTAAGACGCTGCTGAGAGCGCATAATTTCTCAAAATTTCCTCCAAGATAAAATAGGTTATCAATCATGTGTACGCCTAAAGCAGTAAATGCGCCAGCTGGAGCCTCATCCTCTGAGTCTCGCCACGGTCTATTTGGATCTGGTCCGAAGGGTCGGCTAAAATTTGATTCAAAATGATGGATTTTGCCAAGTCGATCATCTAAAATATATTTTTTTAAAAGCCTGGTAGCTGGTAAAAGGCGCCTATAGTGAGCAACTTGTATATAGACATTATTTTTTTCAGCACAGTCAATACAAACTTTTGCGTCATCGCTATTTAAAGTCATTGGTTTTTCAACCATAATATGCTTTTTCGAGTTTGCAATTTCGAGAATTAAATCTTTATGTGTTGAGTGTGGTGTTGATATTATTACCCCATCTAAATCTTTATCATCAAGAAGCTTGTCAAGACTATCTTTTGCGATACAATTATGTTTATTTGCAAAGTCCTCTCTCTTTTTCTGAGTTCTAGCAAAGCATGAAATTAAATTTGCTTCTGGGATTTTTTGTAATGAATTAGCAAGCTTACTACCCCAATTTCCAAGCCCAATTATTCCAAGATTTACCATATCCCTACTTTAGACTGCTCTTCTGTATTGATCGATTTTACTCTCATCAACTTCTATACCAAGACCTGGTCCATCTGGAGTTACTATGTGACCATTAATGACCGGTATCGGATTTTTAACAATATCATCCGTTAGATATTGATTTGTTACGCTTGCGTCCCATTCAAGGGTTGGCAGTGAAACAGCTAAATGAGATATTGCTGCACTTGCTATACTAGTATCGGCAGTCTTACCAGCCAAATTAACTGACATTGATAATGACTGCATCAATTTTGCACCTTCCATGACTCCCTGAGCACTTCCGAGCTTTATAAGCTTTAGACTTCCACCCATGGCAGCTCCTGCATCATAATGTTTTTGTATGTCTTCAATGGAATGAATCCCCTCGTCTGCACCAATTGGAACATCACATAGTTCCGCGCATTTGCTCATTGACTTAATGTCGTGTCCGTGGACTGGTTGTTCAAAAAAATCTAAGCCTGCACTACCAGCGCCTTTGGCGAATGTGAATGCGTTCTCAGGGCTATATCCCTGGTTCGCATCGGCAGAGACATGAACATTGTCTCCACAAATCTTTCTTGATTTTTCCGAGCGCTCGAGGTCGTATTCAGGTGGATTTGGACCAACCTTAACTTTAAAGGCAATGTATCCTTCATCTATCCTTGCCTGCGCTAATTCCATTTCATCTTTGCTACCTGCAATCATCCAAAACATTGGAGCTTGATCCCTTTTTTTGCCTCCGAGTAGCTCATACATCGGTTTATTAGTATGCTTTCCAATAAGATCGTGTAGTGCTCCATCAATAGCAGATTTAGCGCTGTGATTTGCAACCATTAACGGCTCAATGGTTGCAACGAGTTGATTTTGGTCCTGTATCTCGGTACCTTCCAGCCTCTGCGCCATGAAGTTTGTTGCAGCTACCAGTCCTTCAACTGTTTCACCCGTCATTGTTGGTGCTGATGAAGCTTCTCCCCAGCCAACGTTTCCTTCAGTATCTGTTACTTTAACTATGAGGTTATCGCAGGTTTCAATTAAAATACCTGACATTTTTATCGGCATTTTTAGCGGAATAGCTACAGCGCATGCTTCAATTTTTGCAATTTTAAACATCGATTATATTCTCCTAAATTGTAATTAATTTGTTTTTCTCAATGGTGTTAGAAGGTCATCAATCGACGCATTTTCTAGATTATTTATTACATCGAAAACTTCTTTCCTATTTTTTTCATCATGTTTTGGGCTGAGATCTCTAAACTTATCCTGTACTTCCTCAATGGTCATTGGCCTCTCTCTTTCTCCGCGCATGTGCTTACCATAGAGCTCTACCTCATCACCATCAATTGTCATTTTAACCCTTCCTGGCCAGAACTCTGGATGAATGGCATCCAAGTCATCAGCTTGTTGTATGTTTGTTATGGACATAAGTCTTTTAAATTCATCCGATAATCCTCTATCTAGGGCACCAGTAAAGGTTGTCATATCCGCTCTTTGCTCTGTTAGCGCAAGCGCAACTGCAAAACATCCAGAAAATTGTGCATCTACAGGAGACTGTGGATTCCTTTTTTGTTCAATTGGAGAACCACACAGTTGTACGCCATATTTTGGCATATCAATTGTAATTGAAGATATCTTGTTTGTATCAATATTGTTTTCTTTTTGATAATCAATCACCAAGTCAAGTGTTTGGTGATTATATCGACATAAAGGAAATGGCTTTATCGCATTTTCAAGAGTTTCGTAACTTTTACCAAGCGTTTTTGTTGCATTCTCCGGAAGGGGTCTAAGGGCATACCCTTGCAAGAAACCTTGCTTACCTTCAAAAACTTCTGCGGCGCCAATAAAGCCAGATTGCGCCAATGTGGCTGCAATAAAACTGCTGTGAGTATTGATTCCTGGATGCGTACGCTTATTCCATGCCCCATTGACGACGTACTGCATTGAGCCTGCAGCTTGGGAACCATTCAGCCCCATTGCATTTACGATTTCATCCTCAGACATTTTTCTATTTCGGCCAATTATGGCAGAACCTGAAAATGTTGCGCATGTACCTGTTGGATGGAATCCCATTTCATGTGAAGAATGAGGCCCCAATGCCATAGCTAGCCTACAGGCTATTTCGTAACCTATTACCACGGATACAATGAGCTCTTTTCCACTGGAATTATTTTCTTCAGCCGCGGCAAGAGAGCAATTCACGACCGAACCACCAGCATGAATAACACCTTTGGCGTGATGGTTATCATAATCGAGACTATGGGCCATCGAAGCATTTGCGAAAGAGGCCCATTCAGGTGCCATGCTTTCACCTGTTGCGAGAACTGTTGCGCCACCATTTCCTCTATTAATTGTCCTTATACCGTCTACAATTGATGGACCAGACTCCATCCATTCATATCCGCCAATATCATTACCCATGATGTCTAATACTGCTTTTTTAACATGCAATATTACCTCTTCAGGCAGGTCACTATAATCTAAATTTGTGGCATATTTGGCGTATTGTCTGGCTATATCCATTTTTGGTCTCCCTCACTATACTTCATTTATCAAGAGTTATAGGTTACTAATAATAGATGATCTGTCAATACTAATAAGGAATATATCTTTAGGCTTGATGTTGCTAAATATTTGTTGTTAAGTATAGTTTATGGCAAAAATCAATCAAATAAATGTAGGTGTTGTTGGCGTAGGATGGGTTGGTGGGATTCGGGCCACTGCCGTGAAGAAAAATCCGATTGTTGATAAATTGTATATTGCAGAAATTGATAAGAAAAGGCAGCAAGAGCTTAAGTCTGAACTTGAACCAGACGCAATTACTGAGAATTGGAAAGATCTCGTTGATGATAATGATGTTGATGCAATTGTAATTTCAATGACTCCCGAAACAAAACGATTTCCTCTAGTGATGGAGTGCCTTGAGAAAGGAAAGCACGTATTTGTTGAAAAACCCCTTGCCCCAACCATAAAAGAAGCAGATGAGGCACTGCAATTGGCAAAAAAAAATAATTTAAAATTAACGATTGGATATTCGAGAAGATTTGATCCGAGATATGCGTATATGAATAAAGCGCTAAAAGGTGGTTTGATAGGGGAACCTGTAACCTGTTTAATATCACGTCATTCTACACGAGAATTAGGGATGAAGATAACCGGTAGATCAGATCTTTCGCCTGCGTCTATTGCTGGAGTTCATGATTTTGATTACATACTCTGGGCAATGCAGCCGAGAAAACCTGTTAGAGTTTATTCTCAAACATCGGGGAAGCTATTTTCGAAGAATAGTAACAACCCCGATCACCAGTGGTGCATGATAACAATGGATGATGGCACAACCATAACTGTTGGGATTGGTTGGATACTACCACCGCATACTCCAAACTATGTTCAGGCATTCATTGAGATTGTTGGAACTGAGGGGACGTTAACAATTGATGACTCTCACAAAGATATACAGTTGAGTACGATCAAGGACGGTATACAATACCCAATGTCATCCATGCCTGGTGAGCAGATAGATCACGTTTTTGCAGGATCTATGCACGAGGAGATTAATCACTTCTTAAGTGCAATAGTTTTTGATCATCCTGTTATGATCTCGGGTGAGGAGGCAAAGTTAGTTATGCAAGTATCTCAAGCTGCAGACATGTCTGTAAAGCTTGGTGAACCTGTATCCTTGCCAAGAAATGATTTTGTATAATGCGATGGCACATCTCATAATTAAATGATACAGAATATACTATCAAATATTGATTTAATTCCAATTCTCCAGATTATATGGATCGATTTAATATTGAGCGGCGATAATGCAATCGTTATTGCTCTTGCATGCCGAGGTTTGCCTGAACATCAGAAGAGGATTGGAATGATCTTTGGAGTTACTACTGCAATTATTTTAAGAATATTTTTTGCAAGCATAATCACACTAATTCTTGATATGCCCTACATAAGAACAGTCGGCGGCATCTTACTACTGTGGATTGCAATTAAACTGATATTGCCAGAAAGAGAGAGTGATCAGCCAAAGCATGGCGAAGCTAAGACATTATGGAAGGTTATACTCACTATCGCAATCGCAGATGCAGCAATGAGTTTAGATAATGTACTTGCCGTAGCTGCCGCAGCTCACGGATCCGTAATTTTAATCATTTTTGGAATATTATTCTCTATTCCTTTGCTATTCATCGGAAGTGCATTTCTGCTGAGAGTATTTTCGAAGTTACCAATTTTAATATGGTTTGGTGGTGCTTTGTTAGGATGGATTGCTGGACATTTACTTTTTACAGATATCGGAACCCAAGGTTTATTCCCATTCGTATCGAAGGATAATATTTTACAAGCATCTGTCGCGTGTGCTATGATTGTAGTTACATGTTCATATTTTATATCAAAGCAAAGACAAAAAGGAAGTGATTAAGATGGTATATAATGGTTTAATTAAAGAGCGGGCTGCATGGTTGGGTCCAGATATTCAAAATTCAAGTGAATGGCTGATACATCTAGATGAAGTTGAACTTGATGAAATACATAGTGCACTTCAATCGATAAAAGAACGTAATTTAAGTATACCATTTAACAAAGAAGACTTTAGTTTACCAACTCTCTCAAAAAAGATTACCTCTTTATATGACGTTTTAGAAAATCAATTAGGTTTTGTTCTGTTAAGAGGAATTGATCGTGATAGGTATACAGATTCAGAGTGTGAATTAATTTATTGGGGCATTGGTCTGCATTTAGGCAGGCCTGTATCACAAAATACAAGAGGGCATCTGCTTGGTCATGTCACGGATGAGGGGAAAAAGATGTCTGACCCTACCACAAGGCTTTATCAAACTACATTGAAAATGGATTTTCATTCAGATCAGCTGCCTGTTGATGTTGTGGGCTTATTTTGTCAAAGAAAAGCAAAGAAAGGAGGCGCGAGTTTCCTTGTGTCTGCACTAACCATCCATAACGTCATCAAAGAAGAAAGGCCCGACCTTATAGATACATTGCATAGTCCTTTTAATCTTGATTGGAGAGGTGAAAATCCTGAAGGTGAGCAGCCATGGTATACTTGCCCAATGTACAGTCATTTTGCAGGAAAATTGACATCACGTCTTACATCAAGAGCATTTTTTGAGTCAGTTACACGTCATGGTGAACACCTCGGGCTGACAGATTTGCAGAGAGAAGCGCTTGATGTTGTTCAGGAAATAGGTGAACGTGAGTCACTTCGTCTTTCGATGGACTTTAACGAAGGGGATATACAATTTATTAACAATCATCAAATTTTGCACGCAAGAGAGGATTTTATAGATCATGAGGATCCAAAGCTAAAAAGGCATCTACTTAGAATGTGGATTTCATTCCCAAAAGAACACAGGAGAGCCTTAGCACCAGACTTAATGGAGAGGTATTCATATGTTGAGAGGGGTGGCATTCCAAAGAAAGAAGTTGCATGATCCTCTCAGGCAATGAGTTCAAAAAGCGCCAATTAGGCGTTGCTGTTGTGGGTTCAGGAAGAATGGGCTCACATAGAGCAAGATTAGCATCTCTTCACCCTGCCGTTAGTTATCTTGTCGTTGGGGACATCAATGAAGATCAAGCAAGAAAACTAGCCGAAATATCAAAGGCAAATGGATATTCATCGGATAATTTAGAATTAATCAATGACCCAAGAGTTGATGTGGTTATTGTATCCACGCCCGAAGATCAACATAGGGACTCGGTTGAAGCTGCAATAATCGCAGGCAAGTCGGTATTAGTTGAAAAGCCGCTCGCCCTGACAATTGACGATGGTGACCGCTTATCAAAATTAGCTCAAGAAAAAGGTGTAGACTTAAGAATTGGTTATTCCCAGCGCTTTCTTCAAAAATATTTTGTGGCACATGATGAAATTTCGAAAGGAAAACTTGGTCCGATATTAGGTGGTATGACACGTGTTTATAATACAAGAACAAATATGCTTGAAATTCTTAAAAGATGTCCTGAGGCAACTCCAATATTAGATATTATTACTTATAATGTTGATTACATCGGATGGTGCCTTGGCCCCGATGTCTCTCCTGTAGAAGTTCAGGCTATGGGTCATGGAACTATCTTCAGAGACCAAGGGTTTGATGTTGATGACATAAGCTTAACCATGGTAAAATATTCAACTGGGGCAGTTTTTTCATTTGATATTTGTTACGCACTGCCTGGGGGCTTTCCAACAACAGGTCAAAGCGTTCGCCTCGAGATAATGGGACGGGATGGCGTTATACTCATAGATGATGATCATAGAGATCAGATTATGTATTCTGAGCATGGATATAGCAATGCCTATGCCCCAGATCAAAAATTAAACTTAGCATTTTTGGGCAGTAGATCTTCTGGTGAGTGGGCAGATGGTATCATGTTTGGGCGTATAGCAGATGAGACAAAAGAGTGGCTCGACTCACAATCTACTGGAGCTAAATGTCATCTGACAACGGCAAAAGAAGCACGGCAAACGCTAGCTGTAACATTAGCTATGGCTGAAGCGTCAGAGACGGGTCAACCAGTGCCATTAGCTAACATTTAATTTACTATTCTATTCTTGCCAACCATCTTCTTTTAATTCTTCAATTGCCTCAAGCATACAAGTTACACTATAGGTGAGTACCATTGCGCCTCCAGGATTAACACAAACCATTAATGCCTCAGCAATTTCTTCTGGTTTTAAACCTAATTTTAAACCTTTTTTTATGTGTGCTTTTAAATGCGGCTGATTATGAGGATTAGAACCTTTAACGGCCAGAGCTATTATGTGAAACAGCTCATGCATTTTCTCATCATAAATTTTTGTTTTTTGTCTAATTTCAAAATCTAAATCAAGCATAATCTGAATATATTCTGGAAATTTTTCAGCTAGCCATTGATGTGCAGGATAAACATGATCTCTTCTTTCTGCGAATACTTTAGCTAACTTGTTATTTTTATTGTTACTATCTTTTTTTGCCATAATAAATTTCCTACTTTATAAACCCTAATATATTTTCGCTAAAGATTTTATTTTTTTCTGTTTCTGATAGTGAACTACAATTGGCAACAAAGTCAACAGGATATGGTTCACCCATATCAGCTGGGTAATCGCTTCCTAAAAAAATTTTATCAATACCAACAGTATCAATTAAATTTCTGAGGCCGCTTTCCGAATGTGTAATAGTATCATAATAAAAGCTCTTTAGATAAGTGGATGGTAAAGCTGAAATATTTTCTTTTGCTTCCTTCCGGACATTAAATCCATGATTAAATCTGCCAATTCCCTGGCGAATAAAACCTCCGCCATGAGCAAAACATAGTTTTAGATCAGGGAGTTTATCTAAAATTCCACCAAAAATAATTGATCCCATCGCAGCAGTTGTTTCTAATGGATTACCAATGAGATTTCTTAAGTGGTAGTTCTTTAACCATGAGTCGGCTCTACCCCGTGTAGGGTGAAAAAAAATTAGACATTTCAATTCATTAGCGGCTTCTAAAACCGGATATAATTTTTTATCATCCCAATCCATACCATTTACATTTGTAGCAACCATAGCGCCAAGCATTTTTTTTGAATTTACACATCTTTCAAGTTCAATTACGGATGCTTCAGGATCTTGAAGAGGTAAAAAACAGAATGATTTAAATCTGCTCCCATTCACGCTTTCGTAGTCTGATATATCATCATTAACATCTTTGGCGTACGCTATTGCATTTGACTTATCCAGACCGTGCCAATGCATAAGAGGGCTAATACTTAGTACGTGCATATCGACTTTACGGGCGTCCATGGAATTCAGTCTTTCATCAGGAGTTTCCATTTTTTTTGGCCATGGTAGTGACATCTTTAGATCACCGTAAGATGTTGTAAGCTTATCATTTTTGTCGCGATAAAATTCTACGCCATGCCATGTTCCTCCACTTTCTGCAATTTTTACAGCTTGCCGAGGCGCTACATGTGAGTGCATATCAATTGTCATTGTCATTGTCTTATCCTTCTTAAAAAAATATTACTAAAGATATCGATTTTTTCTCTTAGATGATGGTAAAATATTCAATTTTGTACGATATTTTGCAACAGTTCTTCTTGCGATATTTATATCATATTTTTTTAATAGCTTCACAATTTTGTCATCGGATAAAATATTTGACGGAGTTTCACTTTTTATGAGTTCTTTAATTCTATTTTCTATTGTTTTTGATGAAATTTGTTTATCTTGTTCTTCTCCGTAAGTGCCCTTATCGAAGAAATACTTCATCTCAAATGTTCCTCTCGGCGTTTCAATAAATTTATTTTGAATAGATCTGCTCACTGTGGAAATATGAAGATTTGTCATTTTTGAAATTTTATCTAAATTCAGTGGCCGCATATGATTTATACCATTTTCAAGAAAATCTCTCTGCTGTAACATTACTTCATATGCAATTTTTAGCAGAGTTCTCTGTCTTTGCGCTATACTGCTGATCAACATCTTTGCATCTCGATAATGGTTTGCTATGAATTCATCTTTTTTCTTTTTTGATTCTAGAATTATATCATTATATGTTTGGTCAACAGTAATATTTGAAAAGTAGTTTTGTATCAGTCTTATTGCATATACACCACTCGAGTTCTTTTCGATTACAATGTCAGGGGCAATAATTTCAAGAGTGTCACGTGAGTAATTTAAACCAGGCTTAGGATTACATTTTCTTATTATATTTATTAATTTAAATAAACCCTCCTTATCAATATTTAATCGTGAAGATAATTCCTTGTAATTATCTTCAGCAATAAGTTCAATATTTGCGAGAAGTTCTGATAATTGTTCATTCATTAAATTCTTCTCTCTCAATTGTAAATGAATGCATTCACTGAGCGTCCTTGCAAATACTCCGGTTGGTTCAAAGTTTTGTAAGCTTGTCAAAATTCCTTCGTATACCTCAGTATCAATACCAAGCTTTACACAAATCATTTCATCATTTTCAGTCAAGTAACCCGCTTCATCTAAAATATTTATAAGGTAAGTCGCGATAATTTTTTCTTTATTATTCATCCTTGAGATGAGAAGTTGGTCAAGAAGGTGTTCTCTTAGCGATTTTGCATAGCTGATATTATTTAATAAATCTAAATTTGAGGAATTCCGGGAATATTTATCTGTAAATTTTTGAATTCTGAGTTCGTGTTCTTTTATATTATGCTTTTCAATCAAAAGAGGGTTATCCTCAATTTTTTTTTCTAAATAGCTCTCTAGTTCTATATTATTGAGACTCAGTAATTTTATCGTTAATTGTACCTGTGGTGATAGCGTTTGTGTCTGATTTATTGTTACAATATTTGTTAGACCAAGACCCATTTTAAAAAAACTATATGTTAAATTCACTGCCTAAGTAGACTCTTTTAGCTTCTTCGCTTTTGAGTATTTCATCAGAGGTGCCGCCGACCAAAATATTTCCTTCATATATAATGTAGGCTCTATCAATAAGACTCAGCGTCTCTCTAACATTATGGTCAGTAATTAAAACTCCAATATTACTTGCGCTCAGGGACTTAATAATATTTTTTATTTCTTCAATCGCCAGAGGATCGACTCCAGAAAATGGCTCATCCATGAGTATATATTTAGGCTGACCTGCAATAGATCTCGCAATTTCTACCCTTCTTCTTTCACCCCCCGAGAGCAGACGTGCAGAATTTTTTTGAATTTTTTCAAGTCCAAATATTTCAAGCAATTTCTCTAATTTAATTTTTCTCAGCTTTTTATTTTTCTCTGTTATCTCCAAAATAGAGTTTATATTATCTCGAACATTCATTCCTCTAAATATAGATGGTTCTTGTGGTAAGTAGCTAATACCAAGCCGTGCTCGGCTATACATGGCAAGCTTTGTGATATCGTTGTTGTTTAATTTAATTATACCTTTTCGTGGTTTTATAAGACCCATAATAATATAAAAAAGTGTTGTTTTACCTGCCCCATTTGGGCCAAGAAGGCCAATAATTTCACCTTGTTTTACTGAAATAGAAATATCATTTATAACATTAATACCGTTATAGTCCTTTGCGATATTTTCGATTGTAAGTAAATCTTGCATGTTATCTTCTGTTGTTACATTATATTTTTTTATTTGTCCAAGACGTCTTCCATTGTGTCACTCTTACGTTTATTATTTGGGGTAATGAAAGCCCTAACTCGGCTTTTTGAGTCCATTTTTATTCTCATAGTATTTAAATCAACTGTGACTTTATCAGCTTTTATTGCATTACCCTCATCGCGACTAATTATGACCTCATCACTAAATACCAATTGATTTGTCCCACCATCATATACTGCATTCAAACTTGTTATTACCTGATTTTCGTATTCGATTAATACATTTCCAGCGCAGGTGATTTTTTGAACCTTTATATCACCAGTAATATCGTCAAAAGAATACTGCAATATTAGATTGTCTGTCGCAAGCAATGTATCTTCGTGTGCAATCCTAACTTGACCACTAAATATTGCTTTTTTTTCACTATCAATTATTTCTAAACTTGAACTTTCTATATTTAATGCTGAATTAACAAAAAAGGATTTTATTTTTTCAGAAGAAATACTTTCTGTTGGCACAAAGCAGGCAAGAATTAGTAGAAGGAATAATAGTCTCAGGAAATTATACATCGAGTATTCTCCCCAATAATGAAGTTGACGCCATCTGTGAATTTTATCTTATCTCCATTATTATTTACTTCAAAATTTTTCCCTTCAATACATATATCTTCATATGTGATTTTAATTGGACTCGGGCTTGATATTATTTTTTTACGCAGATCTATATTAATATTTTCAATGGAAACTTCAAAATTTTTATTTGATGATATAACGATATCACTCTCTAATTTCAGAGTCTTTGTTTTATTATTAAACTGGGCAGTCTTGCCAAATATGCTAATTTCAAGATCATTTTGTAGTAATAACTTTGTCTTGATACCAGTCATTTCTACAATGTCTTTATCATCTATTGAATTCCATGTTCTCTCTGTACTTATTTCATAATATTGGTTCTTCCCATCAATACCTGAAATAATTGAGTTCTTTATCTCTATAATATTTTCAGCTATGTAGGCTTCTTTTTCAATAGATACAGGTGTTTTATTCTCGATTTCAGCTACCTTTTCTTCTTCAAAATTTATGTAATAAATAAAGCCTCCCACACCCAAAATAATAATCAAAAGAATGAAATTATTGATTATCTTTAAATTTCTTGTATGAGAATTTGCTCGGTCAATTTGATCATTATTTGTATTTTTTACAGTATTATCGGAAGTATTTGTCATCGTTTAGTGATCGAAAATATTTTGACTGCCCCAGCCTCTTAGATCTAATTCCACTTGCGTATTTATGAACTCAAAACATGATTTAGCGAGATCGATACGATTTTCTCTTTCAAGCATTGAGTCGAGGGACTCTTTGATTTTATGTAAATAAATTACATCATTCGCAGCATATTTTTTTTGACTTTCCGTTAGCTGTTCTGAACCCCAATCAGAACTCTGTTCCTCTTTTGAAAGTGATATATTAAGTAGTTCTTCACAGAGTGACTTTAGGCTGTGTTTATCAGTGTAGGTTCTGGCTATTTTAGATGCAATTTTTGTGCAGTAAATATTATTAATGGATATGCCATAGGATTTTGTCATAACAGCTACATCAAAACGGGCAAAGTGAAATATTTTTTGTATTCGATCACTCTCAAGGATTTTTATGAGGTTAGGCGCTGGGTTTATCGGGGAAGAAACCCTGATCAAATGAGTACTATCACTCCCATCATTAATTTGGATCAAGCAGAGTCTATCTCTCGCTGGATTTAGACCTAATGTTTCTGTGTCAATGGCAACTTGATTGCTTAATCGCAAATCACTAGGCAGATCATCATTATAAAGATGAATTTTTGATAAATTGCTGTCCAATTCGTGCCCCTTCTTTAATTTCTATTTTTTTTATATTGAATATATATTATATTCTCAATTAATTAAATTATATTATTCTATTATAACTTCGACCGAGGATAGAAAAATAAACATACCATCAAATAAGAGTAAAATCGTTTCCATTTTGGGTGGTAATGGATTCATAGGACGGAATTTAGTTCGAGAACTCGCGAAAGCAGGCTATAGAATAAAAATTGGTACCAGAAACCCGGCTACAGCAAATCACCTAAGTGTTTCTGGTGTTCCAGGACAAATAGAAGTTTCTAGGGTAAATGTGAATGACGAGCGCTCAATTAATAAGTTTATCCAAAGTTCCGATTATGTCATCAACTTAGTAGGTATTTTGGAAGAGAGAAAAAGACAAAAATTCCAATACATTCATGCTGAGTTACCTGGGATTATTGCGAAGATTTGCACTGAATATGACGTAAAAAGACTTATACATATGTCATCTTTAGGTGCCGATTTAAATTCAAGTTCAAAATATCAGAAAAGTAAGGCAATGGGTGAGGCTTCCATACAAAGCGAAAGCTCAAATTATACGATAATCAGACCTTCTGTTGTTTTTGGTTATGATGATAATTTTTTTAATCAATTTGCAAGGATTCTGTCACTATCTCCAATTTTCCCATTAATCGGGAATGGAGAAACAAAATTCCAGCCAGTTTATGTACTTGACTTAGTGAAGCTAATAATTTCACACATAGAAGATACCGATAGAAAAAATATTTATGAAATTGGAGGTAAAGAAATTTATTCTCTTAGGGAAGTTATTGAGTTAATTTTGGCTACAATTAAAAAGAAAAGGATCCTAATTCCAATACCATTTTCGTTATCAAAAATATTCATAACGCCAATGCAATTTTTACCAAAGAGACCTATTACATTTGATCAACTCGAGTCACTAAAAACTGATAATGTCCTGTTACATACTCAAAATGAAGAGATCGGTAAGCTCGAAGATTATGATATTGAAGCATGTTCTGCAAAAAATATTATCCCTGAATATTTAGGACGTTTTTCAAGTTAGGTTTTCAACTAATAAAATATAAAATTACCAAGCTAAGGCAGACTCTATAAATTACGAACGGGTATAATTTTATTCGGTCAATGAATTCAATTATTATTTTTATTGATAAGTAAGATGTGATGAATGAGAGGGTTATGGCCAAAAATATTGTATTTGTAAGAAAAATATCCTGTTTTTGATAAATTGTTGCTGCTATAAAAATGAGGCTTGCAAATAATATTGGAAAAGACATGATTGTCGAAATGATTGACGACTCCGTTCTGCCAAAGCCTAAAAACCTGGAGACGGTGATGCATATACCAGATCTGCTTACACCAGGAATTAGTGATATTGATTGAAGTACCGACAAAAAAACTAAGTTTACTCTTGTTATCTTTTTATTTGACTTTTTACCGAAGTAATCACCAAGAAATAGAAGTATTGCGAATAATAAATTACACCAGACTATTACATGTATATTCTCTCTAATAATATGAATTAGATTATAGTTCAGAAAAATATATGCCAATGCCATAGTTGGCAATGCACTGAATAAAATAAGATAAACAGCTTCCCTAATTGACAAAAAATCTGAATTGAAATTTGCTATTTTTTTTGATTTTAGTGGGTTTTGAAGGAAATAAACTATCAAAGCTAAAAGTGAACCAATATGCAAACTTAAATCTACCGAGACTGATTGGTCATTAGTTTCACTAAAGAAATTAAGGATCATTAAATGAGCTGATGAACTTATCGGAAGAAACTCTGTTATACCCTGAACTATTGAGAGAATTAATAAATATTCAACCATGTGGGAAATTATAATGTATTGGTTGTTTTATGAAAGTAAATTAACTCAGGGAAGTGGAATAAATTCTTCTTTGTCATTTATAATCGAGGGGAAGTTGCCTTGAAGCCATTTATTTTTTGCATCTTCAATTTTATCTTTTCTTGAGGAGACAAAGTTCCAATAAATATATCTCGGTCCATCCATTGGCTCACCACCCAGAACAAGCAATCGTGTACGTTTGGTCGCCTCAATCGTAATATTTACCGATGGCTTCAATATAATTAATTTATTTAATGGTAGCTTTGTTTTATGAATATATGCATTCCCTGAGATGACATAAATAGCTCTTTCGATATAGGTTGGTGGGATTTTAAATTTATTTTTTGCCTCAATTGTAACGTCAAGATAAAGTGTTGCCCATTGTGAGTCAATAGATGACTTCAATCCATCGAGCTCACCAAATAGAACTTTTCCATGAACGCCTCCACCGTCAATCTTTGTAATTTCTTTTGAGCATATGTTTTGAAATGACGGCTTAGAATCCTCATATTTTTTTGGTTGTGCAATCCAGCTTTGTATTCCAAATAATTCTGATGGCAATTCACGTATATCCTGGCCTGTTCTCTCTGAGTGGACAATTCCTCCACCTGCTGACATGAGGTTTATGTCTCCGGGTTCAATTCTTATATCATTACCAAGAGAGTCTTTGTGATCCATTGTACCCTTGAAGAGATAAGTTATTGTAGATAGCCCAATATGTGGATGCGGTCTGACATCTAAGCCGGTTCCGGAGAGAAATTCACCGGGACCCATTTGATCCCAAAAAATAAATGGGCCAACCATTTGTCTATCTTTTGAAGGCAGCGCTCTATGAACTTCAAAATTGCCAATGTCACTAGTTCTTGGTAAAATTACCGTATCAATATAATCATTATCCTCTAATTTTTTTTTTGATGTAGGAAGCCAACTCATATTAGTGAAACCTTTTTTTATAAAGAAAGTAACTTATTATTAAATAATGTTTTTTACAAATTTTATATAATATAGCTTAAATAATAATATGATTAAACTATTTCAATTTAAACTCTGCCCCTTTTCCAGAAGAGTAAGGTTTACACTGGAAGAGTATAACGTAAGTTTTGTGATAATTGACGAAATAATTTGGAATAAGAGAAAGGAATTTCTTGCAATTAATCCTGCAGGCTCACTCCCTGTTATGATCGATGAGACAGATAATATTATTATAAATAATTATGCAATAATTGAATATATTGAAGAAAAATATAGCCATACTTTAAACGGTGCATCACTTATTTCGGGCAATCTTACAGCCAAAGCTGAGATCAGAAGGCTGGTGGATTGGTATGACAATAAATTTTATTATGAAGTTAGTAAAATAATTCTGAGAGAATTAATTGATAAGTATTATATGAAAAATAGAATTGAAGATAAAAGCCCAAATATGGAGTCGCTGAGAATAGCTCAAGAAAATTCGATATACCATTTCGAGTATCTCTCTCATCTTATTAGTTCTAGAAGCTGGATTGCCGGTGATGCTATTTCGCAGGCTGATATAGCGGCTGCAACACATATATCATGTCTCGATTATTTAAATAAAATTGATTGGGATAAATGGTTAGAAATTAAAAACTGGTATGCGCGAATAAAGTCTCGACCATCATTTTCCTCTATATTAGAAGATCGTATAGCTGGATTTCAACCACCAAACCACTACTCAAATCCTGATTTTTAAATAAGAATATGAAAGCAATAACAAAAGACGTCCTAAAAACTAAAATTGAGATACTAGGCTTTGATGATGCAGGATTTACCGATATTGATGATATACCTGACCAAAAAGATAGTCTGGAGGAGTATCTAAAAAATGGCTTCCATGGCGATATGATTTGGCTAGAAAAAAACAAAGAACGGAGGTCGCATCCAAGCAATATATGGCAAGATGCGAAGTCCGTCATTGTGGTATCTAAAAATTATGGTCCTCAAGATAATCCACTACATAATATTAAGGAGAAGCGTAAAGCAAATATCTCTGTATATGCGCGAGCTGATGATTATCATGAATTAATGAAAAAAAGCCTGAAGAAGTTGAGCGCATGGCTTCAGGATGAGTATGGGATTGAGTCAAAACTTTTTGTCGATACTGCTCCAATAATGGAAAAGCCAATTGCGCAAATAGCAGGTATCGGATGGCAGGGTAAACATTCAAATCTTGTCAGCCGTAAATTAGGATCTTGGTTTTTTTTAGGAGTTCTCTTATTACCGATTAACTTAAAAGCTTCATCCCCGGAATTAGATCATTGTGGGAGTTGTTCCTCTTGTATTGATATATGTCCAACAAATGCTATTGTTTCACCTTATAAACTTGACTCAAGAAGGTGTATATCATATCTAACGATCGAATATAAAGGACATATTCCAGAGGAATTTAGGGGTTTAATTGGTAATCGTATATATGGTTGCGACGACTGCCTAGCCATATGTCCATGGAACAAGTTTGCATCACAGACAAGGGATATTCATTTGAAGGCAAAAAAGATCTTGGATATGCCAGATATTTCCTTTTTTCTAGAATTTGATTACGATTTTTTTAATAAATTCTTTGAAACATCGCCAATAAAGAGAATTGGCAAGGATCGATTTCTCAGAAATGTACTCATCGCAGCAGGAAACTCGGGGTCACGTGAAATATCAACAAGGGTTGAAAAATTTATCAAGCATGAGTCATCTATAATACGGGCAAGTGCAATATGGGCATTAAAAAAAATTATCTCAAAAAAAGAATTTCAAAAATTACGTAAGATATATATCTTAGAAGAAAACGATCCTGAGGTTGTGAGTGAATGGGGTTAAATATTGAATAAATTATTTTGCTTTGGTATTGGTTTTACGGGTCTGAAGACTTGTGAATATTTTTATGATCAGAATTGGATTTCTTCAGGGACAACTCGTGATAAAAATAAAAAAGTAAATCCAAATATTGAGCTAATCGAATATAATCCCAGTGAAGGCAAAATATATCTCGGTGAGTCATTAGCAAATTCAAAAATTCTCTTAATATCAATTGCTCCTGATAAAAATGGGGATATTATTCTAAAGTCGAATTATGATGATATAGCCAACGCACTAGAAACTTCAGTAAAAAGGGTTATTTATCTATCAACAACAGCTGTGTATGGTGATGCAAATGGATCAAGTGTGGATGAAAAATATAGGATAAATCCTCAGTCTGACCGAGCAAAGAATCGAATATTTGCAGAAAAACAATGGACTGATTTATGTAACAAATGTGACGTCACACTCAACATACTTCGACTGTCTGGTATCTACGGCACAGGCAGAAACCAAATTAGAAATTTGATTAACGGCAAAGCAAAAAGAATTATCAAGAAAGGACATGTTTTTAATAGAATACATGTTACCGATATCGCTCGAATTATATACATGCTGTCAGTTTCAGGTATTAAATCTGATATATTTAATATTTCGGACGATATGCCTGCCCCCCCTCAAGATGTTGTTGAGTTTGCCGCAAGGTTATTAAACATTGATCCACCAGAGCCTATTAAGTTTAGTGATGCAAGTTTATCAGAAATGGCAAGAAGTTTCTACTCAGAGACAAAGTATATCAGAAATGATAAGATAAAAGAAAAGTTGGATCTCCGATTAAAATACCCAAATTATAAACAGGGCTTAAAGGACATTTTAGAGGAAGAGCTTAACAGGTGATTAGTTCGTAATAAATATTTGATTTGTCCAAAATTTTATATATATTTATAATTCTTAGTAAAACTATCATTGGAGATTAATCATAGCCAGAAGAACAGAAGATTTCGCAAGAAAAAAAACTGAGCCTGCACATAAAATAAATAATCTGATAGACGCAGGGAATATAAGACTTATAGGACCAAACAGCGAAAATTATGGTGAAGTAACTCTAGATATTGGTTTACAAGAGGCTGAAAAATTTTCGTTAGACCTCGTAGAAATTTCTCCAAACACAGACTTACCAGTATGTAAAATAATGGATTATGGTAAGTTTAAGTATCAATCACAAAAGAAAGCAGCTGAAGCCAAAAAGAAGCAGAAAGTAATCGGCGTTAAAGAGATTAAGATGCGTCCAAACATTGATACACATGACTATGAAGTAAAATTAAAAAATATGAAAAAATTCATAGAATTTGGAGATAAAGTGAAGATATCGCTAATGTTTCGCGGACGGGAAATGTCTCATTCGGAGCTTGGGGTAAAACTTTTTGATCGAATAAAAAATGATACAGATGAGTTTGCGAAAGTTGAGCTTGAGCCAAAATTTGAAGGACGGCAAATCATCATGGTGTTAGCGCCAAAATAAATACTTTTAATATAATATTTTTTCATTTTTCTGTTGTAAATAGTTCTGACCTAGCCTATAAAGTCGTATAGTTTATAAATTCATAAAAATCTGTGAAGAAATGCCAAAGCTAAAAACAAAATCTGGTGCAAAGAAAAGATTTAAAGTCACAAAAAGTGGCAAAATAATGTGTGCCCAAGCAGGGAAAAGACATGGTATGATTAAAAGAACCAATAAATTTATTCGAAATGCCAGAGGCATGTCGGTATTAGCCGAGGCCGATCAAAAGATTGTAAAGCAGTTTTTACCATATAATTAGGATAAGATAGATGGCGAGAGTTAAAAGAGGCGTAACATCACATGCTCGACATGCAAAAGTTTTGTCAAAAGCAAAAGGATATTATGGTAGAAGAAAGAACACAATCCGCGTAGCAAAGCAAGCTGTAGAAAAAGCGGCACAATATGCCTATAGAGATAGAAAAGTTAGAAAAAGAGACTTTAGAAGTTTGTGGATCCAGCGCATAAATGCAATGGTCAGAGAGCATGGTATGCGCTATTCAACTTTTATGCATGGTTTAAACAAGGCTGGAATTAGTATCGACAGAAAAGTTTTAGCTGATCTTGCTGTAAATGAACCACAAGCATTTATGGAGATATTGAGCAAGGCTCAGGCAGAACTTAAGTAGTTTCTATTTACCATTCATTTATCTAAATGTCGTAAAATTTCTATTGCAATAATTGATAGGTGCCTTGCGTATGAGTAAATTCCCAGATATTTCAAATCTCCGAGTTAGGCTATTGAAAGAGATCAATGATATCAAGTCATTGGATCAACTTGACAATATAAGAGTGTCTGCGCTTGGGAAAAAAGGTGCTATTACATCGCTTCTAAAAAATATTTCATCACAAACAATTGAGGTCCGAAAGGATTTTGGTGAGCAAGTCAATGCACTTAAGAAACAAATTACTGACGAGATTGAAATCTGCAAATCAGCTTTGCAGCAAGCGGAGATCACAAAAAAAATAAGCCAAGACGCCATAGATGTTACTCTTCCATTGACGAATACTAATCTTGAAAACGGTAAAATTCATCCAATCAGTCAGGTCACCGAAGAGATAATTGAAATATTTTCAGATATGGGCTTTAACATAGCTGAAGGACCTGATATTGAGGATGAACATCACAACTTTAACTCTTTAAATATACCAGAAAGCCACCCTGCCAGGCAGATGGTTGACACTTTTTATTTACCGGGAAAAGATGGCAATTCGAGGCTACTTAGAACTCACACGAGTCCCGTTCAGATCAGGACAATGATGCGAGAGGAGCCACCAATAAGAATTATCGCTCCTGGTAGAACATATAGATCTGACTCTGATCAAACACACACACCAATGTTCCATCAGGTTGAAGGGTTGGTAATAGATGAAGATACAAATATGGGGCAGCTAAAATGGTGCTTAGAAGAGTTTTGCAAGGCTTTTTTTGAAGTTGATAATATAAAGATGAGACTCCGGCCAAGTTATTTCCCATTCACAGAGCCGTCACTAGAAGTTGATATTGCTTGTCAAAAAGATCAAAATCGCCTGATTGTTGGGGAAGGCAGTGACTGGCTAGAAGTTTTAGGGAGTGGGATGGTCCACCCGCAGGTTTTAAGAAATGTTAATTTAGACCCAAGTAAATATAAAGGATTTGCATTCGGACTAGGTATAGATCGCTTGGCCATGCTAAAATATGGTATGACAGATCTCCGGTCTTTTTTTGACTCAGATCTCCGTTGGCTCAGGCATTATGGATTTCGAGTGCTCGACATACCATCTCTATCAAGGGGACTATCCGAATGAGATTCACGCTGTCATGGCTAAAAGACCACCTCACCACAAATGCAAGCTTGGATGAGATCTGTAATAAATTAAATATGATTGGCCTCGAAGTAGAGGATATTTACGATCCATCTAAGATTTACAAGGATTTTACGATCTGTGAGATTTCAACTATAAAAAAACACCCGGATGCTGATAAGTTAAAAATCTGTACTTTAAATACTATAAATGGAACACAGGATGTGGTTTGTGGAGCTAATAATGTAAAAGAGGGAATGAAAGCGGTTTTTGCTCCAGAAGGTTCCTATATTCCTGGCTTATCAATGACGTTACAAGCCACAAAGATCCGAGGTATAAAGTCAAGTGGAATGCTACTTTCTGAAAGAGAATTGTCACTATCTGATGAGCATGATGGTATTTTGGAGCTTGATCCGAAATCTCAAATTGGTAATAATATTTTTGATCAAATTAATAAGTCAGACCCCGTTATTGAAATATCCATAACACCTAATAGGTCGGATGCACTCGGTGTAAGGGGTATCGCACGTGATCTATGTGCAGCAGGTATCGGAAAATTGAAGCCCCTGAAAGCGACGAAGATTATTGGAAAGTATGATATTAAAAAAGAGATAAAAATAAATAAAGATGTCGAAAATAATATATATGCAAGCTTTAGATTAATAAAAAATGTAAAAAATTGTGACTCACCACAATGGTTGAAGAATAGATTAGAGGCAATAGGATTAAGGCCGATTAATGCGCTTGTTGATGTGACCAACTATCTAACATATGATTTGAATCGTCCTTTGCACGTATTTGATTATGATAAAATCAACAAGGGCTTAGAGATTCGAAAGGCAAAAGCTGGTGAGAAGATTCTTGCGCTCGACGACAAAGAATATAAGCTCAATCGATCTCATACAATTTTTTCAGATGATAATAATCCGGAGTCAATCTCCGGCATTATTGGTGGAAAAAGAACTGGCTGCGGTATTGATACTGTGAATGTTTTAGTCGAAAGTGCTGTTTGGGACAAAATTAATATCGCAAATACTGGTAGGGAGTTAAACATCAACTCCGACGCAAGATACAGAAATGAGAGAGGAATAGATAGTGGTTTCAATGACAATGGTTTGGATAAAGCCGTTGAGATGATTAAAGAAATATGTGGAGGTGAAATATCAAACATAAAATCAGTAGGAAAGCCGCTAAATCGTCAAGAAAAGATAAATTTTAGTTTGGATGAAGTATCAAGGCTTCTCGGTATTTCATATAAAAAATCTGAGATAGATCACATACTTACAGGGTTGGGGTTTTTATTATCCGAGAAAAATAATAAAATTGAGGTCACTATCCCATCATGGAGACATGACATCTCTGAGAATGCCTGCATTGTTGAAGAAATCATGCGTATTAAGGGAACGGATAATATAAAGTCAATTCCTCTCAAAAAATCTGTTGGCGTAGCGTCCAAGAAAATAAGTAGGGCTCAAAAAATAAGATTTAATATAAAAAGGGTGCTAGCTAGCAGGGGCATGATGGAAATAGTCAGCTACTCGTTTATTTCCGATAAAATCGCAAAACTTTTTTACACAGTCAATGATGATTTGCGTCTTCTAAATCCCATATCAACGGAACTGAATGTCATGAGGCAGCTCTTGATGCCGAGTTTACTTTTATCAGTTAAAAAAAATTTAGATAGGGGTCAGAGAGACATATCTCTATTTGAGGTAAGCAATTGCTATAGTGGGGTTAACCCAGAAGATCAATTTGAGTTTGCGTCTGGGGTTAGACTTGGAAAAGCAATCTCACATGGTGGAAATAACGACTGGAGAGGTAATTCACGAGATTATGACTCATTTGATGCCAAAGAGGATATAATTTCAATTTTGAGATCTGAAGGTATAGATGATAGTAATTATAAAATCACTCAAGATGCACCCGAATATTATCATCCAGGTAAGTCCGGGGTTATCCGACAGGGTCCAATAAACATATTAGGTCATTTTGGTGAAATTCATCCAACTATTTTACACGACCTTGACATAGATACCCCAATCTTTGCTTTCGAGATATTCATGGATAAAATATCATCAAAAGTAAAAGCCAAGTCAAGAGTGAGACCTGGATTTACAATAAGTAGCTTTATGCCAGTAAGCCGCGATTTTGCTTTTATACTGGATAAAGATACGAAAGCAGAAGAAATTCTTAATGTAATAAAAAGAATTAAGAATACCATGATTGAAGATATTAAAATATTTGACATTTATTCAGGGAAAAATATACCGAAAAATAAAAAATCAATTGGGATCAATGTTATAATTCAACCATACCAAAAAACACTAACAGATTCCGAAATTGAAGAAATATCAAGAATGATTATATCTGAAGTAGGAAATAAATTTGAAGCTGAAATAAGATCTTAGATATGGTTTCCGAAAAAAAAGTTCAGATATTATGAATAATTTATCAAAAATAAGAAATTTTTCAATAATAGCACACATAGATCATGGCAAATCGACGCTCGCCGATAGATTGATTCAAATAACAGGCGGACTTGAGCTAAGAGAAATGAAGGATCAGGTACTTGACTCAATGGAACTAGAAAGAGAGCGAGGAATCACAATCAAGGCACAGTCAGTTAGCTTGAAATACAAGAGTAATAAAAATGAAGAATTTACACTAAACATTATAGATACACCAGGCCATGTAGATTTCGCATATGAGGTTAATAGATCGCTTGCTGCTTGTGAAGGATCTATATTGGTAGTTGACGCAAGTCAAGGGGTAGAAGCTCAGACACTAGCAAATGTATATCAGTCAATTGCCAATAATCATGAAATTTTAGTTGTTTTAAATAAGGTAGACCTACCAGCAGCTGATCCAGAAAGAGTTAAAGCACAAATTGAGGACGTCATTGGTTTAGATACAAGTGATGCGATTGAAATTTCAGCGAAAACAGGTCTTGGCATCAGTGATCTTCTTGAAAAAGTGACAGAGAAGCTACCGCCACCCTCAGGCGATATAAGCCAGACGACAAAAGCACTGCTCGTGGACTCTTGGTATGATACTTATCTGGGTGTTGTTGTTTTGGTAAGAGTTTATGACGGTTCAATAAAAAAAGGGCAGAAAATTAAACTCTTATCTAACTCCGCAACATATCAGATTGACAGAGTTGGTGTCTTTCAACCGAAACAAAAGATGCTTGATGAACTCGGTCCAGGTGAGATTGGATTTTTTACAGCATCTATCAAGCAAGTCTCGGATATGAGGGTTGGAGATACTATTACTGATGCAAAGGCACAAGATATTGCCGCCCTCGACGGTTTCAAGCCCTCACAGCCTGTAGTTTTCTGTGGACTATACCCTCAGGATACATCAGATTTTGAAGGTTTGAGGGATGCAATCGAGAAGTTAAGCCTTAATGATGCAAGCTTTCAATATGAGAAAGAAACGTCAGCTGCCTTAGGGTTGGGCTATAGGTGCGGTTTTTTAGGCCTATTACACCTTGAAATTATTTGTGAAAGAATTGATAGAGAATATAATATTGATCTGGTTACAACTGCACCGAGCGTAATTTATAGGGTGCATACTACAGATGGGAAATTAATCGAGTTACATAATCCCGTTGATTTGCCACCCCAAGAAAGAATAGCAAAAATTGAAGAGCCTTGGATTAATGCATCCATTATTGTACCTGAGGAATATCTTGGCGCAATATTGAAGCTATGTGAGGAAAGAAGGGGAGTGCAGAAGGAATTAAATTTCTCAGGTAACCGAGCTGTAATCAACTATCAAATTCCTCTAAATGAGGTCGTTTTTGATTTTTATGATAAATTAAAATCTATCTCAAAAGGGTACGCTAGTTTTGATTACTCAATAGCAAATTACGACGCGTCGGATCTTGTCAAAATGCAGATTTTAGTTAATGAGGAGTCAGTTGACGCATTGGCAATGATTGTTCATAGAAGCGTTGCTGAAAACCGGGGAAGAGTCATAATAGAAAAACTAAAGGATTTAATTCCAAGACATTTATTCAAAATACCGTTGCAGGCAGCCATTGGCGGGAAGGTTATAGCAAGAGAGACGATATCTGCGGTTAGAAAGGACGTAACAGCAAAATGTTACGGTGGAGACGTGACACGTAAAAGAAAACTGCTTGAAAAGCAAAAGAAAGGCAAAAAGAAAATGAGGAAATATGGAAAAGTTGAGATTCCACAAGAAGCCTTTATTGCAGCTCTTAAAGCCGATTATTAAACTAAGATCTACCCAGATGAAAAGCTTTTCTTACAAACTCATCTTATTTATTCTAATTTTTTTAATAGATATAAACCTGGTTTTATCGAAAGAATATGCGAGCGAAATATTCTACAAGATAAGAACAGAAACTATTTCTGAAGCAAAGAGCATTGGCTCTTATTCAAAAGGCTGCTTAGCGGGCGCTGAATACCTGCCAAACCACAGTCTTCACTATGAGGCATTGAAACCATCAAGAAATAGATTTTGGGGTCATCCAGATCTAATAAGCTATATAAAAGATACATCAAAAGAGGTATTTGAGACTTATGGAAATGGTCTTATTCTTGGAGATTTATCAATGCCAAGAGGTGGACCAATGCCTTATGGGCATAAAAGTCATCAGACGGGTCTTGATGTTGATATTTATTTTGAAAGAAAGCCAGACCTAGCAATGAGCAGGTATCAACTTGAAACTTTCAAACCAAGATCCGTTCTCACACCAAATCAAAGGGAAATAAATGAGGATCTATGGTCAGGTTATCATTATGATCTACTAAAAATAGCAACAAAAGATGATAGGGTAACTAGAATTTTTGTTAATCCATTAATCAAGAATGAACTATGTACGATAGCAAAAGAGAAGGGTGACATGGATTGGTTAAAAAAAATAAGACCCTGGGCTGGGCATTACAAGCATTTCCATGTCAGATTGAGTTGTCCAGAAAATTCAGAGCTATGTATTAATCAAGCTGATGTGAATAATTCAAGTGGATGCGGTAGTGAATTAGATTTTTGGATGAAAAAAGATAAGCTTTTTGAGTCAAACTCAACAAAAATACGTAAATGGATGTTGTTGTCTGATTTGCCAAAATCATGTAAACAAATATCTATGGAATAATTTAATTACGGAGAGGTGGCCGAGTGGTTTAAGGCGCACGCCTGGAACGCGTGTATAGTAGCAATACTATCGAGGGTTCGAATCCCTCTCTCTCCGCCAATTGAGGCATAATTAATGCCGGATCATACTACACAAGCAAAGAGCATAAATATATGAGTAGAGAGATTAAAAAAAATGTTTTAGGTGGAGTACTACAATCATGCTGTTATGCCCCAAAAACTGGATATTTTAGAGATGGATTTTGTCGAACAGACGATAGCGACCTTGGTAGCCATGTTATTTGCGCTGAAGTCACGGCGGGGTTTTTAGAGTTTTCAAAGAGCCGTGGAAATGATCTTTCAACCCCGAGACCGGAATATAATTTTCCTGGTCTATCACCAGGGGATCGATGGTGCCTCTGCGCTTTAAGATGGAGAGAGGCATGGGAAGAAGGAATAGCGCCATCTGTAATTCTCGAGGCATGTGATCAAGCGGCTCTCATGTATGTCCCCCTTAAAATATTAAAAGAATTTGCAATTAAGGCTACGCATTAACATGACTCAATCATTAAACTTTAATTTTGATACTACATATACGAGCTTGCCAAAAGAATTCTATGTGAAACAACGACCCGAACGTGTCCAAAATCCCATGATTGTTCATATTAACTATGACCTTGCTCAGGAAATTGGCCTTAATTTGACCTCAACTACACAAAAAAAACTGTCAAAACTATTTTCTGGGAACGAACTACCTGATGGATCAACACCGCTGTCGCAGGCCTATGCAGGCCATCAATTTGGATATTTTACTATGTTAGGAGATGGCCGGGCTCATCTTCTTGGGGAACATATTACGCCCAATGGAATACGACTCGATATCCAATTAAAAGGATCTGGAAAAACTCCATACTCAAGAAGCGGAGACGGCAGAGCAGCGCTCGGTCCAATGATACGCGAGTATCTCATTTCAGAGGCAATGTATCATTTAGGTATTCCAACGACAAGAAGCCTCGCAGTTATAACTACCGGCCAAGAAGTAAGACGCGAAGCTTTATTACCTGGATCAATATTAACGCGCATTGCAAGCTCTCATATCAGGGTGGGAACTTTTGAGTTTGCGGCTAACCAAAAAGATGAGGCGCTCTTAAAATCATTACTGGATTATACAATAAAAAGACACTGCCCAGAGGTTTTTGATTGCTCAAATAAGGCAGTAGGTCTTATTGAAAATATGATGCAAAAACAATCTGATTTGATTGTTCATTGGATGCGTGTCGGATTTATACATGGCGTAATGAATACAGATAATATGACCCTCTCTGGTGAGACGATTGATTATGGACCTTGTGCTTTTATGGATAATTATGATCCAAATACATTTTTTAGCTCTATTGATCGGGGAGGGCGTTATTCATTTATGAACCAGCCATTGATCACGCAATGGAATTTAGCACGATTAATTGAAGCACTGTTACCTCTGATTGATAATAATGTAGATAATGCTGTCAAACTGGGCGAAAAGTTAATTGATAAATTTTCTGATATATATAAACAAAAATGGCTATCTATGATGCGACTGAAGCTCGGTTTAGATGGTGATCAACCAGAGGACCAAATGTTAATCAAGGATCTCTTAGATTGGATGCATAATAATGATGCTGATTTTACAAACACCTTTCGTGATCTTGGTATTGGTAAACAACCAACAGAAAAAATATATAAAATATCATCTTTTCAAACTTGGTATAAGCAATGGAAAAAAAGATTACAAAAAAATAGTAAATCTTGGGATACATCTGTGACAATGATGAGAAATGTTAACCCAATAATAATACCAAGGAACCATCAGGTTGAGAAAGTAATAAGCACTGCGGCTGAAGGTGATTTTAAGCATTTTAGAAATTTTTTAGAGGTATTAAAAGAGCCATACAAGGTGGATATTAAATCAAAGGATTACCAGCTGCCACCTGAACCACGAGAACGCGTATATCAAACATTTTGTGGCACATAATAATAAATAGACATCTGGCCAAATAAGTAGTTATATATCTAAAAACATGTCTTTAATAGAATGTACAACAAAAATTTAATCTTAATTATTATAGCTCAAATATTCGGATTTACAGCTGCACCTGTCACTATCTTCTTAAGTGGTATAATTGGCTCAACCCTTACATCATTAACAACACTCTCAACACTTCCAACTGCTTCGATGGTGATTGGTCTTGCAAGCTCAACAATGATTGCTTCCAAGATAATGAGTAAGATTGGCAGAAAAAGAGGTTTTATTTATGCTGCAATTTATACTTCAATGTCCTCGCTGATAGCTGCTATATCAATTTATTATGGAGATTTTTTGTTTTATTGCCTGTCTTGCTTTGCCATCGGTAACGGTCTTGCATTTACTCACCAATATAGATTTGCAGCAGCAGAGTCAGTTAGTGAAGATATGATTCCAAGGGCGATTTCAGTTGTTATGTTGGCAGGCATAGTTTCAGCATTGCTTGGACCAAATATCGCAGTATATTCACAAAATCTCATACCTGAGCATACTTTTGTCGGTCCTTATATTGCACTATCTTTCATGACATTTTTACCAGTTTTACCTTTAATATTTTATAGCCCAAAAAGTGCCGCAAAAAGTGAAAAGAAGATCATTGCTGGAAGGTCGTATAGTGAATTACTAAGTTCGCATAGATTTAGTCAAGCTATAGTTGTTGCGGCAATGTCATATGCCATAATGTCATTCTTGATGACGGCAACACCTATTAGCATGCACCACCATCACGGCTTTTCAATTGAAAGTACGAAGATAGTTATTCAATTTCACATAATTGGGATGTTTCTGCCGTCATTATTTACTGGCAGGTTAATAAAGAAATTTGGTCATAGCCCTATAATATACACAGGTGTATTATTTTTCTTATTAACTATACTTTTGAGTTATTTTGAAACAACTTATATTAATTATCTTATAGCCCTTACATTTCTTGGCATTGGATGGAATTTTCTATTCATTACCTCAACAAGTCTACTGGTCATTTCATATAGAGAAGAAGAGAAGTTTAAGGCTCAAGGGTTCAATGAAATTGTTGTCTTTTCAATGCAAGCAATAGCGAGTCTATCCGCGGGTTTTATGTTGACACTCGTAGGTTGGGAAATTATGAATATCTTATGTGTACCGCTAAGTCTTTTAGTTATACTTATGACTTTAAGAGCTGACTTAAGTGAGAAGAAGAGTACCCAAATAATTATGAATAAAGGATAATAAGTGTATCAAGACAAAGACACAGTTATAGTTGCAGCTTCACGAACTGCTATTGGGAGCTTTAATGGAAGTTTTCGAGATGTAGCGCCCTATAAACTTGGATCTGCAGTTATTCATTCGCTATTAGGCAAGATAAATATTAAAGCGTCAGACATTGACGAAGTAATTCTCGGGCAAATCTTAACTGCAGGACAAGGACAAAATCCAGCGAGGCAAGCAGCAATTGATGCTGGTATACCATTTGAGACGCCAGCTTGGCTAATCAATCAGCTTTGTGCATCAGGATTAAGATCTGTAATAATTGCGTACCAGCAGATAAAAGAGGATATTGACCGGATATTAATTGCAGGCGGGCAAGAAAGCATGACGCAAGCACCCCATGTTTCATATATTCGACAGGGTCAGAAAATGGGTGCTTTGCAAATGCAGGATTCAATGATTAGCGATGCACTGATTGATTTTTTTAATAATTATCATATGGGAGTAACAGCTGAAAATGTTGCTGATAAATGGTCGATATCACGTGACGCTCAAGACAAGTTTGCATTCGACTCCCAAATGAAAGCGGCGAAGGCTCAAGATAATGGAAAATTTATTGATGAAATTTGCCCCGTTCATATTGAACGAAAGAAGAATAAAGAAATTGTGTTAGAAGACGAGTATATAAGAAAAAATATTAGTATGGATGATATAGCCTCGCTCAGTACAATATTTAAAAAAGAGGGTGGTACTGTAACTGCTGCTAATGCCTCCGGAATAAATGATGGGGCTGCCGGCGTTTTATTAATGTCTTATGCAAAAGCAAAGTCAATGAGGCTGGAGCCATTAGCGAGAATTGCAGGTTGGGGGCAAGCTGCTGTTGATCCTGCAATAATGGGGACCGGTCCAATTCCCGCGATTAAGAGCGCGTTATCGAATGTAGATTGGAATATTTATGATATTGATTTATTTGAATTAAATGAGGCATTTGCTTCGCAAGCATGTGCTTGTGCTAAGGATTTAAATATTCCTGCGGAAAAATTGAATGTAAATGGTGGTGCTATTGCCCTAGGCCACCCAGTTGGCGCTTCCGGTGCGAGGATACTTGTCACACTATTACATGAAATGGAAAAAAGAAAGTCATCAAAGGGCCTAGCCTCTCTCTGTGTTGGCGGAGGGATGGGAGTCGCCTTGTGCGTAGAAAGATATAACTAGAAATTATCTTTTTGTGTTCGTGTCTCTGAAAAAACTTCTAAGTCTCTTGATTTAATCATGCCTAATTTATTTTTTAAAACCGGATCATCGTACATTAAGAATGGGTTGGTCTTTAATTCAAGCTCTAAAGTTGTAGGCAAACAGTATTTTTTTTCTGATACAGCTTTTTGGATATGCTCATATCTATTTCCAATATTTTCATTATTTGGATAAATTGATAAGGCAAATTTTGCATTTGCCAAAGAGTACTCGTGTCCACAATATATGACTGTATCAGCGGGTAAATCCCTTATTTTTTTGATCGACTCAAACATTTGCTCATGGGTTCCTTCAAAAACTCTGCCGCAGCCCATAAGAAATAGTGTATCTCCAGCAAATAAAATTTTCTCTCTTTCAAAAAAGAAAACAATGTGACCGAGAGTATGACCTGGTGTCTCTATCACCCTAATTGGTGATCCTGAGAAGTCTATATATTCGTCACCGATGAGTGTTATATCTAAATGAGGTATTTGGTCTTTTTCTGATTCAGGCCCCAGCACAATACAGTTGTATTTATTTTTTAAATATTCAATTCCGTCAATGTGATCTTGATGTTTGTGTGTAATTAAAAGGTGAGTTAAATTAAGTTTCTTTTTTTCAAGTTCTTCATCAATTCTCTTAGCATCAGGGGCATCAACAGACATTGTTAAGCCTGTATCTGCATCTGAGACAAGAACTCCATAATTATCCGTCCTGCATATAAATTGATGTATTTCAAATTTAGTCATTATTTTTTTTAAGTAAGAATATTGCTTGTTCACCTATCAAGTTAACAGAACGTATTCGGTTTGCAAAGTTTAACTGTGCCCCATTTTTATCGAGAGCTACGGATTTGATAATTTTAATATTAATTTCATCGCATAAACTCAAAAAATCATTAATAGTACACAGGTGTATATTTTCAGTATTATACCACTTAGCTGGCAGTGATGGAGTCATAGGCATTTGTCCATTTAGTGCAAGGTAGAGTCTGACCTTCCAATGACCAAAATTTGGAATGGAGACAATCGCTTTTTTACCAATGCGAAGTAGCTGCTCAAGTATATCCCGCGGCCTATTTACAGATTGAAGTGTTTTACTCAAAATGACATAATCAAAGCTATTATCCGGATACATTTCAAGGTCAAAATTTGCATCACCTTGAACGACAGGAAGTCCTTTTTCGAGACATAAATTTACCCGATCTGAATATAATTCTATACCACGTACATCAACTTTCTTTTTATCCTGCAGCATTTTCAATAGGGATCCATCATCACACCCAATATCCAAAACCTTAGAACGAAGCTCTACCATTTCTTCAATAATTAAAAAATCAAACCTATTACTCATATCCACCTATGACCTATCCATGATTATTTAACATATTGTGCTTCTAAAAAGCCACGTATCGTTTTAAACATTGCCGGTTCATCCATTAGAAATGCGTCATGCCCCTTATTTGACTCAATATCTATAAAACTTACATCAACACCCTTTGAATTTAATGCATGCACAATTTTTTTACTTTCGATGGATGGAAATAGCCAATCACCTGTAAAAGAAATGACACAAACAGAGGCATTTAAATTATTAAATGCATTTGCTAAAATCCCATCATTTTCAGAAATCAAATCAAAATAATCCATAGCTCTTGTTAAGAAAAGATAACTATTTGCATCAAATCTTTTAACAAAATTCACTCCTTGATATCGAAGATAGCTCTCGACTTGAAAGTCAGCATCAAAACTAAACGTCTTTTTCGCTCTATCTTGTAAATTTCTTCCAAATTTGTTCTGTAAGGCAATTTCAGATAAATAGGTTATATGGGCTGTCATTCGAGCCACTGATAGACCTTTTTCAGGCGAGGTATTATGTTCAAAATATTTACCATCGTGCCATTCTGGGTCTGCCATTACTGCTTGCCGCCCAACTTCATGGAACGCAATATTCTGTGATGTGTGATATGCTGCAGTAGCAATAGGAATTGCTGATTTTATTCGATCTGGATATTCAGACATCCATGATAGTACCTGCATGCCCCCCATTGATCCACCGATTACAGTCAAAACTTTTGGTATTTCCAAATGGTCCAATAGTAATACTTGTGATTTTACCATATCGCTGATTGTTATTACTGGAAAATTAAGCCCATAGGGTTCATTTGTGATTAAGTTTTGTGATTTTGGACCGGTTGTTCCCATGCAACCTCCCAAAACATTCGAGCAAATTATGAAATATTTATCAGTGTCAATTGGCTTGCCTTTTCCAACCAGAATATCCCACCAACCCGGTTTTTTTGTTATTGGATTAGTGGCACTTGCATATTGATCTCCAGTAAGCGCATGACAGATTAGAATAGCATTTGTTTTGTCTTTATTGAGCTTTCCATAGGTTTCGTATGCAATCTCGAGGGGCGAAATTGATTTTCCTGAAGCTAAATTAAAATCTTTAGTGGCATGTTTGACTATTTTTGTCATCTTATTTTACTGGTTTATTATGTTCGCATTAACGCATAGAAATTTTAATAATTCTCTAATATTAGAATAACTTAGATATATTTAAATTTAAATATTGTCTATTATTTAACAACTATATGCTTTATATAGTAATAATATTTACGATATATTTCAAAAATAACTATGCAACTATCAATCACCTGAGCAAAATGGTAGAAGAAACAAAAATAAATAATGAACTCACAGCGCTGAGAATAAGCCTTGACCAGATTGATACCCGTTTACGGAAAACTCTAATTGAAAGGGCTGATATTGCAACAAAAGTAGCAAAAGTAAAGAAAGCGCATAATCTATCTGTTTTTCACCCGTCTCGAGAGATGGAAATATTAAGAGATTTAAATAATTCAGATTTAGGCTCGTTCAGCCTGGAGCAAATTTGGGGTATATGGCGAGGAATAATTAATGCGAATACTGCAATACAATCAAAGCTCAATATAATTATTGAGAAAGATATTAAGAAAAATGATCGAGATTTGATACTTCATAATTTCGGCCCAATTAATAAAATTATTGAGGATGAGAATGCAATGGACATGTTGAAGAAAGAAGAAAATATTGACTCAACTATCCTTGTTCTTGGAAATGATAGTAGCTCGCTACTTGATATTGATGGTAAAAAACTATCTGTAATCGGAACACTACCACAGCTACATAACAAAAGTATGGAGCCAACTTTATATATTATTGGGCAACCAGACCAATTTCATACAGAAGATGATACATGTCTATATAGAACTAAAATTGAAAAGAAAAAATTGATAGATGAAGAATATATCTCCACTTTGCTTCATGACCAATTAGATAATGACTTAAAGTTTATAAAAAAATTATCTGAAGAATTTTATTTGTTGGCAATAAAAGATAAAGTAGATAACGGATTAAATAAAATTTCGATAATTAATGAAATTCAATGCATTGGTAGATATGCTACGCCTCTAATAATTGGAGATGAAGTTGAGTAATTTGATAAAACCCCGCGATGGGATTCTTGGTATAAGTCGCTACAAGGGCGGAAAGGGTAGCCAAGCAATTGGTGCAATAAAGCTATCATCAAATGAGTCGCCCTTAGGACCAAGTGATAGGGCTGTAAAAGCGTATATTGACTCAGCTAAGTCTCTTTCAATATATCCGGATGGCAACAGCACTCTTTTGAAAGAAAAAATATCAGAACTGCATAATATAAATGTGAATAATATTATATGTGGAGCGGGATCAGATGAAATTTTGAACTTAATCGCTTGCGCCTATCTGATGCCGGGTGATGAAGTTATATACAGCGAGCATGCTTTTTTATTATATAAAATAATCACATTAACAAATAATGGGGTTCCAATCGCTGCAAAAGAAGTTGGGCTGAAGGCAAATATAGACAACATTGTTAGCTGCGTCACAGAAAAAACAAAGATTGTATTTATTGCAAACCCAAATAACCCAACTGGTTCATACTTAAACAAAGACGAGTTATATGAAATCCGTAATCGATTACCTGAGCGCGTGCTATTAGTGATTGATGGTGCATATGCTGAATATACCAAAGAGGAAGATTACATTGACGGTAAAAGCCTTATTTCAGAGACAGCCAATACTGTAATGACAAGAACCTTTTCTAAGGTTTATGCCCTTGCCGCACTTAGAATTGGGTGGGCATATGCGCCAACACATATTATCGAAGTCCTAAATAGAATTAGAGGCCCTTTTAATCTATCAACTTCCGCGATAAATGCCGGCGCTGCTGCCATTGAGGATCGTGATCACGTGTCTAAATCTGTTGAATTAAATTCTAATGAGAAAGTTGAATTATTAAAGGCATATGAGGGAGCTCAGATTAATGTACATGGTGGAGCTGCAAATTTTTTACTATTAGATTTAACAAATCTTGCTAAAAATACTTCTACAGGGCCGCAAGAAATGGTAGTTGGTCTGAATAATTATCTGATAAAAAACAATATTTTTGTTAGAAATGTCTCAGATTATGGACTTCCATGTCATCTCCGAATTACAATTGGTAGCAGAGAGCAAAATAGGACTGTTTTTGGTAAAATACGGGAATATGTAGAACAAGTTTGTAGTATCAAATAAATTACCACTTTAAAATAAAAGATCAGATTATGAATATGAAATCAGAAAATATAATATTTGATAAAGTTGCTATAATTGGTATCGGACTGATAGGGTCATCAATTGCCAAGGGTATTCAAAAAAATAAAATTGCGAGAAAGGTTTATGGATATGCCAAAACCGCTTCAACTAGAGCGAAAGCTAGGGAGCTTGGTTATATGGATAAAATTTTTGATACATTAGTTGAAGCAGTAAACGATGCTGATTTAATAATCTTATGTACTCCTGTTGGGTCAAACGCCGACATTATGAGAAACATCCACGGGCATCTGAAGAAGGGCTCTATCATAACAGATGTTGGCTCCGTGAAAAAAGCAGTTATTGATCAAATTCATAAATATGTACCAGATGGAGTAAGTTTCATACCAGGGCATCCAATCGCAGGTACTGAGTTTTCGGGGCCAGAGTCAGGTTTTGCTGAATTATTTTATAAAAAATGTTGTCTATTAACGCCTTATACTAAAACAGATAAAGCGCATTTGGATAAGATAATTTCTTTCTGGGAAGAACTTGGGATGATTGTTGATACTATCTCACCAGAAACGCATGATCTTATTCTCGCTACTATCAGTCATTTACCCCATCTGGTTGCCTATAATCTTGTTGATACAGCTTCGAAGCTTGAAAATAAAAAAGATCATGAATTCACAAAATATGCTGCAGGTGGATTTCTTGATTATACGAGGGTTGCATCATCGGATCCAATCATGTGGAGAGATATTTTCTTAAATAATAAAGAAGCGATGATAGAAATACTCGACAGTTTTATAGACGGCTTAGCTGATTTAAAAGATAGTATTAAAACGGATAATGGAAATAAACTTGAAAGACTATTCAAAGAGACGCGAAACAAACGTAACAAAATCTTAGACTCAATAAAAAAATTAGAGTCTGAATAGTATCACCCGACGTTATTTGACAAGTTTATTTGTTGCTTCTTCAATCCGAGTCTTTAATTGCCTCATGAAATCATCATCATCAAGCCCAGGTTCAATTGGCTTTAGAAATTCAACCAATATTTTACCTGGTTTCTTTCTCAACTTATTTTTCGGCCAAAATAGCCCTGAATTCAAGGCAACAGGCACACATGGTATTTTTAAATTCTTATATAGGGCTAATATACCTCTTTTATATTCAGGATCGGAATTAATTGCACTTCTCGTACCCTCTGGGAATATTAATATAGATCTGTTTTGATTTTTGCTTTTTTTTGCTTTTTTTACCATATCTTTTATGGCAGAAATACCGGCTTTTCTATTGATTGGAATATTGCCAAATTTTAGTGCATATTGACCAAAGAATGGAATAAATAGTAATTCTTTTTTTAATATCATTATGGGTGGCTGGTCTAAGATATGGAGAAAATTGATTGTCTCCCAAGTTGATTGATGCTTTGAAGCAATTAACGCTTGCTCTTTTGGAATAAATTCTTGCCCGTGAATTTCAAAATCAACGCTACACAGATAGTAGAGGATACTCTGAGAAACTCTTGCCCAGAAACTCAAGATAGTTAACCCGATTGATCTTGGGAGGAAAAATAAAGGTAAAAAAATAATAGAAAAAATTAATAGGTTTAATGAAAAAATAATATAATAAATAATTCCTCTTATCATTCAAATCACCTAATTAAATTCAAAAAACAATCTTAGACGTGTAAATAGATATTTTGAATACTCAAGTACGATTATCCTTAGTTTTTCAAATTTTGTGATATTCATATCGTATAGAAGTTTACTTTTAACATGATAAGGAAAAAAGTTGGTATCTTCACTGAAATTTTTTAAGATCATTAAACTTCTTTTCATGTGGTAATCTGAAGTTACAATAATTATATTTTTGTATTCATTTTCTCTTATCCAGTCTGTGGTCTCTGCTGCGTTTTCAAAAGTATTTTTTGCGTTACTTCCAAGATCTATACAACAGTCAATTAGATTGGAGTTAATATGTATTTGCTCTGAAATATTATACTTATTTGTATCTGGATTCACGCCAGATATAAACAAGCGTTTTGCAATGCCATTGGATAGAAGTTCAATTGAGGTTTTTATACGGTCTTCACCACCTGTGAATACAACTATTCCGTCTATGGTGTTAGATTTCGTAATAATGTTTGGTTTTGAATTGAATATTTTCACAAAATCAACGACATCTAATGTGAGAACAAAGACACAAATAATTGAGGCAAGTATTTTCAGTATTTTTAGTGATTTATACATTATGCCATTATTAATTTAATAATATTTTTTTACTAATCTTTTGACTGTCAAATATGATGATATGGAACAGATCACAGTAATAAAAATAGGCATTAACATAAATATGTAATATTGAGCATAGGCAGAATTGGTTGATACAACGACTAAATCAGAGATATTATTAAATAGCCCACTAATTTGAAGTAAGAATGGATTAATAAAAATAATTGTAATTAATCCAGCAAATGATCCAGTTAATCCGGCAGTTAACCCTATCTTTGTGAAAGAGTAGACAATTTTGCTTATTACAAAGCTATTTGAGGCACCGAGTTGTATTAATAGATTTATCGTATTTCTATTGTAAATAATTGATGTGTGAGTTCCATACATAATTATGTACGCAATTATTACAAAAATTATAAAAATTAACGTTACCCAAGATATTAGGCTAGTCTGTATCATGCTAATTGATAATGCTGAAAACTCAGGCTGACCAATGAGAATGACAAATGATGTCAAAAGAATTGTTATTAAATAGCTCAAAAGAGATATCACAATAAATAGATATTTGCTGTGAAAATTAGTACTTGAGATAATTGATGATGGTCTTGGAGCGAGCTGTTTCATTACTCTTTTTGCTTCAGATTTGTCTATCACTTTATTTATAATATTCACTTATTTCGTATCCTAATTTCATTATTTTCTATATCAATAATGCTCGCTCGCTTGTGCGATATGAGACTCTCATCGTGTGTTGCTATGATAATAGTTGTTCCTAATTTATTCATTTCACTAAACAGGCCAAGAATTTTTTTTGAATTTTCATAATCAACGTTACCGGTCGGTTCATCAGCGAGTATTAGCTTTGGTGACGATATTACGGCTCTAGCAATTGCAGCTCTCTGTTGTTCCCCACCTGATAAATAATTTGGATAGCTATGGGTGCAGTGCTCCAGATTTACCCAATTGAGTAGCTCAATAACATCCTTTTTGTAGCTTTTTTCTTTTTTATTTTGAACTTTTAACGGTAATGCAACATTCTCATATGTTGTTAAGTGGGGTAGTAATCGAAAATCCTGAAAAACGAAGCCGATTTTTCTTTTTATATTGTATAGCTTATTTTGCGGTATGGTATTTAAATTGATCCCATTAAATAACACGCTACCGCTTGTCGGTCTTAATGATGACGAGAGAAGTTTTAGGAAGGTCGTTTTTCCCGCGCCAGAAGATCCTGTAATAAAATAAAAATCACCCTCTTTTATATTTAAACTTATATCATTAAAAATATCTCGGGATATACTATATCTATGATAAACATTTTCTAACGATAATAGGGTGTCTGCCATTTTATCCTAAAAATTTATAACCAATTTGCTATCCTCTCTCGAGTTAGCATATCTTTCACCTCAACCCTCTCACGAATAACTTCATATTTATCGTTTTGAACAATTATTTCTGCGATTTGTGGTCTCGAGTTGTAATTTGAGGATAGTACAGAGCCATAAGCTCCTACTGACTTAATTGCAATTAAACTGCCAACTTGTACAGAATTCATATTTCTATTTTTTGCAAAGTAATCACCTGTTTCACAGATTGGTCCAACGATATCATATAGCTTGTTCGAGGTTCCAAGATTATTCTTAACAGGAAGTATTTCATGGTAAGAGTTATATAAGGTTGGTCTGATGAAATCATTCATGGCTGCGTCCACGATGACAAAGGTTTTCTGACTTGTTGTTTTAATATCTATTACACGGGTCACAAGCAGGCCACTATTTGCCACCAAAAGTCTTCCGGGCTCGATATATACTTCAATATTTAAATTACCAAATATGCTTTGTATGAGCGATGCATATTCTTTAAAAGTTGGTACATTATCATCATCCGAATAGGTCACGCCAAGTCCACCGCCCAGATCCACATGTTTAATTTTATGTCCAAGGCTCCGAAGATCATTAATCAAATCATAGATGATTTGAAAAGCTTTTTTAAACGGCTTTAAGTTAGTGATTTGACTTCCAATGTGTACAGAGATCCCGATTATATTTACGTTAGATAACTTGGAAGCTATTTCATACATACTTTTTATGTAATCAAATTCTATGCCAAATTTATTTTCAGCTTTACCAGTCGTTATTTTAACATGAGTTTTTGCATCAACATCAGGATTTACCCTCAATGAAATATTCTGTTTAGTATTAAGTTTCTCACATATATCATTTATTCTTGTTAATTCTGACTGAGACTCGACATTGATGCAATGGATCTTTTCTTGAATCGCATAAATTAACTCTTCATCAGTTTTCCCAACCCCAGCATATATAATATCTTTTCCAGTTGCCCCTGCACTAAGTGCGCGCTCAATCTCACCGCCCGATACAACATCAATTCCTGAACCTTGGTTTAGCAGGAGCTTTAAGATTGATAAGTTTGAATTTGCCTTCATTGAGTAAAATATTTTTGCTTCCATATCAAACGCAGATTTTAGAGCTTGATATTGATCTTCAATATATTTTTCAGAGTAACAATAGAAAGGGGTTTGATTATCGTTGGCAAGCTTTTCGACACTCAATCCCTCAACGTATAGATTATTACTTTTATATTTTATTGGAGTCATTATTTTATATTTAATACTTTTTAGTCTGCTGAAATAAAAATTATTTAGATCAATCTGTCTAAAATACTCGTTTTCTCAGAGATTGATTCTTTTTCTAGTTCGATGTCGCCTTTAACGCCGCACGCGCAAAGTGTAATTAATAGCAGAAAAGCCATAATTAATTTCGTTGGTGCACTTTTTTTTTGCTGCTTGTTCATTTTATTTTTAGAGCTTTCAACCATTTTTCCGCTTCTTTCTTCACATTTTTTGGGGCAGTTCCGCCCTCGGAAGTCTTATTATGAATAATTCTATCAAATGATATTTTATTTACTAGTTCTATTGTAATTCTTGGATCAATTTTCTGATAATCTTCGATAAGAAGTTCATCTAAAGATTTGTTATTCAATTCTGCGAAGCTAACAATTGATCCAACAATTTTATGTGACTCTCTGAATGGAATACCTAAATCCTGGACTAAAACATCAGCAATATCCGTTGCAATAGAAAACCCATTCTTAGCTGATTGAAGCATTCTGTCTCTATTTGGTTTCATATCAGTAATCATCTGATTCATAACCCCTAGTGATAATTCTATTGTATCTACGGCATCAAATAATGGTTCTTTATCCTCTTGAAGATCTTTATTATAAGTCAATGGAAGACCCTTCATGACAACCAACAAAGTGTTTAATGATCCAATGACCCTTCCAGCTTTTGAACGAATAATTTCTGCTCCATCTGGATTTCTTTTCTGTGGCATAATTGATGATCCCGTTGTCAGAGAGTCGGGCAAACTTATGAAATTAAATTCTGTAGAAACCCACAGGATGATTTCTTCTGCCAGTCTGGATAAATTTACCGATAAAATAGCAATATTTGATAATGTCTCAAGAAGCATATCCCTAGATGATACGGCATCAATGGAGTTTGACATTGGTTTTTTAAAGCCAAGCAATTTCGAAGAATATTGTCTGTCTATTGGATAGGATGTACCAGCCATTGCTGCAGCGCCGAGAGGGCTTTCATCTAATCTCTTTAGACTATCTGTCAATCTAAGTTTATCTCTATTTAACAATTCAACATAGGAAAGCAGGTGATGCCCGAGGGTAATTGGTTGTGCAATTTGTAGATGAGTATACCCTGGCATTATGGCATCATAATTATCGAAAGCTTGCTGTGAAAGCGTTTTTTGATTTTCTTCAATTAGCTGTATGATGGTGTTTATTTTTTCGATTAAGAACAATCTAATATCAGTAGAGACTTGATCGTTCCTCGATCTTGCTGTATGAAGTTTACCCGCAATAGGACCAATAATCTCTGTGAGTCTACTCTCAATATTCATATGAATATCTTCAAGTTTTTTCTTAAATTCAAATTTATCGTTACTAATTTCTTTTTGTACATCTTTTAATCCATTGACAATCAGATTGCATTCTTCTTTCCGGATAACACCGGATTTTTCAAGCATCATTGCATGCGCAATCGATACTTCAATGTCATATTTTGCAAGACGATAGTCATATTTTATTGATGCGTTAAGATCTTCCAGTAGCTCATTCGTAGCTTTAGAAAACCTACCACCCCACATTTTATTTGTCATTATACTTCCACGCTCAAGTAAAGTTGAAATATTATAATAATTATGAAGGCAAAAAGATAATAATTTATTTAATATTTATAAAATCCTTCCTTTGTTTTGCGGCCCAGCTTTCCACACTGGACATATTCTTCTAACAAAGGGCACGGTTTATATTTTGAGTCATTGAAATCTTCTTGGAGTATCCTCAGAATTGATAAACAAGTATCCAAACCTATAAAGTCAGCTAACTCTAGTGGTCCCATGGGGTGATTTGCTCCTACTTTTAATGCTGTATCGATAGACTTAGCATCCGATGTGTCATTCTCGAGGCAATAAATTGCTTCGTTTATCATCGGTAACAAAATTCTATTCACTATAAAACCAGGTTTATCATTGCATTCTATTGATATCATATCCATTACATCAAGATACTGCGTTATTTCTGTGAGAATTTTCTTATCAAGCGCCCTATGATTGATTATTTCGACAAGCTTGATTATCTGCGGCGGGTTCATAAAATGAAGACCAAGAAATCTCTCAGGGTATTGAAGACTGCTTGCTAATCTATGAATTGATATTGAAGATGTATTGGTCGCAATAATTGTTTTTCTGTTGCAATTTTTCTCAATATTTTTGAAGAAATTTGACTTTATGTTCTCATCTTCAGTCAAACATTCAATAATTAAATCACAGTTTTTCAATGAAGATATTTTATCTTTATATTTTACTGTAGCCTGCAGATTTGATTCATTGATTTTTTTATCAAGTTTACCTTTAGCATTGGACAGCTGACTTTCTTCTGTATCAAAAATAATCACGTCATAGCCCGCATGTAGGTTAGTTTCTGCGATCGCAGATCCCATTAATCCACAACCAGCAATACCGACCTGAGTAACCATTTTTTTATTTTTGTATTTTTTCGAGTTCTTTATCTAGATCAGGAACTGCATCGAATAAATCGGCAACTAAGCCATAATCGGCAACCTCAAATATTGGAGCTTCTTCATCTTTGTTTATTGCAACAATGACTTTAGAGTCTTTCATGCCAGCTAGATGCTGAATAGCTCCGGATATGCCAACCGCGATATAAAGTTCAGGAGCAACGACTTTTCCAGTTTGCCCCACTTGGTATTCATTTGGAACAAAACCTGAGTCAACAGCTGCCCGGCTTGCGCCCACAGCGGCGCCAAGTTTGTCCGCAACAGACTCTAGCAACTTGAAATTATCTCCAGATTGCATTCCCCTCCCACCGGAGACTATGGTGCCAGCTGATGTCAGTTCAGGCCTTTCACCACCAGACACTTTTTCTTCAACGAACTCAGATAGGCCTGGATTTTTTTCTATTCCGATTGAGCTTATTTCGGCAGTTGATTTGCTTTCTTTCGCGGTTTCAAATGCAGTTGTCCTAATTGTTATGACATTCTTATCAGTTGAACTTTCAACTGTAGCAATCGCATTACCTGCATATATTGGTCTTTGAAATGTTTTTCCATCAACAACATTAATAATCTCTGATATTTGGCTAACATCTAATTTTGCTGCAACTCTTGGCAGTATGTTCTTTCCATTTGTGGTCGCCGCAGATACCAGATAATCATACTCGTTCATAAGATCAATTAATAATTCAGAAATGGGCTCTGATAACATATTTTTATAGTGTGAGTTTTCAGCAAGCAAAACCTTTTCTACGCCTTCTGTTGAAGCTGCATCATTTGCAGCATTTGCACAATCCATACCCGCAACTAGAACATGGACAGGACTAGCAATCTTTGAGGCTGCAGTAATTGCTTTCTTGGTTGCCTCTTTAAGAATTTCATTGTTATGTTCTGCTAATACTAAAATACTCATTATATTACTCCTGAAACGTTTTTTAATTTATCCACTAAATCCTCTATTGAGTCAACCTTTCCACCACCTATTCTTATTGGAGGCTCTTCTACTTTTTTAGTAACAACTTTAGGTTGCATTTCAATTTGTAAGCTCGCAGGATCAACTTCGTCAATGGTCTTTTGCTTTGCTTTCATAATGTTAGGTAATGAGGCATATCTCGGTTCATTTAATCGTAAATCTGTTGTTAGTACAGCAGGTTTTGCAAGCTTGATTGTTTGTAGACCGCCATCTATTTCTCTTGTAACGACAAATGAGTCATTCTCAATTTCAATTTTTGATGCGTATGTGCCAATTGAACAACCCAAAAGGGCTGATAGCATTTGTCCTGTTTGATTGCAATCATCATCAATAGATTGTTTTCCTAATATTATTAAATCAAACGCTTCTTTTTCAATTATCTTTGCTAGAATTTTTGCAACAAGCAGTGGCTCTGGAGAATGTTCTGTCTTTACATGAATACCTCTGTCAGCACCCATTGCTAGTGCATTCCTGATTGTTTCTTTTGATTGTTCAGGCCCAAGAGAAACTACAACTATTTCATCACACTTTCCACCTTCTTTTATCCTTATTGCTTCTTCGACAGCAATTTCATCAAATGGGTTGATGGACATCTTGACATTATTTAGGTCAACCGAATTTGTTTCTTTATCAACTCTGATTTTAACGTTGTAATCAACAACTCTCTTTACTGGTACGAGTATTTTCATAATTATTCTCCGTTACTCCTCGTAGTTATTACCTGGTATCCAAAGTATGTCTTCAAAATCTAATTTCAAGTTTACATACCTTGCTGCAACAAATAGGAAGTCGGATAATCTATTAATATATTGAACCGCTTCCTTACTGATTTCAGACTCCTCAATTTGTCTTAGTTCTATCATCTCCCTCTCACAACGTCTAGCGATTGTTCTTGCTATATGAATATATGCTGAGACTTTTGTGCCACCTGGCAGAATAAAAGATCTTAATGGCTCAAGTTGGCTATTTAGTTTATCAATTTCTTTTTCAAGGTTCTTAACATAATTGTTAACTATTTTGAGGCTGTCTGCGTTTTTATCTTTATCCGGTATACAGAGGTCTGCGCCAAGATCGAATAAATCATTTTGAATTGTAGCGAGTATTTTGTCTAATTCTTTTAATTTATCTGACTCAATAAAAGATCTTGCCAATCCAATGAAGGAGTTCAATTCATCCACTGACCCATATGCAGATACTCTTTTTGAGCTCTTTGCGATACGTTCGCCATTGCCAAGTGCGGTTGTACCGTCGTCACCTGTTTTTGTATATATTTTGTTTAAGATTACGATTTGCTTGATCCCTTAATAGTTAAAATAGAAAAATATCATAATTAATACGACTGCAATGAACTGTGCGACCACTCTAAATCTCATTAATTTTTGTGATCTGTTGGCGCTTCCTCTCTTTAGCATGTTTGCTAAACCCAAAACAAGAACTAAAGCCACAGAAAGAACTGAAATTGTAATTATTATATATAGTAAACCAGACATTATGATACCAACATTTATACTAACTTATTTAATCACTGAGTTCAGAAATTTCAAAGTTTATCCAACACTGAATTGAAAAATATTTTTTCAATTAATAGAACCTATTGTAAGATTGCTTTAGCACAGCAATATTTTTGGCAAGGAATTAGAATTATTATGAAAGAAAAAAAACTACTCATCCTTCTCCATGGTTATGGGGCTAATGGTATGGATTTAATGCCAATTGGAGATTATGTAAAAAATGCAATAAAAAAATTTGAATTGGATTATTTTGCGCCAGATGCATTTGAGGTTTGTGACTCAAATCCATCTGGTTTTCAGTGGTTTAAATTATCCCCTGATCGCGAATATTCTTACAATGGGGAGGTTGAGAAAGTCTCTACTAAGGTTCTCTCAGATATAATCATACAAGAAACCCAAAATCGCCAGATCAGAATATCAGATGTAATACTCTGTGGGTTCAGTCAAGGTGGAATGGTCGCGCTATCGACAAGCTTAACAATAAAAGAAAAACCTTTGGCAACAATTTGCCTTTCAGGATTGCTTGTTGATAATATTCATCCTATTGGGGAAATGCAACCCAATATTCTTGTGATGCATGGTGAAGAGGATGACGTTTTATCAATTGATTTTTATCATAAAACAAAACAACAATTAGATGATTATGGCATAGAGTACCAAGCAAAATCCTATCCCAACCTGGGGCATAGCATTAGCCAAGAAGAACTAGATGATCTCATTATATTTTTAGATAATTTATAGTTTACCTTTATATAATTTGTCTGTTCTTTTTAAGATCAAAGATGACAAAGCCAGCTATCAGTAAATTTGAAATTATATTGTAACCAGATAGGGATAGCCCAAAAAACTTTAGTGGATCTGAACAGTTTGGCTCTATTTTGTTTATGTCTTCGAGTAAATTTGTGGCGTTTAGCTCCATACCAGAGAGCCTATCTGAACATCCTGAAAAATTTTGCCAGTAATTATTTTCAATACCAAAATGATAAGTTGCAATTGAAAATCCAGTTATGGAGGCTAATATAATGACAACATAGGCTCCAACATAAGCTCTCTTTGAGAAATATTTAAATAAAGGTAATGATAGGTTGACAGAGATTGTTTTAGATTTGAGAGAGAACAGCGCAATAGCTGACAAAATAATGATATAATATGGATATCTCTGGATAATGCATAACTCGCAGGGTTTGTATCCCAGAACATGCTCAATGAAATAAGCCGATAAAATAATACAGGTCGCATAAATTGCGATAATTAACGGAATTGATATTCTAAAATTCATAATTAAAACCAAGCGTAGATATAGAACATTATTAATATTATAACTAAAGATAGAATTATCAATGATCTACTTACCACTTTCTTACTCTTGTTGATCTTATCATAAATATCAATCATTTTTGGACCAATAATGTAAGTTATTGTGGTCACAATCTGATATCTAAAATATCTTCCAATAAAGCTGTAGATGATTAGATAAAAAATATTAATTTTAAAAATACCACTCGCTATCGTTACAAGTTTGAATGGGAATGGTGTAATGGCTCCAATAAGTATGATCAATGGTCCATAGCTTTCGTACAACTCACCAAAATCTGATAAATCGATAAAATTACGGATCATATATTCTTCCAGATAAAAACCCAGAAGATATCCAATTAATGCACCAATTGTCGACATTACTGATGCAATAAGTGCAAATTTTATGAATTTTTTACGAAACTTGATAACCGATGGTATCAAAATTACCTCAACCGGCACTGGGTTTACGACGCTTTCGGTAATTGAAAATAAGGAAATATAGAATGTTACTAACTTCTCATTAGTGTATTTCTCTATATTTTTTTTCCAATCAAGCAATAAGTTTCTCAATCTAGCAAATGTTCTCAGTGGACTTATTATATAATGAGACAAATCTCGTTGATTATCAATCAAGAATTATGCATAATCGTCAGCAAATATATGTAATTTGGGAGAAATATAATGGTTAATTCTGGGGATACTAGTTGGATACTGACTGCTACGGCTCTTGTTCTGTTTATGACGATGCCAGGCTTAGCTCTTTTTTATGCAGGCTTAGTTAGATCGAAAAATATTTTATCAGTTTTGATGCATTGTGCTGCTATATGTTGTCTTGCATCGATTACGTGGTTGGCGGTTGCCTATTCACTCGCTTTTTCAGGTGATGGTGCTTATATTGGAGATCTATCAAAAATATTTCTAGCAGGTGTGACACGAGATGCAATGAGTGGATCTATCCCAGAATCCTTATTCTTCTCATTTCAAATGACATTCGCAATAATAACTCCAGCTCTAATCGTTGGGGCTTATGTAGAAAGAATAAAATTTGGCGCTGTTTTACTAATTTCTGCACTCTGGCTAATATTTGTTTATGCTCCAGTTTGCCATTGGGTCTGGGGCGGAGGCTGGCTTAGTGCACTTGGTGTCTACGATTTTGCCGGGGGTATTGTTGTTCATGTTACAGCTGGGGTATCAGCACTCGTCATAGCAAAAATGCTTGGTAGTAGATCTGGCTATCCCGATCAAGTCCAGCCTCCACATGCACCTTGGATGGTGATGGTAGGCGCCTGCATGCTGTGGGTGGGATGGTTTGGATTTAATGCGGGTAGTGCTCTAACAGCTGGTACAGACGCATCTATGGCATTGCTTGTCACTCATATTTCAGCAGCTACTGCATCTTTAGTCTGGCTAATCATTGAATGGTTAAGGTTTGGTAAGCCAAGCCTAGTCGGTCTTGTTACAGGGACTATTGCAGGTTTGGCAACCATTACCCCAGCTTCAGGCTATG